>CALXYJ010000048.1 GCA_944392945.1 uncultured Clostridia bacterium | reverse complement strand
AACAAAAAAATCAACCAGATTTCATTTTCTGATTGATCTTGTATATCTATTAAATTAAATAAAACAGATTATTAATGGTGCGGATGAGAGGACTCGAACCTCCACGCCGTTGGCACTGGTTCCTAAGACCAGCGCGTCTGCCAGTTTCGCCACATCCGCATTACTATTAACATTAGTTATAATAGCACAACTCAAGTTTTATTGTCAAGTATTTTTTCTAATTTTATAGAAAGTATTTTTACATTATGCTTTATTAGCAATTTCAGCTAATTTTAGTGCATCATCTTTTGTATCTGTAACACATATAAAACATTTATTATGACAAAATCTAGCAGTTTGTACTGTAGTTACTTTCTGTAATTCTTGATCCCTTAAACCTGCCCATTCCTTTGGAAATAATTTTCTACTTTCAAAAGATCCCAATCTTTCTGGAACAGTATATATATTATACCCACCCCTATTAGATGGAAATATAACAAAATTTATTAATTTTGCTTTATTACTATTAGATTCCAAAAGAATTTCTTTCCATGGTAAAAATTTTTCTAAAGTCATGATTCCATCTTTTGAATTACTTATTGCCTTTTCTACTTTTTCTTTAGCATTCACTTTAGAGATTACGTTTTTTATTTCATTTGTGAATACAATATCTGCAAGTTTTATAGCTTCCATAAATTTTTCATCTGGATTGGCATCTTCATCCCAATTTGGATTAAATTCTGAAATAATATTTGCTATTTGCACCATTCTATATTCTGTATCAATCGTAGGTATTTGCCCGTTATCTCCAGCATCAATACATTGTATTAAATTTCTATCCATCATATTCCAGATTTCATCTATGTTTTTATCAGTATATATTTTAATAATTTCTTTTCCAAACTTTTTCCAAACCAAACCACAAGAAGAATATTTTACACCATTTTCTCTTTCTCCATTACCTCCGAATTGATGGTGATCTAGTTCTCCTCCTCCTACATCATAAACATATTGTTCACCTGTTATTTTTTCTAAATCTGATGTTCTACAAACTATTACTTTTTCTAGTAATTTTGAGAACAAAATTGTTGAAAAAACTTCGTCACAATGAAAAGTTCCATTATGAGTTATACAATTAGCCTCTTCGATATTTTTAGTTATCTCTATATTCATCGTTAATACCTCACTTTATTCTTCATTTTTTATTTTTTTCCATTCTTCTTTAGTTAAAATAACTCGTCTAGTTTTTACTCCATTAATGCTTGAAATAATTCCCTTTTTCTCTAATTCATCCAATATTCTATTAGCTCTTGTATATCCTATTAAAAATTTTCTTTGTAATGCAGATGTACCAATATAATTTAAAGTAAACACATATTCCACTGCATCATTAAAAAGAGGATCTAAAATTTCTTCTTCATGCTCTTTTGGAAAATTTTCGCCGTTTCCATTTAAAACTGTTTCTCCTGAATTTCTTTTATTTTTCATCATAATTTTTTTACCTCATCAAAATATTCGCCAATCTTACTTGTAACAGACATAAATTTCTCTTCCATTTTCCTCCTTTGTATAATTGTATCTTTCTATAAAATATAATTTTTATTACAACTATGGCATTGATAATGGTAATCTGTACAAATCTTATATTTTTCATACTTATAATCTTTTAATATATCTGTTAAATTATCTATACATTTATCATGATAAATATAATAACAATTTTCTTTTACATTAAATACTACCCTTCCTCTTGGAAAATAATCAAAATCAACTTGATATTTTCGATAATAGAATTCTTCCCATATATCCATATGACTTTTCGGATAATTTAAAAAATCTCCATATTTTTCAGCCCTATCGTTATCACACTTATGTAACAAGAACTTTCCATTAACATAAAAAAATAAACTTACCATATTATCTCCAATTTTTTTTCAATTATATCATAAGATTTTTAAACTGCAATATAAAATAAAATTTTATATTTTACCTTATATAAAAATATGATAAAATAATATTCTAATAAAAGGAGGAATTAATTTGGAAAAATATGCAAAACACTTAATAACATTATTGTTGGCTGGCCTATTTGCTATTTTAATGTCGTTTTTATGTTCAAGCATTATTGATATGGTTAGCGAGCAATATGAAGAAATAATATACTTTTCTAGTTTTTTAATAAGTACAATAATAATATTTATATTTTATTACTTTATAGCACCACCTTTAATAACATATCTAAGTTTAAAAAACTTAAATAGTCTTCCTAAAGATTTTAATAATTTATATTTTAATCTTTGTAAAAAATATAATAGAAGCTTAAAAAAGATGCAATATATACTTTTAATAAAGGAAGTATTAGAGGCTTTAGCAATCTTTTCTGTAGTCTCTTACTTATATACTAACTACATATTTCTTAGCAGTAATTATCCTATATTAATTATATTAATAGTAATTATTTTATATATAATTTCGTTTTTACTAACAAAAAATTTATCTAATACATATACTGAATTCTATAAAAATAATGTCATCAAATCATTGATAAATTCTTTTAATGAAGACTTAGAATATTCACCTTTTGTATATGATAATAATGCAGTTTATAATTTATATGAAAACTCTAAATTTCCTATACAATATTTTACATCTTTTTCTGCAGATGACCATGTATATGGACAAATTGACAATAATATGCCAATAGATATGTTTAATTTATTTATAGAAAGAAGTAATTCACGTAGGGATAACCATACTGTTTTTAGTGGATTATTCCTAACAGAAAAATGTAATATAAATATACCAGAATATGTCCAAGTACTAAAATATGAAATTCCAAATAATATAAATAATGTTGCTACTGATAATGCTGATTTTAATAAATTATTTAGATTATATTGTAATGATAATATTTTAGCAATGAATATTTTCACACCTGATATTTTAGATTTTATAACTAAATTTTATATCACATATAAAATTAATTTTGAAATATCAATATATCAAGATTCTATATATTTTAAATTTTATACAGGACAAATGTTTGAACCAAATATAATTGGTTCCCCATTAAATAAACTTTCACTTTACAATTACTATTATTCTGTACAATTTGTACTAGAACTCACTAAAATGATTAATAAAACTATTAATAGTTTAGATTATTTAAATTAAATTTTTACATTTTAATTTTATTCTACGCTATAAAAATTTATAAAAAAAAACTACCCGTTCAACGGGTAGTTTTCTCTAGCCCTATAAGGGCTTGTTACTGGCAAGGACTTAAGTCCT
>CALXYJ010000047.1 GCA_944392945.1 uncultured Clostridia bacterium | reverse complement strand
ACACACACACACACACACACAAGTACGTTTAATGAAATAAGGAGAGTAGCAAATAAGGCTACTCTATATTGCGTGGAAAACAGGATGACTGTAGCACTATACGATAAAAAATAGTGCAGACAGGACATCCTGTTTTTTGCGTGCGAATTTTTTGCAAATTGAGATTACGTGTTCAAGACTTTAATAAGGAGGAATTTATAATGAAAAACAAAAGAAAAATGTTAGAAATAGTAAGTACTTTATTAATAATTATATTAGTTACAATATCGTTAATGTATTTTAATACACAAGAAAATAATACAGAAATAAAAAGCTCACTCAAAGAATATAATGCAAAATTAGAAGAAAATGAGAATATGCATTTAGAAGAAGACGCAAGTGAAGATAAAATACCTGTTCCAAATGGATATATAGGAAGTAAAGCAGATGGAGAGAATGAGATTGATACTGGATATGTAATTTACGAAGGGCCAGAAGAAGTAAATAATGAAAATGTAGAAGAAGCACAAAAAACAAGAAACCAATATGTGTGGATACCAGTACCAGATGCAAGCAAAATGTATGGAACAGATGAAAAAGGAAAAAAGTGGGGAAAGTTATATGACTTTACAACAGATACAGGAGATAATATAGATCCAATAACAGGTACAAAGCCATTAAATTGGAGTATAAGTGATGGAATAATGAAAATAATAAGTAAAATAAACAAAAAAAGTAATAGAGAGCCAGATATAGTAACTAATATTGATAATACTGTATATGATATGAATTCAAGATTAAAAAACTATGGATTAGGGATAAAGTCAACTCATGAATTCTTAATGCAATTAGAAAAAGAATTCGATGATATGATAGAAAGTATAAAGAAATATGGAGGATTTTATATTGGAAGGTATGAGACTGGAAATTTAAGTCAAGAAGTAGCCGTAGTAAAAAAGGGAAATACAGACATAAGCAATCAAACATGGTATTCAATGTATGAAAAATGTAAAAAATTAAAAGGAAATATCTCGACAATAGAAACAAGTATGATATGGGGAAGTCAGTTTGATAGAACATTAATGTGGCTAATTGAGAGCGAAAATAAGTCAAAAGAAGAAATTTGTGAAGATTCAACAAGTTGGGGAAATTATAGTAATGCAGAATTTACTTATATAAATGTCAATGGAAATATAACAACAAAGCATGGAGCAACGAAAATTCCAACAGGAAGCACAGAATATACAAAAGCAAATAATATATATGACCTGGCTGGAAATGTATGGGATTGGACAATAGAAGGTGTTGATACTTTTAATAGAGTTGTTAGAGGTGGATATAATTATGACAAAGGAACGCTTTATACAGCAAATGCTCGTCACGACTATGGTTATCCTGCGAATAGGAGTATTAACAATGGTTGCCGAGCAATGTTATATATAAAATAATAAAAACAATAGGTAATAATTTCAAAAAATGGAATTATTACCTATTTACTTTTTAAAATTGTTATAATATAATTATTACAGAAAAAAGAAAACTAGGAGTAAAAAATGACAAATATAAAAATAGATAGAAACGCTGAAAACGTTGGCGTTGTACACACACGCACACACACACACACAAGTACGTTTAGAAAAATAAAAAGGGTAGCAAATGAGGCTACTTTATATTGCGTGGAAAACAGGATGACTGTAGCACTATACGATAAGAAATAGTGCAGACAGTACATCCTGTTTTTTACGTGCAAAAAATTAAAAAATAACGAAAGAGAGGGAATGAAAATGCGAAAGAAAAGAAGTATAAAAATAATGTCAGTAGCATTAATAATAGTACTGGTATGTATATCAATAATATATTTCAAAAATGGTAGTAAAGAAATATTAGCAACAACCAAAGAATATAATTCAGAATTGGAAGAAAATGAGCATATGCATTTAGAAGAAGACGCAAATAGAGATAAAGTGCCTGTTCCAAATGGATATGTAGGAAGTAAAGCAACAGGAGAAAACGAAATAGATACGGGATATGTAATTTACGAAGGAACAGAAGAAGTAAATAATGGAAATGTGGAAGAAGCACAAAAAACAAGAAACCAATATGTGTGGATACCAGTACCAGATGCAAGCCAAATGTATGGAACAGATGAAAATGGCAAAAAATGGGGAAAACTTTATGAATTTACAACAGATACAGGAGAAAATATAGATCCAATAACAGGTGCAAAGCCACTAAATTGGAGTGAAAGTAATGGAGTAATAAAAATAATAAATAAGACAGGTAATAGAGAAGCAGGTATAATAATAAATCGTGGTACATCAGCATATGATATGGATTCTAGAATAAAAATATCTGAACTTAAAGCAAAAACTTCGCATGAATTTATAATACAATTGGAAAGAGAATTTAATGAAATGATAGAAAGTGTGGAAAAATATAAAGGATTTTATATAGGAAGATATGAAACAGGAGATTTAACTAAGAATGAAGTAGTAGTAAAAAAAGGAAATATAGATGTAGGATCTACAACATGGTATAGTATGTATAAAAAATGTAAAAAATTAAATAACGAAAATTTAAATATTGAAACAGGAATAATATGGGGAAGTCAATGGGATAGAACAGTAATGTGGTTAGTGGAAAGTAAAAATAAAACTAAAGAAGATTTATTAAATTCTAGTAATTATGGAAATTTTAAAGATGCAGAATTTAAGTATGAGGATGAAAATGTTATTGGTGGAATTGCTACTAAAAAAGCTATGTCTTCTTTAAAGATACCAACAGGGAGCACAGAATATACAAAGACAAATAATATATATGATTTAGCTGGGAATGTTCATGAATGGACAATGGAGGCAGCAGCAACTACAGGAGAAAGAACATATAGAGGCGGTGATTATAGTAATTCGGGAAGTGATAAATATCTAGTTAATCGTTATTATAATATTCCAGAACCTAATTTACTTAGACGGTTGCCGAGCGATGTTATATATAAAATAATAAAAATAATAGGTAATAATTTCAAAAAATGGAATTATTACCTATTTACTTTTTAAAATTTTTACAATATAATTATTACAGAAAAAAGAAAACTAGGAGTAAAAAATGGCAAATATAAAAATAAATAGAAACGCTGAAACCATTGACGTTGTACACACACACACACACACACACAAGTACGTTTAGAAAAATAAAAAGGGTAGCAAACGAGGCTACTCTATATTACGTGGAAAACAGGATAACTGTGGCACTATATGAGGAAAAATAGTGCAAACAGTATATCCTGTTTTTTTGCGTGCAAAAAATTAAAAAATAACGAAAGAGAGGGAATGAAAATGCGAAAGAAAAGAAATATAAAAATAATGTCAATAGCATTAATAATAGTACTGGTATGCATATCAATAATATATTTCAAAAATGATAGTAAAGAAATATTAGCAACAAGCAAAGAATATAATTCAGAATTGGAAGAAAATGAGCATATGCATTTAGAAGAAGACGCAAATAGAGATAAAGTGCCTGTTCCAAATGGATATGTAGGAAGTAAAGCAACAGGAGAAAACGAAATAGATACGGGATATGTAATTTACGAAGGAACAGAAGATGTAAATAATGAAAATGTGGAAGAAGCACAAAAAACAAGAAACCAATATGTGTGGATACCAGTACCAGATGCAAACAAAATGTATGGAACAGATGAAAATGGCAAAAAATGGGGAAAACTTTATGAATTTACAACAGATACTGGAGATAATATAGATTCGATAACAGGAGCAAAACCACTTAATTGGAGTGAAAGTAATGGAGTAATTAAAATATTAAATAAAAGTGGAAATAGAGAGCCAGATGTTATAACGAATAATGATTTTTCATCGTTTGATTTTAATTCAAAATTAAAAAATATGCAATTAGAAATAGAAAATTTACATGACTTTTTAATGCAACTGGAAAAGGAGTTTAACAATATGGTGGAGAGTGTAAAAAAATACGGAGGATTTTATATGGGTAGATATGAGACAGGAGATATAAGTAAAAATAAAGTAGTGATAAGAAAATATAATACTAACTTAGCTAGTCAAGCTTGGTATACAATGTATAGAAAGTGTAAAGAGATAAATAGCGAAAATAATAATGTCGAAACTGGAATGATATGGAGTTGTCAATGGGATAGAGTATTAATATGGTTGATTGAAAGTAAGAATAAAACACTAGAAGAAATATGTAAAGATTCAATTAATTGGGGAAATTATATTAATTCGACATTTGAATTCAAGAACAGTAGTGGGAAAGTAGAAACTAAAAATGAGGGAGAAGGTAAAATAATTCCTTCTGGAAGTAGTGAATATACAAAAGCAAATAATATATATGATTTAGCCGGAAATGTTAGAGAATGGAATATAGAGTCTTATTATAGAGGAAGGATCTCTAGAGGTGGATGCACAACTTATAGTAGTGATAATCAACCATCAAGCAATCGCTATAATGAACCAATGATATCTTATATAGATTTAGGTTGCCGAGCAATGTTATATATAAAATAATTAAAGACAATAGGTAATAATTTCAAAAATGGAATTATTACCTATTTACTTTTTAAAATTGTTACAATATAATTATTAAAGAAAAATTAG
The DNA here is from genome assembly GCA_944392945.1 of uncultured Clostridia bacterium. GTDB lineage: Bacteria > Bacillota > Clostridia > TANB77 > CAG-508 > Merdicola. The sequence goes on along the minus strand of CALXYJ010000047.1, from coordinate 79 downwards.
GAGTAAATCAAATGAAGAATATAAAAATAAATGAAAACGCTGAAACCATTGGCGTTGTACACACACACACACACACACA
>CALXYJ010000046.1 GCA_944392945.1 uncultured Clostridia bacterium | reverse complement strand
TTTTTTTAGTTTTTTTACGACTCTTATATCTTTTTTGAAACTATTGTGTATTTTCTTGCGTTTCAACTTGTTTTTTATAAATCATCTGATATAATTAAATAAATTATATTATATGGAGTTGATTTTTTATGGCAAAAGAATTACCTGCTTGTCCTGTAGAAATTACAATGGGCTTAATTGGTGATAAATGGAAAGTTTTAATTATAAGGGATTTATTAACTGGAACAAAAAGATTTGGAGAATTAAAAAAATCATTAAATGGAATTACTCAAAAAGTTCTAACAAATAATTTAAGAGAGATGGAATCTTCTGGACTTGTTAATAGAAAAGTATATGCAGAAGTTCCTCCTCGTGTTGAATATTCTTTAACAGAAACTGGATGGAGTTTAAAACCTATTTTAGATTCTATGGTAGTCTGGGGAAATAATTATAGAGAAAAACAAAAATAGCAGAATTATCAAATTGAAGCCAAAATTTAGATATTTTTCGGCTTCAATTTTTATTACTTATCTGCTATTTTACTAATTAAATTATCATAATTAAAATTTTTAATTTATATATTTTTATTATATATTAATAATTCCTAAATGTTCTAGTAAAATCTTAATTCCTATAAGAATCAAAATTATTCCTCCAATAATTTCTGCTCTTTTTTCATATTTAATTCCAAACTGATTACCAATTTTTACACCGACTATAGATAATATAAATGTTACTATTCCTATTAAGATAACAGCTAATACTATATTTGTTTGTAGAAATGCAAATGTTATACCTACTGCCAATGCATCAATACTTGTTGCTATCGCTAAAACCAACATTGTTTTAAAATTCACACTATCACTATATCCTTCTGCATTGTTATCAAAGGCTTCTTTAATCATTTTTCCACCTATGAGTACCAAAAGAATAAATGCTATCCAATGATCAATTTTTGTTACTAAATTTTCAAAAGTTGTTCCTAAAAAATATCCTATAACTGGCATAAGAGCCTGGAATACACCAAAATATATTCCAACTATTACTGCCTTTTTCCAATTCATCCTTTTCATCGCTAAACCTTTGCATATAGAAACTGCAAAAGCATCCATTGCTAGGCCTATTGCTATTAACAATAATTCTATAATTTCCATGTTCTTTCTTCCTTTTCTCTTAAATGTTCAATGCTAAATATAATAACATAGAATAATATAAATTACTATAATTTTCTGCAATTTAAAAGGCATTAAATTTCATGTTTTTAATGCCTTTTAAATAATTATCATAAATTATTCTATTTTTTATAGTATAACTTCATCTGAAGTCTTCCTAATGTCATATTAAATAAAATGTCTTTACTATTGAAGTTCATAGTTAATATTTTCTGCTTGTCCACTTTCATTTATAGAAAATGCAATTCTTATATAAAAGCCATCTGCAGGCATTACAAATTCATACTCCCCATCTTCTAGTTTTCCATATAAATTTGTCCAATCACATATTTTTCCTACAGTATTATTATCAACATTTTCAGCTGTTACAGTATCTTCACTTTTAATTTCTGAAACTTTAGTTGCTTCTTCCCAAAGTGGCTTACCACTTCCTTCATATGAAGATGTTGAGTTTCCTGTAACAACTGGTATATTTGGTGATTCTACTTGTTCTGTTCTTTTATTCTTTTTATATATTGTATACGTATTTTTATATTCATATTTTAAATCATTAGTATCTTTTATTTCAAAGTCTATTCCTGTTTGTGTTACTCTAATATTTGATACTTCTACATTATTACGTGAACTATAAAAATATTTTAAGACTTTCTCCGGTATCTCTATGTCACTATTTTCTTTTAAGATTTCGATTTGTGAAACTTTATGAGGACTACTTGGATAACTTTCATCTATTCCTCCAGTATAAAGAACTCTTATTTCTTGATTTTGTTTATATTCATTAGTATCATTATCTGGAATTCCAACTGTCATTATATCATCCGGGTTATCCTTATTTACAACACCTAAATATCTTTCATTTACTTTTACTATTACCACATCCATTACAGCTATTTCATCAATATTGTTATATTGAATTGAACTATCCTGTATATCATTATTAGCTTCATTTTGCTCTGTATAACGATTTATAATAAAAAATGCTAACAATGCCACAACTAAAATTACTAAAATAATTATTACGACTTTCAACCATTTTTTCATAATAAAACCTCCCCATTTATACTAAGTTAATAGTAGCATAAGAGGAAATAATTATCAACCCAAAATTGACTTTGAACTTTAGGAATGTTCATTAAAGTTCATTTATCTAAATATTCTTTTTGGCAAAATTAAATTAATCATATTTTTATGTAATAGTTTCCCAATATTAGTTACAAGCATTTACAATATTATTCATAATCTGCCAATAAATACTTGTACTTCCCTCATAATGGCTAGTAATCGCTACAACTAAATTTAAATCTGGTACAACAAAAATATATTGACCATAATGTCCTTGTGCAAAATATGCTGGATAATTGTTGTCACCAAAAGTTCTTACCCACCATTGATACCCGTAATCTGCTGAACCTGATGACCTATCAAATTGAAGTGTTGTTGAATCTTTTATCCATTGCTCGGAAATTATTCGTTTACCATTCCAAATTCCATTATTTAAATATAGCTCACCTATTCTAGCCATATCATATATATTTAATGCAAATCCATTTCCTCCATCAGAAATTCCTTGAGGATCTGTACTACATTGAGCACTTTCAATATCAAGCGGACCAAATAAATATTCTTCACCAAATTCATATGCTGTTTTTCCAGTTGCTTGTTGTATAATCGCTGACAATAAATGAGTATTTCCAGTAAAATACCTAAATACTGTACCAGGTCGTGACGTAGCTGGTCTTTCTAATACATAGTCCACCCAATTATCTGAAGCAAGCCACTCATCCCAATTTTCTGTATCACTAGCATCTAGGCCAGTTGTATGAGTAAGTAAATTCCATATTGTAATTTGACTTTTATATTCGCTACCTGATTCCAATATTTGTGGAAAATAATTTGATATTGGCACATTCACGCTTTCGATATATCCTTTGTCAATTGCAATTCCGATTAAAGCAGATGTAATACTTTTGGAAGTTGACTGTAATGTAAACACACTATTGGGGTCATAACCATTTTTATAATATTCGTCTACAATAACTCCATCTTTTACAATAACTTCTGCATTTATTGGATATGAATCGATAGTATTATGTATAGAACTTATGGCTGATACATTTATATTATGATTTTCTAATGTATCATGTTGCCATTCCCATGCTTGTTCCACTTGTTCTTCAGGCATATTTACAACTAACGTATTTGCTTCACTAATTAAATTGTTTGTAAATACATTTTCTATTTCATTTGTATTACTTACTTGCTTATTATTTTTAAAAGCAAATAAAAGTGTTACTATTAAAACAATTATTATTATTACTGTAATTAAAACTTTTTTGACATTTATTTTCATATCTCACCTCTTCAAAAATATAATATCAGCTAATTTTAGAAATAGGAATTATTCATATTGAATAATTCCTATTCAAATGGGATTTATACCCATAATAAAAGGGGATGTATATATGTGCTAACTGCTGCTAACTGCAATTAGCACATATTAGAATTCCTATTTATAAATAATTTTGAATCAATCAAACTAGAAATACTATAGCTATTGATTGTGTTCAGTAAAAACTTTTCTTTATAATTTTTCTTGAACTTTAAGGAACGTCCCTAGAGTTCAAAATCATAGTTTATTGTAAGCTGTCTGTCCAATTATTAATGTCAGAGTCTGATGGATTAGATCTAAAACGATGTCCATCTAACCAATTTCCAGAATTTGCTTCTTCTGCAAGTAAGTCTCCACTATCTCCCAATCCTGATGAAGATGATGTACAGAATGGAATAACTGTTTTTCCTGTAAAATCATTTGCTTTAACAAATGTGTCCACTGGCCATGCTGCTATTCCCCACCATATTGGATATCCAATTAATACAGTATCATAACTATCCCAATTATCTACACTTGTAGAAACAAGTTCAACATTTCTTAAAGATTCATCTTCATGTTCTTTTGTTACTCTTGAATTATCATCTGTCCAATCTAAATCATCAGAAGAATATTCATCCACTGGCTCAATCTCGAATATATCAGCATTTAAATTGTTCGCAATTTTATGTGCAACTTCTTCTGTATGACCTTGAGCAGAAAAATATACAACTAGTGTTTTTCCAGCTTCTGTTTCTGTATTTTCTTCTCCATTTTCATCTGTTACTACACTATTACTACTTGCTTGATTCTCTGTTTCTGTTTGATCTGCTAAGTTTTCTTGATTATTATTTGTATTATTGCTTTCAGTTGAATTTTGATTTGCAATATATATCACTCCTCCAACTATTAATATTAAAATGATAACAATAATTAAAGCTATAATTTTTTTACTCATTTTTTTCCTCCTTTTTATTTATTTACTAAAATTTTATTTTTTAGAGTTAACTCCAAGTCAATAACTTTTTAAAAAATTTACAATTTGTTCACATTATATGCGTAATAACTTCTAACTTTTTATAAAATTGATATACAAAAAAATTATGAACTTTAGGGACGTCCCTAAAGTTCATAATTTTAATCATATATTATATCCGGATTTTCTTCTGATGGAGTATACCAATCAATTTGATATTTATTTTTTAATAAATTCTTTTTTACATCCCAAAATTTATGACAATACCCCATGTATGGAATATTTTCCATATAGTAATCTATTAATTTTTTCTTAGTTATTTCTTCATTTTTAAAGTTTTCTTCTCCAACAATACTCTTTAAGAAATTTTCTAAACTTCCATATTCTTTAGCTTCTTCTAATTCTCGTTTTACAACTTGCTCTGTTACTTCTCTTTGTAAATTTGGAATTTCGTCAATTTTCTTTAAAACTTCTTCTGAATTCTTCATATACTTTTCCTCCCGATAATTTTAGGTAGTGTCAACTAAATTTATATTTTATTTAGTTACACCCCTGTATTTTTAAGAGTTTCATCATTTTTTTGTAATA
>CALXYJ010000045.1 GCA_944392945.1 uncultured Clostridia bacterium | reverse complement strand
TTATTACAAAAAAATGATGAAACTCTTAAAAATACAGGGGTGTAACTAAATAAAATATAAATTTAGTTGACACTACCAAATCAAAGGAGGAGATTTATCTATGAAAATAGACAAAAGTAGTTTAGCACACAGTGCTTGGAATTGCAAATATCATATAGTAGTTGTACCCAAATATAGGAGAATGGAAATATACGGAAAAATAAAAAAAGGGTTAGGACCACTTAAGTGGTAGCCTGAGAAAGAAATGCGGTTGACAGACCATTCAGAAGGGCTTAAGCCCAGAAGGACCTGTACAAAAGCCTTCTAGGCGCAGAGCAAACCACCCGTTTTACGGGTGGTTATGATTTTAAATTTGGGCACAAGTAGAAAAAAATATTTTTATATGCTATACTAATTTTAAAATAAAATAAAAGATTATTTTAAGAAGGAAAAAATGATGAAATGCAAATTGGAAAGATTAAAAGGGATAGATATTCCAAAAAGTATAATATTTACAGAGAAAGATAACAAGTTAATATTAACAATGAATTCGAGTTGCATAAATGCAAATATGCAAGAAAATAGAGCTGCTTTTGAAGCTTGGGCATTACTAGGTAAAGCAAAAGGATATAATGAAGTTATTTTAAAATTAAATATAGATGATACTATAAAATGCGATGGACATTATAATAGATTTTTATATAGAGTTTATTGTTTTAATGAACTTTTTGATTGGTTTGTTATGTCAAAAGAATTAGAACAAAGAGCAAAAGAATTTTATAACAAATACTTTAAAAATAATGATTTAATATATAATATACCTGTTAATAATGAGGAAAAAGAACCTAAACACCCAGAAGCTAAGTTGGAAATGTTTTTAGCAAATCATACCCAAAAAGCCAATGAAGAATTAGGATTAAATGTAAATTGTTTTTATCACCAATTACCAGTTGGAACTTTTTATGAAAAAAAGTCAAGAAATACAAGATTATTTACTGGGGGTAAGTCTGCCATAGATTTATGGGGAATTGAGGGCAACACGTTGAATGTGATAGAATTGAAAGTAAAAGATAATAAATCTCTAGGGGTATTATCAGAATTATTTTTTTATGTTTGTTTAATGAGAGATTTTCATATTGAACCTAAAAAAGCAAAGCCTGCACAGGAAAAAGGCACAGATTTAAGAGGTTTCGATATATTGAGAAAACAAAAAATAAAAATGATAAATGGAATTATTCTTACTGAACAAGTCCATCCTCAATTAGAATATGCTTTTGAGGAAATAAAAAAGTGTAACCAAAAGGATAAAAGAATAAATTTTGATAAATTTATAGAGATAGATGAAGAATTAAAAAAAGAATATTACTAAAAATGGAGAATTAAGATATGCAAGTAACAATATTAAAAGAAACAAATCAAATAGGTGAAGAATTCACAGAAATATCATCAAAAGAAGCACAAATAAATATAGATTTTGGTTATGATTATGAGTAATTAACTTATAATTTTGAGAAATATATTTTCTAGTATAAAGGATTGACATAGAGATACAAAAACAAACAATAGTATTAAATAAAAAATATTATAGCATAATTTTATAACACAATATATTTAAAGAAATAAAAGGAGTTTAGTATGGAGAAGCTAGTAGAATTTAAAAGAAGATTATATAATGATGGTATTATTAAAAGGCTAAAGAATGATAGTCTTTTTAAAGACAAATTACTAAAAGATATAAAAAAAGGAGTAGTATATCCAACTATTAGGGAAAATAGATTAAACTTTTACTACTATAAAAAGTTATTATTTGATTATGAAGACAGATTTATGACAAATTCAAAGTTTGCATTTGTACCAAAAGAATATCATCCAACATATGTAGCAGATGGGAATGAAGTAGGTGCAATAGCTAATTTTTATGATGGATATGAAAATATAAAAGAAAGAGCAAAATTATATGCTTCACCAGAAGATAAAGGAGTATCTAATATTTGTAAAAATGGAAATGTTATATCAAATTTACCAAAAGGATATGTTGTATTAGATGTAGAGGTTGCCTTTGAAAGAGAAATTATAGAAAGCGATAAGACAATAAGAAAACAAAATAGAATTGATATACTTTTATATGGAATAGAAGAAAGACAACTAAGATTTGTTGAGGCAAAACATTTCTCAAATGGAGAGATTAAATCAACAACAATTCCGGATGTAGTGAAACAAATCAAGAGATATGATGAAGAAATTGAAAAGAGATATGATGAAATTTTAGATGTTTATACTGAATATATAAAAAACTTGAATAAGATTTTTGATGAAATTATAGACATTCCTATTCCAATTCCAACGTCAATTTTACCTAAATGTGGGTTAATAATTTTTGGCTTTGATGATGACCAAAAAAATGGAAGATTACAAAAAAATATTGAGAACAAGATAAAAGAAGAAAACATTAGAGTTTATTCAATAGGACAAGAAAGTAAAATAGATATAAAAACATTATATAGTAAAATGGGGTAAAAAATGAAAGTAAGAATTTTAAAAGGAACAAATCAAATAGGTGGAGTATTCACAGAAATATCATCAAAAGAAGCCAAAATAATTATAGATTTTGGTGATGATTTAGATGGAGTAAAAAGATTAGAAAATATAGAAGGTTTAACAATAGGAGAGCCAGCATATGACGGAGTATTTATTACACATAATCACCAAGACCATATGGGAAGAATAGATGATATTTTAGATGGTGTGCCTGTATATATATCTGATTTAAGTAGAAAAATTTTTGAAACTGTATTTTGCTTTTCAAAAAATAAAGGTAAAATTCATAGAAAAACTATAAATCTTGAAGAAGGAAAGACAATTACAATAAAGGATATGAAGATTACTCCATATATAGTAGACCATAGTGCATATAACTCATTTATGATACTAATAGAAGCAGAAGGAAAAAGAATATTGCACACAGGAGATTTTAGAAATCACGGATATAAAGGTGTTTTATTAGAAAGTACACTCAAAAAGATAGGAAAAATAGATTTACTAATAACAGAAGGAACTACACTTTCAAGAGAACAAGTAAAAAGCAAAACAGAAACAGAATTAGTAGAGGATATAGTAGAAAAAACAAAAAAATATGACCAAGTTCTAATGCTAATGTCTACAACAAATATTGATAGAGTTACAACAATGCAAAGAGTAGCAAATAGAACAGGAAAAACTGTTATTCACGATATAGTTTTAAGTAATGTATTACAATTAGTAACACAAAAAATACCAAATGCTTTAAACTCAAAAGATGTGGGGGTATATTTGCCAGGTAGTGTATATATAAAAAGAGATAAAGAAGAATATAAAAAATATATTGAGCCATTTCAAGAAAGAATAAACGAAACTGGAAAATTACTTCACGGCAAATTTATAATGAATATTCGTGTATCAATGTTAAAAGATATAGAAAGGCTAAAACAAAAGGTATTAGATAATTGTTGTGTTGTCTATTCAATGTGGGAAGGCTATCAAAAAGAAGAAATATATAAGAAATTCTTAGATAAAATGAAGGAATTGAATATAGATATATATAATTTACACGTAAGTGGTCACGCAGATTATACAGCATTTAATCAAGTAATAGAAATAACAAAGCCAAATGCAGTTATACCAATGCACACTGAAAATAAAGAAAAAATCAAAGATTTTACAGATAAAGCTGTTATATTGGAAGATATGGAAACATACACATTTTAACACTGTATAATTTAGATGTGAGAAGCACAAGACGAAAAAAAATTTATATGTTATACTTTTTATGGAGGTCTTGAAAATGGAACAAGGTAATAAAAATGTTATAACATATGAAAAAGTTAAAAATGAATTAAAGAATATCAAATTAGCAGATATGACAAAAGAGCAAGTATTTGATAGATTTATAGCATATGGAAACATAGAAGAATTAAATACACCTGAAATACAAAAAGTTTTAATACAAAATGGGTATGCAAATGAACTAATGGATATGGTTACAATTATAACAGATGACGAAGTAATAAAAATGTTATATAAAAGCAAAGCATTTAAGAACTATAACAAATCAGGAATTAGACTTTATCACGGAAAATTATTAGAGATTAAAGTTGAAAAAAATGATGATATATTTAATTTGAATTATGAATTTTTAGAATACAAGAGAATGGGACGACATTTTAGTGGTGACATAGCTTCTTCAGAAGATGAAATAATTCAAATAAAAACAGAAATAGAGCCATATAAAGATAAATTAATAGCTGTATGTGATTTTAATTCACAGCGTAAAAGTTCAGAAAAATATCATTTAAAATGTTTTCTAAAAGAAATCATAGATATAGAGGAATATATAACAAAATGCCAATACAAATTAGAGGATGCTAATATTGCAATGGAAAGTGTTTGTAACAGAAGATTAAAAGAAATTTATGGACAAGAAATCCCAAAACAAATACAAACGAGATATGAAAATGAATTAAATCTGATTTGTAAAAATAATTATGAAAGTTTGTTTATATTAAATTACCAAATTGCAAAAAAAGCAAAAGAAGATAACGAATACTATCTTTTACGAGGTATGGGAAGTAATTCATATATAGCATATTTATTAGGTATAAGTGAATTAAATCCACTTGACTATGGCCTAGAATATGAAATGTCTTATGGGTTAAATGGAGAAAAAGCACCTGAATTTTATTATTTTTTTAGCAATACTTATTATCCAAATATTATGAAATATGTTAAAGAAATCGTTACAAAAAATATTAGTTATGATACTACTTATATTGATAATAACCTTATAAGATATTTAGTGCATATTTATATATTTGCAGATACTGGAATAGATACTTTATATGAATTAAAAAAGATTACAGGAATGGATTACAATTGTATAAACTTTAATGATAAAAAGATATGGGACACATTTAAAGATTATAATAAATTATTTTGTTATATGCCATCATATTTCAATAAAAGTTTATTTCAACAAATACAACCAAAATCATTAGAAGAATTATGCACAATTTATGGTCTGACTAAAAGTACATTTGACATTGAAAAAGGAAAAGATTTAGTAGAACAAATTATTAAAATGAAAGATTTTAGTACGAGAGATGATATTTATGGTTTTCTATTAAGTAAAGATATAGAAAAAGAATTAGCTTTTGAAATAACAGAATTTATAAGAAGGGGTAAAGCGAACAATATAAGTTTTTTGGGAGAATGGAAAAAATATAAAAATATAATGCAACAAAATAATATAGACAAGTCTTATCTTGAAAAATTTGAGAAAATAAAATATTTATTTCCAAAGTCAAACATTTTAAATAGTGTGGTGTATATAATAAAACATATTGCATATATGGCATACTATCCTGAAATCACAGAAAAAGTAATTAGCAAAGCTCCAAGATTATTTTAGATTTTTTATATACAAATATTATCAGAATAGATTTAGAAAATAAGTCTATTCTTTCTTTATATAAAAAAATTGCAGAAAAAGATAAAGAAAAAACTGAATGGTTTGGCATAAATAAAATTGAAGAACAATTAGCAGATCAAAATTTAAAAGATATGTGGAATGAAATAAAGCCAAAAATAGAAAAAATAGTTAATAATTTACAACTAGATATAATAATATCTAATCAAGATAAATCTTTATTAACACGATAAAATTCTACTATTTTGTAGTCTTCACTCATTTTATGTGGTACAAAAGTTGGCAATGTAATTCCTCCTAATCCAGTATGAATAAGGGATAGCTATTCTTGAAATTTTTTGGAAATTTTTTTAGATAAAAAATTAATTCTTGAAATTTATTTTTGAAAATTTTTCGGCATTTAAGGGCATTTTATAGAATTTAATAAAATTAAAAGCAGGTACTGCATCGCTACAGACATCTGCTTTTTCTTATTTTAGACTTTTTTGAAATTTTCTAGAATTTCTTAAAAAATCCTTTAAATTGGTCGAGGTGACAGGGATCGAACCTGCGACCTCATGGTCCCAAACCACGCGCGCTACCAACTGCGCTACACCTCGA
>CALXYJ010000044.1 GCA_944392945.1 uncultured Clostridia bacterium | reverse complement strand
ATATACTTTTAGGTGAATTTAAAAACGATGAATTTGTAAAACAAATTGTGGCTCCAGCTGAAAACGAATTAGAATTTGATAGAATTTTAAAAAAACTTCCATAAAATAAGTAATACTATAAATAAAATAGATTTAATAACATGATATAAAAAATAAATGAAAAAATTATTTTTATATTTCAAAGCTTTAAAAATTGAGTAAGTATTCATTACTCTTAAACTATTTAGAAGGTAAATAAACCTTCTTTTTTTATTACATACAATATAAATGGGTGAATATAGACTTTAGATATTAGAATGTAAATGTTAGGTGTTTTATACATATAATTTGAACATTTTCTGAAAATCCAATTCCAATAAGCACTAACATTAAGCATATTAAAGTTGGAATATCTACATACAAGTAATATCAATGGGTTTAGCTTCTTGAAAAATAAAATTCTAAAAGTGAAATTCTGAAGAAGGTTTTTCCGTTGCAACAAAGAAAAATAAGTCAATTCCAAAATCTAGTCGTTATTGGAATGCTTATTGGAATAGCAGGGGCTATTTTGTATTTGGCGGTATTTGTTATTAAATTAAAAGTGTGTATGTAGGTTTATGTATCTAGAAGCTAATAAAACTACATACAAGCTACATAGTAAATATACCTTCAGGAGCAATTTGAGGGCACTTGTAAGGTATTCTATATGATTATTAGTATTATATTAAGATAAAAATAAAATAGCTGAAAATATAAATAACTGTTATTTATATTTTCTTGAAATATATATAAGTAATTATTTATCATAAGACAACTGAGGTTATTTAAAAGTCTTTTCAGAAATATTTTAGTCTTATTATATTATAAATATATGCATATTGCTTAAAATTAAAAAATAAAACGTTTTCATTAATATTAACAAAAAACAATAAAAATTTACAATTTTATGTAAAGTTTTACATATTATAGTCGTATCCTAAAACATAGGGATAATTTTAAAAAGGGTTTTAATAAAATCTTAATTTTAACGAAAGGAGAGTGTATATATGCAAAAGATAAAAGTTAACATCTTGGAAAATACAAAGATGATTAAACCAAGTAATAGAGTAATAGGAGCAATACAAAATAAGATTTGTCTAGAAGAAAATACAAAAGAAATAGATTTCAATGCTTTTGTTGACTTAGTAGGTAATAAAGGTGCTATATGGAAAAGTTCTTTTATGGAGGGTGGAGCAAAAAATATAAACTTCAAGTGTGCTTATATGTTGAGTCTTGATTTTGACAATGGAATATCTATAAAAGACTTTTTAGAAAATGCAACTGATTTAGGTTTAGCTCCTACTTTTATATATGAAACATTTTCAAGTACAGATAATTTTAATAGATTTAGAGCTATTTGGAAATTAAATGAAGTTATAGAATACCCACAAATAAAAAATGCATTACAATTAATGCTAATGGAAGTATTCAAAGATTGTGATAAAAACTGCAAAGACTTATCTCGTCTTTGGGTAGGTGGAAAAAATGTAGCTTTTTATAATCCATTAAACACTTTAAATATAGATAATTTATTAAATGCTACTATTAATGCTATTTATATTAGATATGAGGAAAATGGTGCAAAAGAGTTAAAGAAATTTTGTAAAAAGATTGGACTGAATATATATAATAAATTTCCTTTTGCAATAAACACATCAAAAATGGAAGAAAATTGTCCAAACCTCTATAATATATCTAATTGGGAAATGGACAAAAACCTTCCAAAAATGAATATTATAAAATATGATAATTTTGAATTTAGTTTTACTTATAATTTTGATATAGATAAGAATAAGAATGTATCTACAAAAATTCAAACTATTAAAGGACAAAAAACAAATAGAATAACAATAGATTTTGAAAATCTAAAAAGTAAATGTACTTTATTTAATAATTTTGTTAATGGTGAAAAATTAGAACATAAGGAAATCCAACACTTAAGTTTTAACTTATATGAAAGTAAAGGATATCCGACTCTTTTAGAAGATACTCTAATAAACAATAGATATAATAATTGGCAAAATAAATATAGTACATATACAAGTGCAGTAAACTATGGATACGCTCCTACAAGGTGTAGTAATTATTGCAAGTATTATTGTGAGTGCAATGTTTTAAACATAAAAGAAAAATACTATCAAAAGGAAAGTACAGTTAAGAAAATAGAGGATATACCTACTATTACACTTGAAGAAATGCAAAAGCAAATGGATATGATACCATTACAGATAAACCAACTTGATGATAATACTGTAATGCTTATAAAAACTGTAACGGGTAGTGGTAAAACCGAGATGATAACGAATATGAATTTGAATAATGTATTAATAGGTGTATCTAACCACCAACTTGGACAAGAATTGTATGATAGGATAACACAAAAGCAACCGAATTTAGATTTACTATATGTTAAGGCATTAGATACAGTTAATCTTCCAACAAAACTGAAAGATGAAATAGAATGTTATTATAGATTAGGTTTAAATTCTATGGTGCAAGATGTTATTTTTAATGAAATATCTAAAATAAATGAATTAATCAAAAGTAATGTAAATTATGAAATACCAACTTACTATGAAGATTTAAAAAAATATATAGATGATTTAAAAGCAATACCAAATGCTAGTAGTCTTTTATTTACTCACCATCGTATTAGCTATGGTGTAAATAATAATAAAATCGATACTATAATACTTGATGAAGATTTTTTAAAGACTTTTGTTAATAACAATATTTTTAAAGTTGGAGATTTTAAAGAAATAATAGAATTGTTATTTAGATTTAAAGTTAGTAGTAAAGAAAATATATTTTATACAGAAATCTTTGATATATTAGAAAAACTTTATTATGTACTTGATGAGAATATTGGTAATTATATAGAAAATCCATTACTAAAAGAGCAAAAGCAACTAACAAAATTATTGACTAGCTTCTTAAAATGGTGCATAGATAAGGATTACACAAAAACGATAAATACTAATATATTTAATATTTTTAAAGTAGAAGCTATAAAACTACACGAAAATAAAGATTATATAAGTACTGTAAGTGCTAGTTCCATAATGGAATTAGGCAAATTTAAAAAGGTTGTTATATTAAGTGCTACACTTGATGAAAATATACATATACCTTTTATTAAAAAATATCTATCAAGCTATCATATAGAGTTTATCAAAATAGATAATGTAGAGCTAAAAGGCAAGATATATTGTAATTGTAATTATGCTTGGAGCAGACAAGCCATAAAGAATACTACTAGTAAGAGTACAAAAGCATTAGATAAGATATTAAAAGATGATAGATTTGATTATATAATAACATTTAAAAATAATGAATTAATTGAATTAGAAGGTACAGGTAAAATGAAAATAGCACACTTTGGTGCTTGTGAAGGTCTAGATAAGTATAAGGGGAAAAATTTAGGTGTTATAGGTACCCCTCACACTAATAGCAATATGATAGAAGGATACTATTTTTTGCTAACTGGAAAAAATCCAACATCTAAAAATTGGAAAGTAAAAAGAGTAAAAAAATATGGTTACGAATTCGACCTTAACACATACGAAAACGAAACCGATATTTTCTTAACTAATATACAATTATATTTTATATACTCTGAGCTAATACAAGCAATTGGACGAGCTAGAGCATTAAGATTTGATTGTAAAGTATATGTATTCAGTGCTTTACCTTTACCAAATAGTACTCTAATTTAATTTAGATTAATATTTTATCCACCAATGGCAGTTGGTGGTTTTTTATTGTTTAAAATTGCTTATTTATATTTTTTTTATTATGTTTTTTTATTATAACTAAAATTTATTATAAGCAAAATATATAAATTAATCAATATTTATTTTTATTATAACTATTTTTTGTATTATATATTCAATCATATATACTCATTATATATCTTTACATAGTGAAAATAAGTAAATTATTAGAAAAAGATATTTTTATTTGCATATTTATTGAAAAAATATAATTATTTAAATAAAATGTATTATTTTGTATATTTTTTATGTATAATATAATATTATTTTAACATATATAGGAGGATGTATGGGTATATTTAAATTTTTAGGAAAAACATCTCAAAAAATCTTAACTTCACAAATGTATGCTCAGAATAGAAACAAAAAAATAGGTGGGAAAACAGTAGATAAGTGGGATTCATGTGAAAAAAAGATAGGAATATTGGGAACACTTCAAGGTGAATTAAGTGATTATAATAGTTGCGTTGGTATATATAAAGCATACTACAAAGGGGAAGTAGTTTATATAGGTAGAGCAATAGAATTAAACAATGGTGGATTTAGAAAAAGACTTACAGACTACATAAGAAAAAGTGATAGTGCTAGAGGTACTAATTCATCTAGTAAAATGAATAAATATAAAGATGAAATAAAAATAGGTATAATAATTGTTGGAAATAATGATGAAGCTATACAAATTACAAAACAATTAGAAAAAATGTTAATAGGAAAGTATAAGCCTGAGTGGAATGTTGAATTTAATAGATAAATAAAATAATTCAAAATCAAAGAGTATATATAAATGCTATGATATATACTCTTTTTGTATATTTATTAGTTAATATATCTATTTTATATAATACCTAATAAGTCAATGATATTTTCCTTTTGTTCTTCTAGAAGGCATAAATATTTTAGTGTTATTATTTCTTTAGAATGATTTAAAAGCTCCATAACTAAACCTATATTGTTATTACTTAATTTATAAACATTATAAGCAAATGATTTTCTTAAACTGTGAGTGTTTATATTTTCATTTATTCCAACTTTTATAGCTATTTCTTTAATTATTTGTTGTGCTCTTCTAATGCTTATTGGTCTATTAACCCCATTTCTTGATGAAAATAAAACTGTATCATCATTATATTTTTTTAAAGATTTTAGATATTCC
This sequence comes from uncultured Clostridia bacterium, assembly GCA_944392945.1. Classification (GTDB taxonomy): domain Bacteria; phylum Bacillota; class Clostridia; order TANB77; family CAG-508; genus Merdicola. Next base: position 1,654 of record CALXYJ010000044.1, on the reverse strand, counting down.
TTTATAGCTTCTTTAAGTTTTTTATTTATTTTAATAGTATTTTTCTTTTGTGTTTTTTGTTCTGTGATGTTTATAAATTGCCCCTTAACATCCTGTATCTTTAATTTTAATATATCCGATATTCTTAATCCTGTATTAGTGCCTAACACGAATAATAAATAATTTCTTTTGTTAGTAGCTTTTAATATTAATTCTATTTTGTTTAATTTTTCTTTATTTCTTATCGGATATACCTTCATATATTTTACCACCTTTGTTAATATTTATTATCTAACAAGATTATAAATCAAGTAGTAATTATTGTCAATAATATATATCTAGTATTTTCAAGTATTTGATATTCCAATTTCGCTTAATATTAATATCACGAAATTCATATTTTACTTATAGGAAAAATAGTACGTTAAATAATAATAATAATAAGTATATCAAGTTGAGACATGTTATATTTATACAAAATATAACATGTGATAATTAAATAAAATTGTAATATTGACATATTTTCTCATATTTGATACTATTTCCTTAAAAAAATATGTAAAATATAGGGAATTATGGTTAAATAAATATAAAAATTGAATCATAAGAAACTTAAAAAACTAATTATTCAATAAAAATTATATTATCAATTAAATTTAAATGGAGGTAGTATTGATGTATTTAAAGAAAAGAATAAATAAAAGTATTATATTATTATCAACTGTTTTTACATTATCATTATCTACAACTAATCCTGTTAGTGCAATGGAGTCAGAAGTATATATTGATAACCAAGGTAACATAATTGAAAGAGTTTATGAAGAAGATAAAATCACAAAGAGTACTGGCACACCTTCATTCTATGAATATACAAAAAAAGTAGCTAATATGGGTGTCAAAGATTTGGATAAGCTAAAATCTTTAGCAGATACTGCAAATAAAAGTGGTTCAAAATCAACATTATATTCATATGCAAGTTTTATAACTTCATTTTATTGGCCAGGAGTAAGCACAGCATTATCGATAGCATCTATGCTACCAACTAGCACAATTAAACCATACGAGACAGTATCGTATTGCTATGATAGAATTTCATATTTATATAAGAATCCTCAGTATAAAAAGGCAAGAGGAGAAATTCAATTTGCTAGGTTCTGGAATGGTCATTCTTACACTAACCCATGGCAACCTTACAGAGCACCTAAACATATAAGCTATGTCAAGTAAAAAAAAATATAAAAAAATATTTTTTTTCATATTTTTTATCTCTGTATTATTTTTTATTATCTTAGGTTTTATTTATATGTATAGAAAACCAGTTCAAATTCATAAAAGTTATACCGGTCTTATTAAAGATGTTAAAACTAATGAAATAACTGGAAAATCTGATATTACTCTAGATATTAATTATACAAAAGCATGTAAAATAAAGAATTTTAAAAGTATAGATAGTATAGATGGTTCAATTAATATAGATAATATTGACTATAATATTGAAGGTATTACAGTTCTTAATGATAAGGAGAATTATATAGGTGCAACAGCTAGTCAAAATGGTAAAAGTAAATATTATGTGTTTTTTTTAGAGAATCTCGAATATATACTTTTAGGTGAATTTAAAAACGATGAATTTGTAAAACAAATTGTGGCTCCAGCTGAAAACGAATTAGAATTT
>CALXYJ010000043.1 GCA_944392945.1 uncultured Clostridia bacterium | reverse complement strand
TTGGAGGTTTTTCATACATTGCTATCGCTTTTTTTGAACCACGCGCATAGCACGTGGTTTTCTTATATACAAAAAAAAGTTACTAACCGAAATTAGTAACTTTTCCTATATTATTTAACTATATTATATCCATTAGCTTCTATTGCCCTATTTATAGCTTCTTGTTCCATTTCTGAAATTGTATAATTAGATTTTCCTGCAACTATTGGCTTTGCATATATATTTGACATTTCTCTTGAATATATTCCATTTAATACAACCCCATCATTATTTTCATTTAATAATGCTAAAGCAAAACTTAAATCACTTCCTGTATCTTTAAATGCATTATATCTAACTATTCCAACCTTTTTGATAGATTTATTTAATTCTTTATTTAGTGATTCACAAAATTCAGCTAATTCCTTATTATCATTTTCCACTTTTTCTACTCTATTTATGTATACTTTCAAGTCATCTTCTATATTTTTGCCATTTCCAATTTTCTTCATAAAATCAGTATATTTCTTATTTATCTTCTTTAACTTAACATTATTAGATATATATAGTAATATCAATATTATGTTTACTAATATAACTCCTAAAATTACATATCCGTTATTCAATACTTCTATAAAATTCTCCATATTTTTCCTTCCTTATTTCTTAATTAAGTCCAATATTCTCTCTAAATCATCATTATTGCTGTACTCTATAATGATCTTTCCGCTTCTTTTTCCTGCATCTAATTTAACTTTTGTTCCGAAGAAATCTCTAAAAGATGTCTCTATATCTCTATATATAGGTTCATATTTTCTATCCCTATTAGTTTTAGTTTTATTTCTAGCCATCTTCTTTTCTGCATCTCTTACAGTATCTCCTGATTGAATTATATATAGAGCCATTGCATATTGCTTATCTTTATCAGGTACAGCCAATATAGATTTGCAATGTCCTTCAGTTAATTTTCCCTCTAGAGCTAAGTCAATAACTCTTTTATCCAAGTTAAGAATTCTTACAGTATTGGCAATACTACTTCTTGCTTTTCCCAATATATCCGCAACTTGTTGTTGAGTAAGGCCATAGTCTTCCATTAAACTTCTTATTCCCATGGCTTTTTCTATAGGGTTTAAATCCTCTCTTTGTATATTTTCTATTAATGCTATTTCTTTATTTCTTCTTTCATCATTATCACGAATAATAACTGGAATTTCCGTTAATCCTGCCTTTTTACAAGCTCGCCATCTTCTCTCTCCTGCAACTATTTCATAATAATTATCTTTTTTGGTAACTATTATTGGTTGTATTAATCCATATTGTTTTATAGAATTAGCCAATTCTTCTAAGCTTTCCTCATCAAAATTCTTCCTTGGCTGATTTCTATTAGGCTCTATATCTATTACCTTAAGTTTATGTATTCTTTCCCCAGCTTGTCTTTCTTCTTCTTTCTTTTCTTCTTCAATTGTACTTGCAAATAAAGCGTCTAAACCTTTTCCCAATCCTGTCTTTTTAGCCATTTATATCAGCATCCTTTCCTTATAATTTTTATTCAACACTGTCTGTTGAAACCTCTATTCTTCTGAAGTTCTTTTTATAAATTCTTTAGCTAATTTATCATATGCCTTTGCTCCTTTAGATTTTGGATCGTACGCTATAATTGGCATACCATAGCTAGGTGCCTCACTAAGTTTTACATTCCTTGGTATTACTGTTTTATAGACCTTATTTTCAAAATATTTTTTTACTTCTCTTACAACTTGATTAGCTAAATTTGTCCTTAAGTCATACATTGTAAGAACAGCTCCTTCTATATAAATCTCTTTATTTAGATGTTTTTTTACTAAATTAACAGTATTCATTAATTGTCCTAACCCTTCTAGAGCAAAATATTCACATTGTACAGGAATTAAAACACTATCAGATGCTGTAAAAGCATTTAAAGTTATTAATCCTAGTGATGGTGGACAATCTATTAAAATATAATCATAGTTATCTTTTATCTTATCAAGTTGCTCTTTTAGCCTTTGCTCCCTTGAAACCATTGATACAAGTTGTACTTCTGCTCCTGCTAAATTAATATTTGAAGGGCAAATATCTAATTTTTTTGTATTTGTTTCTTGTATAACTTCATTCATATCTATTTCATTTACTAATACGTCATATGTTGATAATTCACAATCTTTATCAACTCCTACAGCACTAGTAGCATTTCCTTGTGGATCTGCATCTATGATTAAAACTTTCTTTCCTCTACTAGCTAGTCCCGCACTTAAGTTGACTGTTGTAGTTGTCTTACCAACTCCCCCTTTTTGATTTGCTACAGAAATTATTTTTCCCAAAATTATTCCCCCTCACTTAATATTCTGATATCCATGAAAATAGCTATATATCAAGCTTTTCATCCATTTTTGATAACTTATTATATCGAAAAAAAGATAAAAAAATTAACATATTAATCATATATAAATATGACTAATATGTCAATGAAATTTAAGAATATTTTTTATTTTTTTTTACATTTTGAATTCTATCTTATTGGCTCTTTTGCTGGTTTTCCGGCTTTTCTTGGATATTGCTTTGGTGTATCATTCACTTTTTTTACTACTACAATACTTCTTTTATTTTCTGTATCAATTAAATTAAATTTTTCTATTTTTTCTATTTTTCCACCTAGAATATTAATTGCTTTTTTAGCATTATTTATCTCTTCTTCTATTTCAAAACCTTTCATCGCAATCATTTTTCCATCTATTTTTATAAATGGTAACAAATATTCTGATAATGTACTTAGATTAGCAACTGCTCTCGAAACAGCTTTATTATATTTTGCTCTATATTGATTATTTATAGCTAAATCTTCAGCTCTTGAATGAATAATATTTACATTTTCTAATTTTAATTTAGCACAAATCTCATTTAAAAATACAACTCGCTTATTTAAAGAATCAACTAAAGTAATATTAACATTTTCTTTTAATATTTTTATTGGAATACCAGGAAATCCCGCACCAGTTCCTACATCGATGATTTTATCATCATCATTTATATATTTTAAAATTGTTCCGCAATCAACAAAATGTTTTATTATTATTTCATCTGGCTCTACAATCGATGTTAAATTAATTTTTTGATTCCATTCAATCAAAAGATTCATATATAAATAGAAGTTTTTTATTTGTTTTTCTGTTAATTTCACATTAATCTTACTCATGTTGGCACTAATTTTTTGCGAAAATTCTTCGATTTGCATATCTATTCTCCTTTATTATTTCTTTTCAATTGTTCTAAATATATTAGTATTACTGATATATCTGCTGGTGAAACTCCTGATATTCTTGAGGCCTGCCCTACTGAACGTGGTCTTAATTTACTCAATTTCTGCCTAGCTTCTAAGCGAATTCCCCCAATTAGCTCATAATTTATATCTTCTGGTATCAATTTATTTTCTAATTTCTTTGCTTTTTCTACTTGTTGATTTTGTAATTTAATATATCCTTCATATTTTATTTGTATCTCAACTTCTTCTTTTACTTGCTCACTTAAATCTTGTCTATCTTCATCTATCTCTTCTAAATCTTTATAAGTTAATTCCGTCCTTCTTAGTAATTCTGCTAACTTTACGCCATTATTAATCTTTGATGAGTTATGTTTTTCCAAGAAATTGTTAACCTTTTCTGAAGGTTTTATTACTTTATTACAAATTCTTTCTTTTTCAATCTCAATATCATGTTTTTTCTTTAAAAACTTTTGATATCTTTCTTCTGATATAAGACCAACTTCATGTCCTATTTCTGTTAGTCTTAAATCAGCATTATCTTGCCTTAATAATAATCTATACTCTGCCCTTGATGTCATCATTCTATAAGGTTCATTAGTTCCTTTTGTAACTATATCATCAATTAAAACTCCTATATATCCATCATATCTATGTAAAATAATAGGTTCTTTATTTTGTATTTCTCTTGATGCATTAATTCCTGCAATAAGACCTTGGCATGCAGCTTCTTCATATCCTGACGTTCCATTAATTTGTCCTGCAAAGAACAATCCCTTGTATTTCTTGTGTTCCAAGCTTAATTGCAATTCTAAAGGATCTATACAATCATATTCTATCGCATATGCAGATCTAGTAAACTCTGCATTTTCTAATCCAGGAATTGTCCTATACATTTCTATTTGTACATCTTCTGGTAAAGATGAACTCATTCCTTGTATGTACATCTCGTCTGTATCCAATCCAACTGGTTCAACAAATATTTGATGTCTCTCTTTATCTGCAAATCTAACTACTTTATCTTCAATTGAAGGACAATATCTAGGTCCCGTACCAGATATTTCTCCAGAAAACAATGGAGATCTGTCTAAATTCTTTCTTATGATTTCATGTGTTTTACTATTAGTATAGGTCAAATAACAAGGAACTTGCTCTATATCTGGCGACTTATCCATAAATGAAAAAGGAATTATATCTTTGTCACCTTCTTGTATTTCCATTTTTGAAAAATCAATACTTTTCTTATTTATTCTTGCTGGTGTACCCGTTTTAAATCTTAAAATCTTAATTCCTAAGTCTTTTAAACAATCTGATAACTCATTTGCTGGAAAAACACCATCTGGTCCACTTTCTTTTGAAAAGTCTCCCATAAAAATTTTTCCTTTTAAATAAGTACCTGTAGCTAAAATTACCGCTTTTACTTTATATACAGCTCCAACACTTGTCTCTATACTTTCAACTTTTTCATCTTTAATATTTATCTTTGTAATCTCTGCCTGTTTAATATTCAAATTTTCTTGCTTTTCCACAGTATGTTTCATCTCTGCTTGATATTTCTTCCTATCAGCTTGTGCTCTTAAGGAATGAACTGCCGGTCCTTTAGATGTATTTAACATTTTAATTTGAATCAATGTTTTATCAATATTCTTAGCCATTTCTCCACCTAATGCATCTATCTCTCTTACTAGATGACCTTTTGAGCTTCCACCAATATGTGGATTACAAGGCATATTGGCAACAGCATCTAAGCTAATAGAAAAAATAATAGTTTTCATACCGATTCTAGCAGCTGCTAAACCTGCTTCACAACCAGCATGTCCTGCTCCGATAACTGCAACATCATATTCTCCTGCATAATATTTCATATTTTACCTCCGTATTTTTTTCGTTTTTTATGGAACAATTAAAATCGTTTATAATTTTTATTATATTTTTATTTTTTCTTCGTAATCCCACTCCGTGGAACATTTTTGAAATTGTTCCACGGAAGCAGTGACTTTTAGTCTTTATTTTACGAACAGCTCTTTCCTTAGAGCCATCTTGATTTATGGGTTTATTTTTGTTATTTTCACTTAATCTATCGGTTAAATTAAGCTATTTTCCTAAGCAAAATTTAGAAAAAATTTCATTTATTATATTCTCAGAAACATTTTCTCCAGTTATTTCTCCTAAATTTTCTAAAATGCCTTTTATATCTATTGCAACAATATCTATAGGCATATTATTTTCTATACTTGATAATGCATTATCAGTACTCTTAATTGCTTTATTTATTAAATTTTTATGCCTTGTATTTGTTACAATTACTTCATTATCCACATTAATATCATTAATTTTGAACATATCTGAGATAGCATTATTTATTTCTTCTATCCCTTCTTTGTTTAATGCTGATATTTTGATGATTTTTTTATTTAAACTTAATAATCTATCATCTATTTTTAAGTTATCATTTACTAAATCTATTTTATTTAGTACTATTAACGCTTTTCTATTTTTTATTAAATCTATTATTTCTAGATCTTCTTCATTCATTTTATCACTTATATCGAAAATAGCAATTAATAAATCAGCATCATTCGCTATTTCTTTAGCTCTTTCTATCCCTATTTTCTCTACTTCATCCTCCGCTTTTCTTATTCCTGCTGTATCTATTATTTTTATAGGAATTCCATTAATATTCATAAATTCCTCTATGCTATCTCTCGTAGTTCCTTTATATTTACTAACAATTGCTCTTTCTTCTCTAAGCAAAGCATTTAATAATGATGATTTTCCTGCATTTGGCTTACCTATTATAGCAATTTTTATTCCTTCTTTTATAATCTTTCCATTATCAAATGTATCTTTCAATTTCATTAAATCGTCTTTTACTTTTATAAGCATATTTTTTGTATTACTTTCTGTTACTTCTTCTATATCATATTCTGGATAATCAATATTAGCTTCTATATCTACCATCACATCTAAAATTTCGTTTCTAATATATTTTATTTTATTTGACAAAAATCCTTCTAATTGCTTTAAAGACGCTTTAGATTCTTTCTGGGTTTTGCTATTAATAATATCTATAATTGATTCAGCTTGTGATAAATCTATTCTTCCATTTAAAAAAGCCCTTTTAGTGAATTCTCCTGGTTCAGCTAATTCTGCTCCGTTTTCTAAGCATAATTGTAGTATATTTTCCATTACGATATTTCCACCATGAGAATTTATTTCGCACATGTTTTCTGTAGTATAACTATGAGGTTTTATAAAATATGATACTAAAACCTCATCTATTATTTCATTTGTCTTTGGATCTATAATATGACCATATTTAAAATTATATCCTTTTATTTCTTTATTTTTATTTTTTGGAATAAATATTTTTTCTATTATTTTAAATGTTTCTTCACCACTTATTCTAATAATTCCAATTCCTCCAATTCCCGGAGCCGTAGAGATTGCAGCTATTGTACTCATATTTTTCCTCTTTTCTTTTATTATTTATTTCTATTTATTTTTCTATTTATTTATTTATTTATTTATTTTTATTTATTTTTATTTATTTTTTATTTATTTTTATTTATTTTTTATTTATTTTTATTTATTTTTTATTTATTTTTATTTATTTTTTATTTATTTT
>CALXYJ010000042.1 GCA_944392945.1 uncultured Clostridia bacterium | reverse complement strand
TAGTAGTAGCAATGTTAACAGGAGGAGTTTGGGCAATAAAAAGATATGTATTATAAAAGAAGATGAACTTTAGGGACGTTCCTTAAAGTTCATTTTTTTGAACTTAAAAGAACGTTTCTAAAGTTCATTGAAATTTTAATGAAAATGTAATATAATTGTAATGTAGTTTGATTTTTAAACATAAAACGACTAAAAACGATATCCGTAGGACTATAGAAAGTCCTAATGAAAAACTATGAATATCTTGCTATATTTTGCTATTGACTTATATTTTGAATATAGTAAAATACACATAGTATACTATTATAAAAAAGGATGGTAAATATGAGAGTTTATAAGAAATTAGCTGTTATTATTGTGACTATGATTTTAGCAATCATAATGTCTACATCGGTATTTGCAGCTACGAACCCAGTAACATTTGGTCTAAGTGAATTTAGAAGGGAAACAAATGGTAAACAATATGGTTACCAAATAAATAACGGAAGAAAGAAAGTTTGGAAGGTTATTGTTTATGAAAATGATGGAACAACAATAAACTATGACAATACAATATATTGTCTAAAAGCCGAAAGAGGTTTTTATACATCAACTCCAAATTCATTTAAACAAACATATGATAAAATGGAGGACTTTTCAAATAAAGATAGTTTAGTACCATCAATAATAGCAAATGATGACTATTATTATGCAATAACATGGATCCTAGATCATGCATATATTCCATATTATGCTCAAACAACAGATTCTACAGATGTACAACAAAAAAATGCAGAGCAAGCAATGCAAGATAAAGAAGATTTGCTTAATGCAGCGGGACTAAGTGATTCCGCAAAAGCAGAATTAACAGATGATGATATAGATGTAATACAACAAATGGCTATTTGGTATTATACAAACACAACACCAGAAGAAAATTCAGATATATATCATGTAGACTTTGCAGGAGAGCCATCATTCCAATCTGTTTCTATAGCAGAACAAGGAATAGGATCTTATACATCAATAGAAGATATTAATCAAGATAGATTTGATGCAATGCAACAATTATACAAATACATAGTAACAACAGCTAGCAGTTCAGAAAATCTAGAATATTATAGAACTCATAATGGAGTTGTACAAGAGCCAATAACATTAGCCGAAGAAGTAAATCCAACAGTTGAATTAGATGGAGCAAATTACATAGTAGGACCATATAAAATAAATAAAAATAATGATTTACCATATGAATTTAAAGCAACATTTACAGATCAAGAAGGAACAGATTTAAATGGTAAATATACATTATTAGATAGTAATAAAGAAGAAGTAGCAGATGGAACAACAATAAAAGATTTAGTAGGAAATAGTTTTTATATTTCTATTCCATCATCAGAAATTGAAGATGTAACACAAATAAAATTTAATTATACAGGTTCATATAGAATATCTTCAAAAGGATATTGGACAAACACACAAAATCCAGATACAGTACAACCTTTAGTAGTTGTTCAAAAGAAAGATGCACCATTAAGTGGTGAAAAAGAAGTAGGAGTTACAAAAAGAGAATTTGACTTATCTTTAAGAAAATTTATTTCAGAAGTAAATGGTAAATCTATAGATAGAGAACCAACTGTTGATGCAAGTAATTTAAACAAAACAATAGATGGTGCAAAAATTACTACAGCAATCTATAATCACAGTAAAAAAGAAGTTGCTGTAAAACCTGGAGATATAGTAACATATACAATAAGAGTATATAATGAAGGCGAAATAGATGGATATGTAGGAGAAATAACAGATTATTTACCAGCAGAATTAGAATTTATAAATGATACAGCAAACTATCCAGAAGAAACAGATTTTAATGCAAGTTATGGATGGATGATAGATCCAACGAATAATAGAATAATAAAAACAAATAAACTTGCATATTCAGCAGAAACAGCAGACAGAGACCAAAATGCAGAAAACTTAATAAAAGCATATAATGGAACAGAATTAGATTATAGTGAAGTAAAAGTAAAATGTAGAGTAAAAAATAGTACAGAAAGCTTAAAGAAGATTACTAATTTAGCACAAATTACTGTAGAAACAGATAGTCAAGGTAATAGTGTAACAGATAGAGATTCTTTACCAAATGGTAATTTTACTCTTCCAACAGATGAAGAATTACCAACATATAGAGATGAAGAAATAAGTAATGGAACAGAATATATACCAGGACAAGAAGATGACGATGATTTTGAAAAAGTAATCATACAAGAATTTGATTTAGCATTAAGAAAATTCATATCTGGAAAAAATGACACATCATTAATAGGAAGAGAGCCTAGTGTAGATACTACAAATTTGGCAAATGGAACAGCAACAACTGCAACATATAATCATCCAAAGAAACCTTTAGATATGAACAGAGGAGATATAATAGAATATACAATAAGAGTATATAATGAAGGTTCAATAGATGGATATGCAAATCAAATTGTAGATAAACTACCAGCAGAATTAGAATTTTTACCAGACAATGAAACAAATATTGCTTATGGATGGAAAGTATCAGAAGATGGAAGAAGTGTTACAACAGATTATTTATCTAAAGCAAATGAAAAATCAGAAGGTGCTAATGTAATAAAAGCATTTGATGGAACAACATTATCATATAAAGATGTAAAAATAGTATGTAAAGTAAAAGATACCGCAGAATTTGGTAAAAAATTAACAAATTTAGCTGAAATTGCAGATGCAACAGATTCAGATGGCAATGATGTAGTAGACAGAGATTCAGAAACAAATAATGTAGAAGTTCCAACAGATGAAGAACTACCAAATTACAAAGATGAAGATATAAATAATGGAACAGAATATATACCAGGACAAGAAGATGATGATGACTTTGAGAAAGTAAGAGTTGTATATTTTGACTTAGCTTTAAGAAAATTTATTACAGCAGTTGATGATCAAGAAGTAACAAACAGATATCCAACATTAAGTATTGGAGAAGATGGAAACATAAAATATGATCACACTAAAGATCCAGTAGAAGTAGAAAATAGTAATATAGTAACATATACAATAAGAGTATATAATGAAGGCTTAATAGATGGATATGCAACAGAAATAAAAGATGATATACCAGATGGTTTAAAATTCTTACCAGACAATGCTATAAACAGAGAGTATAGATGGCAAGAATCAGAAGATGGACAATATGTATCAACAGACTATTTATCAAAAGCTCAAGAAGAAAATGCAGGAGATAATTTAATAAAGGCATATGATCCAGAGAAAGGTTTAACAGATAATAACCCAGATTATAGAGATGTAAAAATAGCATTTGAGGTTACAGAACCAAGCACATCTGACAGAATTTTAGTAAATACAGCAGAAATAAAAGAAGACAGTGATAGTTCTGGTGATCCAATAGATGATATAGATTCAACTCCAGACAATAATAATGAATGGAATGAAGAAGATGACTTAGACAAAGAATTTGTTAAAGTAAAATACTTTGATTTAAGCCTAAAGAAATGGGTAAGTAAAGCAATTATAATAGATAAAGATGGAACACAAACAGTACAAGAAACAGGACATACAGGGGATGAAAATCCAGAGCCACCAGCAAAAGTAGACTTAGGAAGAAGAGATATAGATGATGTTACAGTAAAATTTGAATTCCAAATAAAAGTAACAAATGAAGGAGAAATTGCTGGATATGCTACAGAGATAACAGATTATATACCTGAAGGATTAAAATTTGTACAAGAAGATAATCCAGATTGGTATACAAGGGATCCATTAAATGGAAAAGAGAGAGTAGCAACTAAAAAATTAGAAAATACATTATTACAACCAGGAGATAGTGGTACAGTATCAATTTTATTAACTTGGATAAATGGAGATGACAACATGGGATTAAAGACAAATATAGCAGAAATAAGCCAAGATGATAATGAAAGCAATACTCCAGATATAGATTCTACACCGGATAATTTTAAAGAGGGAGAAGACGATATAGATGATGCACCAGTAATGCTTACAGTTACACTAGGAGATGCAAAATTATATATAGGAATAGTTGCATTAGTAGTTGTAACATTAGGTGGAGGAGTATTCTTAATAAAGAGATATGTAATCTAGAATAAATAATTAAAAGCTAATGCTAAATTAAAAAGCATTAGCTTTTTTTAGTTTTATATTGCTATATCAAGAATTTTGTGATAAGATGTTAGTTACCATAAAGTGGAGAAAGGAGTATTATATGATGGAAATGAGTAAAAATACAAAATTGGAAATAGCTGTTGAAATTATGGCTGCTAAAATTGCCAAAAGCTCTAGAGAAGGGAATACAATAGAAGATGAAAAAATGAAAAAATTAATAACAGAAAGAAACGAAATGTATAAGGGAAATGAAGGAATTATTAATAAAATAATAAATGAATATGGACCAGAGATAAAGGAAAAATATGAGCAAATATAAAAGGGGGTAATTTTTATATGGATTGGAAAGATATATATGAACAATATGCAATCTCTGCAGAAGAAGAAAGAGAAATAGGAGAGCAAATAAATAAGATATTTTTGGCAGGTAAGACGCAAATTGATCCACCAATTGCAATTATAGACATTGGACCAACAGGATCTGGAAAGACAGCTTTAAATGGTTATGCACTTAAGCAATTTAAAAATAATAATCTTGTAATAGTAAACAATGATGAATTAAAGACATTTCATCCATATGCAGAAGAAGTAGCGAAAAAACATCCAGAGGCATATATAAAGGTAGTAAATGAAGCAAGTAAACATTGGACTGATGACTTAATGGATAAGGCATTGGAGTCCAGATTTAATGTTTTGTATGAGGGTACAGGAAGAAAAATAAGAATATTTGAAAATATGATAGCAAAGATGAGACAACAAGGATACAAAATAATAGTAAGGGCAATGGCAGTTAATGAATTAAATTGTTTAATGTCTATGGCAGAAAGATATGAAGGACAAGTACAGGAAAAAGGTTGGGGAAGAAGTGTTTCTGCAGAGACATTTTACAAAGGCTATGATAATGAAATGTTAGATACTATAGATACATTTGAAAAAGAAGGAATGGTTGATATAGTAGAGGTTTATATGAGAGGTCAAAATCCAACTATGCCAGAAAGGATATATAGTAGTAAAAATAAAGAGTTTAAGGATGCAAGAACAGCTATAATAGTAGGAAGAAAGAGGGATAGAATTAGAGCGGAACAATATTATGAAAAAACTTTTTCTAAAAGAGGAATTAATCCAACAGATTTTCCAGAAGAAAAAGAACTTTTAGATATAATAGAGGAAGTTTATAAAAGAGAAGAAAATTTAGAATTATAATAAAAAGGGGAAAAGTATATGGATAAAGAAAAAACAATAAAAGAAATCACGGAAGAAGTAGAAGGTGCTTCAAGTGGTTTTGAAAGAACAAACACAGACTTAAAAAGAAAATATTTAATTTGGAATATAGAAGCTTTTAATATGATTGCTGCAACGGTAACCGTAAATAGGGGTTCCTTTGGAACAGGATATCCATTTTATGTATTAGACAAAAACTTAAGGGGAGAAATACCTATTATTCAAGAGCAAATAAGATATAATAGGCAATTAGTAAAAGATGGAGAACCAGTTCAAAAATCAATTTGGGAATGTAAAGAATGTTTAAGAAGAAACTATGAGATAATGCCTGACTTGAAAGTAGTATGCAAACCATGCCCAAACGTGTTAGATAATTTAAAGCCTAGAAAAATAATAAATAGATTGCCAGATTTAGACATGTGGTTGGTATGTAAAGACGGTAGTGTAGATCAGGCTCAAAAAGAATTAACAGCTTTATTAGAACAATATAATATGCGTACATCTGATGTAGATCCATTACAATCTTTGGACGATATTGTAAAAATTGCAACTGAATTAAAAGATGAAAAATTTCCAAGAGTATTTTTACCAATAGATGCACATATAATGGAAATATCTAAGATAAAAGAGTTAATAGAACAAGTACCTGACGAGCTTAAAAAAGCTAAATTAGAAGGTAAAAAACCATATTTACCAATAAGACCAAAATCATATAGAAAAGAATGGCAATATGATGATGAAGCATATAATTTTATTTATGATTATCTTTCAGCATTTACAGCGTTCAATTTTACACAGGGATTGGAAGATACTTTACAAAGAAGTAGAGCAAGAGTAGTAGAAGAAAATACACCTGAGGAATTATTTGAATTCCTTTTGAAATCTGCAACTCCAGCGAACTTTAGAAGGTTTCAGTCTTTAGAATTAGAAGATATTTTCTTAAAAAGAGTATCAGACTGGGAAGAAGAGGCGGAAATGAAAAAAGAATCAAAAGGTGATGAAAAGAAAACAGATAAAGAAGCTAATACATTTCCAGGAGCGCCTGGAGAGAATGGAGGAAGATAGAATGAAAAAAAGAATCGATTTACATATACATACAACAGTCTCTGATGGAATGTTAACACCAAAAGAAGTAATAGATGAAGCTTGTAAAAATGGAGTATCAATTATTGCAATAGCAGATCATGATACAATAGAAGCCTATAATGATGAATTATTTGAGTATGCAAAAAGTAAAAATGTAAAACTTATTAATGCAGTAGAAATTTCTACAAAAACCAAAAAAGCGGGAGTACATGTATTGGGATATAATTTTGATTTAAATGATAATAAATTTAAAGAAAAATTAAGCAAAATAAGAAATGCAAGACACGATTACCTACATAATGTAGCAAAAAAGCTAGAAGAGTTGGGATATTATATAAATGTAGAAGAATTAGACAAGATAGATGCAGTTACAAAAGCGCATATTGCACTAGATGTAACTAATAATCCTAAAAACAAAGAAAAATTAATGGAGGGATTTGGACATATTCCAAGTAAAGGTGAATTCATAGAAACTATTATGAATGAAAATTGTCCTGCATATGTAAAAAAGGAAAGTGTAACACCAAAAGAAGCTGCAGAGATAATAAGGTCAGCAAAAGGAAAGGTTGTTTTAGCACATCCAGTAGCATATGTTCATGAAGATAATTTTACAGATGAAGATATTCTAGAAATTGTAAATGATATGAAACCAGATGGTTTAGAAGCTAATTATTTATATGTAGATAGAAATAATAATAAATTTGATGAGACTAAGAAATGGAATGAATTTGCTAAGCAAAATAATTTATTTGTAACAGTGGGTTCAGATTTTCATAATAAGGATGGACTTAGACCAGAAATTGGATTTGTAAATACAGAATTTGTTTTACCAGAAGAGGTAATCGATGAGATAATTGAAAATTTAGAAAAATAAAAAATGAAATAAGTATAGCAAAAGGAACTGTTTTGAGCAGTTTCCTTTTTTACTTATATATATTGGAATTACATTCCAACAATAATTTTATTTACAAATAAAATATTTTAAATTATAATAATATAAATGAAAAATATAGGAGAACTAAAATGAAGTTAAAAATAGATAGAAACGCCAAAACCATTGGCGTTGTACACACACACACACACACACA
>CALXYJ010000041.1 GCA_944392945.1 uncultured Clostridia bacterium | reverse complement strand
GTGTGTGTGTGTACAACGCCAATGGTTTCAGCGTTTCTATTTATTTTTAATTTTAGCATTACTTTTTCTCCTAATTTCTTTAATTTACATTATTATATTTCATTATTTTTTACAAGTAAATACTTAATTCATATTTCTAAGAATTTCCAATCTATTTCTTTTAACATATATAATTTATATTTCTATTCTTTCTCTTCCAACAGTTAACTCAAACTCTTTCAAAATATCATCTGTAAGAAAAATTCCTCCACATGGTTTTAATTCTCCATCTTCCATTATCTGAACTGGCATATTATTTCTATCTCCTGAAAAAAATCTAATCAAACCTCTTAACTTATCTTTTTCTTTTTCACTCATTCCATTTATATCTATAGTAAGTATTTTTCTAGATTCTTCTCCAAAAGGCTTAATAGTCCTTGCAACAATTTTAGGCTCTTCATCCTCTCTTATACTCAATCGTCCTTCTACCATTACAATACTTTCTTCAACTAAATATTTTGATGATTCCTGGTAGCAATTTTCAAATACAATTAACTCAACACTTCCATATAAATCTTCCACTGTAACAAATGCCATAATTGTATTATTCTTAGTATATTTCTTCTTTACACTTGTTATAATTCCTGCATATTTAACCATCTGTCCATCTTTAAATTCATTCTTCCTTGCAATAAATTCGCCTTCATCCAAAACAGTATTTTGTAAATCACTTAATTCCTTTAATTGTAATGAATTAACAGTAGTCTGCTTTTCTATTTGAGATCTTAATTTTTCTAAAGGATGTCCTGAAATATATATTCCAAGCATTTCTTTTTCCATAGATAAAAGCTCTCTTTCAGAAAATTCTTTTTGCTCATTATATGTATACTGTAATTCCTTCATATTTTCTTCTGGATCTGCTAAATCAAACATTGTAACTTGACCTGCAAGACTTTTTCTTTGTGTATCTTGAATTGTATCTAATATTCCTTCAAAAGAAGCAAGCAAAGTTGATCTGGTTTGTTCAAATCCATCAAAAGCTCCTGCTCTTATTAAACTTTCTATACATTTTTTATTTACAGTTTCATTTTTTATTCTTTCGCAAAAGTCAGTAAAACTTTTGTATGCTCCATTTTTCTCTCTTTCTTCTACAATAACATCTACAACAGCAAAACCAACATTTTTAACACTTCCTAATCCAAATCTTATTTTTCCATTATCAACTGTAAATTTGGTAAAACTCTTGTTAATATCTGGTTTTAATATCTCTATTTTTAATCTTTTACATTCATCAATATAAACAGGAATCTTATCTAAATTCCCTAAAAAGCTATTTAATGTTGCTGCCATAAATTCTTCTGGATAATATGCTTTTAAATATGCTGTTCTATAAGATACTACTGCATATGCCGCAGCATGACTTTTATTAAAAGCATATTTTGCGAACTCAGCCATCTCATCAAAAATCTTATTTGCAGATTCTTCATCTATTCCATTTCTTACACAACCTGGAATAATAATATTACCATTCTCATCAGTTTGGCCATGTATAAAATATTCCCTTTCTTTTGCCATTACATCTAGCTTTTTCTTACCCATTGCACGTCTTACTAAATCTGCTCTACCTAATGAGTATCCTGCTAAGTCACGAACTATTTGCATAACTTGTTCTTGGTAAACCATACAACCATATGTAACTTTTAGAATTGGAATCAATGATGGATGTGTATACTCCGCATGCTCTGGATCTTTTTTATTTTTTATATATCTTGGTATCTGATCCATTGGTCCAGGTCTATATAAAGAAACTCCAGCTATAATGTCCTCTAAACAATCAGGTTTTAATTCCTTCATAAAATTTGTCATACCCTGACTCTCAAATTGGAATATCCCAATTGATTCTCCATTTTGCCATAATTTGTATACATTAGGATCATTCATATCTTTATCAAATTCTACATCAATTCCCCTGTTTTCTTTTACCAAATCTATAGCATCTTGTATAACTGTTAGAGTTCTTAAACCTAAAAAGTCCATCTTTAAAAGTCCTAGTTCTTCCAATGTAGTCATTATGTATTGTGTTGATATTTGCCCATCTCTTACATATAAAGGAACATATGTATCTACAGGCTCTTTTGTTATAACTATTCCACATGCATGTGTAGAAGCCTGTCTTGGCATCCCTTCAAGTGCCATTGCAATATCTAACATTTTATGGATTTCATCATCTTGTTCATATAAATCTTTTAATTCTCTATTTTGCTCCATTGCTTTTTTTATTGTAATATGTAATTCATTTGGTATCATCTTTGCCAATTTATCACATTCTGCATAAGGCATATCTAAAGCTCTTCCAACATCACGAATTACCATTCTTGCTGACATTGTTCCAAAAGTAATAATCTGAGAAACATGATCTTTTCCATATTTTCTTTCTACATAATCTATTACTTCGCCTCTTCTTTCATAACAAAAATCAACGTCAAAGTCGGGCATGCTTATTCTTTCTGGATTTAGGAATCTTTCAAAAAGTAAATTATATTTCATAGGGTCAATATCTGTTATACCAATTGCATATGCTAATATAGAACCTGCACCAGATCCACGTCCTGGTCCAACTGGTATACCTACGGATTTTGCGTAATTTATATAATCCCAAACAATTAAATAATAATCTACATAACCCATTTGTGAAATAATTTTAAGTTCATATTCAGCTCTATCTAATATTTCTTGTGATGGATTTTCACCATATCTCTTTTTTATTCCATCATCACATAGTTTCTTAAAATAGTCATAATGTGTAGGATATTCTTCTGGCACATCATAATTTGGTAATATTGTATGACCAAATTCAAATTCCACATTACACTTATCTGCTATTTTTACAGTATTCTCTATTGCATCTGGAAAATTTTTAAAATATTCTGACATTTCTTCTGGAGATTTAACATATAATTCATCTGTATCAAATCTCATTCTATCTTCATCTGTCATTCTTTTTCCTGTCTGTATACATAGTAGAACTTCATGATTATATGCATCTTCTTTTTTTAGATAATGGGCATCATTTGTTGCTACGATTGGAATATCTAGTCTTCTAGCTATTTGAATTATCTTTTGGTTTACCATTACTTGTTCTTTTACACCATTATTTTGGATTTCCAAATAATAGTCTTCTCCAAATACGTTATGATGCCATTTAGCTACATTTTCTGCTTCTTCTATATTTCCATTTAATATTGCCTGACTTACTGCTCCTGCCAAGCATCCACTTAAGCAAATTATTCCTTCATGGTATTTTTCTAGTATTTCTAAATCTATACGTGGTTTATAATAATAACCTTCTACAAATCCTAGTGATACTAATTTACTTAAATTTTGATATCCTTTATTATTTTTAGCAAGCAATATTAAGTGATAGTATTTTTTATCTTGAGATTCTTTGTCAAATCTTGTTCTCGTTGCTACATATACTTCACAACCAATTATTGGTTTGATTCCTTCTTTTTTGCATGCTTTATAAAAGTCAATAGCACCATACATAACTCCATGGTCTGTTATTGCCATTGCTTTCATTCCAAGTTCTTTTGCCCTTACAGGTAAATCTTTTATTCTATTTGCTCCATCTAACAAACTAAATTCACTGTGTATGTGTAAGTGTACAAAATCTGACATTTTCCTTCCTCCAATCTTCTTGTTATATTATCATATTTTGATAATTTTAACAATTAGATTTGTTTAATTATTAAATTTATATTATAATTACAATACTTAATTTTAAGGAGGTCAATATGGAAATTATCACTTCTGGTTCACGATACATTGATATTGATGCATATGCAAGTATAATAGCATATGCAAAATTACTTTATCTTCAAGGTAAATCAGCTATTGCTATATCTAGAGCAAATCTAAATGAAAGTATTACGCCTAGCTTACGTAATAATTTATATAAATTAAATTCCAAACGGAATTTTTAATCCAAATCCTGAAAATGAATTTAAAAATATTAGTTTTTCCAATAATGATAATTTTATTGTTTTAGATGTATCAAATCCTGATTTTCTTGATCCTTGTATCATACAAAATAAAATAACACAAGTTATAGACCATCATTTTGGGTTTAAAGATTACTGGGATAAAAAACTTGGAAATAATTCCATTATTCAAGAAATTGGATCTGTAGCTACGATTATTTTTGAATTTTATGAAAAAGCTAATCTTGCTTATAAAATTGATAAAGATTTAAGTTTACTATTAATGTCAGCTATACTTGATAATACTTTAAATTTCAAAGCAAAGGTTACAACCTCTAGAGATATTAATGCATATAAGAAATTAGAAAAAATTGCAAATATTGATTTTAATTATGCTGAATTTTATTTTATGGAATGCCAAACAGAAATCGAAAAAAATATTGAAGAATCTATTTATAATGACACTAAATTAGAAAATAGTGGAACTAAAGTTCCGCCTGTTTTTTCCCAATTAACTTTATGGAATGCAAAATCAATTCTTGAAAATACAAAAATAATATATAAAGTATTAAATCAATTCGATAAGCCTTGGCTTATTAATATAATCTCTTTAGATTCTGGGAATAGTTATCTTATTTCCAATAATGAAGTCGTAAGAAAAAATATTGAAAATACTTTTAATTGTAGTTTTAACAATGATACGGCTACTTTACCTAAAGTATGGCTTAGAAAAGAGATTATAAGAGAATTGTTGTAAAATTATAGAATAAAAACATATTTTATCGTATAATTATTATGGTCGGAAAAGATATATTCATGTGGAGTGATATGATGAAGAAAACATTAGATATTAATTCATTAATAATGGAAGCCAAATTATTTTGCGAAATAGAAAATTCTAAAGAATATCCTGAATTATTAGGAATTACAGATGGAAAAGCTGTTGGTACTTTTGTAGAACATAAATTTAAACAATATCTATCAGAAAAATATTTTTTCACAAATGGTAATTCAGCTTCTGGTATAGACTTGCCAGATGACTTTATAAATACAGATATAAAAGTAACATCAATAAAACAACCCCAATTATCTTGCCCATACAAAGATTCCAAACAAAAAATATTTGGACTTGGATATAATTTATTAATTTTTGTTTATGATAAAACAGACAAAGAAAATACTAGTAAATTGAATTATTTAAATACAACATTTGTAAAAGCTGAAAGAACAGCTGACTTTACTATTACCAGACGATTAAATGAAATGCTAAATGATGGTGCTAATAAAGAAGATATAATTTCTTATTTATCCGATAGAGCTATTCCTGGTGATGATATAACACTTAATTCATTAGCAGATATGATTATAAAAGAAAAACCCAATCAAGGATATTTAACAATTTCTAATGCATTACAATGGAGATTACAATATGGACGAGTTATTTCTCTAAATAATGAGATTGAAGGTGTAATAAATGTCAACTTTAAATAAAAAATTAGAATATGGTGACTATCAAACACCTTTGGATTTTTGCGAAAAAATCGTAGACTTAGTTTCTAAAGAAATCTCTCCAGATGTTATATTTGAACCAACTTTTGGACTAGGGCATTTTCTTGATGCATCAATTATGAAATTTAAAAATATCAAAAAGATTATTGGAAATGAAATTAATTCAGAATATTACAATAATTTTATGAAAAACCATACTAGTTCAAAGATTATTTTGTTTAATGAAAATATATTTGAATTTGATCATACAAAAGTTGCTAATATAGTTGGTAATAATGATAAATTATTAATACTTGGAAATCCTCCATGGGTAACAAATTCAAAACTCATGTCACAATCATTAAAAAATCTTCCAAAAAAATCAAACTTTAAAAATTTTAAAGGTTTTGACTCTATGACAGGTGCAAGTAATTTTGATATTTGTGAATATATAATTCTAGATTTATTAAATAATTATAAAGATAAAAATACGAGTTTAGCAATGCTATGTAAAACAAATGTTGTAACAAATATAATAAAATTTATACACAAATATAATTTTAAATTAAAAAATATTAAAATGTATTTATTTGATGCAAAAAAAATATTTAATGTAGATTGTGAAGCATGCCTATTTTTAGCTACTATAGATAAAACAGGTGAAGATTTTGTTAGTGTATATAATATAGAAAATCCAAATGATTTATTATATCAATTCGGATGGAAAAATAATACTTTTCTATCCAAATTTAAAAGTTTAAAATATGATATTGATGGTAAATTTTTTACCGATTGGAGACAGGGAATCAAACATGATTGCTCTAAAATAATGGAACTTAGTTATTTAGGCAATAATCATTACACTAATAAATTACATGAAAATTTTACTTTAGAAGATACATATATATACCAACTACTAAAAAGTAGTGATTTAAAAGCTAATATTATAACTAAAAATAATAAATATGTACTGGTTACTCAAGAATATATAAGGCAAGATACTTCCCATATAGAAAATGATGCTCCTAATACATGGAACTATCTTATGAAACATAAAGATAGTTTTGATAAAAGGAAGTCTTCAATATATAAAAACTGTCCTCCATTTTCTATTTTTGGAATAGGTGAATATTCGTTTTGTAAATATAAAATAGCAATTTCTGGATTTTACAAAATTCCTAACTTTGTTTTAGTCGATTCAGAAAAAAAAGCTATAATGTTAGATGATACTTGTTATTTTATTGGCTTTACAAATAAAATATATGCATATATTACAATGGTATTACTTAATTCTGATATTGTTAAGAATTTTTTATCTTCTATTGCTTTTTTAGATAAAAAAAGACCATATACAAAAGATATATTAATGAGAATTGATATAAAAAAATTAGTTAATTTAATAGATTATAAATCTTTTTTAGATCTTTCAAAAAAATATAATGATTATATTAAAGTTGATGAAGCAATTTATAAAAAATATCAATCAATCTTCTAAATTTTGTTAATTATCAAGTTAATATATAATTTATACGTATATTTTTACATAATTTTTTTGTAAATTTTTTACAAAAATTTAAGTTATCGACATCTTTCGACAGACATTTTGTTTTCTATCTGATAATATATTTTTTAACACAAATTAATCCACTTCCAAAATCCATGATTTTGTTCTAGTAGATCTATTTGGGTCACAAAGGTAAAAAGGAGATGATTTAAATGTATGTAGGTACTGTTACTATTTCTATTTTTAAGAATTCTAATGATGATGTCGATTTTAAAATTAATACAGATAATGATGATGTATTACCAGTTTCATATGTTATTGAGGATACTTTAAAACTTTACTAGACTAACTTTTAGTTAGTCATTTTTTTTGCCAAACCAAAAACTTATTTTGCATCTTTAGCAAATTTTTGTTGTCTATGTGAATTACTATATTTTAAGAAGTTATTCTCCTAATCTATTATATCATAATCATCAACTACATCTTCGCCAGTATCTGGATTAGATTCAAAATACATTTTTTCAAATTCAGCATCTTTATAATTTTTCTTTAAATATACATATGTAGTTAACATATTTTTTATAACATCTAGATATGTATGATGTGGTTCACTTCTTGTAACAGAAAGGTCTATTAAAGCAAATGAAAATTGTGGGTAATTTAATCTTACTTGAGAATCTAAGTATTCAAAATTATTTTCTTCATTAACATATGATATATTTTTATAATCAAGCATTTCTCTAAATAATTCTAGTAATAAATTTTTCAATATAGCTTTAATATCTTCATAATTTTGTTCTTCATATGAATCTTTTAAAGAATCTTCTTCCATTTTGATTTTCTCCTTTTAAAATATTTTTAATGAAACCTCTATATTATTTATTTATATATCTTTTAAGCATAAATTTTTTTGAGTTTTTATAATTTTATTTAGTTTAATTTGTTTTTATTCAAATATTGATAAAAAAACTAAATTACCAAAAGTAAAATAGCCTGTATTTTTAAATACAAGCTATTTACACTAATT
>CALXYJ010000040.1 GCA_944392945.1 uncultured Clostridia bacterium | reverse complement strand
TTATATCATTGGAGGTTTTTCATACATTGCTATCGCTTTTTTTGAACCACGCGCATAGCACGTGGTTTTCTTATATAGAATAAAAAACACATATTTTGCAAATATGTGTTTTTTTATTCCAATAAAAGTTAAAAAATATGATTTAAATTATACTCCTACTGTTGTAAATCCATTGTCAACATGAATTATTTCTCCTGTAATTCCAGAAGACATATTACTAAATAAGAATGTTGTTGCATCTCCAACTTGCTCTATTGTAACATTTTTATGCATTGGTGCTTTTTCTTCTATAACATCTAATATTGAACCAAAATCTTTAATTCCTTTTGCAGATAATGTTTTAATTGGACCTGAAGAGATTCCATTAATTCTCATACCTTTTTTCCCTAAATCTTGAGCTAGATAACGAATGCTTGCTTCTAAAGCTGCTTTTGCGACACCCATTACATTATATCCAACAACTGCCTTTTCAGATCCATAATATGTATATGTAACAATACTTGCTCCTTCATTTAATACATCTTGTGCAACTGCTTCATTAACTATTCTTACTAATGAATAAGCACTTACATCACACGCATGTGCATATCCTTCTCTTGATGTATTTATAAAATCGTTTCTTAAATCATCTGTAAAAGCATGTGCTATACTATGTAATATTCCATCAACTTTTCCAAAATCTGCTTTTATTGCAGAAAAACAATCTTTTATACTTTCATCTGAGCTTGCATCACATGGATATAATTTTGTTCCTGGAAATTCTTCTAATAATTTTTCTAATTTTTCTGAACCTTCACTTGGATTATAAGTACAAATTAATTGTGCACCATTCTCATGAGCTGATTTTGCTGCTCCCCATGCAATACTCCATTTGTTTCTTACTCCCATTAATACTAATTTTTTGTTTTCTAATAACATAATTTACTCCTCCATCTTTCCTATTTTTCTATATTTTTCATATCTAAGATTTAATAAATCTTCGGTACTTAACTTATTTAGCGTCTTTAGAGTTTTTGTAATATATTTCTTTAATTCTTCTGATACAAACTCTAAATTTTCTTTCTGATTATCTTTTTCTTTTATGATGTCATCAATTATACCTAATTCTTTTAAGTCCTTTGCAGTAATTTTCATTTTTTCTGCTGCTTCTTTATTTTTACTTGCATCTTTGTATAAAATGCTTGCAAATCCCTCTGGTGATAATACAGAATATACACTATTTTCTAACATAGCAATTCTATCTCCAACACATATTGCAAGTGCACCACCACTAGAACCTTCTCCAATTACTATAGCTATTATTGGAGTTTTTAATCGTGACATTTCCATTAAATTTCTTGCAATTGCTTCACCTTGACCTCTTTCTTCAGCTCCTATACCTGGGTATGCACCAGGTGTATCTATAAATGTAATTACAGGTCTATGAAATTTTTCTGCTTGCCTCATAAGTCTTAGAGCTTTTCTATATCCTTCCGGGTTTGTCATTCCAAAATTTCTTTCCATCTTTTCTTTTGTTGTGCTTCCCTTTTCCTGACCTATAACTGTAACAACATTTCCATCTATTCTTCCTATCCCACCAATTATAGATTTATCATCTCCAAATAATCTATCTCCATGAAATTCGATGAAATCATCTACAATTAATTCTATGTAATCTTTGGCTTTTGGTCTTTGTGCATCTCTTGCAAGCATAACTATATCCCATGCTGATTTTTTGTTCATTAATTCCATCTCCTTTCTTAGTTTTTATGTAATTCTAATATTTGCGCTATTGTTTTTTTCATATCTTTTCTTTCTACTATTTTGTCTATAAATCCATGTTCTAATAAGAATTCTGATCTTTGGAATCCTTCTGGCAGTTTTTGATTAATAGTTTGCTCTATAACTCTTGGCCCTGCAAATCCTATTAATGCGTTTGGTTCTGCTAAAATAACATCTCCTAAACTTGCAAAACTTGCTGTAACTCCACCTGTTGTTGGATCCGTAAATACTGTTATATTTAATAATCCTGCATCATCTAATCTTGCCACAGCTGCTGAAGTTTTAGCCATTTGCATTAATGATATCATTCCTTCTTGCATTCTAGCTCCTCCAGAAACACAAAAAATTACAAATGGTAATTTTTCTTTTATTGCATCTTCTATAGCAAGTGTTATCTTTTCTCCTACGACACTTCCCATGCTTCCCATTAAAAAATTGCTATCCATAACTGCAATTACAACTTTATTTCCATGTATTTCCCCAAAACCTGTTTTTACTGCTTCTTTTATTTTTGTTTTTTCTCTTAATAGCTCAATCTTTTTTAAATATCCATCAAAATGAATTGGATCTGTTTCAGGCATGTCTTCATAAGTTTCTACAAAAGTTCCATCATCTATTATTTGTTTTATTCTCCTTCTTGCTGAAATTCTAAAGTGTTTACCACAATTTGGACATACACTATAATTTTTATGTACATCTTCTTTATATAATATTTCCTTGCAAGCATCGCATTTTACCCATTTTCCAACTAACATGTCTGATGCCCTTTTGTTTTTTTGTGGCTTTTCATCATCTGTATCATTTACTTTCTTTATTTTGTCTATTATCATGGCTTTTTCTGTTCCTCCTTGTGAACTTTAGGGACGTTCCTTAAAGTTCATTTTTAATTTGACTTAAGCTACATGCTAATTTTATTTTATTTAATTGCTTTTTTCAAGTTTTTTATTAAGTGTATATTACTTTCTCGTAATTTTCTTTGCTATTATATAGTTATTTTTTATTTTTTTCTATTAGGATGAGTAGTCAGTTGAATATATTAAAATTTTAACACTTTTATACTAGCCAAATCTATTCCATAACTCTTGTAGATACTTTCAACATCCAAGCTTGTAACTTTTTCATTTTGTAAATCTAATAATTCTAAAATCTTTACAACCTCTTCTTCATTTTTTCCTTCTATTTCTACATATGGAGGAATCATAGGCCAAGAGTCAATATCTATTTCTACACCATTTAAAATATATTGAATTCTTCTGTTTTCTTGATAACCCTTACTTTTTATTCCTATATAATCTAATAATTCATTTGTCTTTTCAAAATCAGAAACTTCTACTTCTAGCTCTTTTGTCCCATCTATAGTAGTTTTTACAACATTTTTATATGCAAGAGTTGTAATTTTACCATTGGTTCTTAATCTAATCCATTTTCCGTCTTCTTTTGGTATTATGTCATATACATATCTTTTTTGCTCATTATCGCCTTTAAACTCTGCTCCTAATTCTTCTAGCTTCTTAATTAATTTTTCCTTATTAATTTCTAACACTCTAACTTCATATTCTATATTCATAATTTCCTCCTAGATTTATTTTCTTAATTTTAAAAAGGGATTTAATAAGCTTTTAATAGCTTTAAAAAACATCATAAATCTTTGCATTACCCTTTATCCAAAATTATGAACTTTAAGGAACGTCCCTAAAGTTCATATAGTTCTTTTGCTGTATATTTTGTATGTAAATATTTATGTGCTATTTCGCTTCCTGGTTTTTGTAAGAATTCCGCATACATTTGCTTCATTACTGGACTTTCATGTGATTTTCTTATTACACTTTTTTCATCTATTGTATATAAAGCATCTGCTCTTAACTTTCTAACATCTACTTCACTTCTAATTTTAGAACTCTTAATAGGTTGACCTCCACCCATTACACATCCGCCAGGACAAGCCATTATTTCTACAAATTGATAATCTGCTTTTCCTTCTTTTATTTCATCCATTATTTTTCTCGCATTGCTTAGACCACTTACTACAACAGCTTTTATTTTCTTTCCTGCAATTTCTATAGTAGCTTCTTTTCTTCCTTTACCACCTCTTACTGCGGTATATTCAAATTGAGGCAAGTCTTTTCCTTCCAATGTATCTGCAGCGGTTCTTAGAGCTGCTTCCATGACTCCTCCTGTTGTTCCAAATATAGCTCCAGCGCCTGTAGCTTCTCCCATTGGTTCATCAAACACATCATCTTCCAATTGAGTAAATTCAATATTTGCTTGTTTTATCATTCTAGACAATTCTCTTGTTGTAATTACATAATCAACATCGCGCTGTCCATCTACTTCCATTTCTTCTCTTTGACACTCATATTTTTTAGCAATACAAGGCATAACAGAAACCATACATATTTTCTTTGGATCTATATTATATTTTTTAGCATAATATGATTTAACCATTGCTCCAAACATTTGATGTGGAGATTTACAACTTGATAAATGGCCTAGTAAATCTGGGTAATTTTTCTCTGCAAATCTTACCCAACCAGGACTACAAGATGTAATCATTGGTAAACATTCATTTTTAGAAAAACGTTCTATAAACTCATTTGCTTCTTCCATAATAGTTAAATCTGCACCAGTATTTGTATCAAAAACTCTATCAAACCCCAAACTTTTTAATGCAGAAACCATTTTGCCTGTTACATTTGTTCCAATAGGCATTCCAAATTCTTCGCCTAATGCAACTCTTACAGCAGGTGCAGTTTGAACAACTGTATAAACCTCAGGGTCTTTTAAATTTCTCCAAACATCTTTAATATATTCTTTTTCCTTTAACGCACCTGTTGGGCATGCCTCTATACATTGTCCACAAAATGTACAGTTAACATCATTTAAACTATGATCTCCAACAGTGGAAATACAAGATTCAAAACCTCTATTAATACAATCTATAGCACCAATTTCTTGTACATTTTTACATGCAGCAACACATCTTCTACATAAAATACATTTATTAAAATCTCTCATAATTGCAGGTGATTTATCATCTACTTTATGTTCTGTCATCTCGCCTTCAAATTCTACATGTTGTACATTAAATTTCATTGCTAATGCTTGTAATTCGCAATTACCATTACGGCTACATGTTAAACAATCGCGATGGTGATTTGACAATATTAAATCTAGAATAACCCTTCTTGCTTCCATAACTGCTGGTGAATGTGTATGTACAACCATACCTTCTTCTACTTTCTGAATACAAGATGTTGCAAAACCTTTCCTTCCTTCCACTTCTACTATACACATTCTACAGTCCCCAACCTCATTAATATCCTTTAAGAAGCATAATGTAGGTATATCGATATTAGCTTGTTTTGCTGCTTGCAAAATAGTTGTACCTTGTTTTACTTTAACCTCTTTATCATCAATTTTTAATGTTACTAAATTTTCTTCCATCTATATTCTCCCTTCTAATTAGGCTTTTACTTTTCCATTAAAACCAATTATTTTACTTAGTTCATAATAGCTTTAAATGGACATTTATCTACACATGTACCACATTTAATACAAATATCTGGATCAATCTTATGTGGCTGTCTTGGTTCTCCTGTAATAGCATTAACAGGACAATTTCTTTTACAAATGCCACAACCCTTACATTTATCCGGATCAATTTCTATATTTGCTAATGCTTTACATTGTCCAGCTCTACATTTTTTATATTTAATATGTTCCATATATTCATCTCTAAAATATTTTAGTGTACTTAATACTGGATTAGGAGCTGTTTGACCAAGTCCACAAATTGCAGATTTCTTTATATTTAATGCTAATTTTTCTAATTTATATAAATCATCTTCATCTGCCTTGCCTTCACACATTCTATCTAGTATTTCTAACATTCTTTTTGTACCAATTCTACAAGGTGTACATTTGCCACAACTTTCACTAACTGTGAAATCCAAATAAAATTTAGAAATATTAACCATACATTTAGAATCATCCATAACAATTAGTCCTCCAGATCCCATCATAGAACCAATGCTTGAAAGAGATTCATAATCTATCGGAGTATCCAAATGCTCTTTTGGAATACATCCACCTGAAGGTCCACCTGTTTGAGCAGCTTTAAATTCTCTGCCATTTGGTATTCCTCCACCTATATCAAAAACAATTTCTCTTAAAGTCGTACCCATTGGTACTTCTACTAACCCAATATTATTTACATTTCCACCTAATGCGAAAACCTTTGTTCCTTTAGATTTTTCTGTTCCAATACTTGCATACCATTTAGCACCATTTAAAATTATTCTAGTAATATTTGCATATGTCTCAACATTATTAATTAATGTTGGTTTTCCCCACAAACCTGAATTTGCTGGATATGGAGGTTTAACACGAGGTTGACCTCTTCTTCCTTCTATAGACTCTAAAAGAGCTGTTTCCTCACCACAAACAAATGCTCCTGCACCTAATCTTATTTCTATATCAAACGAAAAATCGGTACCAAAAATATTCTTTCCAAGTAATCCATATTCTCTTGCCTGATCTATTGCAACTCTAAGTCTTTGTACTGCTATTGGATATTCTGCTCTTACATAGATATATCCTTTATCTGCACCAATACTATATCCTGCAATTTCCATAGCTTCTAAAACACTATGTGGATCTCCTTCTAGAATACTACGATCCATAAAAGCTCCTGGATCTCCTTCATCTGCATTACATACAACATATTTTTGATCACTTTCAGCTTGTTTTGTAAATAACCATTTCTTACCAGTTGGAAAACCTGCTCCTCCACGACCTCTTAATCCAGATTCACTAACCTCATTAATTACTTCATCTGGAGTCATCTTTGTTAAAACTTGTTCTAATGCTTTATATCCATCAAACGCTATATATTCATCTATTTGCTCTGGATCTATAATTCCACAATTTTTTAGAGCAATACGTTTTTGCTTTTTATAGAAATTAAGCTCATCCAAACGATTAACCATTGTATTATCAACATCTTTACAAAGTAATCTTTCTACAATCTCACCCTTTTCTATATGTCTTTCTATAATCTCACGGCAATCATCTGGAGTTACCATAGCATAAAAGGTATCCTCTGGTCGAATTATAACAATAGGACCCTTGGCGCATAAACCAAAGCATCCTGTCTGAATAACTCTTACATTCTGGATACCTTTTTCTTTTATAATCTTTCTAAAATTTTCTATAATTTCTGGTGATTTTGAAGATGTACAACCAGTTCCTCTACATACTAAAATGTGCTTTTCTCTTGTATCTGCTTTAATATTTACTCTTAAGTCTAATTCTTTTCTTTTTTCTTCCCTTATTTTATGAATTTCTTCTAAAGTTTTCATACTTTTCTCCTTTCGATTATATTAATCCATCTTTAGTCCATACTTTTTTAATCCTCTACAAAACAACTCATAATTTGATGATTGTTATTTGATTTTCTTTATAACCAATTTAATTCTTATTAGTTAAATTTTGCTTTAATTTTGCTAAATTTTTAGATAATCCAATAACTTCTATTGGTATTTCAACTAAACCATCATTTGTAGCTACATAATTTCTTATTTTTATATTTTTTAAATCCATTATATTTTCTAATTCTTTTACTACATAATTTAATTGCACACAATGTGGTGATTTATCTACTGTAACAAAAGTTAGCTCTTTACACTTTTTTCTGGCTATCATCCCCGCTATTTTAGTTATAACCATATTTAAATGTGTATCTTCTAAACATACATCGTAAATATTTTCTGATATTTCATTTAATTCTTTATATATTTTTGGAAACATATATTCTAAGCAACTTCCAATTATTATCATTTTTTCTTCTACGTCAAAACAATTAGTTTTTAATAAATCCTTTTTCAAAATTTTCCTCCTTATAGTAATACTTGTTTTACTGCAAATATTATAAATATTAATCTTCTTTTTTCATATATTCATCTAAGACTTGATCTAATTTTTTGACAGTTGCTTTACCATATACTTCGTTATTAATTGTAAATACTGGAGCTAATCCACATGCACCAACACACCTTGTTGCATCTATAGAAAATTTTCCATCAGGTGTAGTACCACCTTCATCTATCTTTAATCTTTCTTTTAATCTATCTAATAATGCTTGTGACCCCTTTACAAAGCAAGCTGTACCTAAACATACTGATATATTATATTTTCCTTTTGGTTCTAGAGTAAATCGAGAATAAAATGTTATGACACCATAAATTTCTGCCATTGGAATATTTAAATAATTAGAAATTTCAATCTGTGCTTGTTTTGGAATATAACCATATTTTTCTTGAACTTCATTTAAAATTTGAATTAAATTTGATTTGTCCTGTTCATAATTTTTTAATAATTCTTTCATTTCATTCGTTAGCTTTTCTTCCATGCAATTTTTTTCCATGTTTGCCTCCATTCTGCAATCCTATATATTTAATAGATTACATGTATTAAATTTTATGCATTCTTTTATTCTATATACACAGGTTCATTATATCAAATAGGATAAAATTATACAATAAAATACTTTGATTTATTACAAAAAAAATACATTACAGACATTTATTTACAAATATCTATAATGTATATTAATTTGATTTACTTTTTAATTAATCTACGCTATATCCACCACTATAGCTAGATGATGGATAATCATCTACATAACTATCAATTTCATCTGTAAAATAGTTAACTAAGTTAAATACATTAGCCATAACTATTAGAATTAAAACAATTGAAATGATCATTCCAACAACTCCTGTAACTATTCCTGCAATTGATAAACTTCTTTTAGATGATTTTAATCCTACTATTCCTAAAACTATTGCAATAATTCCAAGTATTACAGAAACATACCATATGCAACAAAATACCACAGCTAAAATACCACAAACTAAAGCAGCAATACTAAATTTGCTATCAACTGGTTGGTTATTTTGATTCATATTAGAATTATTAACTTCATTGTTTTCTACATTATTAGTATTTTCATCCACAGTAAAACATCTCCTTTATTATTTTTTACATTTTAATTATATAATATATTATTTTTATTTTTCAACATATTTTGACAAATTTTATTATTTTTATATTAAATTTCTAATAAGACCAAAAGCACATATTATTAAAGCCCATATAATTGCATACCATGGTTTTGGATATAAAAATTTTAGTCTACGCTTTTTAGATTTAAAGTTAATAATAAATACTATATTTAGCACCAATAAGTAAAATATTGTTATAAATATAATCGGATGTATAAAAAACGCATTTTTAAAATTTCCCTGCAATATATTTAATACACATCTTGTTCCACCACATGTTGGACACTGCAATCCCGTATTTTCATAAAAAATACATTCTGGAGCATATTGTGTTAAATTACTATTTGCTAATGCAATAAAAATCAATAAGATAATTATTTCTATAAGTATTATTACAATCTTTTTATTCATTTTTCTCCTTTTATGTACTTAAATTTTAATTTTTTTGTTCCATTCGACAGGTTTCTACAACATTTTTATTTCTATTGTGTTAAAATTATGTAAAGTGAAGGTGCCATTCCATTTTTTTCTACCTTCACTCACAAGATTTATTTCATGAAAGTATCAATGTTTTATTTATTTCGCCACTGATACTTTCTTTTATTATT
>CALXYJ010000039.1 GCA_944392945.1 uncultured Clostridia bacterium | reverse complement strand
CTAGTTTATTAATAATTGTATTAATTGCAATATCATTAATTTATTTCAATACACAAGAAAATAATGTGGAAATAAAGAGCTCACTTAAAGAATACAATGCAGAGTTAGAAGAAAATGAACACATGCATATAGAAGAAGATATAGAAGGAGAAAAAGTACCAGTACCAAATGGATATGTAGGAAGTAGAGTGGATGGAGAAAATGAGATTAATACAGGTTATGTAATATATGAAGGGATAGAAGAAATAAATGACAGTAATGTAGAAGAAGCACAAAAAACAAGAAATCAATATGTATGGGTACCAGTGCCAGGTGTAAGTAAGTTTTATGGAACAGATGAAAATGGAAAGAAGTGGGGAAAGCTGTATGAATTTACAGCAGATAGTGGGAACAACATAGATGAAGTAACGGGGGCAAAACCATTAAATTGGAGTGAAAATAATAAAATTATAACACTATTGAACCAAAAAAATAGTAGAGAACCGGATATAGCAATAAATAGAGCAAATATAGCATATGATAGTGATTCTAAAATAAAGTTAGTAAATGCAGAAGAAAGATCCACTCATGAATTTTTAATTCAATTAGAGCAAGAATTTAATAGTATGGTAGAGAGTGTAAAAAAATATGGAGGCTTTTATATAGGCAGATATGAAACAGGAAATCTAAGTAAAGATAAGGTTTCAGTAACAAAAGGAAATATAGATATAAAAAATGAAACATGGTATACTATGTATAGAAAATGCAAAAATTTAAATAATGGAAGTATAAATGTAGCAACAGGGATAATATGGGGAAATCAATGGGATAGAACATTAATATGGTTAGTAGAGAGTGGAAACAGATCTAGAGAAGATATATGTGAGGATTCAACAGGTTGGGGAAACTTTAGAAATAGTAGTTTTGAATACATAAATAGCAATGGAAATACAAGTATTAAAAATGAGAATAGTAATATGATGATCCCAACGGGAAGTACAGAATATACAAATGCGAATAATATATATGATTTGGCTGGAAATGTATCGGAGTGGACGATGGAAAATTCCTATACTTATATAAGGATTGGAAGAGGAGGTTATAGTGGTGGTAATGATGTTTTAAGTCTTAGATATGAGCTTTATCCAGATACTGCAAATGCAAGTAGACGGTTGCCGTGCGATGTTATATATAAAATAATAAAAGAGGAAAGGTATAATACTTTCCTCTTTTGCTAATAACCAAATATAATAATGCAAAGATTTTATTAATCATAAAGGTTAAACTTTTATAACCATTCTCCATATTTCTTAATATATCTATGTTTTGCAAATTGTGCAATTATACAATATATAATAGGTGTTATAAATATTAAAGCCATAAATCGTAATGGAATGTCTACCAATCCAATTGCTTTTCCTAATGGTGTAAATGGTACTAATATTGCAAGTAATGATACTAATATAGAAGACATATATACTGGTTTTGCTGCACTACTTTGTATGAATGGTACTTTAGCAGTTCTAATAACATGCATTCCAAATAGATTAGATATTATACCATAAGAGAACCATATTGTTTGGAATAATGCTGAATCGGCAGGTCCTAAGTCAAATACAAACCATAACATTGCAAATACGATTAAGTCAAAACATGAGCTTAAAGGACCCATTGCAATCATAAATCTTTGTATTGCCTTAATGCTCCATTTCCTAGGAACTTTTAAAGCTTCTTGATCTACATTATCAAAAGGTAATGTTAATTGCCCAATATCATATAAAAGACTTTGTACTAGTAATTGTATTGGTGTAATAGGGAAGAATGGCAATAATATACTTGCAATTAAAACAGAGGTAACTTCACCAAAGTTAAAGCTTACAGCGAGTTTTATATATTTTAATAAATTAGAGAAGGTCTTTCTTCCTTCTGTAACACCATCTAATAAAACATTTAAATCCTTTTCAAGTAAAATTATATCAGCTGTTTCTTTAGCAATATCTACAGCTGTATCAACAGATACTCCAACATCCGAATTAGTAAGAGAAGGAGTATCATTTATACCGTCACCCATATATCCAACTACATTTCCATTAGCTTTTAATATACGAATAATTCTAGCTTTTTGAATAGGAGATAATTTAGCAAAAACATTATTCTTTCTACGTAATAATCTTGATACACCACTATCATCTAATTTATCTATATCACTACCAAGAATAATTTGCTTAAATTTAATTCCAACCTTTTTGCAGATGCATCTTGTAACTTCTGCATTATCACCAGTAAGAACTATTACCCTAATTCCTGCTTCGTTCATACGTTTTATAGCAACACTTGCAGATTCTTTTGGAGGATCTAAGAATCCAATAAATCCTGTAAGAATCATATTAGATTCATCACTAACATCAAAATCAGTTTTTCCACTAACATCCTTTTCGCAAACTGCAATAACTCTTAATCCATCTTTATTTAAGTTTGTCGATATTTTGGTTATATTTCTTTTTATTTCTGGAGTAATTCCGGAAATTTCGTTTTTATATGATACCTTTGTACAGATATTTAAAATTTCCTCAACAGCTCCTTTGGTGATCATTTTTAAATGATTAGATTTATCTGTAACTATAACTGATAACATTCTTCTAGTAAAATCAAATGGAATTTCATCTACAACAGAATAATCATTTTTTAAATGTTCTAGACCATTTTCCATCGCACGAGCAATTACAGCTTTATCAATATTTCCATCTAAACCTGTTTGATGATAAGAATTTAAAAATGCATCTTCAAGTACGGAAATATCTTCATTACCTTTTATATCCAAATATTTTTCTAGAACAATCTTATCTTCTGTTAAAGTTCCTGTTTTATCTGTGCAAAATACGTTCATAGAGCCAAAACTTTCAACAGAATCTAACTTTTTTACAATGGTCTTTTTCTTAGACATTCTTACAGCACCTTTAGATAAACAAGAAGAAAGAATAACTGGAAGTAATAAAGGTGTTATTCCTATTGCTATTGCAACAGAAAATGTAAATGCTACAAGCAAGTCATGTTTCCAAACATTAACTACAAATGTAAGAGGAATCATGAAAAGCATGAATTTAGTTAATAATTTACTAATATTTTCAATTCCTTTTTGAAATTCAGTTTTTGGTTTTCCTGTTGTTATTGAATGTGCTACTTTACCAAAATAAGTATCATCAGCCACTTTTATAATAGCGCATTTGGCTGATCCACTAACAACATTAGTACCCATAAAACAAATATTATCTAAATCAGTAATACTTTCTAAATCATCAATAGATTCAAGAGAAGTATCAGGGGTTTTCTTTATGGAATCAGATTCTCCGGTAATAGAAGATTGACCAACAAATAGGTCATTAGATTCTAGTACACGTACATCTGCTGGAACCATATCTCCTGCTGATAAAGATACAATATCACCAACAGTAAATTCTTTAAAAGGAATTTTTATTTTTTCACCATTTCTAATAACGGTTCCTCTAGTTTGAACTAATTCTTTTAGTTTTTCTGCGGCTTTATTTGAGCGATATTCCTCAAAAAATTCAAGAAATGTACTAATAAGAACTAAAAATATTATAACAATTATATTTGCTGGGTTTGGTATGGCTGGTAAAATAATATCTGTATATATTAAAACCAATGATATACCTAATAAAATAGCGTTAAAAGGGCTGAATAAGCTCTCAAAGAAATAATGGTACCAGCGTTTTGGTTTTGCACTACTAATTTCATTTGAACCATATTTCTTTTGGTTTTCTGTTACATCTGCATCTGTTAAACCAGTCATTTTTATATTATATTTTGATATAAAATCTGACTTTGAAGGTAGTGCAAAATCTCCATATTCCTTTTTTACATTGAATTCTTCAATCTTTTGTGCCACTTAATTCACCTTCCTATATTATTTTTCTAAAAGTATTCTACAAATATCTCGAGTAGAATATTTTTTAGCAAGTAGTTTTGCATTAATTTTCATTTGTTTAAATTTTTCTGGATTATTTAGTAGTGAATGTAATACACTATTAATATTACTACTAGATTTTATCCAGATTCCAACTCCTTTTTCTTCTAGAAATTCGGCATTTTGAAATTCTTGACCAGGTATTGGGTTTATTACTATAATCGGAAGACCAGAAGCTAGACTTTCTGAGGTAGTAAGACCTCCAGGTTTTGTTACAACTAAGTCAGAAACGCTCATAAGCTCTGGAACCCTATTAGTATATTCCATTATTTTTATATCTTGGGACATATTGGAATTGCTTGCAAGTTCTTCAAATTTATTTTTCATTTTTTCATTTTTACCAGAAATTGCAACAATTTGTATATTGTCAAAATCATTAAGAAGAGAACTTAATACTTTTAAAGTTTTACTTTTTCCAAGACCAAATTCTCCGCCACCAAAAAATAAAATAGTTTTTTTATTTTCTTTTAAACCAAATTCTTTTAATATTTCTTTTTTATCAAAATTTAATAAAAATTTATTAGACAGAGGTATTCCCGTTACAAAGATTTTATCTGCAGGGACTTTTTTCTTAATTAAGTCTTCTTTCATTTTATTATGTGCAACAAAAAAATAATCAATACATTTTTTGCCAACTAACCATTGGTCATGTGGTGCAAAATCTGTCATGATTGAAGCGATTTTGCAATTAATCTTTTCATGTTTTTTTAAATAGCTACACATTTGGCTAGCAAATGGGTGTGTGGATATAATTAAATCAGGCATATATTCTTGTAATAAAGTATTTAATTTTCTAGCCAATATTTTATTAGAAGTACTAGTAAGTTCAGCAACAGGACCTTTTTGGGATGTATAATAAATAGTTCCCCATGCCCAAGGTGCTTTTTTTGCCATTTCTTTATAAGCAGTTGTAGTTAATTTTTCTAGATGTTTATTTACATATTTCATACAATCTACAATTTGTGTTTCTACATCCGGATAATGATTTTTAATATATTCATTAATTGAATTGGCAGCGGATAAATGTCCTCCACCATATGATGCATAAAATATTAAAACTTTTTTCATTTTAATCTCCTCTTTATTTTTTAGGATTATTATATGTGCGAAAATAAAAATTCTTTTCAATCACGGCTATATTCTACCACAAAGTTTTTTAAAATAATAGAATTTGATTGAATAAATATGGAATTTTTACACAAAATACTAAAAAAGAATTGATTTAACAGTATTAGAGTTTTTGGATGGGAGGAAAAGATTTGAAAAGGTATTATAAAATAGTTTTTCTATTGATTACAGTATTATTAATAATATTTTTAATAAATATAGGAGCAGAAGACGAAAGTGGTAAAGTTTATGCTGCTTCTAGTAGTTCTGCATCAGATTTGCAACTAATGGCAAGAGCAATTAATGGTGAAGCAAGAGGTGAACCTTACGAGGGACAAGTTGCAGTTGGGGCAGTTATTTTAAATAGAGTTAGAAATTCTAGTTTCCCGAATACAATTGCAGGAGTTATTTATCAACCAGGAGCCTTTACTGCTGTTTCTGATGGACAGATAAATGTTCCAATAGCAGAAGATTCAACAGTTTATAAGGCTGCACAAGATGCATTAAATGGATGGGATCCAACAGGTGGAGCAATATATTATTTTAATCCAGATACAGCAACAAATAAGTGGATTTGGTCTAGACCACTTATTAAGCAAATTGGAAAACATAGATTTTGTAAATAAATGAGGAGGAAGAAAAATGGGTATTAAGGAAAAAGTAATCGACTGGAAAAATAGATTACAAGATAGACATATGTTAACAATTATTGTAACATTAATTGCAATAATTGCAGTACTTGCAATGGTAATTTATAAAAAACAAACAGAATATAGACAAGCTTCAGAAAATTCATATAATCAAGCTTTTTACGAGTTAGTAGATTATGTGCAAAATGTAGAGAATTATTTAGGTAAGTCTTTAATTTCTACAACACCAGAACATGGTGCAGAAACACTAACACAGGTTTGGAAAGAAGCGAATTTGGCACAAACATATTTGTCACAATTACCAATAAGCAGTAATGAATTAGAGAATACTTCTAAGTTTTTAAACCAAGTTAGTGATTATAGTTATTCACTTTCTAGAAAAAATATAAATGATGAATCACTAACACAGGAAGACTTGGATAATTTAAAGGAATTACATGATTATAGTGTCAACTTAGAAAATGTGCTAAATCAACTTTCTAATGATATTAATAGTGGAAGAGTAAAATGGGGAGAGTTAACTAAAAAAGGAAGTAGTGTATTTTCACAACAAGTTAGTAATATATCAAAAGATAGTTTTGGAAATATCGAACAAGAATTTCACGAATATGCAGGTTTAATATATGATGGTGCTTTTTCTGAACATATTACAAAAGCTGAAAAAGTTGGACTTACAGGTGATGATATAGATGAAGAAACAGCTAAAAATATAGCAATGGATTTTGTTGGCAGAGATGAAATAAAAGAAGTAAATTCTAATGGTTTGGCAGAAAATGCAGATATTCCAACTTATGATTTTAGTATGAAATTAAATAATCAAGATAATTCTAATGAACTTGCAATATCTATTACTAAAAAGGGTGGACATATTTTGTTTAGTAATTTTAATAGGGATGTTGATGTAGAAAATATTGATGATGAAACAGCAAATAAGATCGGATTAGATTTCTTAAATTCTAAGGGATATACAAATATGAAACAAACTTATTATTTAAAAGAAGAAGGAATAATGACAATAAATTATGCATATGTTCAAAATGATGTAACAATGTATCCTGATCTAATAAAACTAAAAATTGCTTTAGATAATGGAGATATATTGGGAATAGAAACACAGGGATATTTAAACTCACATACAGAAAGATCTATTCCAGAAGTAAAAATTTCTAAAGATGATGCAAAAGCAGTACTAAATAAAAATTTAGAAATAAAATCTGAAGGATTAGCTATGATACCTACAGAGTATAAAACAGAAATACTTTGTTGGGAGTTTAAAGGAACTGTGGATGGAACAGATTTCTTAGTGTATATTAATGCGGAAACAGGAAAAGAAGAGGATATTTTAACAATTGTAAATACTCCTAATGGAACATTGACAATGTAGTTTAATTTTTAATAGCTAGAATAATGAATTATTATTTTAGCTATTTTTTATATAGTAAGAAATTTTTCCTGTCTGCGAATTGTATATCTGGAAAACTACTTTTATTATGAGGTAGCAAAAATCACTAAAAGAGGCGATAAAGTTGACAATAATGTAAAATTAGCGTACAATTAAATAGGAAAATTACTAGAAAATAAAGGAGAATTGTATGCTGAATAATAATAGATTTCTTGAAAAGATAACATCAAGGACAAAAATATATTTAGCGATTATAGC
Organism: uncultured Clostridia bacterium; assembly: GCA_944392945.1. Taxonomy (GTDB): domain Bacteria; phylum Bacillota; class Clostridia; order TANB77; family CAG-508; genus Merdicola. The sequence goes on along the minus strand of CALXYJ010000039.1, from coordinate 2,726 downwards.
CCTTCTAATAATTATTATATGTATAAATAGACCTGTTTTTATACTACCAGGAATAATCTTATTTATACTAATAATTGTTTATTCATATTGGACTAATACTAAAAGAAATGCAGAGCTATCAAGGCAAATACAAAATTTAACAATGACCATAGATGGAACTGCAAAGAAGTCATTAATAAATTCACCTTTTCCATTAATTATTATGGAAACAACAGGTAATATTATTTGGAAAAGTTCAAAATTTGTATATGAGTTTGCTAATATAGATATAAATAATTATTTAATAGATATTTTAGAAGAAATAAAACAAGATATAGAGTCAGAGCAAGACAAAAAACAAAGGACTATATCTAAAAATGTTCAAATAGGAAATAAAATATATAATGTTCTAGGCGAATATATTCGTTCTAAAGAAAATGAAAAATCAGAATGTATAACTATTTTATATTTCTTAGATATTACTCAATCTATTAAAGATAAGAAAAAATTTGAGGATTCAAAAACGTGTATTGGTATTTTGATGGTTGATAATTACGAAGAGATTATACAAAGAATAGAAGTAGAAAATAGACCACAGGTTATTGCAGAGATTGAGAAAGCTATTTATGATTGGGCAGCAACGACAGGTGGAGTTGTTGTAAAAAATGATAGAAATACTTTTGTATATGTTTTTGAATATAAATATTTAAAAGATATTAAAGAGAATAAGTTTGATATATTAGATAAAATAAAAGAAATCAATGTTGAAGCCGGAATACAATTAACATTAAGTATAGCTATTTCAACAGATGGAGAAAGTAATTATGAAAAATATAAATCTGCATTAGCTAGTATGGATATTGTATTAGGAAGAGGTGGAGATCAAGCTGTTGTAAAAGAAAACGATAAATATGTTTTCTTTGGTGGTAGAACAGAAGAGGTAGAAAAGAGAACAAAGGTAAAGGCTAGAACTGTTGCACATGCTTTAGAAAACTTAATTAAAGAATCTGATAATGTATTAATAATGGGACATTCTAATGGTGATATAGATTCGATGGGATCAAGTTTAGGTATATTTAGATTAGCAAAGGTTTTAGAAAAAGATGTAAATATTGTAAACAACACATATGGTATGACATTAAAGAAATTTATAGAAGAACTAGAAAAAGATGATGAATATAAAACTGGAATTATTTCTAAAAATGAGGCATTAAATAAAGCTACGGATAAAACTTTATTAATAATTAATGATACTCATAAAAAGAATTATGTTGAGGTTCCAGAATTGTTAGATAAAGTAGGTCAAATTGTAATAATAGACCATCATAGAAGAAGTACAGATTATATAGAAAATGCAACACTTACATTCCAAGAAGTATATGCATCTTCTACAGCTGAGTTAGTAACAGAAATTTTGCAATATACAGATGTAAGAGTAAAATTAAAGCCTATTGAAGTAGAAGGATTATATGGTGGAATCATGGTTGACACAAAGAATTTTACATTTAAAACAGGTGTAAGAACTTTTGAAGCGGCAGCATATTTACGAAAATGTGGTGTAGATATTATAAAAGTTAAAAAATGGTTCCAAAGTGATTTTAATAGTTATAATGTAATTGCCAATATAGTTAAAAATGCTGAGATGCTTGATGGTTCAATTGCAATTGCAATATATGACAAAGAGGATAAAGATGCAAATTTAATTTGTGCAAAGGCAGCAGACGAGCTATTAACTATTTCTGATATAACAGCATCATTCGTTTTAGGAAAAATTGGTGACAAAGTATGTATAAGTGGAAGATCAATTGGAGATGTTAATGTACAGATTATCTTAGAAAAGCTTGGTGGTGGTGGTCATATCACTTTAGCTGGAGCACAGGTTGAAGGTATGACATTAGAAGAAGTAAAACAAGAATTGATAATTAGAATTAATGAGTATTTTTCAGAAATCTCAAATTAAATTATTTATAATTAAGAAACCTTATAAGATCATAAGCAAACTCAAATAAGATTTAGACATTTGATGAGTTTTAATAGATCTTATGAGGTTTTTTGTTAATAAATTAAAGTGTAAAAAAATTTTAAGCATATAAGGTAAACATAACGTACATAAAAGATATTCACAAGACAAGTGTTTGCTATTTAAGAAATAAGTTAGAGAATACGAACTTTAAGCTGTTGAAAATAATTTGTGGAAATTGTGGAATATAAAAGTTAAATGTGGATAAAAAATAAGTGAAAAACATGAAGTGGTTAATTTAAAAGGGTGGATAATGTGGATAACTATGTGGATAATCACAAAATAGACATAAAAAAGACAAAAAACTACAAAAAAGAATATAAAAAGCTAAAAGAATCGACAAGATTTTTTTCTGAAGAAAAAATTTTAATAAAATATTTGAAAATTAAAATATTATATGCTACTATATAAAAAAACGAGGTGATAATATGTCTGATGATAAAAAATTTGAAGTTGTAAATGGGAATGGGGATGATTTAGAAATATCACCAGTATATGACCATTTAGACATTGAAAAGCCAAATATGGAAAAGAAAGATAAGATAGTAATACCAAAAGAAAAGAAGGTAGAAGAAAAAGAACATAAAGAGGAAGATAAGAAAGACGATAAAGATGATGAAGAGGATAAAGAATAGTAACATTTGTTACTATTTTTTATTGTATATAAGAAAACCACGTGCTATGCGCGTGGTTCAAAAAAAGCGATAGCAATGTATGAAAAACCTCC
>CALXYJ010000038.1 GCA_944392945.1 uncultured Clostridia bacterium | reverse complement strand
TAAGAAAAATAGTAATTATACTAATAATTGGAATATTATTAGTTTTGTGTAATTATAATATTAGTTTGGCAACAGATTTAGATAATAATCTAATAGCAAATGAATTTTCTAATGAAAATGAAAGTAAAATAGAGTCATCAGAGTTAATTTTTCCAGATATAGAAGTAAAGAATAATGAAGAAATAGTATTTGGATCATTAACTATAGAAGAAATAATTGGAGGAGCAACAATTTTACAATGTCTAATAGGTATTATTCTTGTAATTTCTTTATATTCAAGAAGTAGAATGGATGGAATAGAAAAATGGTACTATGATGGTAAGAATGAAGAAATAGAAGAAGACTTTGCTGATAAATTAAATGACAATGAAGAGCCAAAAGCAATAAAAGAGTTAAAGGAAGAAGAAGCTTCAAAAGAGCCAAAAGCAATGCAAGAATTTGAAGATAAGAAAAAAATAGAGGAAATAAAAAGGAAAAGAGAACTAGAACAGGAAGAAGAAAATAATATTCCAGAAACAGTAGAAGAAAAAGAAAATACTAGCTCACTAAATTATAAACATCAGAAAGCTTTGGATGATTTTTATAATTATGCAGAAGAGATAAAAAAGGAAAATAAGCCCAAAAGAGGAAAAGGAAAACATTCTATGTAAAATTTCACTAAAATAAGCAATATGCTACCGAAAGGTAGCTTTTTGCGGTAATTAATCTAAAAGATTTGATTTGCGGACAAAATATAAATTGAAATAATATATAATGTTTTTATTTATTAAGAGGAGAAAATTTATGAAAACAAAGGAAAAAGTAATAATAGCAGTAGGAGCAATAATTATTGCAAGTTTAAGTTATTGGTTCTTTTGGCAAGGGTTTTATTCTGTGGATACTTACAGAATAACATCACAAGGTTATACTGAATATGCACTAAGTGATGCATATATAAGGGATGGAAGACTATTTTCTGCTTTAATAATCAGTTTATTAGGGCTAATAAATCCATCATATAAATTATGTTACATAATAAATTTAATAATTGCAATGATTATATCTGGAATTACAGTATTAAAATTATATGAAATTATAAATTATTTTAAAAAGCCAAAAAATGCAAAATTTAAAATTCTTTATTTTCTAGTAAGTTTTACGTTTATTTTTAATTTTACCGTTACAGATATTTTTCAGTTTATAGATTCTTTTGCAATAGTAAGTAGCATATTATTCTATTTATTAGCTTTAAAGAAAAGTATTATAGAAAAGAAATACAAAATTAGTTTTGTCTATGCTCTTTTAGGACTAATATGGTATCAAGGAACAATTACAATGTACATAGCTACAGCTTTTCTAATGTGCTTATTAGAATCAAAAAAATTAAAGAAAGAATTCTTTAAAAGAATTTTACCTCCAGCAATTATAATTATATTAGCAACAATTATAAATGTAATAATGGTGGCTTTAGTTCCTGTAGTAACAAATTTAGAAGCTACTCCAAGGATTGGTGGAGTTACTAGAACAATAAATGTAATTACAAGAAATTTACAGCAATTTGATAAAATTTTTAAAGATTGCTTTGGCTATTTTCCTAAGTACTTATTAATTATATTTATTTTAACAACCTTTAGTACATTATTAATTTATGCAATAAAAATTAAAAAATTAGAAAAAGCAATAACAGCATTTATTTTAATATATGTATATATATCAGTAGTGTTTTTAATATTTCCAATACAATCTATAGAATTATGTATAAGAATAATTATATCTATAGGTGAATGTGTAAGTGCTTTGTTTATATATATGATTTGTAATACGGAAATTTTTGAAAATACAAAGATATATAGAAATATTTTAAGTATAATATTATGTATATATTTTATAGTAACTATATATAACAATATTAAAGTAACAAAGGAATTTATTTTGGCGAATGAATTAGATCAAAAATTTGCAACAACAATAGGAACAGAGGTAGAAAAATTAAGAGCCGAAGGTAAAGAAGTAAAATATTATTCAGTATATTATACACTTAATGGAAAAAGATTATCAGAGATGTATAATTCGGAGATTACTTTTTATAATTCATCTTATTTAATGTCACGAGATTTTTACAAAACTTTTATAATTTTTTGGGGAAATGATTTAAATTTAGAAAAAGTGATGGCAGATCCTGAAATAGTAGAAGAAAATTTTGACAATCCAAGTGATGAAGAAATCCAAATAAAATATATTAATGATATCCTTTATGTAATTGTTGATTTATAAAGTGTTTAGAGGTTTACAATACTCAAAATTTGTTGTATAATGAGGAAGATTTTAAGAGAGAAAGGAAGAATATAATGGATAATAATGTTGAACAAGAAATAGATATAAATCAATTAATGAAAATTAGAAGAGAAAAATTAGATGAACTTAGAAAAGAAGGGAAAGATCCATTTGCAATAACAAAATATGATAGAACAGAAACAGCAGGTCAAATAAAAGCAAATTATGATGAATATGATCAAAAAGATGTATCTGTTGCTGGAAGAATTATAGCTAAAAGAATAATGGGAAAAGCTTCTTTTTGTACTATACAAGATAGTGATGAAAAAATTCAAAGCTATGTAAGTATAAACGATTTAGGAGAAGAAAGTTATAAAGCATTTAAAACATATGATATAGGAGATTTTATTGGAATCAAAGGATTTGTTTTTAAAACTAGAACAGGTGAAATTTCTGTACATGCAAAAGAAGTAACTTTATTATCTAAATCTTTAAGACCATTACCAGAAAAATTTCATGGTTTAAAAGATCCAGATTTACGTTATAGACAAAGATATGTTGATTTAATTGTAAATCCAGAAGTTAAGAAAACTTTCGAGATAAGAAGTAAAATAATAAAAGAAATAAGAAATATTCTAGATGAAAAGGGATATTTAGAAGTAGAAACTCCTATGCTTAATACAATATCTGGTGGTGCAACTGCAAAACCATTTATAACTCATCATAATGCTTTAAATATTGACATGTATTTAAGAATCGCTACAGAGTTAAATTTAAAAAGATTAATCGTTGGTGGATATGATAAAGTATACGAAATAGGTAGAATATTCAGAAATGAGGGTATGGATATAAGACATAATCCAGAATTTACGACTATAGAATTATATTCTGCATATCAAGATTATAATGATATGATGGATATAACAGAAGAATTATTTTCTGAAGTTTCTAAAAGAGTATTAGGTACAACAAAAATAACATATCAAGGTCAAGATATAGATTTAACACCAAAATTTAAGAGAATTACAATGATAGATTCTATTAAAGAAGTAACGGGAATAGATTTTAATAACATAAATACAGATGAAGAAGCAGTTGCTCTAGCAAAGGAAAAAGGAATAGAAATTCCAGATAAAACTAAAGAAACAAGGGGAGATGTTATTAGTTTATTCTTTGATGAATATGTAGAAAATACATTAATACAACCAACATTTATATATGATTATCCTGTGGAAATATCACCACTTGCTAAAAGAAAACAATCAGATCCAAGACTTACAGAAAGATTTGAGATCTTTATTGGTGGAAGAGAATATGGCAATGCATTTTCAGAATTAAATGATCCAATAGACCAATATGAAAGATTCAAAAAACAAGTTGAAGCAAGGGATGCTGGTGATGAAGAAGCAGGAATGATGGATGAAGACTATATTAATGCTTTGGAAATAGGTCTACCACCTACAGGTGGATTAGGAATAGGAATTGATAGATTTGTTATGTTATTAACTGATTCTGCATCAATAAGAGATGTTTTGTTATTCCCAACAATGAAACCAATAAACTAAAAATTAGCAAATATTTTATAATTTATAAAATATATAGATATAAGAATTAAAAAGAAGTTGATTGAAAAAATCGACTTCTTTTTAATTCTGAAAATAAAGAAGTGCAAATGCAAATGAGCGAGGTTATCTGATGTAGAACATAGTGAAGAGATAAGTTTTAAGATTGACAAAGAAATATATTAAAAATATAATAAAATTGATGAAGTGTAAAAATAACGGAGGATGGAATGGAAGAAATTATAGATAAATTAATCGAAGCATTAAGAAATCCAAATGAAGAAATTTCAGAGGAGTTTGCAGGAGAAATCATAAAAAAAGGAGTAATAAAAGAACTTGAAAGCGATAGATTTGAAGTGATTCCAGAAGTTTATCAAAGAATAGATGGGCTTCAAGATAAAAAACGATTGCTATTAATAGCTTTAAAGCAAGGAAATGAATTAGCTATGTTAATTTTTGAAGCTAATCCTACATTTTTTACGTCAATATTTAAAATAGAAGAAATAAAAAATTTAAATTTGCCAAGTAGCGTTATAGAAATATTTATAAGAGAAACAGAGAGTTAGAAAGTTATCTAACAACAGAAAAAATAAAAGAATTTGGACTTAATAGTTATAGTGTAGAGAGATTAATAGAAGCAACAGGAGAAATAGAAAAATATTTAACATCACAAAAAATAAGAGAATTTGGACTAGATAGTTATAGTGTAGAAAAATTAATAGAAAAAACAGGAAATATAGAAAAATACTTAGTGCCAGATACAATAAGAGAATTTGGACTAAATAGTTATAGTGTAGAAGAATTAATAGAAAAAACAGGAAATATAGAAAAATACTTAGAGCCAGATATAATAAGAGAATTTGGGCTAAATAGTGATAGTGTAGAAAGGTTAATAAGAAAAACAGGAGAAATAGTAAAATATTTAACGTTGGAGAAAGTAAAAGGATTTGGATTTACTGGAAAAAATATTGCAGGACTATTATTAGGAGAGTATCAAGGAGGAATAGTAGAATTTATAGACAATGAATTAAATAATGAAACATATGATCATAGAAAAATACAAAGAGTAGGAGAAATCTTTAGCAATTTTCAAGATTCAAATTCAGAAAGAATAGCTAGAGTAGCAACAGAGCTTGCGCTACAAATATATACTTTACCTGAAAAAGAACAGCAAAATGTGGTAAATACAATAAAAAATATATATTTAACAACCAATTTACCAGTATTTGCACAAAATTTTCTTGTATTTCAACAATTACATCCTAATTTGATGAATGAAGATAGTGATTTTTTGTATAAAGATAGGTCAACGGGAAATATACCATCATTACTAGTAGCCACTAAAACAGAAAGAAGCCATATTATATTTTCTGATTTGTTAAATATAGCGATAGAATCGAATAGTAGAAATTTAAGAGATTACTTATTAACTATAGAGAAAGGTGACCAATTATTTAACAAGGTAAAAGAGGGACAATTACAAATAGATGATAAATTATCTGAAAGTGTTAGACAAACGCTAAAAAAATATAGTGAGATTTTAAACACTTTATATAATCAAACAAGTAAAGGAAAACGTCAGAAAAGACAAAGAGTAAATTCAGGAGATTTAGCACAAGACTTACAAGAATTAGAAAATTTATTTACAGATAATACTAATATACATAAAAGTTTGCCAGATAGAATTGTAAGAATGTTCGGATACTGGGCAGGCATAAGAGATTTTAAACAAATAAAAACAATGATAGAAGAAAAAACTAAAGAAACAGATAAGAGAAATAAACAAGTAGCAAAGAAACAAGATTTTGTAGTAAGAAAAGGAGATTTTGTGAAAGGAATTCAAAATACAGAGTTTTTCCCTATGATGCTTCAAAACGGTATAGTTGCAAAAGATTATCTAGGGCAAGATGCAGCAAGTGATAAAACACCACTTGACATGGATGTTGAATTAATCGAAACAGATGGAGTTATTGAAACAGCAAAATCTTATATCAATGAAAGTGCAGATAATAGAAAACTAGGGATGATTATTTTAGTAATAAGAAATAACGGAGAATACATAAAAACAAGAGAAGAATATACAGTAGATAACGAGGCTGTAAAAGAAGTAATTCATGATAAATCAAAAAAAGAGTATTTTGATAATAATGGAAAGGGAGGAATAAATGCATATGGAATAAGGACAGGGATCGGTTCAACGAATATAAGTTACATCATTTCTAATAGATATGTAGATAAATTAGGGTTAGAAATTGCAATAAATGGTTTCTATATTCCAATAGTCGATGAAAAAGGAAAATTAATTTTTACACCAGAAATGTATGAAAAATATAGAAGCAAGATGCAAGGAATGAGCTATTATGGAGTAGACGAATTTAATGTAGATGAAACCGCAAGGAATGAAGGAACCACTCAAATAGCAGAATTAATAGCACAAAATAAAAAGGAAGTTAGCGAAAAACGACAAAAAATACTTCAATGCTTTAATAAAGCAGTAGTAAATTGCGGACTAGAAATGACAGACAAAAGGAAGCTAGATTTAGTAGAAGGATTTGTAGAAATAATTGATACAGGTTCTACAGGAAGAGGAACCAATGAACCAGGCGATGGAGACTTTGATTTTATGGTAAGAATAGATAAAAATAAAATGAAAGAAACAGAAAAAATTAAAGAAGAGCTAAAAAAAGCATTAACAACCGTTAATGAACCTGATGAAGGGATTATTACAGCTAATGGTGATCTTAGATATAAAGGAGTTACAATTGAAGGTCTTAATGGAAAAGTTGATATAGACATGAGTTTTACTACAAGAACAGATGAATTAGATTATACAACAGAAGAATCTATAATAGATAGATTAGGAACAATAAAGAAAAATAACCCAGAGGATTATAAATATGTTGTAGCTAACATAATACTTGCAAAAAAGGTATTGAAAATAGAAGGGGCATATAAAAAGAAAAATGCACCAGAGCCAGAACAAGGAAAAAAGGACACAAGAGGAGGTTTGGGAGCTGTAGGAATTGAAAATTGGGTATTACAAAATGGAGGATCTTTTGAGAAAGCTGCAAGAACCTTTTTAAGTGTAGCAGAAGAATGTTCTGATTTAAGTGAATTTCAACAAAAATATGCGATTTGGGACTTTGGAGAGAACTATAAAGCAGGAAGCCATTATCCACATGATAATTTTGTATATAATATGGATGATGCAGGATATAGCAAAATGAAAAAAGCATTAGAGGATTATATACAAGCACTATCAATGAAAAAAGAAAAAAGTGAGCAAAAAAACACTGATAAAAAAAGTTTAAGTGATATTGTACAAGAAGATATGAGTGTATTAAATGATACAACATATATGAGAGCAGTAGGAGATTTACTTTCTAAAGTGCATCGGACGAAAATTTATGAGATAAATATACTAAAATGAATATTGTTTTTACTATAAGGAAGGAAAATGTAAGTAGATGGAGAAAATTGAATTTAATAATGCATGTTATGAGGTGCTAGAAATTTTAAAGTATATCAGGAAAGAAGATTTATTAAAAATTCCAGAAGAAGAAATACAAATTTTAAAAGAATATGCTAATCATAAATATGAATTTAAGTATGATGTTCAGAAAAGTATAAAAGAACAGAATGTATCTAAGCTTGCAAAAGGAATAATAGCAACATATTTTTATAAATATATTGCAACACCGAAACAGCGAGAAAAAATAAGATTAAAGCAAGAATATGATTTAAGAAAAATGGAAGAGGCTAAAAAAGGAAGATATGACTTAGAGAATATATTCAGAAAAGTAAATAAAACAGATATTATAATCGAAGAGAAAGAAACGCAAATAGTTGAAACTAAGAAAGAAAAATGGTATGCAAAATTATTTAATAAAATAAAAAAATTTTTTATAAAGAAAAGTAAATATTAATTGTTCCAAATAAGTTAAATATTTTAAGCAAAATTGAAAAATAAGTTAAAAGCTTATACAGATATTCATAAATAATTGAAAATTTTATAAAATATGATATAATATCTAAGACATATTGTTAATCAATTTTTGTAGATATTAAAAAATTATTTGACTATTATAATGAAATTCAAACAACAAGAAATAATGATGAACAAAGAAGATACTATAGGAGGAAAATTAAATGGCAAAAAAGGATCTTGCATTAATTCCTAAAAAAAATGTGTTTAATAGATTTTTTTCTGAGATATGGAAAAAATTAAAATATTTTTTTTACAAAGATAAAAATTTTTCAGAAATGAAAACAGATAGTAATGTTGTGAAAAGAGAAGAAAAAAGGAAAGAATTTAAAGAAATAACTAGTGAAAAAGAAATACAAGAAGAAAAAAAAGATATAAGCTTACAAATAAGTAAGTTAATAAGTGACTGGACAAGGAATTTTAATTTCAATATAAATAATAGTCAAGTAAGTTATAAAGAAAAAAAGAATGATGAAGGGCATTTATATGCATATTATTCAATAAATGGAAGAGAAGTATTGTCCATTGTAGAAGACAATAAACAGAAACATAGTAAAATGGTTCACTACCATTATGATGAACAAGAAATAAAAAAATATGGGGTAACAATAAAAGATAAAATTAGAAATACCAATAGAGATCCTTACATAGAAGAAATTACTGATTATGAAAATAAAAAGAAAACTATTATAGAAGATTTGCCAGTTGTAGATTTGGATTACAATGTTTTAGGGGGACAGAAAACAACAACAGAAGAATTTAAAGAAGGTATGGTAAAAAGAAGAGTAATGATAGATCAATCCATAGAGGATATAAAAACTGGTGAAAACCATAGAATTTTAACAGAATCTATTTATGAAGAAAAGATGACTACATGTACTAAATTGGTAGATGGAAAAATTAGTTATAAAGAAATCAGAGATGCTAAAACGGGTGAAGCAACAATTGAGTTATATGATAAGCAAGGAAATTTATCAGAAATTCATAAATTTGATTCAGAAGGAAAGCCTACTCTAACATTGGACGCGAATGGGAAGGAACTTGTTAGAAAAGGGTATCATATGGTAAATGGAAGAGCGGAAAGTTACACATATCCAAAGCCAATTCCAGGAATTGAAACATATCCTCAATTCTCAAAATTTAAAGATGAGACAATTTTAAAGGATCCAATATTTATGAGGTATTGTAAAACATTTAATAGAATAGGAATTGATTTTAATATTCCTGATCCAATATTACCAGATTTTATAGAAAATTCAGATACATTTGATGTTATTAAAGGAGCAAAAGTGAATTTAGAAGAAAGGATAAAAGAAGATTCTAATAGATCAGAAGCATGTATAGATAGCTCAAGAAAAAATTTGCAAGGAGCATCAAGATAAAAGAATGATATTTGTTAATAAAATATATATTTTAAATTAATATAGATATAGTTATTTAAAAAGAGAATATTATTTTTTAAAAATTATAAATAAGGAGAGAAGATTATGTTTTATTTTCCAGGAGGAAGTAGTTATTTGTATATAATATTATTAGTTATGGTAATTACTAATATAATGACTGGAGGAGTAAGTTTATTAAGTTTATTATTAAGTTTACCAGGTGTTTTAATTGCAATAACATTCCATGAATATGCACATGCTTTTGCAGCAGTAAAGCTTGGAGACGAAACACCTAAAATGCAAGGTAGATTAAGTTTAAACCCATTATCTCATTTAGATCCAATAGGAATAATAATGCTTATATTCGCACATATTGGTTGGGGAAAACCAGTACAGATAAATCCAAGGAATTTTAAAGGGAGAATTTCTACAAGTGCAGCAGAGGCAATTGTGTCTTTTGCAGGTCCACTTATGAATTTTATATTAGCATTAGTGTTTTCATTGATTCTTGCAGCACTTGCAAAATTTGTACCTACAATATGGCTTATGGCAGATGGTGTTGTTGCAACAGTAATATTAGATATAATTATAATTAATATCGGTTTAGGGGTATTTAATTTAATACCATTACCACCTTTAGATGGTTCAAAAATATTAGCGCATTTCTTACCAATAAATGCAAGAAGATGGTTTATAGAACATGAAAATATATTTTATATAGCATTTATAATAATTTGGTTAACGCCAATTGCATCAAGAATTACATCCCCAATAATAAATGCAATATTGGAATTTTTATTAAATATAGGCTTTGGAATATTTGGAGTATTCTAAAAAGTTAGTAGAAATCTATGATTTTATTTTCAAAATTATATTTGGTAAAATGAATCAAAAGAGTACTATACAAGTACTCTTTTAAACAATAAAGACTAACTATGTGAAAGTCAAGAAATTTTATGAAAAAAATAAAAATATTTGAATAATTAGTACATTGAAAATTGC
>CALXYJ010000037.1 GCA_944392945.1 uncultured Clostridia bacterium | reverse complement strand
CATTAATAATCTGTTTTATTTAATTTAATAGATATACAAGATCAATCAGAAAATGAAATCTGGTTGATTTTTTTGTTGCCTAAAAACAATATAAAATCATCCAAACGAAAGGATGGTGCAAGGAATTAAGATAATTCGGCAAGAATTACAATTATATATTTTATATATATTTTAACTATTGCATAACTTTTTTTATTATGCTATAAATAAATTATAAAGGGGATTGGATATAGGAATACACTTTTTTCTACAAGATTTATGAGCCTCTTGGGAAGGGGAATACATATGAATTTAAAAAATGCAAATGGATTTTTTGGATATGGTTTTTTTGCATTGGGTACTTTAAAAAGTTTATTTACAATCTTAATTTTTTTTCAAATGTTTACAAATATAAATATAGCACTTAATGGAGGAGATGGAACTAATTATGGATATTTTCCAACATTCTCACTAATAATTGGTGGGATACAGTTTTTCTTACTAATTGGTTCTATTATCATGATATTTATAAATTTAACAACACGACCAAAAGTAATACTAGGGTATTTATTGGGACTAGGTGCTGCACTATTAGAAGTAATTGTAGGATCTTCAATTTTTTATTTTTTAATTGTATTTGCAGAATGTGGTATGTATTTAAAAGCAGGCCAAAAGATTATAAATAACAATAAAATTTATAAAGATGAATTTGTACCGAAGAAAAGAAAAAAATCAAAAAGTTCAGAATGGTATTATGAAAAAAGAAATGAGCAAAATGAATATGAAAATATAAAAAAGCAAAAAAGAATTGAAAAATTAGAAAAAGAACTTGAAGAATGGAAACAATTATTAGATGCTGGAGAAGTAGATGAGGAAACATATAATCAAGAAACGAATAGACTTATTGAAAAAGTAAAAAAGAAAAATGAACAAAATAATTTTCAATTATTCAGATAATATTTATACTTTAAGTTAACCACAAAAATTAAAGTCGGTAAATATATTATTAAGAGACGTCATTAGTAAAATTATATTCTATGATGTCTCTTATTTACTAGAAGGTTGTAAGTAGAATTATGAGGAAAGAGATTTTATGAGCGGAAAAATTTAAAGGTATTTAAAGAGGTTAAATATGAAATTAGGAATAATAACTGATATACATAGCAATATTATTGCACTTAATGAAGTATTAAGTGTATTTGAGAAAATGAAAATTGATAAAATAATATGTTGTGGAGACATAATAGGTATAGGACCAAGTCCTGAAGAAGTAATACAAGCATTAATGAAAATTAGTGATAAGTTAATAATGGTTAGAGGAAATCATGAAAAATATATACTAGATGGATTACCATTAAATGTACATGATAATAAAAGAAATATGAGTTTAGAAGAAATCAAAAATCATAAATGGACTCATAGTAAGATAAGTGAACAATCAAAGGAATTTTTAGAAAATTTGCCAACATATAAAATTATAGAAATAGAAAATAAAAAAATATTTGTAATTCATTACCCAATGAATAAAGTAGGCAAGTACAAAGAATATATAAAACATCCTACAATTGAAGAAAATGAAAAATTGTTTAATGAAGTTAATTCAGATATTTATGTATATGGACATACTCATATAACTTGCATAAATAATACAGATAGTAAATGTTTTATAAATACTGGTTCGTTAGGTTGTCCATTACAGACTAATATAGCGAATGCAGGAATATTAGATATAAAAGATGATAAAATAAGTTTTGAAAAATTAGACATTTCATATAATGTTGATGAAGTTGTAAAAGAAATTAAAGAATTGAAATTTCCATTTTACAAAGAAATATTAAAAATATTTTATGGAAATAGATAACTGAATAATAATAAAAATATTTAAAGAATTAGTAGAGGTAAAAATTATGGTTGAATCAAAATCGTATATTGGTAAATTAGTAGAGGTAAAAATGGATAGGCCAATGGGATCAAAGCACCCAAAATATGGATTTATTTATCCAGTTAATTATGGATATGTCCCAAATACTATTAGTGGAGATGGAGCAGAACTTGATTGTTACGTATTGGGGGTATTTGAGCCACTTAACAAATTCAAAGGAAAATGTATAGCAATAATACATAGAATTAATGATAATGATGATAAACTTATTATAGTACCAGATGGAAAAGATTACTCTGATGATGCTATTAGAGCCTTAACTGAATTTCAAGAAAGGTTTTTTAAAAGCATTATTATAAGATCAGATAATATATAAAGTTAAATTTATTATATAATGATATAAAAAAATTAAAAGTGATAGAATTAGTCTTTATTAGACATTCAGAGACTAAGTATAATAGAGATGGTATTTTTCCAAGTAGAAAATTGACAATAAAAAATAATTATGCTATAATAGAACTACAAATGAAAGATGACAAACACTATACTATAGTGTGATGAAAGGATGATTAAAATGGAAAATGCAACAACCCTTTTTGATAGACCTGAATTTGTAGACTTTAAAGACAAATATAGAAGTGCTAAAGCTATATTAGAATTGGATAAGAATAAGTGGTATTTGGATCTGCTTACAAATACATATGATAATGAAGAAGAGGTTAATTTTATAAAAAGAGTAAATGACTTATTAGAAATTTCAGTTGTGTATACCTGGTTAAAAATACATAAAGATGAAATAGAAGATTATCAAGAAAAACTAAGAGAGGAGGATAAACTAGGAGGAGATAATCAAAGGCAATTAAGAATTTCTATTGGAGCATTTTGGGGATGGATAATGCAATATGATCCAAAGTATAATTTCAATATGCATAAGTCTACTAAGCAAAGGATAAAAGGCAATTTGTTTAATTTTCATACAGCAATGAGATATAAAAAATAGATAGAAAATTTTAAGAATGAGAAGAAATACGAAAGGACTTGACTATTTTACATAAAGTGGTAAAATAATATTGTGTTTAATTACAATTTTGGTAATTGTATATAATTATTTTAAATAGGAGTGTTTTTTATATGGATAAAAAGGATGTAATAATGCTATATAGCGATTTTGAAGGAACAATTTTAAGAGAGTCAGATGGAAATTATGATGATATGGAAATGTATAATTTTTTAAAACAATTATCTAAGTTACAAGAATTAACAGGAGCTAAAGTAAAAATGCACATTGTTTCACCAATAAGTAAAAATGATATGTCAAAAAAATTAGAAAGATTAGATAAGAATTTTATGAATTTTAATAGATTACAAAAAGATAGTTTAGCTAAGTTAAACTTAATTGAAGGTGCTGCAGCATCACCAAGTGAAGAATTTTTTAGAAAGGGTGAAGCAGATTTCCTTCACGAAGTTTACATGAGAAGAGTAGATAGTAGAATAGTTGATTTAAAGAAACCAACAGATCAAAATAGTAAAAATCCTGCAGCGTTTGGGAAAGCGAATTATGTTAGATCTTGGACAGAATTAATGAAAACTACAAATAATGTTAAAATGGTTATATATTGTGGAAACGGAAGAAATGATTTAGACGCGATGTCATATGTAACTAGACAAAAGGGTGGATTCGTAATTTGCCCAAAGAATAGTAGACATGAGGCAAAAGCGATGGCACAATGTGTAAGCGAAAAAACAGATTTGCCAGGAATAACTGACGGAATTGCTAAGATAAACAGGATGTTAGAACAAAAATCAGATCCAGGAAAAAATTTAACAGATAATAATGAACAAAGATAAATAATGTAATAAAAATAGATTTTTAGGATATTCTAAGAATCTATTTTTTATGGTATAATTATGCTGATTTTACAAAATGGAAGGAATTATATAGATATGCAAATTGAAAAAAATAAAGAATATATTGTAGATATTATAGATAATGGATTTCAGGGTGAAGGAATTGCTAAAATAGATGGATTTACAATTTTTATTCAAAATGCAATAAAGGGTGAAAAGGTAAGGATATTAATTGTTAAAGTCTTATCTTCACATGCTTTTGGAAAAATTATGGAAATAATAGATTCTTCGCCATATAGAGTAGAAAGTGATTGTACAACATACAAAAGATGTGGAGGATGTTCTTTAAGACATATAAAATATGAAGAAACCTTAAAAATGAAACAAAATTCGGTACAAAGCTTAGTAAATAAAACGCTAAAAAATAAGATAGACGTTGAAGAAACTCTTGGAATGGAAAATCCATATCATTATAGAAATAAAGCACAGTATCCAGTGGGAATGAATAGAGAAGGAAAACCAGTAATTGGAGTGTTTGCAAATAGAACACATGAAATAATACCTATTAATACATGTTATATTCAAAACAAACAGACAGAAGAAATTGCAAAATATATATTTAAATTTTTGGTAGAAAGAAATATTAGTTTTTATAATGAAGTGAGTCAAAAAGGATTAGTAAGACATATTGTTACTAAAATCGGAATAAAAACAAATGAAATAATGTGTATTATAGTTATAAATGGAGAAAAGATTCCTTATGAAAAGGAATTAGTGGAAAAATTATTTACTAAATATAAAAACATAAAATCTATAATAAAAAATATAAATACTAAAAATACGAATGTAATATTGGGTAATGAAAACATAAATTTATATGGGGATGGATACATTACAGACGTTCTGGGAAATTATAAATTTAAAATATCACCATTGTCTTTTTATCAAGTAAATCCAGTTCAAGCAGAAAAATTGTATGATTTTGGTGTAAAATTTGCCAATATAACAAATGATGATATTGTATTTGATTTATATTGTGGAATTGGAACTATTTCACTTTTTATGAGTAAATTTGCAAAAAAAGTATATGGAGTAGAGATTGTAGAAGAAGCAATTTTGAGTGCTAAAGAAAATGCTAGGATAAATGATGTAGATAATACAGAATTTATAGCAGGTGATGTAGAACGTGTATTGGATGATTTAGTAAATAAACAGAATATTATTCCAGATATTATTATGGTAGATCCTCCAAGAAAGGGATTGGATAATGTAAGTATAGATAATATAAAAAAAGTAAAACCTAAAAAAGTGGTATATATTAGTTGTAATCCAGCTACATTGGTAAGAGATTTAGCTAAATTGGAAGACTGCTACGAAGTGAAAAGGATTAAACCAGTTGATATGTTTCCTTTTACAAGCCATGTGGAGTGCGTGGCAGTGCTACAGCTAAAACAAAACATGTAATACTTGATTTCGATATAGTTTCAAAGATTATAACTCTTGAAGAAAAAGGCAGATTTGGGAAAGAAAAACATCAAAATTTGGGTGTGAAAGTTAAAGTAGCACGTGACATGGTAAGTGAAAACATATAAATGAAATTTTACAAAAAGGAGAAAAATTAACATGGAAGTATTAGAAGAATATTTAAATTTTGCAATAGATATAGCAAAACATGCCGGCAAAGTAATGATAAAATATTTTAAACAGAATAATGGTGCAAGTTATAAAGGAGATAAAACTATTGTAACGCTAGCAGATACAGAAATAAATTCATACTTAATAGAAAAGGTTAAAGAAAATTATCCTTTGCATTCAGTAGATGGAGAAGAAGAACAATTTGGTAAAAGTGATTATGTATGGGTATGTGATCCAGTTGATGGAACAGCGATGTATGCTAGACATATTCCAGTAGCAGTATTTTCACTAGCATTAGTTATAAAAGGAGAATCAAAAGTTGGAGTAGTTTTTGATCCATTTACAGATAGTCTATATACTGCTATACAAGGAAAAGGAGCATATAAAAATGGAGAAAAAATAACTGTAAATGATTATGAATTAGATGATATGAAAACGGTATGTCATTATGATTTATGGCCAGAAGCAGACTATAATATATCTAAAGTATTGCAAGAACTAGAAAATAAAACATATATTATTGGATTAGGGAGTATTATAAGAGCTTGTATGTGTGTTGCTTCTGGAGATTTCACTTTTGCTATTTTTCCAGGTACAAAACATAAAAATTGTGATATTGCAGCAGTCAAAGTAATTGTAGAAGAAGCAGGTGGAACAGTTACAGATTTATTTGGAAATGAACAAAGATATGATGAAAGCATAAATGGAGCAGTTGTTAGTAATGGAAAAGTACATAATGAAGTAACTGAAACAGTAAAGAAATATTTAAAGGATAGAAAATAATCAAATCTTAATTTGGAAAAAAACATATATAGAAAAATTCTTGAATGTTATTTAAGTTTTGGAGAAGAAATATAAGTGGGGGGAAGAAATGAAACAGATACTTATAGGGAAAGTAACAATTGAAATGGCTTGTTCAATAAATGGGTTAATTGCAGCAGAAGATGGTAATGAAGACTTTTTATCATATAGAGGATGGGAAATAATGCTAGAATTATTAAGAGAATATGATGTACTTATATGGGGAAGAAAAACTTGGGATAATGTAATATCTTGGGGAGATGAATATTTAAAAGATTTGAAAGATGTAAATATTATTATTTTAAGCAGCAAGAATAGTATAACCAATAGATTTCCCAATGTTACATACTGTAAGTCAATAGACGAATGTTTAGAAGTATGTCAAAAAATGAAGTATGAAAAACTCTTTATTTCTGGAGGAGCAGCTGTTAATAATGCTTTTATGGAAAAAGGTATAGTAGATAATATAATTTTAAATTATAATCCATTTATATTAAATAAAGGAATACCATTATTTGAAGGTAATTATTTTGAAAATAAATTAAAACTTGAAAAAATCATCAAAGAAAAAGATGACATAGTACAGATACATTATAGTATTGTAAAATAGGAAGAAGAATTTTTATGGATATTAAAGAAGCTATTCCAAAAAGTATAGCAACGATTATGAAAGATACATACTGTACCATTTCAAACAGTAGGCTTTTTAGCAAAAATTGCTAAAACAATTGCAAACGAAGACATGAATATATTAATTGTTTCTACTTTTTCAAAAGATTATATTCTGATAAAAAAAGAATTATGCAAAAAAGGTATTTCAGCCTAAAAAAATATTGGATTCCCAATAGAATTTGAAAAATAATATAAGAAGAATATATTTAAGCAACTTGCTAAAAATAATAATGTTTATATTTCTACTTATGATAAATTATTTCTATTCAAATAATGCCACCCATATAAAATACGAAATGGAAAAAAACTAGCAGTTATACAGTAGCATCACAGACAAAAGAAAATCTTGATTATGTTTATTTATCAGATATTTCTTATATAAACGATAAATCATTTGCTCAAAGTGGTTATTCAATCCTTCTAGATAAAAATACAGACAGTGATTTTATTACACTAAATGCTAATGGTAAAGTAATGCCATTTTTAAAAGGAATATGTGCTTGGGCTACATCAGAAATTGTTTACGACTTAAGTGAGTATGATTATGATTACTTTACTTCTTATATTGGTATTGATACAAGTGAACAAAATGACTACTTTAATACAGGAGCAAAATTTTATATTTATACATCAAAAGATGGTGTATATTGGAAAGAAGAATACCAGTCAGATATTCTATATGGTTGGAGTGATGCACCATTTATAAAGGTAAACATTAAAGATGCAAACTATTTAAAATTAGTTGCTGATGAAAATCAAGAATATCCTGGAGATTTTTGGTCTAGTTGGTATGATGAAACTGTTTTTGCAGATGCTAAATTAATAAAAGAAGACTATGTAGAAGATAAAGTAGAAGCAGATTTTATTAAAACTGTGGAAGCATATGATGAAAAGATAAAATTATATTCGATTAACCAAGAAATAACTGGAGAATATGAATTACTATTACTACAAAGAGAATTTGTAAAAAATATAGGATATGATATTTTACAGCAATTTGTAAGATATAGCGATGAAAACTATAATGCTATTTCGTGGCTAATGAATGATGTAAATAATCTTCGTCTTTATATAATTGGAGGAGAACCAGATGGAAGTTATATAGAATCATTAAAAATATTTTCGCAACTATATAATACATATAAAGGAGACTTAACAAGAGGTTTATATCGTAGAATGATAATCACATTATCATTAACTCATTCAACAGATGTTGGTTTATGGGCAGGTGGAATGACTAATAATCCGAATGATCCAAACAATTCTAATGCAATTACTCGTTATGAAATTTATAAGAAAATGCATCAAGAAGGAAAATTAGATAACGAAATATTTGAATCTTTAACAATCGAAGAAATGCGTTTTGTTATGAATAATATTATAGATGATGAAGAAATTGAATGGCTAAATGCATATACAACAGAAAAGAATAGTAGAAATCCATATAGTTATATAAATTATACTTTTGATTATGATTACTCTATAAATAAATATTATGATCCTGAAAATTTTGATCAATGGAATAAAAAATATAATCTATCAAAATATAACATAACTTATAAAACAGGATATCCTAAATTATGGATTGTATTTGAAGAAGGTGGAGTATGTGGAGCACTTTCAAAAACTGGATCAAATATATGGGGTTCTTATGGAGTGCCATCTAGTGTAGTGGGGCAACCAGGTCATGCTGCTTATATATACTATTCTTTAGATAACAAAGGAAATGGAATTTGGAATTTATATAATGATATATCTGGTTGGCAACAATCTGCAAAAACAGAAAAATTGACTATTAGAATGCCAAATGGTTGGGGAAATGGTAGCTATGCAAGTAAATATCCTGTACCTTATATTTTGCTAGCACAAGGTGCATTAAATGATTTTGAAAATTATGAAAAATCTGAAGAAATCTTGTTACTTGCAAATATCTATAAAGACAATGAAGAAGAATTATATAACATATATAGAAGAGCTATTGAAGTTCAACCACTTAACTTTGATGCATGGCATGGATTAGTAAATTTATATAAATCTGATAATACAAAAACAGATGAAGAAAAATATATGCTTGCACATGAAATAGCTACAGCTTTAAAATATTATCCACTTCCAATGTATGATTTATTTAAACTAATAGAACCTTCAATAGAAGCAACAGAATATACAGTATCATTAAATGTCTTATTAACCAAAACATTAACAGAAGGAACAGAAGCTACAAGCAATGAAACGATACAGCATACAGCAGTACGCGAGGTTGCAAATTATTTATTGGGAAATACAGAAACAGAAATTGCAAGTTTTTCATTTGATGGAGAAAATGCAGGAGCAATTGTACTTGGTAGCCAATTTGATGGAGTAGGTGTTGCTTGGGAATATAGTTTAGATAATAAAAATACATGGGTGCAGACACATGAGCATATATTACAATTAACAGATGAAGAACTAGAGAGTATTACAACTGAAAATGATATTTTAGTACATATTGTAGGTGCTAATTATGATGATGAAAATATTTATAGGATAGATATTCTTCAAGGAAAAACTCCGACGAATCTATATAATAACGATTTGGAAAATAAAGTAATTGGTACAACAGATAATATGGAATGGAAATATAGCCAAGATGATAGTTGGACATCTTTTAAAGACGAAATACCAGATTTAACAGGTAATAAGACTATTAGTGTAAGGGCAAAAGCAACAGGAGTATATTTACCTAGTGAAGAGCTAACATACAGTTTCACAGAAGATAACCAACCAGATACACAAAAATATATTACTATTGATAATTTGTCTATTTTTCAAGTATCTAGTGAAGAGCTAGGACCTAATGAAGGGGCGCAAAATGCAATTGATGGTAATATTAATACAATTTGGCATAGTAGCTGGAATGGAGATGACTCAGAAAGGTATATTATAATAAAGCTGAATGAACCAAAATATTTATCTGCATTACAATATGTGCCAAGACAAATTGGAAACAATGGTAGAATTAAAGATGGACAAATACTTGTAAGTATGGATGGTAAAAGTTGGAATGAAATTGCCACTATAATTAATTGGGCAGATACTCCTGATCCAAAAATGGTTATATTTGATGAACCTGTAAAATCATTATATGTTAAATTGGTCGCAACCGACAATTATGGAGATGGAAGAGATTTTATTACGGCAGCTATGATTAACTTGTTTGAAGATATATCTAAGGAAGAAGAAATTGAAACACCTGAAGAAATACCAGAAGAAAAACCAACTCCAGACGAAGAGGAAAAGCCAGAGGATATACCAGATGAAATACTACCACCAGATAAAGAAGAGAATCCAGAAGATACACCAGAAGAAATACCACCACCAGATGAAGAAGAAAAGCCAGAAGATATGCCAGATGAAATACTACCACCAGATGAAGAAGAAAAGCCAGAAGATACACCAGGAGAAATACTACCACCAGATGAAGAAGAAAAACCAGAAGATATACCAGGAGAAATATCACCACCAGATGAAGAGGAAAAGCCAGAAGATATGCCAGATGAAATACTACCACCAGATGAAGAAGAAAAACCAGAAGATATACCAGGAGAAAT
>CALXYJ010000036.1 GCA_944392945.1 uncultured Clostridia bacterium | reverse complement strand
TCCACGCAATATAGAGTAGCCTTATTTGCTACTCTCCTTATTTCATTAAACGTACTTGTGTGTGTGTGTGTGTGTGTACAACGCCAATGGTTTCAGCGTTTTCATTTATTTTTATATTTTTCATTTGATTTACTCCTAATTTTTCTTTTTTCTGTAATAATTATACTGTAACAATTTAAAAAAGTAAATAGGTAATAATTCCATTTTTTATTACTTATTTATAAAACAAGTAATTTGAATAAAAATTAAATATACTATTTTATATACAGCATTGCTCTGCAACCGTGCATATTTGAAGGTCTGATAAGGATACATTTTTGTTACAGCTGTAGCATTTTCCGAATTCTCTTTATCTTGGTAATTACCTCCTCTATACTGCTTATATAAACTATTACTTACAGTCATGGTTAAATCACTAACATTTCCGGCTAAATCATATATATTATTTGCCTTTGTATATTCGGCTCCTCCAGTTGGTATTGTTACTTCAGAATTTTTTAATTTTAAATTACTTTCTTCTTTATCATTTGTGTACTCGAATTCTGAATCTCTATAATTTCCCCAACTCGTTGAATCTTTACAAATTTCTTCTTTTGACTTATTTTCACTTTCGATTAGCCACATTAATACTCTATTCCATTGACTTCCCCATATTATTCCTGTCGTTATGTTTGCATTTTCATTATTTAAATTTTTGCATTTTTTATACATAATATACCAAGTTTGGCTTGCTATGTCTTGATTATATTTTCTTATTACTGAATTATCCTTACTTAAATCTCCAGTTTCATATCTTCCCACATAAAAACCTTTATATTTTTCTATACTTTCTATCATCTCACAAAATTCTTGTTCTAATTGAATTAAAAATTCATGTGTATCTTCAGCTCCTATGTTTTCTTTTTTAATTCTTGAATCCATATCTGCAGCACTATCTATAACTCTTGGTGAAATATTTGGTTCTGCATCTCCTGTTTTTGTTATAATACTAAATACTCCATTACTTTCATTCCAATTTAGTGGCTTTGCACCTGTTATTGGATCTATATTTTCTCCAGTATCTGTTGTAAAATCATATAGCTTTCCCCACTTTTTTCCATTTTCATCTGTTCCATACATTTGGCTTGCATCTGGTACTGGTATCCACACATATTGATTTCTTGTTTTTTGTGCTTCTTCCACATTTTCATTATTTACTTCTTCTGTCCCTTCGTAAATTACATATCCCGTATCTATTTCGTTCTCCCCTGTTGCTTTACTTCCTACATATCCATTTGGTACAGGTACTTTATCTCCACTTGAGTCTTCTTCTAAATGCATATGCTCATTCTCTTCTAATTCTGCATTATATTCTTTAAGTGAACTTTTTATTTCTGTATTATTTTCTTGTGTATTAAAATACATTAAAGTTATTGTAATTAATATAATTATTAATAAAACATTTACTATTGTTAACATTTTTCTTTTGTTTTTACTCATTTATAAATTCCTCCTTATTAAAATCTTGAACACGTAATCTCAATTTGCAAAAATTTGCACGCAAAAAACAGGATATCCTGTCAGCACTATTCTTTCTCATATAGTGCTACAGTCATCCTGTTTTCCACGCAATATAAAGTAGCCTCGTTTGCTACTTTCTTTATTTTATTAAACGTACCTGTGTGTGTGTGTGTGTGTGTGTACAACGCCAATGGTTTCAGCGCTTCTATTTATTTTTATGTTTTGCATTCTTTTTCTCCTATTTTTCTTTGTTCTTTAATAATTATATGGTATCTATTTAAAAAAGTAAATAGGAAATATTGTCATTTTCTGACATTATTACCTATTATCATGTGTTAATTTAAGAAAAAATGAATATGCAGAAAATAATATTTTCTGCATATTCATTTTCTTACATATATAATAAAATTATAACAGTTAAAAATAGATAAATAACTATACAAACAGAAAGTCCTATAATTCCTAATACCATTCCTGCTTTACCAACCTTACTGTTACTTCTATGTATGGACTTAACTCCAAATACTATTGCTAATATTCCTGTAGCAATTGATAAATACCAAAATAATATTGTAAATATAGAAATAATTCCTAATGTAAGAGATGCTGCTGGCATTGCTGAATAATTTCTTTTTTCTTTTTCATATATTTTTCCCATTTATAATCCCCCTTAATTAAATAAAACTTCTTTAATTTCTTCTAAAGTTTCTAAATCATTGGCCTTAATTTCTACCTCTGAAATAGTATATAATGTATTATCTATATATACCCCTCTAATATCTGAAATATATTGTTCATTGTAATTAGAATAACTATTTTTATTTTCATTGTCTTCATTTACATCATGGGTTATTAAGCCTTTAAAATTAAATCCATTAGTTAAATCTATGTTATATACAGCATAACCTATTTTATTATATGATCTATTACTTAAATTACTTGTATAACTTCTTGTCACTGTTGAAATATCATCATCTGAATTCATACTCAAATCCTCTGTATAGTTTCTTACTGGAATTGCTAATAATTTCTTCTCCTTATCAAATAATAAAGCTTTATGATTCTTTAAAATTGTAGAATTAGTTTTAGAATCTCCTATTATTTGCTCAGAAAGTACTTTTGGATTACTTATATCAGAAACATCAAATAAAGCCATTTTCATCCCAGTTATTGTTGTTGAAATCGAAATAACTCTACCCTGTGAATTTCTTCTAACAATTTCCTCTGTTTGGAATCCAAACCCTATAATATGATTTTCATCATATGGTTGTAAATATGTACTATATCCTGGTATCTTTAATTCTCCTAATACTTTTGGATTTGTTGGATCACTTAAATCTATAGAAAATAGTGGATCTACTGTTTTATATGTAACAAGATATGCTCTATCTCCCATAAATCTTGCTGAATACATTTTCTCACCTTCAGCTAAATTCATGGTTTCACCTATTTGCTTTAAATTATTATCTAATACTACTATTCTTGAACCATCGGACGTATATAAAGCAATTCTTAAGTTTCCATCTTGCTCATCTAAAGAAAATTGATCTATCGTTCTTCCTTTTACAGTATTCTTGGTTTGATATTCTACTGTTCCATCATCTTTAAAATTAAATTTATATATTGTAGAATCAGAAGTCACAGTTTCATAATTTAAATCACTTAAACCAAATACTCCCTTAATTCCATAAATATCTGCTAGCTCTACTGATCTTCCTCCAGAATATCCATTATCTGTTAAATACATATTATTTTCTGAAATATATGCATTCTCCACATCCATCAGATATGATTGTACTTTTATTTTTGAGTCTACTTCATTTAAATTATATGAAGCAATAATCGTTTGATTTTTAGAAAATACATCTCTTATTTTATATGCATTTAAGTCTTCTGGATTTATAGTTTGTCCATCTTCTATATATTGTAAATTATCATCATCATCTATTCTACCTGATGATATAACATATAACATTCCATTTGTATATCTTGATGTATAATATTCTTTATTTAATTCAAATTGTTTTACCTTATTTGGATTTTCTTTATCAGTTAAATCATATATTCTTACAATCGTTTTATTTCTATTACCTGAAATAACTATTAATTTATTATTTTGTATAATTAAATCTTCTGGATACATACTACTTTGTGGCTCTTCTATTTTTGAAACCACCTCCATTTGTGCTGCATCCCTAGCATATGTTATATATACAGTATCATTAGATAATGAATATATATATTCTCCGTCAGTCTTAACAATATCTGCTTCATCTACATTTTCTACTTGTACATTTGTTGTTGAGTAATCAGATTTTGTAGATGATTTTGCAAAATCTGAAAGTGTTGTTATATCTTGTCCAGCTGATTCATTAATATATATACCCCCTTCAATTTCAGCAGACACAGGTTGTATTATTCCAGCTAACCATGGAGAAATTATAAATGCTGCTATTGAATTACTCTCACTTGCATAACTATCTACAATTTTTTGCAATTCTTTTTCTGATTTTATTTCTATTAAATCTCCTCTAACATTAAAAACATTTACTGAAGTAATTGCAACTATAATTACTATAAGTAATATGACTATTATACCAATTATTTTTTTCTTCATTTTTCCCCTCCTATTTTTATTTTATATAATAATTTTAGCATAAGTTTACATTTTTTTACTAGCATTTTTTAGTTTATTCTAATATAATATTTACTATAGGAAATTATAAATATAATTCTTTATATTTTAATAAAAGCCGAGGTGCTTAAAAATGAAAAATTATAAACTTGCCATAGTTGGCGCAACAGGTGTAGTTGGTAGAACTGCATTAAAAGTTTTAGAAGAAAAAAAACTACCAATAAAAGAATATGTCCTATTTGCTTCTAGTAGATCAGCTGGAACAAAATTAAACTTTATGGGTAAAGATTATATTGTACGAGAACTTACAGAAAATTCTTTTGATGAAGGTTTTGATTTTGCTATTTTTTCAGCTGGAGGAGAAACATCAAAAAAATATGCTCCTATTGCAGCTTCAAAAGGATGTATTGTTGTAGACAATAGTAGTGCTTTTAGAATGGATAATGATGTTCCTTTAGTAGTTCCAGAAGTTAATCCAGAAGAAATAAAAAATAACCATGGAATAATTGCAAATCCAAATTGTTCTACTATTCAAGCTGTTCTACCATTAAAAGCTTTAGATGATAAATATACTATTAAAAGAGTAATATACTCTACATATCAAGCCGTATCTGGAGCAGGGCAAAAAGGATTAAATGATTTATCAAATGGTAGAAAAGGAATTAATAAATTAGAAAAATTTCCTTATCCAATTTATAATAATTGTCTACCACACATCGACGTCTTTACAGAAAATGGATACACAAAAGAAGAAATGAAAATGATAAATGAAACAAGAAAAATTTTAAAGAAACCAAACTTAAAAGTAACAGCAACTACAGTTAGAGTTCCTGTAGATAATTCACATAGCGAATCTATAAATATAGAATTAGAAAAACCTTTTGAAATAAACGATTTAGTAGAAACTTTAAAAAATTTTGAAGGAATTATAGTAGAAGATGATATCTCTTCAAATATATATCCAATTGCAACACAAGTTTCAGGACATGATGAAGTTTTTGTTGGAAGAATTAGAAGAGACTTCAGTGTAGAAAATGGTATAAATATTTGGGTTGTAGCTGATAATATTAGAAAAGGAGCTGCCTCAAACGCAATACAGATTGTGGAAAAAATGATAGAAAACGATTAACTTTTCTCTATTTAATAACAAAAAAACGATATTGAATAAAAAAATTCATTATCGTTTTTATTTTATACCAAAATCATAATCTTTTTTTCTTTTTTAATTTTATGCAATTTTGGCATCTTTCATTCTCCGGACTATAATTACATTTTAATTCGTCAACCTTAATTATACTTTTTATATAATCAGAAAATTTATTTACTGTATCTTCCGAAATTGCATGTTTCATCTTTTTCGCTTCTTCTTCTGCTGTATTGCTATCAACATTTAAAATTTGAATAAGAAAAGCTTTTAATACATTATGCTTTTTTATAATATTCGTAGCTTCTTCTTTTCCCTTTTCTGTTAATTCTATTACACCATATGTTTCATAATCCACAAGTTCTAAATCTCTCAAGTTTTTTAGTGCTCTATTTACACTTGCTTTACTAACATTTAAATAATCTGCAATATCCGTAACTCTAGCTTCTTTTTTATGTAATAATAATATATATATTGTTTTTAGATAATCTTCTTGCGATGCTGTCATAATAACCCTCCCATATTTTGTACTATTATATATTATTTTTTATATATTTTCTATAAATTATTTATTTTTTATAATTTATATCATATAATAACATAGAAAATAGCTACATATAATTATATATGCTAAAAAATCTCTATAGGAGATGTTATTATGAAAAAAATTATATTTAAAGGATGTGGTACTGCCATCTCCACACCATTTACAAATGATGGCGTAAATTTTGAGGAATTTGGAAAATTATTAGAATTTCAAATTTCAGAAGGTGTAGATAGTATTATTGTGTGTGGCACAACAGGAGAATCATCTACGATGACAGAAAAAGAAAGGAAAGACACTATTAAATATGCTATAGACAAAGTTAATGGTAGAATTCCTGTAATTGCTGGAACAGGTTCTAATAATACTGCCACTTCAATAGAAATGTCTAAATATGCAGAATCTGTTGGAGCTGATGGTTTATTAGTTGTAACCCCATATTATAATAAAACTACACAAGCTGGTTTAGTAGAACATTATAAAGCAATAGCAAACTCTACTTCTTTACCTATTATCGTTTATAGTGTATCTAGTAGAACTGGTGTAAATATTACTCCAGAAACTTGTTTAGAGCTTTCTAAAATTCCAAATATTGTAGCTATAAAAGAAGCCAGTGGTAATATTTCACAAATCGCAAAAATTGCTTCACTTTGTAAAGATAATTTACATATCTATTCTGGAAATGATGATCAAATTGTTCCTATTCTATCTTTAGGCGGAATAGGTGTAATCTCTGTTCTTTCTAATGTTGCACCAAAATACACACATAATATGGTTCAAAACTTTTTTGATGGAAATATTGATGAAGCTAGAAAGATGCAGTTAGATTCTTTAGATTTAGTTGGAAGTTTATTCTGTGAAGTAAACCCAATACCTGTAAAAGAAGCTTTAAATATGATAGGATATAATTTTGGAAAACCAAGACTTCCATTAGTAGAATTATCAGAAAAAGGAAAAGAAAGACTAAAAGAATCTTTAAAGAACTTTGGATTAATCTAATTATTAAGATTTATTTAACTTTATTCACATTAACACAAAAAAATGTTATAATATATATAGTAATGGCATAACTTCCAACAGTAATTAATATTAATTGGTGGGATGTGAATAAATGTTTTTTAAAAAAATTAAAAATGAAGAAAACTATATAGAATTTAAAAATATAATAAATGATATTCGTTTTAACGAAAAGGTTAGAGAAATGAATAATTATATGCAACATTCTGCTACTTCTTGTTATTCTCATTGCTTACATGTTGCATATTATACTTATTTAATGTGTAAAAAATTAAATTTAGATTATGTTTCTGCTGCAAGAGCTGCAATGCTTCATGACTTTTTTCTATATGATTGGCATGAACCAAGACATATAAAATCTTTAAAAGAATTACATGCATTTTCTCATCCAAAAATCGCTTTAAAAAATGCCTTACAATTCTTTGATTTAAACGCCATGGAGCAAGATATCATTGTAAAACACATGTGGCCATTAACAATTAAATTACCTAAATATAAAGAAACATACATAGTAACACTTGCAGATAAATATTGTGCAACAGTTGAATTTTTTAAATATCTAACTGCTCGTTATAGATTAAGAATGATTTATAGATATGCATATATTTTTCTAACAATTATCTTAGTAAGATTTTAATCTTATTTTATATAATACCAAAGTTCTCCCTAGGGAGAACTTTTTAAATTTAATAATATAAGAAAGGAATGAATTTAGCATGAAAGTATTAATAAATGGAATAAATGGCAAAATGGGACAAGAAGTTGCAAATGTTATAGACAATGATAAAGAAATTTTACTTCTTGGAGGTGTTGATAAAGAAAGTACTGGAATATATACATACCCAGTTTATACAAAAACTTCTGAAATAGAAGAAAAACCTGATGTTATAATAGATTTTTCTATTCCTATAGCTACTTTAAATATATTAGAATATGCAAAGGAGAATAGTGTTCCTATAGTTATTGCAACAACCGGATTTACAGATGAACAATTAAAAGAGATAGAGTCATATTCAAAATATATCCCAATTTTTAAATCTGCTAATATGTCATATGATATTAATTTAATGGCTAAAATTGTAGCAACTTTAGCTAAAGAATTACCAGATACTGATATAGAAATTGTGGAAACTCATCATAATAGAAAAATAGATAGCCCAAGTGGAACAGCTCTATTTTTGGCTGACAGTATTAATGAGGCAAAAGATAATAAAATGATCTATGAATTTGACAGACATAATAAACATGAAAAAAGAAATAAATTAGAAATTGGATTTTCTTCTATTAGAGGTGGAAATATCGTTGGAGAACATACAGTACAATTCTTTGGAGAACATGAAACTTTAGAAATTACTCATAAATGTTATTCTAGAACTGTTTTTGCAAATGGTGCCGTAATGGCTGCCAAATATATAGTTGGTAAAGAAAATGGTATGTATAATATGAATGATTTAATTAATAATAAATAAATAAGTTGATTTTCCAAAAACCGGATGTCACAATGTGGCATCCGGTTTTTGGACCGGCTTAATATTTACATGAGTTCTGATAATGATATATACTGCCCTTCGCTATTATAAATGTTTTTATCTTTGCTTTCCTGCTGTGCATTCCAATTGCCTTCTGCATTTCTCGAAAACATTATATATTTCCTTACCCATCTTGCATTATCATAAGTTAAATATACCGGCAATTTTTCTTTTCTATCCAACATGATTTTTACAAAATACACATTGGATAAGAAATTACCTAAATCACATTCACCATCTACGAATCTTATTCTACGGATTACTTTTATTTTATCTTTTTTATCCGCAGGAATGAATATATCATCAGGAACCATTACTGTCGATCGTAATAATGCATATATTCCGCCTACATATGGATCATATGTATCTGTAAAAATGAATCTTTCTTTACTGCTCGCCTCTTCTTGAAGTTTAAGATTTAAAACCCATGTGTTTGTTCTTAGCATCCTCCTCTTTAGATTTGGAATTACGAATTCTACATGTTTCTGTGTTAAAGTTTCTTCCAAATATTCCGGAATTCTTAATGTAACTATTCCTTTTTTCTGCCGAATACTTACATTGCCATTCCATTTCCGATCACATATACCCGAATTAATAAATAATCTCATATCATACCTCCAAATTATTGTGATTTGATGATTTTTAGTTACTATATTTTTTAAATTGCTTAAATTATATCACTTGTAAGATATGAAGTCCACTGTATAAAAAATTGTTTTTTCTTAATGTTAAATTATTATTTATTCTCATTTATAAAAGATTTTCATTCTTACTTGATATAAAGCATGGCTCTACTACCAGCATTAGCTCCGTATGAATTACCCCCATAAGGAGAATCTTGTGTACGATTACTAACAGATGAAGTACTATTCCAATAAGCGTTTCCTCTAGTTACTCTCCCCGTACCCCCTGAACCATTTTCCATAGTCCACTCATTTACATTTCCTGCTAAATCATAAATATTTGCCACTTTCCATTCTTCACTATATCCTGTTACCTTCAAACCTGCCCATGTTCCTGCATAATTTCCCCATTCTTTTGAATCGCATATTTGTTCTATTGTTCTATTTTTACTTTCTACTAACCATATCAATACTCTATCCCATTGGCATCCCCATATCATTCCTGTAACTACATTATCTTTTTCTAAACTTAATGTTTTACTTAATTTATAAGAGTTATACCATCTTTTCCCAATACTTTTTATATCTGAATTTTCCTTTACTACTACTGCTATATTTTTACTCAAATTTCCTGTTTCATACCTCCCTATATAAAAACCGTTGTATTTTTCTACACTTTCTATCATACTATTAAATTCTCTTTCGAGTTGGATTAACCATTCATATGTTGATTGAGCTCCTAAATCCAATACTTTTATAGCAGAACTCATATCATAATTTGTATTTGCATAATCTGGTTCTCTATTTACTGATTTATTTATTTTCATTACCCCATCACTTTCACTCCAATTATTTGGATATGCTCCTGTTAGTTCATTATAATTTGCATTGCTTGAACTTGTTGCAAAATTATATATTTTCCCCCATTTTTTTCCATTCTCATCTGTTCCATACATTGTGCTTACATCTGGTACCGGTATCCATACATATTGATTCCTTGTTTTTTGTGCTTCTTCTACATTTTCGTCTGTTACTTCTTCTGTTCCTTCATATATTACATATCCAGTATCTATTTCATTTTCTCCATCTGCTCTACTTCCTACATATCCATTCGGTACTGGTACTTTATCTCCACTTGCGTCTTCTTCTAAATGCATATTCTCATTTTCTTGTAATTCCGCATTATATTCTTTAAGTGAGCTTTTTATTTCTACATTATTTTCTTGTGTATTAAAATAAACTAATGATATTGTGATTAATATAATTATTAATGAACTGGCTATTATTACAATTATTCTTCTTTTGCTTTTATTCATTTTTATTCCTCCCTTTAATTTACTAACTGATATAAAAAACTTGCACGCAAAAAAACAGGATGTACTGCTTGCACTATTTTTTTACATATAGTGCTACAGTCATCCTGTTTTTCACGCAATATAGAGTAGCCTTATTTGCTACCCTTTTTATTTTATTAAACGTACTTGTGTGTGTGTGTGTGTGTGTGTACAACGCCAATGGTTTCAGCGTTTCTATCTATCTTTAACTTTTGCATATTTTTTCT
>CALXYJ010000035.1 GCA_944392945.1 uncultured Clostridia bacterium | reverse complement strand
ACTTTTCAATGTACTTTTTTACCTTTTCTTGATAGTTTTTTCATATTCTATTTTTTCATAGACTACTTTACACTATCATAATAATCTTAACAAATATTTTCTTTTTAGATATTATCACTTAGAGTTAACTTTAAGTCAATGGTAATTTTTAAATTTTAATTATTAAGTATAGAAAAAATTTTATTATGTTAAAACCATCCGTGGGACGGGATTTTAAATATCCCGCCCCACAGATATTCTTTTTTAACTTGTTGGTCCTATCGATCCTCCCAGGCTATCAATCAACATGCCATTTAAGAAATCTTTATCACTGGTAAAAGCATAAAGGAATTCACCAAAATCTGACCATGCTCCTATTCCATTGAGTATATTCATTAGAGCAGATAAGAAACAGCTTACTTCAATTTGATAGATAACTCTCCTATCTTCATTGACTTCTCGCCATAATCCTACTTCTTCAAAGAAATTACAAAGGCAATCCCATGATTCAGTGAATTCTTCCATCATTATCCGTTCTAATGCTCCCATGTTAATGTTAATCCCAGTCATCTCCATAAAAAACCTCCTAAAAAAGTTTTTGCAAAGAGAAAAAATATTTTTCTTTTTTTATTCAGCTTTGCATGTAGTAATTATAGCACCTATTTACATAATATTCAAGATTGCTTAGTTTTATTGATTTTATTAGAATATATGTAATCCATCACATGGTCAGGGTAATACTCATCACAAAATCTATCCAAACTGCTATTAGCAGAAATTCCCTCTATTCTTTCTTTTTGCCTATTTGCTGCAACACATGAAATTCCAATATCAAACATTAGTAAAGCTATTAAGATTACAGTTATTTGTTTTAAAACCAACACATCTAATTTTTTTATAAACTTTTCCAAAACTGGATATACATAATTTACAAATAAAATTCCTCCAGTTCCCCAATATAGGCAATGTAATAGACTTGTCCTACCATTTATATTAAACCACAAATTACTATAGTCCCAGGAAACTGTTCCGAAAAACTTTTCTTGAAAAAACGAAAATAAATACTCAACAATACCACCTAATACCATCGTAATACAAAATATTTTTATATTACTTTCATCCTTAATTTTAGATATTACTAAATAATATACTACTAATCCTACTCCATATACTGGAATTAATGGTCCATATAATAAGCCTTGTCTAGAAGCAAAATGTCCATTTTGAACAATAGCAACAATAGTTTCTACAACATATCCAATTATACTTCCAATTATAAATGCCCAGAAAATAATTAATATAAATTTAAAAACATCTTTCCTCTTCATTTATTACCACCTCAATTTACTATAAATTAACATATAAAAATTAATATAAATTTTATAATTTATTAAAATTATATTAATTTTTAATAAATCAAGACATCGATATTCATTACAAAAAGCTTACATTTCTGTAAGCTTTCGTAATAATAAGAAGAGTAAATCCGTATTTTTATATAATATTAATTACTAGCATATTTTCTTTCCATTTCTAATAACATTCTCTTTATATCAAGACCTAATGCATATCCTCCCAATTTTTTATTTTTATTTATAACTCTATGACATGGTACAACAATTAACAATGGATTATTATGATTAGCCATTCCTACTGCTCTACATGCTTTAGGTTTTCCTATTCTTTTTGCAATTTCTTCATATGAAACAGTCTTCCCATAAGGAATTTTTAATAGCTCATTCCACACTTTCTTTTGAAATTCTGTACCATATAATTTTATTGGAATATCAAATTTCTTTCTTTTGCCTTCTAAGTATTCCTGTAATTGCAAACATACATTGTCTGTTAAATCATTCTTTGTTCCATTGTCTCTTTCGTGTTCTGCTAAATTAATCCCTGTTATTATATTATCCTCATATGTGATTTTAATTTTTCCTATTTTTGTATTATATACTGCAAACATTAATATATTTCTCCATCTAATTCCTTATATTCTTTAAATAAATCTATGCAATCCTCTCTACTTATCTGGGTTTCATTTAGCAGATTCTTATTATTAGTTTCTAAGAATTCATATATTGCATCATCTCTAAAGCCAATCTCTCCTGCATCTTTTCTAGTACATGCATAATAAACTTCTTTAATATTGGACCAAATTATTGCAGATAAGCACATTGGACATGGTTCACATGATGTATATAAAATATATCCTGATAAATCATGCGTGTTTAATTTTTTACATGCTTCTCTTATAGCTTGTACTTCTGCATGTGCTGTTGGATCATTATTTTTTATAACTTGATTATTTGCAATAGAAATTATTTTTCCATCTTTATCTGTTATAACAGCTCCAAAAGGACCACCTTCATTATTGTTCATTCCTTTTCTTGCTTGTTCCTTAGCTATTTTCATATATTCGTTCATAAAATTTCCTCCTACATAACATATAATAATATTGTAATAAATTGTAATAAACTTCCTAGTAATATAAATAAATGGAACACCGAATGCATATATTTATGTTTCTTACCTAAGCCATAAAGTATAGCTCCAAATGTATATGCTAATCCTCCTAGTAATAGTAACACAAATCCTGCTGTTCCTAATAATTCTGGTAATAAATTTATTTTAAATACAATACACCAACCCATTACCAAATAACAAATCATAGAAAAGACTTTATATTTTTTTATATCTATAGAATTTAAAACTATTCCTATTATCGCCATTAACCATATTATTCCAAAAATCGTCCATCCCAATGCTGTATTATATTCTCTTAAAGTACATAGTGCAAACGGAGTATATGATCCAGCAATTAATAAATAAATGGAGCAATGATCTAAAACTTGGAATACCTTTTTAGCTTTTCTTTTTGGATTTAATCCATGATATATACTAGACATTGTGTATAAAATTATCATAGTAATACCATAAATTGAACCACTTACCACTCCATAGCCATTTCCATGAATAGCTGCAAAGACAATGCAAAGCACAGTTGCAACAATTCCAAGTCCTCCACCTACAATGTGTGAAGTCATATTAAAAATTTCTTCTCCCTTGGTATATGTAGGAAGTATTCTATCTTTTAATTTTGTTCTTTTCATAATTCTCCTAACCAATCTTTAAATATTTTATTAAGGCTTCCATGTTTTCTTCAGCCTCAGATTTTCCTTCTTTATATAAATTTTCCAATTTTGTCTTATCTTTTTCAAGTCTTGAAACTTTTACTTCTTCTTTTGGTCTTATTATAAATATTTTACCTTGCTTTTCTAATTCTATTAATTCATCTTGTAATTTGTTATATCTTTCTGGCATAGTATTTAATTTTTCTATTAATTTTGGATATTTATGATATGCTAGTTTATACAATTTTTTCATTTTATTAGATAACATCGGCTTTCTATATGTCTTATCCCTTGTAAGAACAACAACTACTTTTTCATAGCCCTGTTCTAATGCCCATTTTACTGGAATACTTGTAGTTACAGCTCCATCCAAATAATGGTTATCGTTTATTTTAACCATTGCAGAAGCAAGTGGCATACTAGATGATGCCTGCACAGCTTTAAATAAATCTTTACAATTTTCTTTTTCTAAATATTCTGTTTCAGCTTTTTCGCAATTTGTAGTAACTATAACAAATCTTTGCTTTGTATTTTTGAATGTTTCAAAATCAAAAGGTACTTTTTGTGTTGAAATATCTCCAAACAAGTAGTCATAGCCAATTATACCTTTATTTTTTATAAGTGCTTTTCTTCCTATATATTTTGGATCATCACAATATTCTAAATTAATTTTAGCAGATCTTCCTTCTTGTTTAGATATATAGTTCATTGCATTCAATGCTCCTGCCGAAACTCCTGCTACACATTCAAATTCCATATTATTTTTTAAAAACGTGTCCAGTACTCCAGAAGTATACATTCCTCTTAAAGCTCCACCTTCTAGTACAAGTGCTGCTTTTATCATTTTAATTCCTCCTACCTAATTTGTGTTTTAATTTTACCACAAATTATATATTTTAGTGTATATATTTTGTAAATTCTTTATAAATATTATGTTCTTACTGTATTTTATGCAAATTTAATATGTAAGACTGCTATTTATCTAGAAAGGAATCCTTATAAAAAGTTTCGTGCAAAATATATGTCACAAAAATAAGAACCACTTCAATGTAGTTCTTATTTTCTATTATGTAGAAATTCAGTTTTATTACGCAAATTTATATAATTTATCTATGTAATAAAATAAATTTTGCAATAAGTATTTTAAGATTTATAATAATTTTACTAAATTTATATACACCTGATTTGTTAATATACAATCATTTAATGCTCTATGCTCATCTCTTTTTACTAAATTAAAATAATCTATTAAGTTATCCAATTTATGATGTCTAAGCTTTGGTAATACTTTTCTTGATATTCTTAATGTATCTACAAAATCATTTGTTAAATATTCTTTTATATTATCTTTCATAGCATCATAAATAAAATTGATATCAAAATTAACATTATGACCAACTATAATATCATCATTTAAGAAATTTTTAAAACTATTTAATATACATATCAAATCTTTACCTTGTTTTTGTATCATTTCATTTGTAATCCCTGTTAATTTTGTTGTAAAATATCCTATACTATTTTTGGTCTTTATTAGCTCAGAAAAAGTATCAACTTCTTTCTTATCTCTAACTTTTATAGCACTTATTTCTATAATTTCTCCATTAAAAGAATCTAAACTTGTTGTTTCTATATCTAAAACAGTATAATCATTTAAATTCTTAATTAAACTATGTCCCTTATATAATCTATTATTCTTTTCCATAATGCACCACCCATATATTGCAAATTAAATATTATCTTTATTTAGTGCCTTGCTTAACTTATTTGTTATGCTTCTTGGTCCTCTTACAGCTTTTATTCCAAATTCTTTTAATTTTTTAAAAGTCCATTCATCTTGCCTATATTTTTTTAATAATTTAATTTTCATAACTTGTTTTATAGACAAGTTTTTATCTTTATAATTATACGGTATTCCCGTTTCTATTACTTGGCATTTAAATATTATTGCAGAATATGGTTCTGCAATATACAAATAAACTATATCATCTTTTTCAATATTATTGGACTGTTTCCAAGTTATAGTATCTGTATTATTAAAAGCATTAATTATATCATAATATTTTGGATTTGCTGGTATTAGCCATTCTCCTTTTACATTTGTATTTTCATAACTTATATCTATTAATTTTATTATTTCTATATCAGATAAGCTATTATCTAATATAATACTTACCCAACTTTTTTTATTTGAATGATATGATGGATAAATTCCCTTATGTCTTAAATATTTTTCGACCTCTTCATCTAATTTTACATTTAATACTTCTATTTTTCCTGACTCATTTGGAATAATTTTGCTTTTATCTATATTCATAATTATTCCAAACCACTTACTACTTCTTGAATTTCTAAACACTCCATAATCAGGAAAAGTATCCCAAAGGAATTCTGGGATTACATTATATTTTTCTTTTATACACTTTGCTATTCTATTTGATTGATCATATATAAAATATTCCTTTTCATAACAGCTATTGGCAATATCTTCAAGAATCCTTATATATTCTTCTTTTATAGTATTTACAAATTCACCAATAGCATCTTCTATACGAAAATTTGTATATTCTTCATTCATTTCTAAATCATAAACTTTACCTTTTACATTACCATCACTATATATACATATATCTGCTCTAAAATTATTGTGCATAAATTTTTTAGAATATTTATATACATCCTTTTCTTTTTTAAAACCATATTGTTCTAATTTTTCTTTGTTCAAAAGCATTTTTTTAAATATAGTTTCTTCAATACTCATTATATTCACCTATTTTTGCTTAATATAAAATTTGATTTTGGAAATCTTGAGTTTTTAATATCTTCATTGCAGAATCATAACCTACTTTAATACACTTTTCTACATCATTTTCATTTCCAATGATATCTATTTCTCCGCAATCTACTTTTATTATTAAGTCTGCAATTTCTCTTTGCCAAATTATTGCAGACCTTCTCATACTTTGAAAAGTATTTCTTATACCTGTAATTATATTTACCTTTTTTTGATTAGTTTCTTTAGGATATATATTTTCTACTCCTATAACATAATCTGCAAATTGATCCATACGTAAAGTTGAAATATTATGTGTCATCCCTCCATCCAAAAATTGATGTAATTTACCATCTATATATACATTATTTGGTAAATATAATAGAGGTAATGAACATGTATTTTTTACTGCCTCTTCTATTGGCCTATTAATATAACATTCCTCATTTTTTATTGGTCTTGAAGTATAATATACTGTCTTTTTCTCTGTAATATCCATTGTTGGTATGAATACAGGTATATCTAAATCGCTCATTACTTTTTTGCCCTTTGCCTCTGCCGATTCTTTTATCGTTTTAGTAATTACAGTAGGATCTTTACCTCCGCCCCATATTATAAATTTAAAAGGTGCTAAAATTTTATCTTTTACAGAAAATTTTGGATATTCTATTGTATATATTTTTAATTTTTCTTCTATTTCCTTTACTGTATAACCCATTGCATATAATACTGCGATGCAACTTCCTATACTAGTTCCAGAAATAGCAGATATTTTAATATTTAATTCTTCTAATGCTTTTATAACACCTAAACTACTAAGTGCCTTTACTCCTCCACCAGTACAAGCAAGTCCTATTGTTTTCATGTATCTTACTCCTTATATATTATCTTTCTAATTCTCTATTTGTATCATCTAAAATAACGTCACCATCACGAAGTGTTTTATACTTAATATTATGTTTATTACAATATTCTACAGAATCATCTATTAATTTTGTTTCTTTATGATCTGATTTATAATGTGGAAGAAATATATAATCATAATATCCCAAACCGTTCCACATTGTATCTATTCCATATGGATTAACATTTGGATCATCACATACATCCAATCCATGTAAATCTTTTGCAAGAACACATATTCCAGCACTATATCCCGCATATAAAAAGTTTGGATCATTTTCTTTTGTTTTTAGGAAATTATCAAATCCACTTAAATACATTGCTTGTCTTAATACAAATGTATTTCCTCCAATTACAAAAAAAGCACTAAAACTTTCTAGTATTTGTGACAATTCTTCTTTTTTATTAAAATAATCTTTTAAAGATATTACTGTAACATCAAATCCTAAATCAGTTAATTCTTGAGCATCTGCTTGAATACCATTTGTTTTTCTTTCTCCATCTGGGTAAACATCTCTTGAATTAGGTATTAAACATATTTTATTATTATGCTCTCTAATCCATTTTTTTAATACCTCTGGTTTATTTCCAATTTTGTATGATGATAAATATAACTTCATTTTTCTCCTCCTTTTATTATAATATTTATAGCATAAAACTATTATAAATACAATTTTTCTACAAAAAATCTACCTTATGTTTTTATAAGGTAGATTTTATTTTTTGTTTAATTACTTTATAGTTCATTTATATTATTTTTTAAATTTAAAATATGGATTATATTTTTGATATGCTTCCTTTTGACGCCTTTTATATATTATCTTTTCTTTTGAATCAATTAATGTTTTTTCTTCTGGGGTTGCAAAATATTCTTTATATAACACTGCTAATAATTGATTCGCCTGATCAGAAATTTCGTAATTTTCAATATTACTAATTTGTATAAATCTATCTTTATCTCTTTTATTTTCAATATTATCTAAAATATCAGAAGGTATCTTTTTTCTTAAATTTTCAGACATTAAATTTATTATAGCATAAATTTCTGAATATGTTTCTTTAGTTATCACCATATTCTCCTCCTTGATATTGTCTTTCTTCTTTTGCATGAGTCTTTAAATCTTTTCTTGCCTGTTCTGTATTTCCTATTGTTTTTCCCACTGCTTTTCGCATAGTAGAGATTATGGCAGAATCTTGAGAAGCAATCTCCAATCTTTTATTAAATCCTGTAAACCACTTTACAACTCTGTTCATTCTTTTTCGTAAATCTCTTTCATTTTTTTGTACATCTGTAGATAAACTTGCAAAAATAGGTTCTACTGTAGCTAGTATATTTAATACTTCTTCTTTTCTTGACTGATTTAATCCTCTTAAAATACTTAATTTTCTATTTTCTGGCACACGTCCAACTACATATCTACTAATATCTTCAGGTTTTAACTCTGACGTAGGTGGCATTTTTTTATATGAACCATCAGCTCCTTCTTTCATGTATCCATCAACAATAATGTAGGTATTTTCATTTTCTGTTCTTTTTTGAGTTACTCTATCTTCTTGAACAGTTAGAACAATCTTACCATCCTTGTCATATTCATAATAAGTACTTCCTATTAAATCATCTTGATAAAGAGCACATTTTTTATTTCCATGGCTATCATATTGATATGATAA
The DNA here is from genome assembly GCA_944392945.1 of uncultured Clostridia bacterium. GTDB lineage: Bacteria > Bacillota > Clostridia > TANB77 > CAG-508 > Merdicola. The sequence goes on along the minus strand of CALXYJ010000035.1, from coordinate 3,119 downwards.
AAGTGCGTTATCTATATAATATAATCTACCATCATTATACATTGTATGTCTATACATGTTTTCTAAATCCCCATGTTCATTAAAAACTCTTTGTTGTCTATTAACAAATGTATAACTTGGATCTGAATAGTAATATAACATGTTTCTTTTTCCATCTTTATCAATAGCTTCTACTACTAAAAAATTTCCAGTCCTCGTTAGAGCTTCTTCCATTTCTGTATTATACATCTGCATTTCTTCATCTAATTTTAAAACATCCTCATCCATATTATAATATTCCATTTGCTTAGCTAATTTTTTTCCATCTGATAATCTAATATTAGTATAATTTAATCCTAATACTTTTTCGTCTCTTATTAATAAAAGATCCATACACGTTGTTTTTGAAATTTCACCACTATCTATTTCTTCTTGAATTATTTTAATGTAATCATCATCAAATCCAAATATCTCTTTTAATTCTTCTGCATTTTTATCTTCATATAAAGCCTTTGTTATTCTTTCATCTATACTTCGTTCCCTTTTATTATTTTTCATTTTACCACTCCTATTTTTTATTACTAAAATTTTTATAAATTAGTAAAATTACCTAATACGTATTTATTATAGCATATGTTTACTTATTATGCAAACTTAAAAGGCTTTAACTTTATTTCTTGTATGGATTCATCCGAATAAATTTGAGTTTTATAAAAAATTATTTATCGTATATCTCAATATCACTAATTACAGGATATTCATTGTTAATTGTATCTTTATCTAAGCCTATCCAAAACATAAAACCTGTTACTTCTTCTTTTAAGTTATAAACATTTACATTACCTGAAGAAGTTGGAATATTTAAATTTGGATATGCTATAGCTTTTAGTTCAAAAGTACTTATATTATCTCTCCCATTAAAATACTCTGTTGCAGAGTCCCCCATTATCAATGTTATAATTACATAATCTCCCATATTTTGAATATTGGTTATTTCTTGTGGATTGCAACTTAAAATTCCTTCTTTATAACAATATGCCAAATCCTTAATACATTCTTTTTTCCATTCATCTCCTGATATATTCCTTACTATTTTTCCTGCATCATAATAATCTCCTAATTTAATTTCTGATATAGAAATATCTTCATTAGTTCTATAATTTGTTAGTTTAGTTTCATTATCTATATTTATTTGATATGGATAATCAATTTCTGCATTTTGTATAGTTATAACATTATTTTCAATACTAGTAATGATACCATTGTCTACTACTTTATTATTATCAATTGCATTCGTCATATCGTTTTCTAACTCTGACAATTCTTCTTTTTCTGTATTTTGTCCTTCACTTATATTGTTTATTATCTCATTTTCATTATTATGTTCTTTATCTACAATATTAAATATAATTATTCCACATATACATATTAAAATTATAACTACAACGACTATTATTTTTTTGTTTTCTTTCAAACTATCACTCCTAACATTTTTGATGTTAATCATATATATTATCCTAACAACATTTCTTTCTAAAAGTATACCTATAATTTATTATTCCCATTCCCACCTTGAAAAATATCCGTTTTCAGAAAATGAAACGTATTCTTTAATGCTACCATTACTATATATAAAAATTCCACCTAATTGTTCATCTAGTACAAGACCTCTATTTTCCATATATTCATCTAAATATTGTATACTTGTTTTATTTGATGCATCTGATGTATCTGATGTTTTGCAAAATACCACTCTACTAGGATAATTTTGTACTATTGTATATTCTTTATCTGTAAATAAAATTTCTAACATGCCAAAGCAAGATGAAAATGGATTCCAAACATTAAATTTAGCTATTGAAAATATTGTAGCACTTAATAAAATTAAAATGCATATTATAACTGTTATGATAATTCTTTTTCTTTTCATAAATACTCCCCAGGAAATTACTATTTATTATGTATCTGAAAACTTTATAGTTACTATAGCTTTATCCTTATTAATTATTCTCCAATTTCATTGCATCCTTTATAACTTTTCTTTGTTGTTCAAAATTTACTTTTGTTACAGGTATTCTTGCATACATTTTCGTTCCTAAAAAATAATTCAATGTGTCAAATGCTTTTAGTGTTTCTTCTGTTCCAGTACCACTTCCTCCAGCACAAGCAATACAAACTATTTTCTTCCCTTTTATTTTTGAAGTATCATTAAATGAATCACATCTTTTTAATCTATCAAAAAAAGTTTTCGCTGACTCACTCATTTCATGAAAATAAACAGGAGTAATGAATATGTAAGCATCAAAGGTTTTCATATATTTATAGATTTCGTTAAACTCATCATTTTGAATACATTTATGCTCTTCTAAACAAATTCCCCAGCCTCTTTTTCCACAAGCTAAACATTTTTGAATATTCTTTCTATTAATACAAATATGTTCTACATCATTGCCTAATTTTTTTAATTCTTTCTCACATTCTTCCACACAAGAAAAAGTTAATCCTATTTTATTAGATATAAAACTATCTTCGTTTACTTGATTACTACTGAAACTTAATATTAAAACTTTCATATTTAACTCACTTTCATATTTAATCTATTAACTTATGTTGATCTGGTAACCACGCTGGTGTACATGTCATAGATATTACACAATACTCCGTATCATAATAATATTTTTCATTAGGTTCTATTAAAATAGAATCACCTTTTGAAAAATCAATCCTTTTATTTTCAAAATTTAATGTTCCTTTACCTTCTATAACATATATTAATTCTTTGCTTACAAGATTTACGCCATATCCTTTATCAGGATATCTCCCATTAATTGTTGCTATACCTAAATCTATTTCTTTATCATTAAATGAATATTCCATCGTTTTACACTTGGCACTATTCTTTCCTTTTAAAGCATTATCATATTTAATAATTTCCATTTTTTATTATCTCCTCTTCTAATTTTGCAACATAATGTTGCAATTTTCATGTCTTTCTTATTTATATCATGTAAATAGTTAAAACTCAATTATTTTTCAAATATAATCGTTACTAAAATAAAGATTATTACTGAAGAACACCTTATTTTTGTTTAATTTCTGCAAAAAAATAACAGATAATTTCTTATCTGCTATTTATGGCT
>CALXYJ010000034.1 GCA_944392945.1 uncultured Clostridia bacterium | reverse complement strand
TTGGAGGTTTTTCATACATTGCTATCGCTTTTTTTGAACCACGCGCATAGCACGTGGTTTTCTTATATACAATAAAAGTAGCACAGCCTAAACTGTGCTACTTTTATTAATATACGATTTAAAAATATCATCACTTTGGTCTCTATACTTCTTCTTAAATATATAGACCATTACTCCTCCAATATCCTCTTCCAAGTAACCAATCGGAAAAATTTTTCCCTTAAGCACGATTATATACCGCAAAATTGGCTCCCGAAAAACAACTGGTGCTGGAATAAATTTATATTTTTCCATATATTCAACCTCCTAAATTTGATGGCACAATTATATCAAAAAGCTTAACTAATGTAAATTGTCAAAAGCTTATTTCTATTATTAAGTGATTATTAATATATTTTGCAATTACTTTTCCATCATTTATTTCTTCTATTAATTGTTTTGCAATATCTAATCCTATTCCTGTTGATTTTTTTGCATTTTCGACCGTATAATACCTATTAAAAATTTTTTCAACTGATATCTTATCTAAAGATAAGGCTTTATTAGAAAAAACTATTTTTCCATTTTTATTTAAACTAACTTTAAAATCCCCATCACTATATTTTATAACATTTGATAAAATATTTTCAAACGCTCTCATAACTGAATTTTTATCTAGTTTTCTATAAATCCTATTATTACATATTTGCACATTTGGTATAACATTTTTTTCTGTTAAAATATTATAATAATTTATTAATACCTCTTCTAACAATTCATTTAAACATTGTTCTTCTTTATGTACTTTTAATCCTATATCCATTGTTGTAGAAAATTCAAATAACTGCTCTGTCATAAAAGTCAATTCTTTTATCTTGTTTTTTATAATATTTAAATATTTTTCGTCCTTATCAGATTTAATCTTAATAAAATCTAAATATCCACTTATTACAGTAAGTGGAGTTCTCATGTCATGAGAAATATTGGTTATAGTTTTTTGTAATTTTTGATTTCCATTCTCAAATTTTAATTTTTCATCTCTTAGCATTTTTAATTTATCATTTAATGTACCAGTTAATTCTTTTATAACTCTATCTCCTGATGATATAGTAATTAAATTATTTGTATCTGATTTTAAAATTTCATCTATTGAAATGTTTATTTCCTTAATCGCTTTTTTCATTATATATATTTTAATTGTCAAAAAAATAAGTATAGCAAATAATACAATAATTATTATATTATTAAAAATTTCCATTAATATATCACCTACTTTAATTCTTTTTTTGAAAATACATATACTCCTAAAATATTTAAAGCGACTATTAATATACTAGAATAGATCGGCATAACATATAAATTTTTAGTATCAACACTTCCTATATCCATTGCTTGTCCTTGAGGATTTACTAAATATAATATTTTGGCAATCTTTACTACATTATCACCTGGATAATTTGGATCTGGTTCCTGACTAAGTATATACTCTTTTCCATCTTCCCAATACGAACTTGTAATAAAAGGAGATTGATTAGCAGTAAAAGAAAATGAACCTTGTGCAACAAACATTGCAATAAAAAGAATTATGCATATTGCTGTGGAAATAGTTATTTCTGAACATATCATTGCTATCAAGTTAAAAATAGAACAAAATGAAATAATAATCAAAATAACATTAAAAATAGTCATTGCAAATTCTGATATAGGCATTTGTAATCCTCCAAATAGAGGAATTCCAATTAGTAACATCAAAACGATTGAAATAAATTCACATAGCAAAGAAGTAAATATACTAATAATAAGATTGGACAAATAAATAGAAACTCTAGTATGCCCGTACTATTAGTTTATTTCTAATAATTCCTTGTGAATATTCTTTACCAACAAATATACTTACAAATATTGCTATGAGAATTCCTATAATCATTATAAGCTCATTAATAAATCCATCTAATACTTTTTCTGTATTAGAAAAGAAATTTTGCACTAATATAAAAATTGTACTTCCTATTGTAATAAATATAAATAACCAAAACACAAAATCCTTTTTTAATCTGAAAAAATTTGCTCGTAATAACTTAATCATTATCTGCACCTCCTATTAGATTTAGATAATAGTTTTCTAATGATTCCCCTTTTTCCTGAAAATCATTTACTATACAACCTCTTTTTGAAAGTGCAATAACAATATCAGAAACATTTATCTTTTCATAAATATCAATCACTTCATTAGAAACAATCTTATATTGCATTTTTAATTCTTCTAAATATTTAATACATTCTTTTATATTACTTACTTTTATCTCTATTTTCTTATTAAAATTTTTTTCTAATTCTTGACTGGTAATTTCTTTAATTATTCTTCCGTTGTTTATAAATCCATAACAAGTTGCAATTTTAGATAATTCATCTAAATAATGACTAGATATAAAAAATGTGATTTGTTTTTCTTTATTTAATTTTAAGATTAATTCTCTTATTTCTATTATTCCCTCTGGGTCTAGCCCATTTATTGGTTCATCCAATATTAAAAAATCTGGATTTCCTACTAATGCAATTCCTATTCCTAATCTTTGTTTCATTCCTAAAGAAAATTGTCCTACTTTTTTATGCATCGTATTTGCCAAACCGACTAATCTTAAGATCTCTGTTAACCCATTAAAATTTGGAAGTCCTATAACCTTGCATTGTTCTTTTAAATTATCCTCTGCAGTCATATCTAGGCATAAAGAAGGTGTTTCTATAATTGCTCCCATTCTTTTTCTAATTTTAATGATTCTCTTGTCATTATTTTCTACACCATATATACTATAAGTTCCATCTGTTGGTTTTTGCAAACCACAAATTATTCTCATGAGCGTTGTTTTTCCTGCTCCATTTTTACCAATAAGGCCATAAATACTACCTTTAGGTATATTCATATTCAGATTTTCTAATACTTTAAATTTTTTATAAGATTTTGTAAGTTTATCTGTTTTTAATATATACTCCATAACCTCATCCTCCTAACAATATTTTAAATTTAGATAGTTAAGAATTAGGTTAAGATAATAGTTAAAATTTAGTTAAGATTTATTCATGCATTTTATATCCTATTCCCCATATGGATTCTATATATTCTTTATCTGAAACTTTCTTAATTTTTTTCCTTATATTACTAATATGAACTTTTAACGAATTTTCATCACCATCCAAAGTATCCATACTTATTAATTCTATCAATTTACTTTTAGTTATAATTTGTTTTGGGTTAAGCAATAATTGTTTTAAAATTGCATATTCCGTTTTCGTTAAATAAATCTGGTTTTTATTTATATGCAGAATATGCATATTTCTATCTAATTTTATATCTTTATAAATTAACTTATTATTTTCTCTTCTTTTCATTCTCAATTGTACTTTTATTCTAGCTAAAAGTTCTTCATTATTAAATGGTTTTGTAATATAGTCATTTGCTCCCTCTAATAAAACTTTAACCTTATCTTCCAAATTAGTTTTAGCACTTATTACAATAATTGGATAATCTTTTGCTCTTTCTATAATTTGCTCTCCTTCTATTCCTGGTAACATTAAATCTAATAATATAAGATCTATATTTTCTTTTTCCAATAATAATAATGCTTCCGTTCCAGAATACGCATGTAATATTTTGTAATTTTTTCTTTTTAAAATCTCAGTTATTAAATTATGTATATCTATATCATCTTCTACTATTAAAATAGTTTCCACGGTATCACCATTTTCTTTATAATTTAGTATATTTTAAGCTTGCTCTTACAATTTCTCTTTCTTCTTCCTTTATAAGAAATTCTATTTCTTGCTCTTTTAATTTTTTATATATTTTTAATGTCTGTCCTTCCCTAGTTTCATTTATATAATGTATTTCAAAATCTGTTATTTGACATTGATCTAAAAATTCACAACTCATTGTATTAAAAATATATCTTACATATACAACATTATTAGTATGATAACTAAAATCTATATCTGATGAATATATTTTTTGTTCATATACTTTATCTTCTTCACTAAATTCTTCCTTTAGCCTTAAATATTTTTCCTTGTTTATTCCTTTCTTGGTTTCCAGATTTGTTGGATAATTAACAGTATTTATTTTTCTTATTTTTCTATCTGTTAAATCTATGGCACATGATTCTTGATTTGCATAAAATAAAATATCACCATTTTCATCTTTAAATTGTATTTCTGTTTCTACTCGTATTGGTTTTACATCCACAGTAAATACCTTACCCTCTATTATATCTCTCCATGTTGGATATTTATTAAAATGTACCTTTGTTTTCGTTAATACCCAAATAGCATTATTTTCATTTTTTAAAATTATATTATCACTTTTTAAAAATCCAAAATATTCTGTCATCATATCTTGTGTAAAAGCTATTGAATCTAATGCACTTAATTTTATATTTCTATCAGCATTTGTATAACTTACAAAAAATTTTCTTTTATAATCATTTTCCATATTTATCACCTTCTAATTAATCTGTTTTATAATATCAAAAATAACACAATTTATCAATATTATATAAGACAAAGGAGCAGTTGCACACTACTCCTTTGTCTTGCAATGTAAAACAGATAAAGCTCAAAATAGCTTTATCTGTTTTACTTCTATTCAAATGTATATGTTGTTGCATTGTTAAAGTTAAATGTTGTAGATCTTTTATAGCTTTCTCCTTTAGAATTTTTTAATTCTACAACAACTTCCTTTGATCCTTTTCCACTTACTTTTGCTGTTATAGTACGATTTTTATCAACACCTGATTGTTGGAAAGTAGTAGTTCCACCAACAGTAATTGATATATCAACTGTTTTGGCTATATTACTACTTGTAGTATTCTCTGTTTCTTCTTCATAACCTCCTGTAATTGCCTTTACATCGATTGTAAATGTTGCTTCTTTTGACTCAGAAACTTTATTCACTGTAATTGTAATTGTGGTTCCTTCTTGTACTTCTGTTCCTACTTCTTTACTTTGCTTTAATACAACTCCATTATCTTTAGAATCATCTTCTTCATTTACTACATTTACTTTTAAGCCAGCCTCTGTTAATATACTTTTTGCTTCCTCTTCTGTTTTTCCAATTACACTTGGCATTTCTACATTAACAATTCCACTACCTTTACTTACAACTAATTTTACTGTACTTCCTGAATCCACAGTTTCACTATCATCTGGATTTTGACTAATTACTATTCCTGCTTCTACCTTTTCATCATTTTCTTCTGTTACTTCTGCTACTAATCCAGCATCTTTTATAGCCTTTTCGGCTTCTTCCCTTGTTTTTCCTACTACTTTTGGTACATCAACCGTTTCTATTCCCTTGCTTACAACTATAGAAATCTCACTATTTTCTTTTACAGAATAATTTGCTTGATATGCAGGATCTTGCGAAATTACTTTTCCAGCCTCCACATCTGCATTATATTCTTCTGATTTAACAACTAATTTTAATTTTAAGTCTTCTGCAATTTGCTCTGCCTCTTCTTGAGTTTTGTTGACTAAATCTGGCAATTCAACCTCTTTTGGGTTAGCTAACTCTATTATTCCCATTGTACTACCAAAAGCTATAAAAAATAATAATATAGCACCTATTATAAATGAAATTACTTTATGCTTTTTTATAAATTCTTTAAATTTATTTTTCTTTTTTCCATCTTTAGTAAATTCATTATTTTCTCTCGCTTTTCTTTCTGCTTCAGCAATTTCTTGTGTAGAAATTCTTTGCGTTGCAGCATCTATATTTTTTCCAATATGTACACAATTTACATCTGGATTTCTTAAAGCTTCATTTAAATCTTTTAACATTTCTGTTGCTGATTGATATCTTAAACTTACATCTTTTTGCATTGCTTTCATTATAATGTCATTAACCACTTGTGGAATACTATCATTTATTTTTTTTGGCTCTATAGGTTGTTCTTGCATATGTTTTAATGCTACAGAAACAGGAGTATCAGCATCAAAAGGAACTCTTCCTGTTAACATTTCATACATAACTACTCCTAAAGAATATAGATCTGATTTAGCATCTGTATATCCTCCTCTTGCATGTTCTGGAGAGAAATAATGTACTGAACCAATAGTTGTTCCAAATGCTGTAATTGTTGAATTTGAAACTGCTTTAGCTATACCAAAATCTGTAACCTTTGCAACACCATCTTCTGTAATTATGATATTATGTGGTTTTATATCTCTGTGAACAATATTATTTTTATGTGCCATCTCTAGTGCAGAAGCAATCTGTGTAACTACATTTATAGACCACTTCCATGGTAAAGGTCCATTTTCCTCTGTTATTATCTCTTTTAAAGTCTTTCCTTTTATTAGTTCCATTACAATATAATATAAATTACCTTCATTACCAACATCATATATAGATACAATATTAGGATGTGTAAGACTGGCTGCAGATTGTGCTTCTATTCTAAACCTTTTAATAAATTCTTCATCTGTAGTAAATTCATCTCTTAAAACTTTTACTGCTACATATCGGTTTAAAACATTATCTTTGCTTTTATAAACCGTTGCCATTCCACCATTTCCTATTTTTTCTATTATTTCATATCTGTTGCCTAATATTTTCCCCTCTAGGTCCATACTTCCATCTCTCCTTAATCATTATATACAATAACAACTGTTATGTTATCATATCCTCCTCTATTGTTTGCTAAATCAACTAATTTTGTACATGCATTTTCTACATCATTTGTTACTAAATCATATATTTCTTGATTTGTAACCATATTGGTTAACCCATCAGATGTTAACACAATTCTATCTCCCTTTAAAAAACCTTTTGTTGTTACATCTGGCTCTACATAAGGAGTACATCCTAAAGCCTTCATTAACATATTCTTTTTAGGATGATTTTCTGCTTCTTCTCTTGTTATTGTTCCTTCTTTAACAAGTTTTTCTACATAACTATGGTCTGTAGTTAATTTTCTTATAATATTTTTTCTTACTCTGTATATTCTACTATCTCCTACGTGACCTATATATATTTTATTCCCATAACCTAAAACTAATTCCAAAGTTGTACCCATTCCTTCTAATTCTGGAACTTCTTTAGACTTCTCAAAAACTACCATATTAGCATATTCCATACTACTTCTTATTAGCTCTTCTATATTTATTCTATCATGAGTTATTGTATTAAAATTATTGACTAAATATTTTCTAGCTGAATCTATTGCAAGTTTACTCGCAATTTCTCCTCCATTGTATCCACCCATTCCATCTGCTAACATAAATATTCTTAGTTCATTTTCGTCCGTAGGAATATAATAATAATCCTCATTTGTTTCCCTTGCTTTCCCTAAATCGGTCTTAGCAAAATATTTCATTTTATCACCTCTAACGTTTTTCTTCTATCGTCTTTCTTCTTAGTTGTCCACAAGCAGCATCAATATCTGATCCCAATTCTCTTCTTATTGTTGCAACAATTCCATGTTCATTTAAATAATCTCTAAATCTTATAATATTATTATCTGTAGATTTTACAAATTTACCATTTTCAATTTTATTTATTGGAATTAAATTTACATGTGCCAACATTCCATGTAGTAACTTTACTAATCCTTTAGCATCTTCTAAATTATCATTATTATCCTTTGCTAGTGCATATTCAAAAGAAATTCTTTTATTTGTTTTTTCTATATAATATTTGCATGCCTTTATTAACTCTTCTATTGGATATGCGTTATTTACAGGCATCATTTCACTTCTTTTTTTGTTATTTGTTGCATGTAATGATATTGATAATGTACATTGAATTTTTTTATCTGCTAATTCATAAATTTTAGGTACAATTCCACTAGTAGATATACTTATATGTCTTGCACCTATATTTAATCCTTTTGGATTATTTAATATTGAAATAGCATTTATTACATTTTCAAAATTATCAAATGGTTCTCCTATTCCCATAAATACAATGTTTGATATTTTTACTTTTTCTTCTTGTTCTACAGCTAATATTTGTTCTACAATTTCCCCAGCAGTTAAATTCCTAATAAATGGTATTCCTGTAGAAGCACAAAATTTGCATCCCATTTTACAACCTATTTGTGATGAAACACATAATGTTCTACCATGATGATATTCCATTAAAACTGTTTCTATCATATTTCCATCTAATACATCAAATAAAAATTTCTTTGTTCCATCTTTTGACTCTAATTTTTTTACTATTTTAAAATTACATAGTGTAAAATTTTCTTTTAATTTCTGCCTTAGTTCTTTTGATATATTAGTCATCTCATCAAATTCTTTTACTTTATCTTTATATAACCATATATAAACTTGTTCTGCTCTATATGGTTTTTCCCCTAATTCTTTAAATTCTTCTTTTAATTCGTCTAAATTATAATCCTTAATATTCTTCATTTTTATTCTCTTTTTCATTATATATTTGTAAAACTATATATATCATAATTTTATTTTTTTTTCAACTAATAATAAAAAAATAGAAGGTTTTTTAGTGTTTATAAACACAGAAAACCTTCCATTATTTATATTAATATTATGCTGTTTCAAATTCATTTGGTTGTATCTTTTTTCTTTTTATTACTTGCTTCCTTGGCTCTTTGTTTTCATTTATAATTATTCTTGGCTTTGCAAGTCCCATAACAGTTTCTTTAGTTACTATACATTTTTCTATCTTAGGATTTGATGGAATATCAAACATAATATCCCTCATAATTTCTTCTATTATAGAACGCAAACCTCTAGCTCCGGTTTTTCTTTCTATTGCTTTATCTACAATCGCTCCTATTGCTTCTGGTTCAAATTCTAATTCTACTCCATCAAAAGATAATAACTTTTTATATTGTTTTACTAATGCATTTTTTGGTTTTGTTAAAATATTTATTAATGCATCTTTATCTAATTCTTCTAAAGTACTTACTATTGGTAATCTACCTACAAATTCCGGAATTAAACCAAACTTTAATAAATCCTGTGGTAATAATTCTTTAAATATTTCTGTTTTACTTTTTTTAGCTATTTCTTTCTTTTCTGCACCAAAACCAATTGCTTTTTTACCTGTTCTTTGGTCTATAATTTTTTCTAGACCTTCAAAAGCTCCTCCACAAATAAATAATATATTTTCTGTATTTATTTGTATTAACTCTTGATGTGGATGTTTTCTTCCACCTTGTGGTGGAACAGAAGCAACTGTACCTTCTATTATTTTTAATAAAGCCTGTTGTACACCCTCTCCACTTACATCTCTGGTTATTGAAGGATTTTCTGATTTTCTTGATATTTTATCTATTTCATCTATATATATAATTCCTCTTTCTGCTCTTTCTATATCATAATCTGCTGATTGAATTAATTTTAATAAAATATTTTCTACATCTTCTCCAACATAGCCTGCTTCTGTTAATGTTGTAGCATCAGCTATTGCAAATGGCACATTTAATATTTTAGCTAAAGTTTGTGCAAGTAATGTTTTTCCTGAACCTGTTGGACCTAATAGTAAAATATTACTCTTTTTTATTTCTACATCGTCTTTACTATTTTTTTCATTTTCATTATTTATTCTTTTATAATGATTATATACGGCTACAGAAAGAGTTTTTTTAGCATTTTCTTGACCTATAACATACTCATCCAATACTTTTTTTATCTCTTCTGGAGTTGGAATAACGTCTTCTTCAACAGTTGTATATAAATCTTCTTCATCTTCATAATACTCATTCTCTATAATATTTGAACATACCTGTATACATTCATTACAAATATATACTCCAGGTCCTGCCACTATTTTTTCAACACTATCTTGTGTTTTACCACAAAATGAGCATCTGATATTTTTATTATTATCGTTTTTTTGCATAATAAAACGCTCCTTTTTTATGTTTTCTTTAGCAAATTCTATTTTCTTTTATCCATTATTCCATCTATTAAACCATATTCTAATGCTTCTTGTGCTGTCATATAATGATCTCTTTCTGTATCTCTATTAATTACCTCTATTGGTTGACCTGTTTTTTCGCTTAATAATTTATTTAATTTTTCTCTAGTTTTTATCATATGATCTGAATATATTTTAATTTCTGTTGCTTGACCAGAAATTCCTCCACCTTGACCACCAATTAGTGGTTGATGTATTAATATTTCAGAATTTGGTGTTGCAAATCTTTTTCCTTTTTCTCCATTTGCTAGTAAAACAGCTCCAAAACTTGCTGCTAAGCCAACACATATTGTTGAAACAGGACAAGATATGTAGTTCATTGTATCTACAATAGCCATTCCATCTGTAATAGATCCTCCTGGACTATTTATATATAGATGTATTTCTTTTTCTGGATCTTCTGATTCCAAGAATAATAATTGCGCTATTACAACACTTGCAGATGAGCTATCTACTTGCTCTCCTAAAAATATTATTCTATCCTTTAATAATCTAGAAAATATATCGTATGATCTTTCTCCTCTACTAGTTTGTTCTATTACATATGGTACTAAACTATTTAATTCTTTTTTATCCATAAAAAATTCCTCCTTTGAAAACTTACATTATTTTATATCATATTTTTTATAATTGCAAACTTTTTATTAATTAATTTAGGAGTTTAATAGTTAAATATTAAACTCCTTTTACTACTTTATTTTATTTTTGCATTTTTTACTACAAATTCTATTGCTTTTTCTGTTTCTAAACTACCTTTTATGTAATTTTTTAATGCTTCATTTTCTTCTAATTCTTTAGGTTCTTTTCCGTAATTTTTAGCCATTTCTTCTATTTTTTCATTTATTTCTTTTTCGTCTGCCTCTATTTTTTCTGCTTTTATAATTGCTTCTATTACTAATCTTGATTTAACAGCTTCTTTTGCTTGTTCTTCATAGTCTTTTCTAAATTCTTGTTCTGTTTTTCCAATCATTTTTAAATAATTTTCTAAAGTTAATCCTTGATATTGTAATCTAGATTTCATATCATTTTCTATATTGTCTATTTCTGTTTCTATCATTCCAGATGGAATATCTATATCTGTATTATCACAAACAGCTTTTACTGCTGCATCTTGTGTTTCATATTTAGCTTTTTCTTCATTTTCTTTTTCTAATTTTTCTTTTATACTTGCTTTTAATTCTGCTAATGTATCAAATTCACTAACATCTTTTGCAAACTCATCATCAAGCTTTGGTAATTCTTTTTTCTTGATTTCATTTACTTTTACTTTGAATGTAGCATCTTTTCCAGCTAATTCTTTAGAGAAATATTCTTCTGGGAATTTTACTTTTACGTCTTTTTCTTCTTCTATTTTCATTCCAACTATTTGGTCTTCAAATCCAGGAATAAATGTATTGCTTCCTATTTCTAATTCATAACCTTCTGCTTTTCCGCCTTCAAAAGCTTTTCCATCAACAAATCCTTCAAAATCTATTACAGCAATATTTCCTTTTTCTACTGGCTTATCCTCTACTGTAACAATTCTTGAATTTCTTTCTTGCATATGTCCTAATTCATGATTTATATCTTCATCTTTTACAGTATACTCTATTTTCTTAAGTTCTATACCTTTATATTTACCTAATTCTACTTCTGGTTTTATTTGAACTGTTGCTGTAAAAATTAAATCTTTTCCTTTTTCCATTTGCTTTATATCAAATTCTGGATAGCTTACAGCATTTACATCATTTGCTTTTAGCTCTTTATCATATTCTTCTTTTAAAATTTCATTAAAAGCATCTTCATAGAAAATACTTTCTCCATAGTATTTTTCTACAATTTTCATTGGAGCTTTACCTTTTCTAAATCCTGGTATATTAAAATATTTTGCTGTTTGAAAATATACTTTCTTCATTGCATTTTCAAACTTTTCAGCTTCTACTGTAAATTCTAATTTTAATTCATTTTTGTTATCTGTTTTTTCTACTTTTATACTCATTTATTTCAACCCTTTCGCTTTATTGTCATTTTTTAGACTTTTTCGTGCTTTCATATTATATCACAAATTATGTGAATTGCAAGTCATTTAGCTATAAATATTACAATTATTTTACATTTAATATATTTTTATAAGTTTAAAATCTGTATAATCACAACTTATCATTATATATTCTATGTCATCAATTTTCTTTTCTACTATATATCTATGGGCAGGACCATGTAGATGTCCATATAAACATTTTTTTACTTTATATTCTTCCATTATTCTTACAAAATCCGAAATTTCATCTTGCTTTAATGGCGGATAATGCATACATACAATAATATCTTTTTCTTTTCCAAATTTATTTATGCCATCTTCTAATGATAATTTTAATCTTTGCTGTTCTCTTTTATATATTTTTTCATCCTCTTCTTGTAAATCTCCAAAATTCCAACCTCTTGTGCCACATATTATTTTTCCCTCAAATTCATAACTATTATTATATAAGAAATCTATATCATTGAATCCTTTTACATTTAGATAACTCCTCATACTTTTTAATGTTGTCCACCAATAATCGTGATTTCCCTTTAATAATAATTTTCTTCCTGGCAATTTATGTATAAATTCAAAGTCATTATATGTTTCTTCTAACTTCATTGACCATGAAAAATCTCCACCTAGTATTACTAAATCTTCTTCTTTTACTTCAGCAAACCAATCCTCTTTTATTTTATTCTCATAATTCTTCCATCCAAATATATCCATCGGTTTATCCGTATTGTATGATAGATGTAAATCTGAGATTGCGAATATTGACATTTTTAAACCTCTTTCTAAATATTTATAATTTTAAATTTGGTACCGCATTTAATTTTAAATCCGAAAACTCCCCTTGTAAATAATTATAATATCCTGCTGAAGCTATCATTGCAGCATTATCTGTACATAATTTGAGTTCTGGATAAAATACTTTTATGTTCTCTTTTTCCTCTAGTTGCTTAAATGCTTTTCTTATATAACTATTAGCAGATACTCCTCCAGCAAGAGCAATCTTATTTATTTTTGTTAAGTTAATGGCTTTTATTGCATTATTTAATAATATTTCTGCAACATCTTTTTCAAAACTTGCTGCTAAGTCCGCTTTATTAATATTTGGATCTTTATGATGTAAATTAATTATTGCTGTTTTTAAACCGCTAAAACTAAAATCAAAACCATCTACATGTACTTTTGGTAAATCTATATTTGGTATTCCCTCTTGTGCTAATTTATCCATTTTAGGTCCACCTGGATAACCTAAGCCAATCACTCTTGCAATTTTATCAAAAGCTTCTCCAACAGCATCATCTTTTGTTTTTCCTAAAATCTCAAATTCAGTATAATCTTTTACTAATACTAACTGAGTATTTCCCCCAGAAATTAATAGTGTTAAAAATGGTGGTTTCAAATCTCTATATGTAATGTAATTTGCAGCAATATGTCCTTGTATATGATTAACTCCAATTAGTGGCTTATTTGAAGCATAACTTAAAGCCTTAGCATAAGAAACACCAACTAATAAAGCTCCTACTAAACCTGGACCATAAGTACATGCTATTGCATCTATATCATCTATTTTAACATTGGCTTCTTTTAATGCTTCTTTCATTACTGGTGAAATATTTTCTACATGGTTTCTAGATGCAATTTCTGGTACAACTCCTCCATATAATTCGTGAATACTTATTTGAGTATTTATTACATTTGACAAAACTTCTCTTCCATTTTTTACAATAGCAACAGAAGTTTCGTCACAACTAGATTCAATTCCTAAAATTATTATATCTTTCATTTTTTCTCCTCGTATAATGAACATATAGTCCATTATATATTTTTTTTATTTTTTAAAATTTTATATAATATCTATATAGACT
>CALXYJ010000033.1 GCA_944392945.1 uncultured Clostridia bacterium | reverse complement strand
CACAGAAGTCAAGCTCTAATGTGCCGAAAATACTTACGAGTTACCTTGTTGGGAAGATAGGCTTTCGCTAGATTTTTTTTTATTTATATTAATATTAAATAAAAAGGAAATTAGAGATTAAAGAATATTTAATTTGTAATTTCTTTTTTTATTTTTAATTTGATTAAAAGGGTGTTATTTATGGCAAGAAAAATATGGAAAGCTGGTACTTTTGAGTATCCATTACCAGCAGTAATGGTATCTTGTGGAAATATGGAGGAAAGTAATATAATTACTGTAGCATGGACGGGTATATTAAATACAAATCCAGCAATGGTATATATATCAGTGAGACCTGCACGTTATTCATACAATATTATTAAAGAAAATAAAGAGTTTGTAATAAATTTAACAACAAAGGAATTAGCATATGCGACTGATTGGTGTGGAGTTAGATCTGGTAGCAAATATGATAAATTCAAAGAGATGAAATTACATAAAGAAAAAGCTCAGTTTGTAAAATGTCCTTTAATAAAAGAAAGTCCTGTCTCAATAGAATGTAAAGTAAGAAATATTATACAATTAGGTTCACATGACATGTTTATAGCAGATGTACTTTCCATTGATGCAGATGAAAAATTTATAAATGAAGATGGAGCTTTTGATATCTCAAAATGTAATTTAATAGCATATGCCAATGGAGGTTATTATCCATTAGGTAAGAAGATCGATAAATTTGGTTTTTCTGTTAGAAAGAAGAAAAAAAACAAAAGCAAAAACAAAAATACAAAAAACACAAAAAAACTCTAATAAATGCATTATTATTGTTGACTTCTTAAAAAAAACATGATAAAATATTCAAGCGTATGTATGAGATATTACATGGCTCACATCGTTTCAAAGAAAGTACATAGTAACGGAGGTGTATGAAGTGGCAGCAAAAGGAGCAAGAGAAATGATCATCTTAGAATGTACAGATTGTAAAAGAAGAAATTACACAACTTTTAAAAACAAAAGGAATAATACCGAAAGATTAGAAATAGCTAAGTATTGTAAATTTTGTAAAAAACATACAAAACATAAGGAAACAAAATAAGCTATTTTTGAGGAGGAAAGAAAATGGCCAAAGATAAGAAAAAAGTAAATGCAAATGAAGATAAGAAGAAAAAGCATTTTTGGAAAGAATATAAATCAGAATTAAAAAAAGTTAAATGGCCAACACCAAAAGAGCTTTTTAATAGTACAGTAGCTGTTTTAGCAATTGTATTTATTGTTGCTGTAATTATAATTGTTTGCGACTTAGCTCTAAATAGTTTAACTAGGTTAGAAGCCAAAGGAATAGAAAACTTACAAAATGCTATAGTTGTTGAAGATTCTAATAATACAGTAGATTCTCAAGAAAATTTATTGTCTGAAAATGCAATTACTGAAAATGAATTGGATACTGTCGAAAATACAGTAGAATAAAATCTTTAGCAAGGAGGCCAATTATGTCTCAAGATGAAAAAATGCAACCTAAATGGTATGTTGTGCATACATATTCAGGATATGAAAACAAAGTTAAAACAGACTTAGAAAAAACAGTAAAAAATAGAGAATTGGAAGATTTTATATTTGATATTGTTGTTCCTATGGAAGAACAGATCGAAATAAAAGATGGAAAAAGAAAAACAAACTTAAAAAAAGTTTTTCCGGGTTATGTTTTAGTAAAAATGATTGTAACTGAAGAATCTTGGTATATTGTAAGAAATACAAGAGGTGTTACAGGTTTCGTTGGTTCGGGAACTGATCCTATTCCACTTACAGAAGAAGAAATCAGAAAGATGGGATTTGAATTGACAGAAGTAAATGTTGATTATGACATAAATGATTCTGTTAAAATATTAAATGGACCATTAGAAAACTTTGTAGGGGTTGTACAAGAAATTAATAAAGAAAAGCACAAGGTAAAAGTTTTAGTTTCTATGTTTGGTAGAGAAACTCCAGTAGAATTAGAATTTTCACAAGTGCAAAAAGTATAATTTTTGAATTTAGAGATTTTTCAATCGAAGGAGGTGCAATTTAAGATGGCAGAAAAAGAAGTTGTTAATGTAATAAAATTACAAATAGAAGCTGGTAAAGCTACTCCAGCTCCACCAGTAGGTCCAGCATTAGGTTCAAGTGGTGTTAATATTATGCAATTTGTTAAAGAATTCAATGATAGAACTGCAAATCAACCAGGAATGATAATACCTGTTGTAATTACAGTATATAAAGATAAATCTTTTACTTTTATTACAAAGGTTCCACCAGTTGCAGTACTTATTAAGAAAGCTTTAAAAATAGAAAAAGGTTCAGGAAAACCTAATAAAGATAAAGTTGCTAAAATAACAATGGAACAAGTTAAAGCTATAGCTGAACAAAAAATGGAAGACTTAAATGCAGCATCTATAGAAGCTGCTATGAGTATGGTAAAAGGAACAGCTCGTAGTATGGGAGTTGTAGTTGTAGATTAATTAAAATAAAATTGGGAGAATGTAAATTCGTTAAAACCAAAGGAGGTAAAAATGAAAAGAGGAAAGAAATATCAAGAAGCAGAAAAGCTTATTGAAAAAGGAAAATTATATGAAGCTAAAGAAGCTTTAGATTTATTACAAAAAATGCCTAAAGCAAATTTTGATGAAACAGTTGAGTTACATGTAAAATTAGGTGTTGATTCAAAACATGCAGAACAACAAGTTAGAGGTACAGTAGTACTTCCAAATGGTACAGGAAAAACTTTAAAAGTTCTTGTATTTGCAAAAGGTGATAAGGCTAAAGAAGCTGAAGAAGCTGGAGCTGACTTTGTTGGTGCAGAAGAATTAATACCAAAAATAGAAAAGGAAAACTGGTTTGATTATGATGTAATAGTTGCTACACCAAATATGATGGGTGTTGTAGGTAGATTAGGTAAAATTTTAGGACCTAAGGGTTTAATGCCAAATCCAAAATCTGGAACAGTTACAATGGATGTAGCTAAAGCTATACAAGAAATTAAATCAGGAAAAGTTGAATATAGATTAGATAAAACTAATATTATTCACCTTGGTTTTGGAAAGGTTTCATTTGGAACTGAAAAATTAGAAGAAAATTATAAAACAGTTATAGATGCTATTATAAAAGCAAAACCAGCAGCTGCTAAAGGACAATATATTAAGAGTGTAGCAATTGCTAAAACAATGGGACCAAGTATTTATATTAATCAAAAATAATAAATAAGCCAAAGAAAGTAGGCAAAAGTAAGTCCTACCGAGGCAAAATAGATCGGGTTATCCTAATCTTTATTGCCTCGAATATTGGCAAAATAAAGATTAGGATTTTTTTAGGAGGTGAATACTAAATGGCAAATCAAAAAGCTATTGAAAAAAAGAAATCAGAAGTATCAGCATTAGCAGAAAAAATTAAAGAATCAAAATTAGTATTATTAACAGATTATAGAGGAATATCTGTAGAAGATGTTACAAAGTTAAGAGCTAATTTAAGAAAAACTGATGCCGAATATAAAGTTATTAAAAATAATATAACAAGAAGAGCTTTAGCTGAAGCAAAAATAGAAGGCTTAGAAGATTTATTAGTAGGACCAGTAGCAGTAGTTATTTCTAGTGATGATTATTTAGAACCTTTAAAAGCAGTTTATGAATATGCAAAGGATAATGAAAACTATAAGATAAAGGGTGGAGTTATTGATGGAAAAGTAATGACAACAGAAGAGCTTATTACTCTTGCAAAATTACCATCAAGAGAAACACTTATATCTATGCTTGCAGGTGCTTTACTTGGAAATATTTCAAAACTTGCAGTTGCTTTAGATCAAGTTAGAGTTCAAAAAGAAACAAATGAATAATAACAAAGAGATATAGAGTAGTGGACTTAAACCACAAAAAATAATTAGGAGGAATAAAAAATGACTATAGTAGAAGAAATTTTAGAAAAAATTGATGGTTTAACAGTAGTTGAATTATCAGAATTAGTAAAAGGAATTGAAGAAAAATATGGAGTATCAGCAGTAGCTGCAGCTGCACCAGCAGCTGGAGGAGCTGCACCAGCAGCTGAAGAAAAAACATCTTTCAATGTTGTATTAAAAGATGTTGGACCAAACAAAATTCAAGTAATCAAAGTTGTTAGAGATGTAACAGGTTTAGGATTAAAAGAAGCTAAAGATTTAGTTGATGGAGCACCAAAAACAGTTAAAGAAGGAGTTTCTAAAGAAGAAGCAGAAGAAATGAAAGAAAAATTTACAGCAGCTGGAGCTGTTATCGAATTAGCTTAATTAAAATAGATAAAAAGAAGTTGTATTTATATACAATTTCTTTTTTATTTTTTATAAATAATATCTCTATTACTATAGTTACAAGAACTAAGTAAATAGATTATTTCTTTAAGATTTACTTGGCGAAATATCTTTATTATGATATAATTCCAGCAAAAAGGAGGAGTTGTTATGGGAAAATATGTTGGTATAATTGCTGCAATGCCGGAAGAAATGGAAGCAATTAAGATGAAAATGTCAAATTTAAAAGAGAAAGATATTTTAAATTTAAAATTTTTTGATGGAAAAATAGGAAATCAAAAAATTATATTAGTAAAATCTGGTGTTGGAAAGGTAAATGCAGCAAGGACAACTCAAATAATGATAGATAAATTTGATATAGATTATATTATCAATATAGGTTCAGCAGGAAGTATAAATGATGAAATAAAATATGGTGATATAGTAATTGGTAAATTTGTATTACAACATGATTTTGATATAACAGCTTTTGGACATGAAAAAGGATATATTAGTAATATTGGTGTAAAATTAGAAAGTAATACAAAATTAATAAAAAGATGTGAATATGTTATAAAGAACATGAAAGAGGATAGCTATAAATGTGTAGTTGGAACAATAGCTACTGGAGATATATTTTGTACAAGTAAAAAAATGAAGGACAAAATACGTACAAAATTTAATGCTGATTGTGTAGAAATGGAAGGTGCAGCGATTGCTCAAGTTGCATATTTATCAAATACTCCTTTTATAATTATAAGATCAATTTCAGATAGTCCAAACGAGGAGAATCAAATAGATTTTAATAAATATCTAAAAATGGCAGCAGATAGATGTGCAATATTTATAGAAAATTTGATGAATGCAAATTAGCTTGAAAAATTGACTTTTTGAGAGATTCATTATATACTTATACCTGTAAAAATAATGACAAAGTATAAATTTCTAAGGAGAAGAAGAAGGATGTACAAAAAGAAAATATTATTAATAGTATTAATTATTATAGCAATGCTTTCTATAAGGACTAGTATTTCTAAAGCTACAGATGGTGTAATTACTGGAATAACAGTAAAACTAAGAGAAGGTCCAAGCTTAGATGCAGATTTAGTTACTTTACTTTCTGTAGATGATGATGTAGAAGTGTTAGGTAAAGAAGGCGATTGGTATCATATTAAATTTGAAAAATATGAAGGTTATGTTTATGCTGATTATATAGATGTAGAAGGAGAAGTTTCAGAAACACCGACGAATGAAGTAACAAATAATGTTGTTGAAAATACTACTTCTAATACTGTAGTAGAAAATAATATTGTGTCAAACGAAATAAATTCCCAAACAAATGAAATTTCTAATAATGTTGTAACTTCTAATACTGTAACTGATACAACAAATTCTTATTCAGAATTAGTTGGAACAAATCAAATATTATTAGAAGATACAGGATTAAAGATATTGCCTTTGATTAATTCTGAAAATATACAAGTATTGTCTAAGGATTCTACAGTAACAGTTAATGATGAAGTAAATGGTTGGGCTTATGTTTCTAATAATGTAGTTTCAGGATGGTTAAGATCTG
Source organism: uncultured Clostridia bacterium (assembly GCA_944392945.1). GTDB lineage: Bacteria > Bacillota > Clostridia > TANB77 > CAG-508 > Merdicola. The sequence goes on along the minus strand of CALXYJ010000033.1, from coordinate 8,646 downwards.
ACAAATTAACTCCAGCTGTTAAAGATACTTCTACAGATCAACCTGAAGAGAATAAGGAGCAACCTGAAGAAGATACAGAGGCAACTGAATCTAATGAAAGTACTATTGGTTATATTAGCGCAGGTAGTGTAAATGTTAGAGAAAGTGCAAGTACTTCATCTGAAGTTTTAACAACTTTAACTAGAAATACAAAAGTTACTGTCGAAAGTATAGAAAATGGTTGGGCAAAAATTTCAACAACGAGTGGAGTTTCTGGATATGTTTCTAATCAATATATATCAAGTGAACAAGTAACAGAGACAAACAGAGGTGATGTAGAAAGAACTTCAAGAGAAAACGAAGTAGCAAGTGACGAAGTGGAAGAAACAAACATAGAAGTAGATACTGAACAGGAAAAGAGTAATACAGCAGAAACTAATACTTCTATATCAAATAAAGGTGAAGAAGTTGCAAATTATGCCAAAACTTTATTGGGTAAATCATATGTATATGGGGGAGTAGGACCAAATTCTTTTGATTGCTCTGGTTTTACACAATATGTATATGGAAAATTTGGAGTAAATTTATCTCATTCAGCTTCTGCTCAATCAAATGTGGGGTATGCAATATCTAAATCTAATTTGCAATTAGGAGATATGGTGTTCTTTACACAAGGAGGAAGTTCTATTGGACATGTAGGAATATATGTTGGAAATAATAGTTTTATACATGCTGCTAATCCTCAAAAGGGTGTGGTAATAACATCCTTATCAGATGGCTATTATACTAGAAATTATAAAACAGCCAGAAGGGTTTTTTAGTTGGGGCAAAAATAGAAAAGAGGTATTTTGAAAAGACCAATTGTAGTTGCTATAATTTCATATATTATAGGTATATTAGGGGGCTTATACTTAAAAAGTATAGCCTTCATTTTTTTTATATTTGCGGTAATAATATTATTTATCTGTATAAGAAAAATAAATAATAAATATTTTCGATTATTAAGGAGTAAATTACAAAAATATTCAGAACTAATAATTATATTTTTTATTTTATTTGGATACATATATATGTGTTATACAAAGGAAAGTTATAATTATGTATATGAAGATGGAGAATTAGTAAATGAATATTGTATAGTTATTGGAAAAAAAGATGAATATGATTATAATGCTTCTTATAAAGTAAAAATTGTAAATAGCGAAAACAAAAAAAGAAATGGAACTTTTTTGTATATTAAAGTGCGTAAAAGCAATATCGAATATGGGGATTTATTATTTATTACTGGTACTTATATTGAGCCAGATGTAAGAAGAAATGAAGGGGGATTTTATTATAAAGAGTATTTAAAAACCTTAAAAATATACGGAACTGTGGAGGTAAATTCTTATAATGTTGTAGCTGAAAAAAAAATAAGTAAAATTTTATTATATTCAAATGAACTAAAAATGAAACTAAAACAAAATGTTGGAAAAGTAATAACTAAAGAGGAAAATAAAAATTTACTAATAGGAATGGTATTAGGCGATACGGAAAAATTAGACGAGAAAATTGAAGAAGCATTTTTGAATAGTAATTTGATTCATATTTTATCAGTATCTGGAGGACAAGTTTCTAATATTATTTTAGGAGTTACAATTTTACTAGGTAGTATAAAAATAGATAAGAAAATAATATATGTAATTTGCATTTTTATACTTTTTGTGTTTATGGTTATAACAGGTTTTACTCCATCAATTGTTAGAGCCTGTATAATGGGGATTATAAATTTATTAAGTATAATTTTATTAAGGAGAAATGATTTATTTAACAGCTTTGGAATATCTTTATTTATTATACTAATTGATAATCCTTATGGAATAACGAGTCTAAGTGTTTTATTATCATATTTTGGATTTTTTGGAATGATAACTCTTGGAAATTTTATAACTGATAAAATTAATAAAAAACTTAAAAGTAAAATAATAAAATATTTTGTAAGTATAGTAATTAGTTCTATATCAGCACAGATCTTTATTTTACCAATAATACTTTATATATTTGGTACAATATCTTTAACATTTATTTTTTCTAATTTACTGGTAATACCACTTTCATCTGTAATTACTATTATGGGTTTTTTTATAATGTTATGTCCTTTACCAATATTAAAAATTATAAGTCCAATAATAGATTTATCAATTTATATCGCTAAGTTTTTTGCAAGTATAAATATTTCTAAAATATATTTTATTATTCCAAATATGTTAGAAATAGTTTGCTATTATATAATAGTTATATATATGTATTATTTAATTAGAAGAGATTATTTATTTAGAGTAAAACATTTTTTTAGAAAAAATAAATATAAAATTTTTTTTATTATTTGTATTTTTTTTATAGTCATTAGAATTTATTATATATTTCCAAAACAGTTAAAATTGAATTTTATAGATGTGGGGCAGGGAGATTCTACTCTTATCACAACAAGTTATAGTAGAAAAATATTAATAGATGGAGGAGGGAGTGAATTTTTTTCTGATTTTGATGTAGGTGAAAAAACATTATTACCATATTTATTAAAGAAAAAAATTTTAAAATTGGATTATATTATAATATCACATTTTGATTCTGACCATATAGGAGGGTTATTCACGATAATAGAAGAATTAAAGGTAGATAATATTATAATAGGAAGGCAGTTTGAGGATTCCGAAAATTATGAAAAATTCAAAAAATTGGTAAAACAGAATAAAATAAAGGTTAATATTGTAGAGGCAGGACAAAGAATAAATATTGATAAATATACATATATAGATATATTATGGCCAAGTGCTGAAAGTAAAATAAGAGAAAATTCAATAAATAATAATTCTTTAGTTTGCAAATTAGTTTGTCAAGACTTTTCTGTATTATTTACTGGGGATATAGAAGAAATGGCCGAAAAGGCTATTATAAATAAATATAAAAATAATTTAAATATATTAGAAGCAGATATATTAAAAGTAGCCCATCATGGTTCTAAGACATCATCTCATAAAAATTTTTTAAATATTGTTAAACCTAAGATAGCATTAATAGGAGTTGGAGAAGATAATAAATTTGGACATCCAAGTGATATTGTAATTGATAATTTAAAGAGTGTAAAAGCAGATATTTTCAGAACAGATGAAAATGGGGAAATAAGTATTACAACAGATAAAAAAAAGAAAAGATACAATATTGAGAAATTAATAAAATAATTGACAACATAATAATTCTGAGTTTAAATAGTTATGTAACCTTAAAAGGAGAATTAGAATGTAAGGAGAAAGAAAATGAAGATATTTAAATTCTCAGGTTTGATTGATGATACTGATCGGAACGTATGCAATGAATTTATAGGATATTTTATCCTACAAGAACATGGAGAGATCATTGGCGTTATGAAAGGTAAAAAAGAGCAATCAGTTATAAAGGGATGGTTTTCCAACAAAAAATTATTTTTTACAGAAGTAACCGGAAAAAAACATAGCCGTAGGACTGGTCATTACAGGTCCATTCATGGATATCATTTTAAAGATATTAGTAGTACTGGATGGTATGATGATGATGGTTTATTTGCAGATGGACCATGGTATATTGCAATCATTGAAGTCGTTGAAAAAGACGATCAGAATGCTGTTCTGGCGAAAGAAATAAACAAATTGTTCCAGTTTGTTTATAAAAGACTAGAATATGAAAAATATGAGCTGGATGAAGCACCAACTAAGGCAAAAAATATAAGTAAGGAGTTGTAAATGCTGAATAGCTCCTCTTGTTTTGTTAATAATTTAACAAGGCAAGAGGAGCTATTAGATTCTGTATTATAGATAACTTAATATTATAATAGAATGATTATTATAAAAGTAGTAAAAAATGTATAAATTTGCTAATAATTCTACATAATAATAAAAACGAATAAAAGGCAGGGAATTATTATATGAGCAAATTTAAGATTATTATTATATCAATATTAACAATGCTTCTAATTTTAATAACAGTTGCAGTGGTATATCAGAATATAAAATATGATATGTTAGCAAAAGAAGAAGAAAAAGTAACAGATGAATGCATATATGAAGAAAATGAATTGGAAAATGAAGAAAATGAAATAAAGGTTAGTTCAGCAGAGACGAGAGTATCTCCGAATGCAGAATTAATTATAAGGACATATTATAAAGGATGTGGACATACAACAGAAGAAGTAAAAACAGTTTTGGAAGATATGGTAAATAGAAATCAAGAAGAAATAGAGAATCTATATCCCGATTACAAACTAGAAAGCTTTGCAAATAATAGAATTGTTTTTTCTAAAGAAGAGGAAGGACAATGTGATGAACACTATATTATTAAGGATGAGAATAGCAATATTGTAATTTATAAGATTTTAAATGATGGAACAGAAGAGGTATATCAAAATACAGGAATATCTACAGATTATTTGCCAGAAACAGATAAGATAAATTTAAAAGAGGGTATGAAAATTTTTGGAAAGAAAAATCTAAATAGTATAATTGAAGATTTTGAATAAATTACTTATATTAAAATTAAAGACAGTTCTATTTTTTAGAACTGTCTTTAGTTTTATCTACAAATTGTTCATTGATTTTTAAGTTTTCTTTTTTTAAATAACCTTGCATATAAAAGGCTTTTATATACATAATTAAAGAAAAAATTGTAGAAATTAATGCTAAATAATAAATATATATGCTAAAGTCAAATGAAAATTCAAATTCTTTTATAAATAATGAACATACTATAGCTATATAAAATAGTACTGTTGCTAGTTTCCCATACCATCTACTAGATACAACTAATTCTTTACCATAAAGGAAAGATGCTCCTGCAACCATTATGAATTCCTTTAAGATAACAATTATAATTATCCACATAGGAATTATATCCTTTATAGCTAAAGTAGCTAAAGTTATTATTTGAGTACATTTATCTGCCAGTGGATCGATTAATTTTCCGAAATTAGTTATAAAATTATATTTTCTTGCAATAAATCCATCTAATATATCTGTTAAACCAGATATTGTAAATATAACAAATGCTGCAATATAAGAATCATAAACTAAATTTATTACGATAAATGGTATTAGTATAAATCTAAAAATTGTTAATATATTAGGAATTTGTCTAGCAATATTCTTCATTTATTATCCTCCATTTTTACTTTATAATGTTGTAAATTTTAATTCGTCATTTTCTAAATCTATTTTTACAGTATTACCATTGGTAATTTCTTGTCTTAAAATCTTTTCAGATAATTCATCTTCAACATAACGTTGTATAGCTCTTCTTAAAGGACGAGCACCATATTTTAAGTCTGTTCCTTTTTTCATCAAATATTTTTTTGCATCTTCACTTACAATTAAAATAATATTTTTATCTTCTAGAGCTTTACTTGTATCTGCAAGCATGATATCTACGATTTGTATTAATTCATTTTCAGTTAGACTGTTAAATATAACTATTTCATCAACTCTATTTAAAAACTCAGGTCTAAATGTTTCTCTAAGACTTGACTCAATCTTCTCTTTATTAAAAGTTTTAGAAGAATTAAATCCTATAGAGTTTACGTTAGCGTTAGATCCTACGTTTGAAGTCATTATGATAATAGTATTTTCAAAACTTACTGTGTTTCCTTGTGAATCTGTAAGTCTTCCATCGTCTAGGATTTGAAGTAATAAATTAAATACATCTGGATGAGCTTTTTCTATTTCATCAAAAAGTACTATTGAATATGGCTGTCTTTTAACTTTTTCTGTTAATTGACCAGCATCATCATAACCGACATATCCTGGAGGTGATCCAATTAATTTAGATGTAGAGTTGCTTTCCATATATTCAGACATATCTATTCTTATAATCATTTCTTCATTACCAAACATTTCGTATGCCAAAGATTTAGCAAGCTCTGTTTTACCAACTCCTGTAGGTCCTACAAATATAAAAGAAGGTGGTCTCTTGGTACTTTTTAATCCTGCACGATTTCTTCTTATTGCACGAGCTACACTGTTTACAGCTTCATCTTGTCCAATTATTCTATTATGAAGATTTTTTTCTAAGTTTAATAATTTATCTGTTTCAGCTTCTGTTATTTTAGTAACAGGGATCTTTGTCCAGCTTTCTATAACTTGGGCAATATCTTGAACTGTTAAATTTGGAATAGTAATATTTTTTTCTAAATTTTCTATTTCTTGATTTATAGAACATTCAGTGGCTTTTAATTTTGCTGCCTTCTCGTAATCTTGATTTGAATCGGCTTCGTTTGTAGTTTTTGCACTTTCAGCAGCGATATCTTCTTGTTCTTCTTGAATTTCTTGTAATTTCTTTTTTAGTACTTGTAATTTAAATAAATCTTTATTATTTAAATTAATTCTTGAACAAGCTTCATCCAAAATATCTATAGCCTTATCTGGTAAAAATCTATCGTGTATATATTTTTCTGACATTGATACAGTTTTTTCTATGACTTCTTTAGAGATTTTTACTCCATGAAATTTTTCATAATATTGTTTAATTCCCTCCAAAATTTCAACTGTATCTTGAATAGATGGTTCTTGAACTATGATAGGTTGGAATCTTCTTTCTAAAGCAGAATCTTTCTCGATATATTTTCTATATTCTTTTAATGTAGTTGTTCCAATTAATTGAATTTCTCCATTTGCTAAAGATGGTTTTAAAATATTTGCAGCATTCATAGAATGATCTGCATCACCAGCTCCTATAATATTATGAATCTCATCTATTACTAATATAATGTTACCTAAATCTTTACATTCATCAACTAAAGATTTTATTCTAGCTTCAAATTGTCCTCTAAATTGTGTACCTGCAATTAGAGCAGTCATATCAATTAAATATACTTCCTTATCTAATAATTTAGGTGGAACTTCTTTATTAGCTATTTTAATAGCAAGACCTTGTGCTAAAGCCGTTTTACCAACTCCAGGTTCACCAATTAAACAAGGATTATTTTTAGATCTTCTATTTAAAATTTGTATCATTCTTTCTATTTCTTTAGATCTGCCTATTACATTGTCTAATTCATTATTTTTAGCTTTTTGAGTTAAATTTGTACCATAAGTATCTAAGAATTTTCTTTTCTTTTTCTTATTAATTTTGCTATTTTTTTTCTGTTGTTTAGTATTTGTGTTTTCAGAATCATTATGGTCTGCATTTGGATTTATAAAACCAGCAAATAGTGACTCTAAAGGCATTCCATTGATATTTTTATCTGTAGAATCATCATCTTGGTCATTTTCCATATTAACTAAATTTAAAGACTCTAGATTTAAATTTTTAGAAAGATCTTTAAATAGAGATTCTATTTGACCTGACATATTCTTATCTATATTATTATTTAGTATGTTATTTTGTTTAGCAATAACATCTAAAGGATCAATTCCTTTCTTTTTTGCACAATCATAGCATAAACCTTTTAAAGATTCTTTGCCATCTTGATCGACAGAATTTATAAATATGATTGCTGTGTTTTTCTTACATTCTGAACAAATCATTAATTAAGTACTCCTTTTTATTGATTTATATTTATTATATATAGTTTATACAATATATATAATATTATATTATTATACCACAATAGTCAATGTTTTCAAGAAGAATTAATAGTTTATTAAAGTATAAAAGTTGAAAAAAGCTTATGTAAATGTTATAATTATATTTAAGTTTAGAAAAGGAGTTTGTATGAGAAGAGTAAAATTACCTAAAAGTCAGATATTTTGCTTTTTTCTTATTACTATTATATGCATAATAGCTATTATGGAAGCGGTATATTTTGTTATGAATCCAGATAGTATTGATAATAGCGAAGTTTCAATGAATTCTTTAGGCAATAATACAGTAGATTATACTAGCTTGATAAAGAATTTTGATGATTTATTTAAAAATCAATTTGAGAATACTAGTACATCTTTAGACGTAGATAAAATTGATATTAATAATGATTATGTATATACAGGATATGAAAAAAAAGAAATAAGTTCTGGCAATTATGAAATAGATGTAAAAATACCAGTATTAAATATAAATTCGGAAGAGATAAAATCATATAATGAGGAAATAAAAAGAATTTTTCAAGAAAAAGCTGAAAGTGTACTAAATGGCGAATCTAATAGGACAATTTATTCAGTAGATTATGAAGCTTTTTTAAATAACAATATATTTTCAATAGTAATTAAAGCTACTCTAAAAGAAGGTTCAGATCCACAAAGAGAAATCATACAAACTTATTGCTATAATATTAAAGATATGAAAAAGGTCGAATTCTCTGATCTTATGCAATTAAAGAATTTAGACACAAATACAGTAGAAAATAAAATAAAACAACAAATTCAAGGAAAGCAGGAAGAAGCAAAATCTCTTCAACAATTAGGATATTCTGTATATATTAGAGATTTAAGAAGTGATAGATATGAAGTAGAAAATATTACTAATTTCTTTATAGATAATCAAAATAATATATATGTTATATATGCGTATGGAAATACAACAAATACAGATGTAACAGATATAATTATATTTTAGATGAATTAAGCTGACTATTTAATAGTCAGCTTAATTTTTTTGTATATAAGAAAACCACGTGCTATGCGCGTGGTTCAAAAAAAGCGATAGCAATGTATGAAAAACCTCCAA
>CALXYJ010000032.1 GCA_944392945.1 uncultured Clostridia bacterium | reverse complement strand
AGAACAGTTTATTTGTAGAGCAATTTTGAGGGTAAAAAATTTTTTAATAAATTTCCCGAAATAAATTGACACTATCTTTAAATATGTAAAATTTGAAATTTATGTAAATAAAGAGTATAATATAATATATAGTAAGCATTAACTGGTCAACCAAAAACAATATAGGAGGAAAGAACTATGGAAAAGATAATCTTTGAAGGAAAGGTTGCATATCGGATCAATGAAGACATTATAGCTGTTGATAGCTATAATGGAATAATGATCTTAGACTTGCTTCGAGTATCAAACCTTCGGACATTGGTAACAGAGATTCCGCTTCTTTTTGAAGAATTCGATAATGTTACAAAAATTGAATTTACTTTTAACGATGTGGAAGTATCTGTAACAAGAGAAAACTCAGATCCGGAGTTGATTTTTAAAGCTTGGAAAGAAAAAATGAAAGCAAATTATTTAGAGTATCAAAGAAAACAAGAAGCCTATAAGCATACACCGGAATATTTAAAATCACAACTTCGCAAACAGAGGATAACGAAACTTGTAGAGAAGAGCTTAAAAAGTGAAAAAATTAACTTCAGAGATGAGGATGCTGAGAGAAAATGGAATCGCTTTGCAGAAGTCAACCCAACTGACGACGTGGAAGTAGTAGAAAAATGGTGCAAATACATGCAGTATCTAATGAGTAAACATAATCTGTGCTTGGCAAAAATTGCGAAAAATGCACTGAACGATGTCGCTGAAGACATAAGCGGTGCACAGTATGCATATACAGTTGCCTTTCTCAGAGATATCTGGTTTTATGGCGAAGATCTTTATAAATGGGATCTGGCTACTAGGAGAAGATATCTGCAGTAGATAGTTAAAATTGCAGACGACCAGTAACAAAAAAGTAAAATATTTTTTCTTATCCCCCGCAAGGGGGATTCTTTTTTATTTATAAAAATCAGGAGAAATATGGTTTTTAGTGCCTGTACACGAACCATAATATAATAGCCAATTATAAAAAAACAATAACAAATTATTGACAAACGATAATAAAAAGCATAAAATATCTTCATAAAATATTTATGGAGGTATTTTTATGCGTAAAATAAATATATTTTTAGGAGCAATATTGTTAAGCATATGGAGTGTAGTATTGTTTTTTGGAAAAGAAATTGGATTTTCTATGCTATTATTTGTAGTTCCAATTTCATATTATATAGTATCAATATTAGAGAGAAACAATAAAGTAAAGAATAAAAATTCTAAAATTTTATTAATACCAATTATTATTTTATCTGGTACATATTTAATATATAATAATAGTTTTTTTAATAGAGTTAACTTGATTGTTATTCCAATTTTAATAATTATTATGATTTTGAATTTGTTAACAGATAAATTAATGCCTAAAACTTTATTAGAAAAAATATTAGATATTATAATAGAACCATTTGCTTATATTGGAGAGACAATGTCGGAATTAAAGAATAATCTTAGTATAAAATTTAATATAAAGCAGAATAAAGAAACAAATCAAAGTTCAAATAATATTTTTAAGGCATTATGTATAACGATACCAATAGTAATAGTAATAGTAGCAATTCTAGCATCGGCAGATAGCGTATTTAATAATATGATTTTTAACATACTAAATGTATTTACAAATATTTTTAGCAGTATAGATTTTTCTGGTTTTATAATTAGACTGATTTTAATAATTTGTATTTTTATATATTTATCAAGTTTCTTTTATAATATAACTAAATACGAAGAAGAGCCAGTACTAGAAAATTATACAAATGAAAGTAAGAAAATAGAAAGCATGACATTAAAAATGGTTTTAACAGCATTAAATATTGTTTATTTAATATTTTGTATTATACAAATTAACTCTTTATTTATGCAAAAAACAAATATAAATTATGCTGATTATGCAAGACAAGGATTTTTTCAGTTAATGATTGTATCCATAATAAATTTAATAGTAATTTTAATCGCTAAAAAATATGGCGAAGAAAACAATAAATATATAAATTTTATGGAAATTCTTATGATTATATTTACTTTGATAATTATAGTATCATCAGCAGTTAGAATGTATTTTTATGAACAAGCTTATGGATATACACTTTTGCGATTATTAGTATATTGTGTTTTATTAACAGAGGCAATTCTATTAATACCAACCATTTTATATATTTTAAATAAACACAGAAACTTAATTAAAACATATTTTACAATAATTGTTGTTATGTATATAGGAATGAATATTATAAATTTTGATGCAATTATTGCAAATAGAAATATAAATAGATATATAGAAACAGGAAAAATAGATCTAGAATACTTAGAAAAAGAGACGGGAACAGATGCAATTAGCAATATAATAGAAATCTTAGAAATAGAGAATGCAGATGATACTGTAAAAAAAGAGACATTAAGATATATAGATGAAGTTTATACAAATTTGAAAAATGAAAACACTGACTTTAGAAATTTTAATTTATCAAAATTATTATCTAAAAAAGCTATAGAGGAGATAAGATAATGAAAATATATAAAGAAATTGTAATAGCAATAAGTATAATTATAATAATAATTTTATTACAAATATTTGTATTTAAATCTCAAAATGAATACCAAGCAACTAATTCTACAAATGAATTATTAGAGAATTTAAAAATTGAAGAGGAAAAAGGAATAGAAGAAGAAAAGACTTATAGTATGCAAAATGGAGGAGCATTTGCAAAAATAGGTGATATTATTATATATAATAATTCTACTGATAATATATACAAATATAATTGCTCTGATAAAAGCTTTGAATTATTATATACATCAACAGATGGTGTAAGTAAGTTATATTTTGATGGAGAATATGTATATACAATGCCTAACTATTATAGAGGAAAAGGAATATATAAAATAGATTTACAGGGCAATGCAGAAAAGATTTATGATGGAGCATCTATTCAATTATGGCTTACAGATGATAAAGTGTATTTTACAGATCAAATAGGATATGATAGTTTAAATGGAACTCCACAGGGAAATTTATGTGTTATGAATAAGGATGGAAGTAATAAGCAAAAAATTATAGATAATGTAAAAAATTATTTTAAAATATGTAATGACAAAATATATTATACTGATTTAAATTCAAGAAGTATATATAGTGCTAATATTGATGGTACTAATAAAGTTGAATTAGCACAGGGAAGAAATTTTATTAAAAATGTTGATGCAAATTGCTTAACATATGTAGATTTCTCTGATAACGAAGCATATAGAATTATATATTTAGAGAATAACGAAAATCATGAATTGGGTAAGTTTGGTAGCGACAAATTTTCTGAATATGGAAACTATGTATTTACAAGAAAATCCATAGATGGAACAAATTTAGAAAATGAATATAGTTTATATAAAATTAATAATGAAAATAATACAGAAAATATGATTTGGAAGAGTGAAAAGACTTTACAAACTTTAGAATATATAGATAGTCAATTTGCATATTTTACTTCTGGTTCAATTAGTTATAGATTGGATTTAAATTCAAAAGAACTTACAGAACTGCCTAATAAATATTACTATTTTTTAAATGGATATGCATATGCTTTTTCTAGTATAAATGGAGAGGTTACAGGAGTAGAAAAATGTAATTTAAAAAGTTTAAGAGTAGAAAAAACAGAACTATAGAAAATAGATATTAACCAAATAAAAAGGATATAAATTTTTTATATCCTTTTTATAATTTTACAGGGATTTCCTACAGCAATTACATTTGCCGGAATATCTTTAGTAACAATACTTCCAGCACCAATTATAGAATTATCACCAATTGTAACCCCTGGTAAAACTGTTACATTACCTCCAAGCCATACATTATTTCCAATAGTTATTGGTTTTGCATATTCTAAACCAGAATTTCTTTCTTGTATATTAATTGGATGTCCAGCAGTGTAAAAACCGCAATTAGGACCTACCAATACATTATCTCCAAATTTTACAGTTGTTGTATCTAAAATAATTAAGTTATGATTAGAATAAAAATTTTTGCCAAGTATAATATTATATCCATAATCACATAAAAAAGGTTGCTCTATATTTGTGGTTTCATCTGATGAGGGTAAAATCTGGTTTAGAATCTTTCGTCTTTCATCTATATTAGAAGGTAGAATATTGTTGTATTTAAAGCATAAATCTTTTACATAAAAACGTTCAGCAGTTAACTCATTATCTAAAATAGGATTATATAAATTACCATTTTTAGCCTTTTCTTTTTCTGTCATAATAAACCTCCTTTAATTTTATAAGAAGAAAAATATAAAGTTTTTTGCATATTATCATATTTTTACATTTATTGCAAAAAATAAAACTAATATAATATTTGACTTTTTCTAAATAAATATATATTCTATATATGGAAAGAAGGTAAATATGCAAGTATTGATTGGTTTAATAGTTCCTTTTTTAGGTACAGCTTTAGGTTCTGCTTTGGTATTTTTTATGAAAAAGGAGATAAATAAAAAAGTAGAAAAGTTATTATTAGGTTTTGCAGCAGGTGTTATGATTGCAGCTTCAATTTGGTCACTCTTAATTCCAGCATTAGATATGGTTGATGGAGAATTTAATTGGGTACCAGCGGCAATTGGTTTTATCGCAGGAATAATATTTTTATTAATATTAGATACTGTGATTCCACATCAACATTTAGAAACAGAAGAGACAGAGGGGATACAGACAAATCATAGAAAAAGTACTAAATTAATGTTAGCAGTAACATTACACAATCTTCCAGAAGGTATGGCTGTTGGAGTAGTATTTGCTGGCTTTTTATTAGGAAATGCGGGAATTGCTGTAACAGAGGCAATAGCATTAGCTGTTGGAATTGCAATTCAAAATTTCCCGGAGGGTGCAATAGTTTCTATGCCCTTAAAAAATTCAGGACTTACAAAAGGAAAAGCATTTTTATATGGAACTCTTTCTGGAATTGTGGAGCCATTGGGTGCAATACTTACAATTTTATTTGCAAATTTAGTAATACCAATATTACCATATTTATTAGCGTTTGCAGCAGGTGCTATGATTTATGTAGTTGTAGAAGAGTTAATTCCAGAATCACAGGCTGGAAAACATAGTAATATTGGAACGATTGGAGTTGCATTAGGATTTGTATTAATGATGATACTAGATGTTGCACTTGGTTGATTATAAGATTATGTATATAACAAAAAATAGCTCATTTTATGAGCTATTTTAAGTCTATTTTTATTCCAAATTCATCTAGTATATCGTGTAATCCTTGATTTATCTCTTCTCTTGTATAATTAGCTTCCTCTAATGTTTCATCTGATAATTTATTTAATTTATCATAAAAGTTTATTGCTATTGTTAAGTGTTTAGGATTTTGAGTATCTATTTTTTCAAATAATAAATTTTCTGCTTCATTAATTTTTTTATCACAAATTAATTTATCCAATGTGTTATATAATTCATCAGATGTTGAGTTTACGATATTTTCTGGTAAATATTCTGTATTTGTTTGATTTAAAAAAACTCTAGATAAAAATTCTACTAAGTCATCTATTTGGTTTAATAACCAATCTTTTTTGTACATATTTATTGCTCCTTTCGCGATATATTTTAACATTTATAACGATATTATACAAGAAATTAAGAAAACTTTAATTTGATTTTTATATATAATATATATATAATTATAAAAAAATTAGGAGGAATATGTATGAGATGTCCAAGATGTGGCAGTGAAAATATATCGAGTATTGTAAATACTAATACACATACAAAGGGATTTGATGGTGGTAATGCTTGTTGTGGTTATCTTTTGTTTGGTTGGCCAGGTGTTCTATGTGGTTTATGTAATACAGGTGATACAACTACAACGACTAAAACAACAAATATATGTAATGATTGTGGGTATAGATTTTAATGAAAAAAAGTACTCAAAGAAAGATTTGGGCATGGTCAATGCGTTTAGGAAATAGATGTGGATGCCATCAAAGAGAGGATAGAAGCTTTAAAATAGGGGAGTTCCAATTTCCTATTTGTAGTAGATGCACAGGCATATTATTAGGACAGATTCTAGCTATAATATTTATATTCTTTAAATTAAATATACCTATATATTTAGATTTTATATTTTTATTAATAATGTTTTTAGATTGGTATATTCAATATAGAAAAATAAAAGAGTCAACTAATTTAAGAAGACTAATTACAGGGATATTAGCAGGGATAGCTCAGATAAATATAATATATCAATTAATAATATATTTATTAAAAATAATATAAGTATTGAAAAAAATGATAAATAGGGATAAAATAACAAAAAAACAAATGAAAGAGGGTTAAAACTATGGAGTTTCATGCAAATAAAGGGAAAAATGTAGAGATAGAAGTAAATGGAGAAATTTATTTAAGACATGCTATAAAAACGCGATTTGTTAAGCAAGGAGATAGCTATATAGATTTATTTAAGGAATATGTATCACCTATTTATCAAGAAGGAGATATTATTTCTAGTAGTGAAAAAATAATTGCACTTTGTCAAAATAGAGTTTTAAAAAGAGAAGATATTAAAGTTGGATTTTGGGCAAAATTTTTATCAAAATTTGCACATAAGACTACTGCAGGAGTTGGTGTTGGAGAGCCAATAAAAATGCAATTTGCAATTAATCAAGTTGGATTATTAAAAGTTTTATGGGCAAGTTTAGCTAGTGCAGTAACAAAATTATTTGGCAAAAAAGGTGTATTTTATGAAATTGTAGGACAAGAAGTAAGCGGATTAGATGGTTTTTATGATCATGTATGGAAAGAATATGGAGATATAGGAATATTATTACCAGAAAATCCTTCAAAAGTTTGTAATGAAATACATGACAAACTAGGAATTTCATGTATGATTGTTGATGCAAATGATTTGGGACAAGAGGTAATTGGACATTCAGATGATATAAAATTATCAGAAGAGGAATTAAAGGGTTTAATAAGAGATAATCCAACAGGACAAGGACAGGAGCAAACACCTCTAATTTTAATTAGAAAAAAATCTGAAAATAAATAATCATTTAGAATAGGATAAATGAGGTGTATTTTATGGAAAATAAAAAAATAAATATAGTACTATTTATTATATTAATTTTAATTCTTGTTTTAATAATTGTTTTAATTGTAAATTATAATGAGGCAATTTTTAAGAAGAATAATGAGATACAAGGAAATACATTAACTAGTGAAACATCCAGTATAAATAAGCAGATTAATGTAGTACCTACTATGGAAGAAAAGATAACAGGAAATACATTGTGGTGTGGTACTTTTCAATTAGTTTGGAATGATTTAAAAAATAATATTGTAAAACAAGATATTAAATTTTCACCTCAAATGGATATTATAAATAATCTTAATAATTCTAAATTTTCAGAAGAGATGTTATCAGAAGATGATTTTTACAAAAATTATGGAATAATGTCACAAGAATTAAAAAATCAAATAGAAAAAGATTTAAAAAATAAATTTGGAAGAAATACAGAATTTTTAAATAATTTTAATTGGAATAATGATAATAATGAAATTAGATATTTTTTATATTCAATATTAGTTAAGGAGTTAGAATTTAGTAGCCCTTTTGATGATTTAGGTACTGATAAATTTGGTGGTAATGATGATAGTACAGTAAGTTTTTTCGGACTAAGATCTAATTCAAATGAGGAAGCTAGAAAACAAGTTAAAGTATTATATTATAACAATGAAAAGGATAAGGCAATTTCTATTTCTACAACAACAAATGATGAGATATTGATATGCCAGACAAATGCTTTACAAACATTTAGCCAGGTATACCAAAAAATTATAAAGGAAAGTGAAACTTACAAAGATGAAACTGATTTAAAAAATACTGAAACATTAAAACTTCCAGAAATTAATGTAAAAGCAGAAAGGGATTATGAAGAATTAGAAAATAAGGAATTTGAGACAGTAGATGGAGAAAAAATAAAAATAGATAAAGCATTACAAACGATAGAATTTAATTTAAATAAACAAGGAGCAAAAATTGAAAGTGAAGCTGGCATGGCAGTTTCAACAAATGGAATTCAAGAAAACAAAAATAGAGATTTTTCTTTTGATGATAATTTTATAATTTTTGTTAAAGAAAAAGATAAGGAATTACCATATTTTGCCATAAATATTGAAGATATAATAATATAATAAAAATAAACAATGTCCTAAAATAACTTTAGGACATTGTTTATTTTAGTCTTACCAAATAAAGTTAGTGATATATCATAAGATACAAACTGTTGACATAAAACGCCAAAAAGATATATAATAATAGTGTAAACCGTTGAAAAAGCAGGAGGGGAAAGGAATAGTATGAAAACTTTAAAAAATTTGAAGATTACTGAATGGAATAATGTTTACTTTCTCTTCAAAGAGGAGGAAGTAATAACTCGGATGTGTCCATCTTTAGGAGAGCCTAATCCTGAAAGAGCTATCATCATCTATCAGAATCCGTGGGGGGAAGAAGATGGTGTATGTCTGACACCCGAAGATTTTTGCTGGAAAGACCCGAAATATTTAAATTACGACTTTAGAGTAAAATCTCTGGATGAAGAAGTAATTATAAATAGGTATTATACAGATAACAAATTGACAGAGTATCTTGACAAACTCATTGGGCAGACATGGCTTAAGCTTAACTTTGCAGAAAAGGAACTGGAAAATTTAGGATTCTTGGTTGATAATGTATTTTATATGGCCAAGGATGGAAGTATACCAACTTCAATGCTCAAGGCCTTTTCATTTGAAAGAAATATGATAATGCCGATAGAAAAAGACGATGGAAGATTTTATGTAGACGATTATTGCATTGAATATGCTTCAGATGCAGTTTGGGAAGCACTACAAAATATCTAAGAATGAAGAAATTTACCTCCTGCAATATCCCCTAGTTCTATAGTACAGAACTGGGGGATATTTACAATTTTATAAAATATGATAAAATATTAAAGTAGGAAAGGAAGAAATATGACAACTGCAAGATTATTTATCATAGTAAAAATTTTATTAGCCATAATATTAATTGGAATAATATCTGCAATTATATTGATAATATATTTATTTAAAGGAGATATAAAAGCAAGAGTTCCCGGATATATAAAAAATGAATATAATTTAAATAAATATGAAATAGAAGATAGACCTGTTTATGTAATAGAACCAAAGGATGGTGTAACTTGCAATTTAGTAATATTGTATGTTCATGGTGGTTCATATGTAGCAGATTTGGAAAAAGAACATTGGAAAACTTGTGGAGATATTGTAAATCAGTTAGGTTGTAAGATTATTATACCAGATTATCCACTTACTCCAAAATATAATTATAAGGATACAACAAAAATGATGGAAGCATTATATAAAAAGATTATAGAGAAAATAGATGTTGCTAATTTTGTGGTAATAGGTGATTCGGCCGGAGGCGGTTTAGCTTTAGCATTATTAGAAAAAATGGGAGAAGAAGATATAAATTTACCAAATCAAACAATTTTAATATCTCCATGGTTGGATGTTAGATTAAAAAATCCTCAAATTAGCGAGATAGAAGATAAAGATCCAAAACTTAATAAATCAGCTCTGCAACTAGCAGGAGAAAATTATGCTGGAAAAGATGGAATTAACAGTTATTTAGTAAATCCAATAGATGGTCCATTAGAAAAAATTAAAAATCTTTCTATTTTTACAGGTACATATGATATTTTATATCCAGATATAAAATTACTACAAGAAAAAGCTGAACAAGTAGGAACTAAAATAAATGTTTATGAAACAGAGGGAGCAACACATATTTGGTTATTGTATAAATATAAAGATAAGAAAAATGATCCAATTGTTCAAGAACCATATAAACAAATGATAGAATTGTTAAAAAATAATTAAGGAGTTAGGTAATGAGAAAAAAAGAAAGAAAAGAATTAATGTGGAGAAAATTAGATAATTCTGCAAAAATATTTCCATTATCATCAAGTAGAAAATATAGTAGTGTTTTTAGAATTTCAGCAGTTTTAAAAGATAAAATTAGTCCAAAATTATTAGAAAAAGCAGTAAATAATGCACTTAATAAATTTGAGTTTTTTAGGGTAAGATTAAGAAAAGGATTTTTTTGGTATTATTTTGAATATAATGATAAAAAAGTAGTAATAGAAGAAGAAAAAGATTATCCTTGTAAATACATAGATCCAAATACAAATAACGATTATTTATTTAAGGTTACATATTTTGATAGAAAAATTAATATAGATATTTTTCATTCTTTAACAGATGGAAATAGTGCAGTACAATTTTTCAAAGAAATTGTTTATCAATATATAGAAATAGAATATGCTAAAGATTTTAAAAACAAATTAAGAACTGATAGAAAATTTGATTTTAACATAGAAGATAGCTATTTAAAAAATTACAATAAAGAGGCCAAAAATACATCAGTAAGCAAAAAGGCATATATTTTAAGAGGTAGAAAAATACCTTTTGATGCAATAAGAGCAACACATGAAATTATAGATTTAACAAAATTAAAAGAAATAAGCAAGCAAAAACAGGTTACAATGACTCAATTTTTAACAGCAGTTTTAATAAAATCAATTTATTTGGGAAATATTAAAAATAAAGAAAACCAGAAGCCTATAAAGATTTGTGTACCAGTAAATTTAAAAAAATATTTTAAATCAAAGACTTTAAGCAACTTTTTTTCATATATAACAGTTGTAGCAGATGGACATAAAATAGACTTTAATAATTTAGATGATATTTTAAAATTAGTAAAGTCAGATTTTGAAAATTTGCTTAAACCCGAAGAAATAACAAAAACGATGTCTTTAAATGTAAAACTTGGGAATAATTTCTTTATAAGGATTATACCATTATTTATGAAGCAAATATTTGTAAGACTGAGTTATTTAGAAATTAGGAAATATACAACAACTACTTTTTCAAATATTGGTAGAATAGGTATAATTGCAGACTATCAAAAATATATAGAACAATTTTTGTTCTTAATAGCACCAGAAAGAGTAGAGAAAATTAAATGCTCAACATGTTCATATGAAGATAAAATGTTTTTTACTTTTACTTCCATTTTAATGGAAAATGGAGTTGAAGAGAATTTTAAAAAAATATTAGAAGAATATGATATCAATGTTGAGATAGAAAGTAATGGGGTTTAATATATGCTATATCCAAAATTATCAAATATAAAAAGAAATAATATAATTTTTATTGCTTCAATAGCTATATCTATTTTAGTAATAAACATTTTATTGATTATAAATGTACTTGTAGATAAAACCAATCATTGGTCAATGCTTTGTATTGCTGGTATTATTTATGTATATAGTACAATTATATATACTAAAAAGAGAAACATAAATATTGCTTCAAATGTTTTTGTACAATGCTTATTAGTTTCGCTACTAATTTTGGCAATTGACTATTTTTTAGGTTATAGTGGGTGGTCAATTAATATTTCTATACCTATAGTTATTATAGTAGCTAATTCTACACTTATGGTTTTAACGATAGTAAGTAGAAAAAGATATATGAGATATGCATTATATCATATCTTAACATTTTTATTTAGTATGATACAATTAATTTTAATGTTTTGCGGAATTGTAGAGAATAAAGTCTTAACGATAGTGGCAAGCGGAATAGCAGGTTTGTCTTTAGTATTAACAATTATATTATGTGGCAGAGCTATGTGGGAAGAGACTAAAAAAAGATTACACATGTAAAATAAATATTTAACCTTAGCAATTTATGATTCATAAACTATTATAAGTAGGTGAGTTTATGAAATCAATTGCTAAGGTTATTTTTATTGTATTTTTTTCATTAAATATTATGCTTATTTTTCAGACTAATATTTATGCAATAGAACCTGCTGGAAATGTATATGAAGGTATAGATGTTAGTGGATGGCAGGGCGAAATAGATTTTAGCCAGGTCAAAAGTTCTGGAATAGATTTTGTATATATAAAATCTAGTGAAGGACAAAATACAGTGGATAGTTATTTTCGTAGAAATTATGAAGAAGCAAGAGCAAATGGGCTTAATATAGGCTTTTATCATTATGTAACAGCAAGAGATACACAAGAAGCTTTATCAGAAGCAGAACATTTTGCAAATACAATAGCAGGAACCATTCCTAATTGTAAATTAGCAATGGATTTTGAAAATTTTGGAAATCTATCTGCAAGCCAAGTAAACGAAATTTCTAAAGTTTTTCTAGAAAAAGTCTATGAGTTAACTAATAAAGAATTAATTATTTATAGTAATACTTCTTCAGCTAGGGATGTATTTAGCCAAGAATTAGCAAATGAATATCCTCTATGGGTTGCACAATATTATGTAAGTACTCCATCTGATAATGGAAAGTGGAATGTATGGGAAGGATTTCAATATACGGATAGGGGAACTGTTCCAGGAATAAATGGATATGTTGATAGAGATAGATTTACAAGTGAAATATTATTAGATAATATTGAAGAAATTCCAAGTAATGATAATAATAATGAAGAAAGCAATAATTCTGAAAATATTGAAAACGGATACATAAGTTACACTATACAAAGTGGGGATACCTTATCTTCTATTGCAAGAAAGTATGATACAACAGTGGATGAACTTGTAAGAATAAATAATATTCAAAATCCTAATATAATATATACTAATGAAATATTATTAATACCTACTAAAAACAATTCTGTAAGTAATGGTAGTGATGATAATAATAACACAATGTATATAATAAGAAAGGGTGATACATTAACAAGCATTGCAAAAAGATATAATACAACTGTTCAAAATATTATAAAAAATAATAATATTATAAATCCAAATTTAATATATCCAGGTCAAAGATTAATTATTGCAAAAAGTACAGCTAATTTAGAAACAAAATATTTAAATTACAAAATAAAAAGTGGAGATACTTTATGGAAAATAGCAAATAAATATAATACTACAGTGAATAATATTGCATATATAAATAGAATAAGAAATGTAAATAGAATATATATTAATCAAATAATAAGAATACCAATAAATATAGATATAGGGGAACATGATTGTGGACATTATATTTATACTGTAAGAAGAGGAGATACTCTTTATTCCATAGCAAGTAGATTTGGAAAGAATATAAATGATATAGCCAAATTAAATGGAATAACTAATATAAACTATATTTATATAGGGCAAAAATTGAGAATATAGAAGAATGGAAAAAAGTTGCAATATTTCTTGAATTTAATAGCTATAAACTATATAATATATGTAGTGTGATTGTAAAAATAAATAAAGGGGAGAAGTATTATGGAAAAGAAAAAACAAGAAAATGAATCAATAAGTAACAACAAAGAAATACACGAAAATAAGTATAATTCAAGAGGCTATGTAGTAGGTATATTTATATTACTTATTATAATTATTGGTTTAGCAATATATGTTTTGACAAATTATAATAGTGATAATAATACAAATAATATAATATCTACTGAATCAGAAACTACAGAGAATGAACCACAAAAACCATCAACAAGTAATCCAAATGCAGTAGCAATTGCATATGATACTTATAATGAAGAAAATGTATTATATAATGGATTGTCTTTAGGAGATGATGTAGCTTATTCTATTGATTATGGTGCAGAATTTCCAACAACTGATTCTATGACATTTAGAGAATATTTATCAGATCAAGGATTAGCTGTTTTAGTAAATGGTTATCCAAATCGTACACCAGAGGAGATGGAATGTGCAAATCAGGATGAAGCATATATAGCTACTCAAATGGCAATTTGGGAAGTAATGAACAGAACAGGAGAATCTAAAAAAGCTACTAAAATATTTAGAGTTGAAAATGTTGAACCAATAGCAGGAAAAGAAGATGCTTGTAATAGAATTGTAAATGCTGCAGAAAAATTAGTTGATAAGGCAGAAAATGATCCTTATACAGATGTTCCAACATTGACTATAAATAATTCAGATGTTAGTATTGCTAAATATATAGAAGATAATGCTTTAATAGGTCCATATATTGTATCTGTTACAGGTGTTGAAGAATCAAAGGTTAATTATATTAGAGCTACATTAAATAATGCTCCTGAATCTGCAATGATTACAGATGAAAACGGGAATGAAAAAACATTTCTTTCTAGTGGAGATGCAGTATATGTAAAATTAAATACTGCAGAAGAAGACAAATCATTTAATGTAAAATTTGAAACTTCTGTAGACAGAACAGTTGGAGTAATTTATGAAGAAATGAATAAAGAGACACAAGACTATTTAAAATTAGGAACAGTACCAAATCATATGGAACAAGAATTAACAATAAATTGGTCTAAAATTACTACATTGGGTAAAATCCAATTAACAGTTGTAGATAATACTAATACTCCAATAGTAGGAGCAAAATTTAAATTAAAAGATAATGAAGGAAATGAATTAGGAGAGATGGAAACTGGTACTGATGGTATGATAAACTTTTATTCAGTTCCTGAGGGAGAATATACATTAGAACAAGTTTATGTTCCAGATGGATATGAAATTTCAGATCCTTCTAAGAATCTTGTAGCTATTGGTGGAGAAACATTAAAATTTACATTTGTGGATAGAAAAATAGAATAGAAAATATT
>CALXYJ010000031.1 GCA_944392945.1 uncultured Clostridia bacterium | reverse complement strand
TCGAGGTGACAGGGATCGAACCTGCGACCTCATGGTCCCAAACCACGCGCGCTACCAACTGCGCTACACCTCGATTACAAGTACCAATATAATATAACATAATAAAAATAAAAATTCAAGACTTTTTACATAAAATTTTAAAAAAACTTGAATAATATGAAGATAACTGCTATAATATTAAACGAAGTATGCACCAGTAGCTTAGCTGGATAGAGCGTTCGGCTACGAACCGTCAGTCAATAATAGCGAAAGCTATTGATATATGGGCAGTTTGGGAGTTGGTTTTTTGTTTTGCCCCCAATGATGCCCCCACAAATGCTTAATTTTAATTATAATACTAATTGAAATTTCAAGAAAATTGTTTTATAATAATTACATACGCGGCTATAGTTCAACTGGATAGAATGCAGGCCTACGAAGTCTGAGCTTGGGGGTTCAAGTCCCTCTAGCCGCACCAAATTAGGCATTTGTGAGTTTTTTTATTTAAGCACTTATTGGAGTAAGTGCTTTTATTTTTCGCCTAATTATCTTCTTTCCTGTATATCCTGCTTTTTTCTTATTTTCTGTATTTACATTATTCGTATCTATACCTGTACTCTCATATAATTTGTCAAATACTTCTTTGTTTGCTTTTGCATTTGCCTTATTAAATTCTTCTTTCTTTCTCTTATCAGAGATATAAATATAATAAAAATCTGTTGTTTCAAAATCAGCGTGTCCCATTATCTCCCTTAAAACTTCTTTATCCATACCGTTTTCGCTCATTAAAGTAGCGAAAGAATGTCTAAAACCATATACTGTCATATGTTCTAAATTATATTTTTTTATTACAGATTTCAACTTTTTGTCTAGTCTTTCAGGTAAGTATGGCGTACCAACAGTGTTTAAAAAAACGTGTTCTTTTGATGGATCAAACTTTTTATGCTCTTTTTCTCTTAATTCTTTTCTTTCTTGGTATATAGCTTTGAGCATTTTCTTTAATCTACTACTCATAGGTATTTCTCTATAACTTTCATCTGTTTTTAAATCATCATCTATGTATTCATGACCAATAATATTAAATTCTTCATCATATATTGTAATATCTTTATGAGCATTACCTACATAAATCATATCTTGATCAAATAGAATGTTTGAAAGTAATAAACCGCAACCTTCTTCTGGTCTCATACCTGTTTGCAATAAAGTAGCAAATAATTTGCAAAATTCTCTACCATCTTTTTCTAAAATATCTAGCCATATTGGTTGTCTATCTGCTGGAAGATACACTAATTTAGTCTTTTTTGACCTCTTTTTCTTTGGAAATTTTAATTCAAAATCAGGTATTTCTTTAATTAAATCTCTTTTTTTAGCATATTGTAATATTTGCCTTATCATTAGGAAAACATCTTTTGCAGCACGAGGATAGACTTTACGAAGATTTGAAACATATTCTTCAACTATCTCTTTTGTCATTTCTGGAACTGTATATTGTGCAAAGTTTTCTTTTATATGTTTTTTTAGTGTGTACGCATATGTTTCCACAGTTTTAGGACTTATTGTCTTTCCACTACTAGGATTTACATACTCTTTCTTATAATTTAACCACATTACTGCAAAATCATAAAAGTTTATACAAGAATGTAACCCTTTATGCAGTATCACATCTTCTTTTGCATCTCTATATTCAGAGAAACTTTTTAAGTTTTCTTCACAGTCATCAGAAAATACACTTTCCTCAACAATTTCATAATTTTGCTTTACAATATAAGTGTCAATAATTAGCTGTGCCAACCTTTTCCTTGCTATTTCTTCTGTTGTACCTGACCTTGATAATCTAGGATTTTTTTCTGCTCCTTTCTTTAATTCTAATCTGATTCTTGCCTCAAAACTGTTGCCTCTTTTTCTTACTGTTACTGTCCCTTTTTCAGCTTTTCCATTATTTTTATTATTTCTTATAACAACTTTACTATCTATCTTTTCCATTCTTCATTTCTCCTTCCGAATGGTTTAAGATAAACAAAAAAGACTTATTATAAAACTGTTTCAATTATATAATAAATCTTCTATAAAAATCAATGTTATAAAAGGGTTAATATTTCCCATATGTACCATAGTTATTATCAAACCATTCTTGTAATTTTGCACCATTAATTATGATTTTTCTTTTAAAACGAATTGCTGGAAAACCTGGAACGGTTACAAGTTTTAACATTAAATTTCTTCCTATTCCTAACTGTTTTCTTGCCTCATCAACACTTATACCAAATCTCATTGTTTCTTCAATATTATTCTGCATTTGCATCACAACCTATTTTTGCTTGATCTAGTTTTTTTCTAGCCCAGTCTTGTGCATTTGCAATACTTTCTATAAAATTTCTGGGATATAGTTTAAAGCATTGTTTCATTTCTATTCCTAATGTTACAGGGGTTATTTCTCCTTTGTATTTAGAACTTTGCATATAATCAAGTGCTACTTGTGCATATGCTACTGCTTCTTTTTTATTCATTGCTACTTGCACCTCCATTTACATACATTTCAAATAAATGGACTGCATTTTCCCAATTTATAAGAGAACCTTGTTTTAATTGCATTTCTACTTTTTCTACATATTTGTATTCCTTTTTAGTTCTAATACAAATTTCTAACTTCTTACTGTCATCTGCAGAGTAATGTATTTCTGCAAATACCTTGTCTTGTTTTTCGTTTAGCTCATCTGCTAGTTTAATAAGTTTTAACAAATGTTTTTCCATGATTTCATACCTTTTGCAAATAGAATTTGCTTACCTTTCCTTAATATATTTTGGTACATCTGCGGCACGACCTAAACTTTCATCAAACTCGTACCTATGTTTTGAAGGGTTATATTTATAAGCACTTGTATTCCATTTTCGGTAATTTTCATCTGTTAATTTTTTTGATTTTGATAATTCCATAGATGCTTGTATATGTTGTGATTGAACAAACTCATAATTATCTTGTATTCTTTTGTTTTCCCTTTTTTGCTTAATGAAATTGTTTTGGTCTTGTTTTCTTTTTTCTTTTGATTTTTCTTTTCTAAAATTCTTTTCTTCCATATATCTGGAATCTGTTTTTATAACTTTTGTTATATAAGCAGAGGTTACTTTTGTCTTTTCTGCGATTTCTTTTACTTTTAAATGCTCAATATAAAACAGGTTAAGTATTTTATCTTTTTGTGTTTCCATGTAATACCACCTTGCAATATTATTGGTTAATTTTTTGTCGACACTTTTTAGATATGACAAGACTATTAGAGAAACTATTTAATCTCTAATTCTTTCATTTTTTTAGCAAAGGCATCTTGTCTTTTTTTCTTCTCTTTTAACTCTTTATATAAACGATATTTTAGTTTTAGCTTTGGAAGTAAAATATCAAATATAAAAAGTAATAATACAAGGGATATTCCTAATAATAGACATCTGACAAACATAATCTATATTTTCTCCTTTCGTAAATTTAGGTAAAGGACAGATAAGAGCTAGTCCAACCTGTCCTTTGTTTAATATAGTGCTTCCTAAAATTTGCCCTTCACTATATATACAGTGAGTAAGTCAGCAAAATTCTCCCCTAATTTTGAAAAAATTTTAAAATTTGTAATTTTTTATTCCTTCTATTAGTTTTAAAATGATAAATTGATAGCGATCTTCATCTCCAAAACTATACCTTTTAAGCATTTTCTTTTTTCTTTCAATAATTTCTAACATTGCCATATCATCACCTGACTGCGCCATTTTTCCTAATTCATATAAACTTTTATTTTTCATTTTCAGAACCCTCCTTAAAATATTTCTTTAATTTGTTAATTGCCCTGATTTTAATTTTACTAACTGTTTTTGAATATACTTCTAATATTTCTGCTGCTTCTTTTTGTGAAAGTTCTTCATCATAGAGTAAAAAAATAACTGCCTGCTCAATAGCAGACAGCGACTTTAAGGCACTTTTTAATTGTAGTGATACATCCACATCATCTGTACTAAAAAAACTAGAATTTAAAGTAACAAAATCATCCAAAATGGCAGAATACTCCATATCATTTATCATAAGTCTTTCTTTATCTATGATATTCATTTGTTTTTTGAAGTAAGTTCTTGCTGATAAAATAATAGTTTTATTTAGGAAACTATCAAACCTTTCTTCCTTGTAATCGTTTTCACTTTCCATAAGTGTTCCTCCCAAATTTTGAATTTGGGTTTGATATTCCTATCTAAAAGGAACACAAATTGAAAAAAAAACCTCCTTCCCAAAAATATATAAAAAATGAGCCTATTATACCTATTTAGTAATAAAAAACATAATCATTCGTACTTTTAAATAAAATACTCTTTTGTCAAACCAACTTATGTTCTTTTAAATAGGTATATAAACCCACAGGAATTATACAAAATCGAAAGTGCAAAATTTGTCGAAAACTGGTGTTACAAAAACCCTTTTGTCATATTGAGAAATATTGTGTTTTTTGAAATGCAGTATTTTGTTGTTTTGTGTCGTTTTAATGTTCCTATTTGTCATATATTTTGTCAGTAATAAGGAGTGTAATATTCTTAAAAAGGGCGATAAAATAGTAATAATAGGAATAAGGAGGCTAATTATGGTATTAAATCCATTAGAAATTGGTATAAGAATTAGAAAAATTAGAGAAGAATTATACCACGAATCAAGACTGCTTTTTGCAGAGAGGTGTGGCCTAAGTGAAAATCATTTAGGAAAACTAGAAAACGGAACAATTATAATAAGCATAAAGGCTTTGAACAAAATTTGTACTGCTGCAGGTGTAGATGCAAATTATCTTTTGTATGGAGAATGCAAAAATAAACACTTATCAACTAGGCGAACCATAGATAATTTTTTAGATAAGAGTACAAAAAAAGAATTAAAGATGTATCTAAAATTTATTTCAACACTTAAAAGCTACTATTTTGATGAGGACTAGCAGAAATTTTTTATTCTGCTAGCTTTTTGTTTGTTGAAAAAAGTATTTCCTTGTGATATATTTCTGCTTGTATAAAACAATAAAGGAGATGCAGAAAAATGAACTTAGGAACAGATCTACCAAGAAAGAAACAAGAAGCATTACAAGAAATAGGAATAAAAAGTGAAAACAGAGAATATTCAAAAGAAGAACTTAAATCGTTTAGTAATATTATTGGAGAACATATTTATAGTCAGAGTTCAAAAAATGGTGATATGAAAAAAGCATTTGATATATATGGAGATATATTAACTACTTTTGTAAGAAATGAAAAATAAAAGAGGTTTTAAATTTATGAATAAAAATGAAAAAGAAATACATTATCTTTTTGAATTATATAAAAATGCTAAAAATAAAGAAGAAAGAGAACAGTGTTACTATAACATTTATAGAAAATACAATAAATTAGTAAAAAGAATAGCTTTTTCTATAATAAAAAACGAGCATGATAGTGAAGACATCGTACAAAATGTTTTTATAAAAATATATAACATTAAAAATTCTATTCCAAGTCAAAATGAATATTCATGGCTATATAGCATTACCAAAAATACTACTATTGATTATTTACGAAAACAAAAAAATACTATAAATATTGATGATTTATATAATCTACAAACCAAAAACAATGAAATAGATGATTTGATAGAATATGAAAAATATGAAAAAATAATTTCAAGATTATCACTAGAAGAACAAGAAATTGTTTCATTAAAAATATTATCAAATTTAACATTTAAGGAAATTGGAATTTTACTAAATATGCCGACTGCGACAGTTAGTTGGAAATATTATAAAGCAATAAATACATTAAAATTATTTATTAGTAATCTATTATTATGTATTGTCGCATTAGGAAGCTATTTAATAAATAAGGGAAATATGCCAAGATCGGAGATAGATTTGATAATACAAAAACACAATACAGTAAATAATATTTTATTAGCCTTTACCCTAATATTTGCTATAACTAGCATATATTTTTTAATTATTTTAAAAAAATACCATAAAAATACTAAAAACTATTCGTCTAAATAATAGAGAATAGAGGTGGTGTTATGAAAAATAAAAAAATAAAAACATTAATAATTTCATTATTGATTATTATTACTATTATTCTTATCTTTTTTGCAATAGATGTATACAGACTAACAATTCATAAAGAACCTATCTTCTGTATAAATACAATAACATATAGAGATGGTGGAAGTAAAGAATATTTAGGAATTGGATACAAAATAATAACATACAATAGTAATAATAGACAGGACTTTGAAGTAGGAACTTGGTTTTTGAAATATAACTGACTCTCTCATTCTCAAAAATAAAGAAAGGAGGATTATTTTAGTTTATTTTTAGAATAGGAAGAAAATTTATATGAAAATGAAAAAAGTATTATTATCAATAGGTCTAATTATTGCCATAATAATGATAACTGGACTTTCTACAATGGTTTATGCAAGAGATAATTTAGCATATGCTGCCGGAACAACAAACGGAATAAATACAGTACAAGATGTAAATGACGCAATGAATGCTTATAGTAATGCTGGTTATAGAAGAAGCTCACATATAGATCCAAGTAGAGATACTTTATGGAGTCATTTATATGCTGATGTACAATTTTTTCCAACACATGGAAGTTTAACTTCAATTAGTTTTACAAATTCAGGGATAAGAGTTGGAAATGATAGTAATAATTATATTGGAACAAATAGCGTTCATTGGGATGCTGATACAATTTTAGTTACATATGCAAGTTGTATGAGTGCAGGAACAGACAATAATTTTTCACAAAATAGTATAACGTATCAAACAGCTTTAAGGGGTGCAGATACGGCAGTTGGATTTAGAAATAGTATTAATAGTGGAAGTGCAACTAATTGGGGAAAAAGATATAACGACAAATTAGGTTCTGGAGGCGGAGTACAAGATGCAGTTAGCCATGCTAATTCATATATATATTTAGATAGTAGAGTAAAACAAGTTCATGTGGTTCATCATGGCAATGCTAATATGAAAATTGGGAAATATAGAAGTAATAGTATAGATTTAGATGAAAGAAATATCTTAGAAGAACCAATCACATTAAGCAATGCTAGGTCTAATAATTTAATATCAATAATGCAAGATAATATACAAGATTTTAACATAAATGACTATGTTATAAACGAAACAGATGGATTAATGACTACAAATGTTAATACAAATGAAACTGTTTTAGAAAATAAGTATATAGACTTCCAATTAAAAATCGGAGATTTCTATACAGAAGCTGGATATACAGTTAAAGTAAATGGAAACGTTGTCGAAGCAATTTATGATAATAATATAGATAAAGAAAAACAAATTACAGCATTACAAAATACTGAAAACTTTGAAGTAAATGTTCCAAATGCAGAACTAAATACTTTTAAACAAGAAAGCAAACAAAAAGTACAAACAAATTATAAAGGAACTGCAATAACGGTAGCTGATGATGTAAAAACAATTTATTATTATGACATTGCAAATAACAAAAAATATATAAGTTTCTCTGTTCCTAGCATAACTGAAAATGGAGATATAGCTTATGAAACTGTGAATTACGAAATATAATAAATGATTTATAATAATATGTTTATTTCATAGAGTAAGAGTAAATAGGAGAATCAATATCTTGTTCTCCTATTTATTTTTGAATTACAATTTAATTAGAATACTTATATTGATAACTACTATCATTTATGATATTATTGAACAAATATAAATAGTAATTTGTAAAGGAGGTATTTATGGGAATAGAACATTCGCAAAATTATTTACATAGTAAACAACTTGTAGCGACCTTGTTATCAAAGAGTAATATTTGTAACGACGATATTGTAATTGAGATAGGTCCTGGAAAAGGAATTATTACCAATGAACTTGCAAAAAAAAGCAAGAAAGTTATAGCAATAGAGTTTGATGCAAAATTAGCGAAAACTTTATCTGAAAGGTATAAAGAATCTAAAAAAGTTCAAATAATAGAGATGGATTTTTTAAAATATAAAATATCAGTAAAAGAACCATATAAAGTATGTGCAAATATTCCATTTAACATAACTGCTGATATTATGAAAAAAGTATTTGAAGATGATAATCCTCCTGAAGATATATATTTCATAATGCAGTATGAAGCTTTTATAAGGTATTCTGGACAGCCTTTTTATAACGAAAGTTTGAGGTCTCTTTTATACAAACCTTGGTTTTCCGCTGAATTGATTTATGAGTTTAAACCATCAGATTTTTATCCTGTGCCAAATGCACGAATATGTTTTGCTCACTTTCAAAGAAAAACATCAGCAGATGTTGAGGATGCGACAGACTATAGAAATTTTTTATCATATATATTTTTAGCGTCTGGAAATACTTTCAAAGATAAAACAAAAAAATTGTTTACTTATGAGCAACAAAAACGCATTTGCAAGTTTTTAAAAATTAAATTAGAGTCAACGCTTACTGAAATCTCATACGATGGATGGCTGTACCTATATGATGTTTTTCTTAAATTTGTTTCCAACGAAAAAAAAGCTATTATATTAAATGCTGAACAAGACATGAAAAACAATCAAAACAAGATTCAAAAAAAACATCGAAATCGTAATCATGGTTATTGGAAATTTGAAACTAAGCGCCAAAAGAAAATTTTTAAATTGAAAAATTGAAAATAAGAATTTTATCCAGTAGCTATATTTCCAATTTCTATATTATTAGCAATAGTGTAAACAAAGAAGTTGACAGAAAAAAGTAATAAGCAAATTATAAATTACAATTTAGTAGTTCGCAAAATAATAATTTGTAGGAGGAATAGATGTCTTTAATAAGTGTAAACAATTTAACTTTTGGATATGATGGAAGCCTAAAAAATATATTTGAAAATGTATCATTTAATATAGATACTGATTGGAAATTAGGATTAATTGGAAGAAACGGTAAAGGTAAAACTACATTTTTAAAGTTATTATTAGGAAAATATGAATATCAAGGTGCAATATCAAAAAATGTTGAGTTTGATTACTTCCCTTTTGAAGTAAAAAACAAAGAAAGAATGGCAATAGAAATAGTAAATGAGATTGCTCCGAATGTTGAAGATTGGGAAATTATAAGAGAATTAAATTTACTTAATACAGATACTGAAGTATTATATAGAAGTTTTAACTTATTAAGTGGTGGCGAACAAATAAAGATACTTTTAATAAGTTTATTTTTAAAAGGTAATAACTTTTTACTTATAGATGAGCCTACAAATCATTTGGATATTGAAACACGAAATAATTTAGTAAATTATTTAGAAAAGAAAAAAGGATTTATATTAGTATCTCACGATAGAAATTTTTTAGATAAAGTTGTAAATCATATAATTTCTATAAATAATACTAATATAGAAATACAACAAGGTAATTTTTCATCTTGGAAAGAAAATAAAAATAGGCAAGATAATTTTGAAAAAATACAAAATGAAAGATTGCAGAAAGATATAAATAGACTTGAAATAGCTTCTAAAAATTGTGCAAAATGGTCAAATGAGGCTGAAAAAACAAAAAATAAAAAATATAATTCAGAAACTACAATAGATAAAGGATATATAGGACATAAAGCAGATAAAATGATGAAAAAATCAAAAGTTATGGAACAAAGAATAGAAAAAGCAATAAATGAAAAGACTAATTTGTTAAAAAATATAGAGGTAAATGATACATTAAAAATTATTCCTCTAAAAAGTAATAAGAATCCATTAATTTTTGCACATAACTTGCAGATAAAATATAGTAAAGAAACGATATTTAACCCTATTACTTTTGAAGTTAATAATGGCGATAGGGTTGCACTAATTGGAAAAAATGGCATTGGTAAATCAAGTATATTAAAACTTATTTTAGGAGAAGAATTACAGTATAATGGAGAGTTTATGGTTGCAAATGATTTAAAAATATCTTATGTTTCTCAGAGTACAGAAGATTTAAAAGGAAATTTGAGAACTTTTGCTTACGATAATAAAATAAATGAAAGTATTTTTAAAGCAATGTTAGTAAAAATGGGATTATCACAATTTGATTTTGATACTAATATTCAAGATATGAGTGAAGGTCAAAAGAAGAAGGTTCTAATTGCAAAAAGTATTTCAGAACAGGCTAATATTTATATATGGGATGAACCTTTAAACTATATTGATATATTGACAAGAGAACAAATAGAAGATGCTATTCTAAATTATAATCCTACCATTATTTTTGTAGAACATGATGAGAAATTTATTGAAAAAGTGGCAACAAAAATTATAAATTTGGTAAAGTAAGTGAGAGACAAATTACAATTTTATAGTTATTGATTTATAGTAATTTACCGAAAAGATTGTCAGTAATGACAGTCTTTTTTGTACGACAAGCAGTTATACAAATAGATTAGTTCAGTGCAACTAATCTATTTTTTATAAGAATTATAAACGAATTAAATGCAATTATTTTTTTATTATTTATTGACATTTAATTATAACTATTATAAAATATAGTAGTATAGTTTGTAGTAGAAAGAAGGGCTTAAATATATGAAAAATTATGACAACTATTTTCTTCCTGTAGATAATATGGAAGAAGCAAAAAGATATTATGAGGAAATATTGGGGTTAAAAAAGAAATTTGATTTCTCTGATAAGGGAATGGTTGCTTATAATATTGGAAATGAAGAACCTGCAATAATTTTAAAAGACAAAAATAAATTTGAGAATTTAAAGCCTACAATATGGTTTGAAGTAGAAGATGTTGCAATCTTCTATAAAGAAATGTTGAATAATGGTATAAAATTTTTGAGTGAGCCTTTTAAAATTGGAACTGGTAATGCAGTCGAGTTTGAAGATCCATTTGGAAATAGACTTGGCGTTACAGATTATATTAAGTAAGGAGTAGAGATTATGTCAAATATAGATTTGGTATTATTAGGACTTATTAAACAAAAATCACAAAGTGCTTATGATATTAAAAAAAATATAGAATATCGTAATATACCAAGATGGGTAAGAATTAGTGAACAGTCTATTTATAAGAAAGTATTACAATTAGAATCAAAAGAATATATTGTTAGCCATAAAGAGAAAGAGGGAAATATGCCAGATAAAGCAGTATATACTATTACTGACAAAGGTAATGATTATTTTAATAGACTTATGAATGATATTTCAAATTATGATGTTAGTCTATATTTGGATTTTAATGTTATTATCACGAATTTAGATTTAGTAGATGATGAACAAAAACAGATTCTTGTTTCTAATATAAAATCAAAGATATTAGAATTAAAAGAATTACTAAATGAAAGACGTTCTCATAGACAACATATTCCTAATGTTGGAAAACAAATGTTCAAACAACAATTAGCATTAGTAGAAACATTAGAAAAGTGGATAATTGATTTTGAGAATAGTTTAAAAGAACAAAATTAGCAAATATTGATTTTAAGTTAAAAGATAAATTTGTAGGGAGGGAAATTCTATGAAAATAATCAACATTGGTATTCTTGCTCATGTAGATGCAGGAAAGACGACCTTAACGGAAAGTCTGCTTTATACAAGTGGAGCAATTTTAGAATTAGGCAGTGTAGATAAGGGAACAACAAGGACAGATACTATGTTTTTAGAACGTCAGCGTGGAATCACAATTCAGGCAGCAGTTACTTCTTTTAATTGGAATGACTACAAAATCAATATTGTAGATACTCCTGGACATACAGATTTTATAACAGAAGTGTATCGTTCCTTATCTGTTCTTGATGGAGCAATTTTAGTAATTTCTGCTAAAGATGGTGTACAAGCACAAACCCGAATACTATTCCATGCACTTCAAAAAATGAATATACCAACAATTATTTTTATAAATAAAATAGATCAGGATGGAATTAACTTAAATAATATTTATCAAAATATCAAAGAAAAACTTTCAAATGATATTATTGTTATGCAAAATGTAACATTAACTCCAGAAATATCAATTAAAAATATCATTGATTTAGATGATTGGGATCCTGTAATTTCCAAAAATGATAAACTTTTAGAAAAATATATTGTAGGAGAAAAATTGACTATACAAGAATTAATGTATGAAGAATATAGGTGTGTTAAAAAAGGTTCGTTGTTTCCTATATACCATGGAAGTGCTAGAAATAATATAGGGACTCAACAACTTATCGAAGCTATTTCGAATCTTTTTTGTTCTGAAATGAATGAGAATGATTCAGAACTATGTGGAAGAGTTTTTAAAATTGAATATACAGACCATAAGCAAAGATTAGTTTATTTACGTCTTTATAGTGGAACATTACACTTACGAGATACAATTATGTTGCCAGAAAAAAAGAAAATGAAACTTACAGAAATATATATTCCTTCAAATGGGGAAATGATACAGACAAAAATAGTTTGTTCTGGAGATATTTTTATTATACCTAACAATACATTAAGATTGAACGATATTATAGGAAATGAAAAGATTTTGCCATGCAATGTATGGAATGACAAGACTGTACCAATACTACGAACAAGAATTGAACCGATAAAAATAGAAGAGAGAGAAAAATTATTGGATGCTCTTACAGAAATTGCAGATACTGATCCTCTTTTACGTTATTATGTTGATACGATAACACATGAAATCATCATTTCTTTTTTAGGAACAGTGCAGTTAGAAGTTATCTGTTCTCTGTTGATTGAAAAATATCACATAAACATAAGAATCGAAGATCCAACCGTAATTTATTTGGAAAGGCCATTACAAAAGGCAGATTATACTATTCATATTGAAGTACCACCAAATCCATTTTGGGCATCAATTGGATTATCAATAACTCCACTTCCAATTGGCACTGGAATACAGTACGAAAGCAAAGTTTCACTCGGTTATTTAAATCAAAGTTTTCAAAATGCAGTAAGAGAAGGTATTAATTATGGACTGGAGCAAGGATTGTATGGTTGGAAAGTGACAGATTGTAAAATATGTTTTGAATATGGTGTTTATTATAGCCCTGTTAGTACTCCCTCGGATTTTCGCTTTCTTGCCCCAATTGTACTTGAACAAACATTGAAAAAAGCGGGAACGCAATTATTAGAGCCATATCTTTCGTTTATACTTTTTACACCAGAGGGATACTTTTCTCGTGCATATAAAGATGCACAAAAACATTGTGCAATAATTGAAACAAGTCAATCAAAAAATGATGAAGTTATTTTTACAGGACATATTCCTGTACGTTGTATTAATGAATATCGTAATACTTTAACTCTATATACAAATGGGCAAGCAGTTTTTTTGACAGAATTAAAAGGTTATCAAATTGCTACTTGTGAACCAGTTATTCAATCACGTAGACCAAATAATCGAATAGATAAAGTACGCCATATGTTTAATAAAAAAGAAAATTAAGTTACTATTCACTAAGATTACAATTTTTGTGTTACTAAAATAAAATAACAGGCTTACTAAGTCCTGTTATTTTTGTTTGTATCTTTTATATATTCTTGGATTTTTGAAATAGATTTTTTATGAATTTTCTGTATGCTCTCTATATCAATATTTTTAGGAATATCCCCTAAAAGATATATCTTATTTGTATCATCTAATCCTATATAAGTGAGAAAAGCAACCGCGAATACAATATCAACATACTTTTTATCACAACTACTTTTATTTTCTATTTCTATTTGATTAGTAATATTTTTAAAGACCTTTTCTCCATGTTTTCTTAAAAAGATTTCACTAAAATCAATCCCTAAACCTTCCATACTATCACCTTATCACATTATTAGTGTACCAAAATAATATTATTATAATAAACGTTATAATTCAATATTATATATGCTAGTTTATTGAATTATACTATAAGTTTTATGAAAATTTTGTCGAAAGTAGCAACAAATGTTATATTACAAGCGATTAGATAAATCTAACATATTTTTATTGTGGTTATCTATATATCCCCTAGTTGTTTTTATGTCTGAATGTCCTAACTGTGATGCGATTTGAATTAAACTATACCCTGCTTTGTAATATGCAGTAGATCCAAAATAATGCCTTAATAAATGAGGGTGTAAATCTTCTATTTTTACTTCAACATTATATTTATTTAATATACGATTTACAATACTTCTTGACATAGGCTTGTCTTTGTAAAAACTACTTTTCTTTCCTACAAATAAGTATGGGTTATCCAGGTTAGTTTGTAATCTTTCTTCTAAATATTCTTGAAGTGCTTTATACATTTTATCATTTATAGTTACTTCTCTATATTTCTCCCCTTTTCCTATTATTGCAATAAATCTTTGTTCAAGATGAACATGTATAAGTTTTATATTTACAATTTCCTCTGCACGAAGTCCACCATTGCTTGCAAGAATTATAATACAAGTATCTCTTTTGCTATCTACTGCCTTGTGTATTAACTTATTTATTTCTTTTTCATCTGGAGCATCTTTTTTTACAAAATTAGGTGCTATTTTTATATAATCCCTTTTGTCTATTACAATATCATTTTGTATTCCTTTATCTACTAAATATTCATTAAACTTTTTTAGTGCATTCAATTTTCTATTGATTGTAACTGGCTTTTGATTCTCAATATTTTTTAAATAAGATTTATAAGTTTGTATATCAATACTATTTAATTTTTCAAAATCTTCACCGTAACTGTCCTTATAATAATTTATATACAATTTAACATCTAACAAATAAGATTTATATGTATTTTCACTTAATTTATTTTTTATCATATATTTTTTAAAATCTTCTAACATATTTTCACCCCATTTCAATTATGTAACATATATTTTTTATGATATTCGGCAATTATGTTGCATATAATTCTATATTTACACCATTATTTTTAGTTATATGTCACATAAGTACAGTTATGCGACATATATTTTGTTTCAAATTATTGCCCTATATATAACATATAGGACAGTTACAAATTACATAGTTAATGCAAATAGCAAAATCTGAATACCGTCTGCTATTCCGTTTTTGTAAAATAATTGGTTTTCACGATGAAGATATGTGAATAAAAGATTAGAATACTCTCTTAAATGTTCTCTTGCATTATCTCTTGTTTGAGGTGGTATTTCTTCATTTATGAATTTATCCATTTGGTCGTTCATTTCTCCTAGTTCTGCATCCAATCTTTTTAGTTCCTTATCTTCTAAATTAAATAAGTCATCATCTTCCTTCTTGTCGAATAAATTATCAAGCACATCATCTTTTTCTTCCATTTCTTCACCTCCCCAATAAATTGTATAGGAATTTTTTTAATATGGGAATGCTGAAAAAGTGGAAATTTTTTTAGCTTATATTCCTTGATATATCAGGGATAGATACCACTTTTTTTAAAACAATTTTAAAAATCCCTATTAAAAATAAAAGAAAACATTGATATATCAATAAAAAAATTTTTTATTTTGTGTTTATTGAAATAAGTAAAAAAACTCTGTAAAATATAAGTGTGTAATAAGATTTATGTTATAGTTAAATACTATGTAAAAGTCAATATAAAATTGATAAAAAAATACAAAATTAAATTGATAAAAAAATTCAATGTTGTTTTTCCAGAAA
>CALXYJ010000030.1 GCA_944392945.1 uncultured Clostridia bacterium | reverse complement strand
TATGCGAAAGTAGCTCAGTTGGTAGAGTGCAACCTTGCCAAGGTTGATGTCGCGAGTTCGAGCCTCGTCTTTCGCTCCAAATTTTATAAGTCATTCGTTATAATGATTTACGAATGACTTATATACATCTTAAGAAGTAACATTGTAACTTATTGAAACGGCGACATAGCCAAGTGGTAAGGCACGAGTCTGCAAAACTCTGATCCCCGGTTCGAATCCGGGTGTCGCCTCCAATTTGAATCAGTTTAGACGGTTATGATAGACTGTTACAAAATATTACAGATAACCAAATTTATTGAAAATACTGTCTTTGAAAACAGTATTTTATTTTTATATTTAATACACAGTGTCATAGAATATCATAGGCGTTGCGATAAAATTGCAGTAATAATTTAAAAAGTTTTTTTAATATGAATAACATTAATAGGAGAAAAATTATGGGAATAAAACAAGAAAATGAAATAACAATGAAAGTAAATTGTGGAATAAAAGAGCTATGTAAAATTCTAGAAGACAAAGGATTTAAAGTTGTAGATAGATTTACGATGAATGATATATTTATGGTTCCAAATACTTTAAAAACTAAAATAAAAGATCTAACTAGTAGAGAAATTTTAAAAGATGCAATATTAATAAGAGATATAGAAAATCAATTTAAAGGAAGCAGAAATAAAAAAATAA
Source organism: uncultured Clostridia bacterium (assembly GCA_944392945.1). GTDB lineage: Bacteria > Bacillota > Clostridia > TANB77 > CAG-508 > Merdicola. Next base: position 15,709 of record CALXYJ010000030.1, on the reverse strand, counting down.
CTTTTAAAAAGAAAGAATTCAATAAAAATGGTGATATATTAAGTCAAGAATCTATTAATTGTGATATTCTTAATATAGATGAGGCAGTAAATCTTTTTAAAGCTATTAATTATTATAGAATAATGAATATTATAGAGAAGGATATTGTTTACGAAAAAGATAATTTTGAAATAGCTATAAAAGATATAGAGAATGGAGACAATTTAATTGAAGTAGAAACAATATCAAATAATAGTAATATGGATACGATAGAAAAATTAAAAACGCAAATTATAAATTTACAAATTCCTGTCGATACTAGCAATTTTTTTGTAAAGAAAGCAGAAATAGAATTAGATAAAATAATAAGAAGATAGATTAGTTTATTTGAAAATGCAAAAAATGATTATTAGTCAAGAGATTTTGAACAAAAAAAATATTGTTTAAAAAGTTTATATATAATGTCAATTATTTTTGAAAATATCTCAAAATTTTTTATTCGTTACCACTGAAAAAGTTTATATATAATTGAGATATTATATAAAGTATGTAAAAATAGATATTGTAATCCTAAATTTGACAGTTGTAAAAGAGTAAAAGACTGATAACCTTTGAAATACAAGGCTTTCAGCCTTTAATGGATTAATTTAAAAATGCGTACCTAAATCATTTTTTTGTTTTTGTTAAAATTTTTTTTAATCTACTTTCTTGTAGTATTTCATAATCAGTTCTAAAACCAAATTTTTCATGTAAATCATCCGTTAAATCAGTTCTTGTATAAATTGGTTCATAACTACAATCATAATTCTTTTGCATATTCATATTTTTTAATGTATCAATAATTTCTGAACTTGTATATTTTTCATCAAGTCTTTTTTCTAAAAATCTAAGAATTACTAATGAAAGAAAACAAGTAGTAAAATGTGCTGTAATTCTATCATCTCTACTTAAATATACTGGTCTAGCTTTAAATTCACTTTTCATTATTCTAAAACTTTCTTCAATTTCCCATCTTCTTTGATTTACTTTGATAATTTCTTCAGGCTCATCATCGAGATTAGTACAAACTCCATAAAATCCATCGAATTTTTCTTCTTTTTGGATAGTATCAGTATTTAATGATAATACTTTCTTTTCAGCTACTTCTCCATCTTTTGTAATATTAGTTTTCTTTATAAATCTTTTAAAATCATTTTGATTACACTTATCAAGTTTAAAACTTTTGTTAGCTATTGCAACTTTAGCTCTTTCAATTTGAGAATTGCGAATTTGTCTTTGATAATTTCTGTATTTTAAAGAGTAAGTTACGATTAACTTTTGCTCTAATCCATTTTCTTTAATCCAGCGTTCTTTAAAGAATGTTCTATCTTTGTAAAGCTCTAAACTTTTTTGGTCATTTTCTATCTCGTTAATATTGTATTCTTTTTTATCTCCAGAAAGATGCCAACCATTAGGATCAAGTGCCCAATCCATTAAATGTTTTTTTAATTTCTTAATTGATTGAGTAGTGATAAAAGCTCTGTCATCTTTGTCATTAAACTTTCTGTTAGCGTTTGAGGCAAGTCCTGCATCATTACAAACAATGAATTTAGATAATTTAAAATCTTCCAATATTTTTTCTTCTAATGGAGTTAAGGTAATTTGTTCATTAGTATTTCTAGCTGTAATACTAAAAGCTAAAGGGATACCATCTCCATCCATGAAAAGTCCCATTTGAGTAATTGGATTAGGTCTATGTTCTTTAGAAGGACCATATTGTCTTAACCCACTTTCTTGTTCAATTTCAAAAAAGTAGTTAGTACAATCATAGTAAAGAATATTAGTATTTCTTTTAGATATTTTTAAACTATTTTTATATAGTTCAGCTTGAATGAAATCAGCTTCTTTTGCTATTACTTCTAAAGCACGGTAAATATCATGAAGCTCAAAATTAGGTTGTTCAATATATTTTTTAGATAATTCAAAAGTAGCTAATTTTGAAGATGGATATATTATCCTACTATATACTAGTCTAGATAAGATGTTATCTAAATCATAATTAAATTTGTATTTATCAGTAATTTCACTACAAATATTATTTAATCTTAAAGAATGATAAATATCCTGTAAAAAAACATAACCTACATTAAAACAAAATTGTTCATCTTTTGAGATTATCTTAGAAGGTGACTTTTTAATTAAAATATCATTTTTATGTTCTTTTTCTTTTTCATTTAAAGCTTTAATATATTTCTTAATCCATTCTAAAATATCTTCACCATTCGATTTTTTTAATAAGTCATGTTCATTTCCAAGTTTCTCATAAATCATTGTAGTACGCTTACCAGAAGCTGTTTTAATATCTTTAATTACATAGTAATTAGTATCAGAATTAGTTTTAGTAATTTTTAATCTCATTTTTTCTTCCGCTTTTTCATATTGTATCACAAGTACGTCGAGTACGCGCAAGAGAAAAAGAAAAATTTGACAAAAAAATTAAGCACTACCAATGCTTATATCAATTTTATATTTAATTAACTGTCAAATTCCCGTAAAGGATGGAGAGGAGGACAATACTATTTCAACGGTTATGATCGTCCTTCTAGTAATCGTAATTATAATATACCGACCGCGTTAAATAAAGATGTACGGTTTTCGTACTACACTTTATATTAAGTAGTATTTAAAAGTTTAATATATGATAAAAAATGTTAATACAAATATAAAAAATCAAAATTGTATAATAGAAAAATTTATCAAACCTTGTTATTTATTGAATATTAGAGTATAATAGACAAAAATTATAGGCGAAAAGGAAGAGGATAATATGGAGATATCAGTAAATAAATATAGAACACATACTTGTGGAGAATTAAACTTAAAAAATGTAAATGAAGAAGTAAAACTTGCAGGTTGGATCAAAAAAATAAGAAATCTAGGTGGAATGATATTTATAGATTTAAGAGATGAATTTGGAATTACTCAAATAATTGTAAGTAACGAAAGTGCAGAACTAGAGGAGATTGCAAAAAAGTTAAATACAGAAAGTTGTATACATGTTGAAGGAAAAGTTGTGGAAAGAGCAAGCAAAAATCTAAACATGTTAACAGGAGAAATAGAGGTTAATGCAACAAAAATAGAAGTTTTAGGAAAATGCAAAAATGTATTACCTTTCGAGATAAATACGGATCAAGAAGTAAGAGAAGATTTAAGATTAGAATATAGATTTTTAGATTTAAGAAATGAAAAATTACATAATAATATATTACTTCGTTCTAAAATATTAAAAACTATAAGAGATAGAATGGATGAATTAAATTTTACAGAAATTCAAACCCCAATTCTTGCCAATTCTTCTCCAGAAGGTGCAAGGGATTATTTAGTACCTAGTAGATTAAATCCAGGGGAATTTTATGCATTACCACAAGCACCTCAACAATTTAAACAATTATTAATGGTTTCAGGTTTTAATAGATATTATCAAATAGCACCATGTTTTAGAGATGAGGATCCAAGAGCAGATAGAGCTCCAGGTGAATTTTATCAATTAGATTTTGAAATGAGTTTTGCAACACAAGAAGATGTATTTAAAATAATTGAAGAGGTTATCCCATATACATTTGAAAAATTTACAAATTGGAAAGTAGATAAAGGACCTTTTGTACGTATACCATATAGAGAAGCAATGGAAAAGTATGGTATAGATAAACCAGATTTAAGAAATCCTTTAATTATACAAGATGCAACTGTGCTATTTAAGGATTCTGATTTTAATGCATTTAAAGGAAAAACTGTAAAAGTTATAGTTGTACCTAATGGAAATAGCCAAGGAAGAAAGTTCTTTGACAAGATGGGAGAATTTGCAACATCAAATGATGTTGGTGCAAAAGGTTTAGCATGGACGAAAATAGATGAAAAAGGAGAAGTTACAGGTGGAATCGCTAAATTTATAACTTCTGAAATAAAAGAAAAGTTGCAAGAAAATTACGGCGCAAAAAATAATTCAGCGATGTTCTTTATTGCAGATGAATTTGAAAAAGCTCAAAAAATTGCAGGCTTGGTAAGAATAGAACTTGGAAAAAGATTAGATTTACTAGAAAAAGATGTTTATCGTTTTTGCTTTATAGTAGATTTTCCAATGTATGAATTATCAGATGAAGGAACAATTGATTTTAGTCATAATCCATTTTCTATGCCACAAGGAGGATTGGAAGCATTAAATACAAAGGCTCCATTAGATATATATGCATATCAATATGATTTAGTATGTAATGGTTATGAGATGGCATCTGGAGCTGTAAGAAATCATGATCCAGAAATTATGGTTAAAGCATTTGAAATTGCTGGTTACACAGAAGAAGATGTAAAAAGTAGATTTGGGGCATTATATAATGCATTCCAATATGGTACACCACCACATGCTGGTGCAGCTCCAGGAATTGATAGAATCGTAATGCTTATTGCTGGTTCTCAAAATATTAGAGAGGTAATAGCTTTCCCTAAAAATAAAAGAGCAAGAGATTTATTAATGAGGGCACCTTCTGTAGTTTCAGAACAACAATTAAAGGATGCTCATATAAAGTTAGATTTAGAAAAGTAAATAAAGTATGAAATAAAAATTAGCCGAGATAGAAATTTAATTTTTACCTTGGCTAATTTTTTTGTGATCAGATTATAAAATTTATTAATGAATATTAATGATGTAAAAATATTTTGCATAAAAAAATATAATACTCATAATATTTATTAAAGATTAATTTTAAGAGGTGTATAATGTTTTTCTTAAGTAAAAAGAGGATATTAGTAATAGGAATGTTATTTTTAACAGTAACAATAATTGGTATTGGAAGTTATTTCTCAGAACCAGAAACTGTAGCCACAGTAGCATTACCTGTAAGTAATAAAGTAATTGTAATAGATGCAGGTCATGGAGATCCAGATGGTGGAGCTGTTAGCTCTAATGGCGTTTCAGAGTCAGAGATTAATTTAAAAATAGCATTAAAATTACAAAATTTATTAGAGCAAAGTGGAGCGACAGTAATATTAACGAGGTCTGATGAAAATGGAATTTATGATGTTGATAAGACAACTTTAAAGCAAAAAAAAGTATCTGATATAAAGAATAGGGTAAAAATAGGAAATTCCTCATCAGCAGATATATTTGTATCAATACATTTAAATAAAATACCACAAACTCAATATTCAGGTTGGCAAACTTTTTATAAAAAAGATAATGAAGAAGGCGAAAAGTTAGCAACTACAATCCAAGATAATTTAACTAAAGCAGTACAAAAAGATAATAATAGAGTTCCAATGAAGATAGATAATGTTTATATTGTAAAAAATGTAGAAATTCCTCTTACTATTGTAGAATGTGGATTTTTATCTAATGCGGAAGAGGAAAAGGAGTTGCAAGAAGATAATTACCAAAATAGATTAGCATGGGGAATATATAATGGAATAATAGATTATTTTTATGAATAGAGTTATGAACTTTAAGGAACGTTCCTAAAGTTCAAAATTTGAACGTATAAAATTGCCAAACATGGAAAAAATAAGCCTAAAAGCTATTTTAGGAGTGATAATAACATGTTTGGTGTTTTATTGGATAAAAAGCAGTTAGAAAAATATATGGAAAAATTAGCATCAGATCATAATTTAAGAACAGAATCTGATGAAAAAACATATCCTATTCCAAACTTAGAAAAAGAATTTGATTATATTACTATGGTTTATAATTTATTAAATGAACATATAAAATTAGGAATAGATATACATCCGGCAGGAGAGTGGCTGTTAGATAATTATTACATTATAGAAGAGAGAGTTAAGCAAATAAAAGAAGAATTGGACTTAAAAAAGTATAAGAAGTTTTGGGGATTGGATAATGGTCCATATATTGGCTATGCAAGAATATATGTATTAGCAAAAGAAATGTGTGCATGTACAGATAGTAATATTAATAAAGATAATTTAGAGTTTATGCTTAGTTCATATCAAAAGAGAAAAACACTAAATATGGATGAAATCTGGAATATAGAATTATTTATAAAAATAGCCATTATAGAAAATATAAGGGATATTTGCGAAAAAATTTATGCAAGTCAAATGCAAAAATATAAGGTGGAAGAAATAATAGAAAGATTAGTAGAATTAAAAAGTAAGGAAAATCAAGTATTTGATAAAAAGCAATACAAAAGTTCTAAATTTGGATATGGAGAGATGAAATATCCATTTATTGAATATATGTCATATAAATTAAAGAAAACAGATAAAGATACTTATGATTATATAGAAGCTTTAGAAGAAGCTGTAGAAAAAATGGGAACGAATATAAATGATGTTATAAAAAAAGAACATTTTGATATAGCAATGAAAAAAGTTTTAATGGGTAATTGCATTACAACCTTAAAAAATATATCTAGAATTGATTTTCAGGAAATTTTTGAAAGAATAAATGGTGTTGAAGAAATATTAAAAATGGATCCAGCAAATGTATATGATAATATGGATTATAAAACTAAGGCATATTATAGAGCAAAAATAAAAGAATTATCTAAAAAGACAAAAATATCAGAAGTATATATTGCAAAAAAACTTGTAGACTTATCAACTGGTAAACAAGGCAAAAAAAGTCATATAGGATATTATTTAATTGATTCTGGAAAAAAGGAATTATATGAACAAATTGAGTATGAAGCTCCAAATATAAGTAATAATACCAAATTAAATATTTTTATTATTACTGTTTGGACAGTTTCAGCAGTAATCTCAATTTTACTTGCAAAAACATATAATAATTATTTATTTACATTACTTTTTTTATTACCAATTCAAGAAATTATAAATCAAGTAGTGCAATATATTTTAAGTAAAGTAATAAAACCAAAATTATTACCTAAAATGGATTTAAAAAATACTATTACAAAAGAACAAGCAACAATGGTTGTAATTCCAACGATCATAGATTCAGATAAAAAAGTAGAGGAAATGTTTAAAAAGTTAGAGGTATATTATTTAGCGAACAAAAGTGATAATTTATATTTCACATTATTGGGAGATTGTAAATCATCTAAAATAGAAAAAAGAAAAGGTGATAAAGAAATAATATTATCAGGGATACATTTTGCTAATTACTTAAATAAAAAATACAATAAGGAGATTTTTAATTTTTTATATAGAAAAAGAAGATGGTATGAAGGGGAAAATGAATATCTAGGTTGGGAAAGAAAAAGAGGACTGCTTATGCAGTTTAATTCATTCCTAATTAATGGTACAGAAGAGGATTTTATTGCAAATACAATAAATAATATGAAAGAAATTCCAAAGATAAAATATGTAATAACATTGGATTCTGATACAAACCTTATTTTAAATTCTGCTTTTGAATTGATAGGCTCAATGGAACATATATTAAATAAGCCAATTCTAAAAGATGGAATTGTAATAGAAGGACATGGAATAATACAACCAAAAATAGGAATTGATTTAGTTAGTGCTGAAAAATCATGGTTTAGTAGAATTTTTGCAGGTTCTGCAGGAACTGATTTATATACGAATGCAATATCTGATTTTTATCAAGATAATTTTGGCGAAGGAATTTTTACAGGAAAAGGAATATATGAACTTAATACTTTCTATAATGTTATGAAAGATGCAATTCCAGAATATACAGTTTTAAGCCATGATCTATTAGAAGGTTCATATTTAAGATGTGGTTTGGCTTCAGATATTCTGTTAATGGATGGTTACCCAAGTAAATTTGTATCATATATGACGAGGCTAAATAGATGGATTCGTGGAGATTGGCAAATATGTAATTGGCTTTGTAAAAATATAAAAAATGAAAAGGGAGAATATATAAAAAATCCAATAAATAAGTTATCTAAATATAAAATATTTGATAACTTAAGAAGAAGTATTATTGATTTATTCTCATTATCATTATTAGTAGGTGGAATTATTGCAAATAAAATTGGAATAGTTTTAATAGCACTTATCTCAATTTGTATAAATATAATTTTAGAAATCCTAAATAAAATCATCTTTAGAAAAGATGGAGAAAAATTTAAAAAATCCTTTGCGCCAATAGTAAAGGGAGGCAAGGGTGCTCTAATAAAATTTGTTCTAAATATTGCATTTTTACCAACAAAAACATATGTAGAATTAAAAGCAATACTAGAAGGTATTTATAGAAAATACAAAAGTAAAAAGAAAATTTTAGAATGGACAACAGCAGAAGAGGCAGAAGCTAATAATGATAATAGTTTAGATGTATATGTTGGATATATGTTTATAAATTTAATTTTTGCAGTTGGAATAAACGCTTTAAAAGCAAATTTTATTTCAATTATAATAGGTTTATTATGGCTTATAATTCCTATTATAACTTATGAAATTAGCAAAGAAATTCCGGAAAAAGATCCATTAAAAAAAGTGGACAAGAAACATCAAAAATATATTTATAATATTGCAAATAATACATGGAATTATTTTAAAGATTTTTTAGTTAAAGAAAATAATTATTTGCCACCGGACAATTATCAAGAAAACAGAAAAAATAAAATTGTAAATAGAACATCATCAACTAATATAGGATTGGCGATGGTATCTGTAATTTCAGCTTATGATATGGGATTTGAAAATATTTATTCTACAGTAAGTCTTTTACAAAATATGTTGGATACAATTATTAAACTAGAAAAATGGAATGGGCATTTATATAATTGGTATGATATAAAAAGTCTAAAACCATTGGAGCCTAGATATGTATCTACTGTTGATAGTGGTAATTTTGTGGGATATTTATATGTTGTAAAACAGTTCTTAAAAGAACACAATAGATTATATGAAAATGTGGGTGAATATATTAAAATTATAGATGATATTATAGACAAAACTGATTTTTCTTTATTATATGACGATTCTAGTAGATTATTTTCTATAGGATTTGACATAAATGAAAATAAACTTACTGATTCATATTATGATTTATTAGCATCAGAAGCAAGACAAACTAGTTTTATTGCGATTTGTAAAAAAGATGTTCTCGCTAAACATTGGAGTAGCTTAAATAGAACTTTAACTGCTATGGATGGATATAAAGGTCTAATTTCTTGGTCTGGTACAGCTTTTGAATATCTAATGCCTAATATAAATATGAAGTCATATGCTGGTAGTTTATTAGATGAATCCTGTAGATTTATGATTATGAGTCAAATTAAATATAGTGAGAAGTTAAATATTCCATGGGGAATATCAGAATCAGCATTTAATTTAAAAGATTTAAAATCTAATTATCAATATAAAGCTTTTGGAATACCTTGGCTTGGCTTAAAAAGAGGATTGGGAGACGAAATGGTGGTTTCTTCTTATGGTACAGTTCTTGCAATTTTTGATTATCCAATAGAAACAATAAAAAATATAGAAAAATTGGAGCAAGAAGGAGCTTTTGGAAAATATGGTTTATATGAATCAATAGATTATACTAAAAGTAGATTAAAAGAAGGGGAAAGAAAAGAAGTTGTAAAAACATTTATGGCACATCATCAAGCTCTAATTTTAATTTCTATTAATAATTTTTTTCACAAAAACATTATTCAAAAAAGATTTTCTAAAAATCCAGAGATTGAAGCATCAGAGATCCTATTACAAGAGAAAATGCCGGAGGATATTATTATAACAAAGGAGAAGAAAGAGATGCCAGAAAAATTAAAGTATAAAGATTATGAATCATATTACAGATTAGAATTAGATGATGTAGAAAAAGAAAATAGATGTAATATAATATCAAATCAGGATTATACTGTAATGATGGATGAAAAGGGTAATGGATATAGTAAATTTAATAATATTTATATTAATAGATATAAATATACTGATGATAATGAACAAGGAATTAATTTTTATATGAGGAATATTAATGGAAACAAAATATGGACATCAAACTATTCACCAGATATAGCTAAACCAAGTAAATATAAAGTTATATTTAAACCAGATAGTAATTCTATAGAAAGAATTGATGGAAATATAGAAACAAAAATTGATGTAACTGTAAGCCAAAATGAAGCAATAGAAATTAGAAAAATTGAATTTTCTAATATTGGAAATGAAGATGAAATAATAGAAGTTACTGGTTATTTTGAACCTATTATATCAAATATAAATGCTGATATTGCTCATAAAGCTTTTAATAATTTATTTTTAAGATATGATTTTAATAAGGATAGCCAAACTTTAATTCTAGAAAGACGTGCAAGAGACGAAAAAGGAAAAAATGTATTTTTAGCTGTTAATTTTTATACAGAAGATGAAACTATGGGAGAATTAGAATATGAAATAGATGCACAGAAATTTAATGATTTTAATGATATGAATTTACCAAAGCAAATAAGGGAAGGAAGAAGATTTTCTAACACTATAGGTTTAGTTACAGAGCCGATTGTAGCAATTAAAAGAACTTTAAAGATTCCTGCACATTCTTCAGTAGAATTATATTTTTTAATTTCTGTTTCAGAAATTAAAGAAGAAGCTATTGCAAATGTTGAAAGGGTTAAAAATCAGGAAGCTATAAGAAATATATTCGAGATTTCTAAAGCTAAGGCGATAGAAGAAGCAAGATATCTACAAATAAAAGGAACTGAGATGGAAGAATATCAAAAATTAATTACATTGTTATTAAAGCCAAATTATGTTAGATGGTATTATAGAAATAAAATAAAAAATGAAAATTTTAGAAGAGAAGATTTATGGAAGTTTGGCATTTCTGGAGATTTCCCAATACTAACATTAAAAATAAAAAATATAAATGATATTTATATTTTAAAGCAACTTTTAAAATTATATGAAATTTTAAGGATAAAAAATATTCAAATTGAGTTCGTAATTTTAAGTGAGGAAGATTATTTAGAAGAATATATAGATGACTGTATTTTAACAGAACATTTAGATTATATGAAAAATAATAGAACAGGAATATTTGTATTAAACATGAATCAATTATCAAAAAATGAAAAAAATTTGATTGTTTTTTCATCAGATTTACTAATAGATACAAATTTGGGAAATATAAATTATCAATTAAATAAAATTAAAAAGATTTATAATAAACAGAGAAAAAGTATAAGTGCACCTATGGAAGAAACTGAAATTTATAATCAAGAAAAAATAAGAACCCCTGCTTTAGATAAAATAGATTCAGTTGATAATTTAAAATATTATAATGAATATGGTGCTTTTTCTAGAAATGGAAAAGATTATTATATAAAAACTAATAAAGATATAACACTTCCAACTGTTTGGAGCCATGTACTTGCAAATAAAAATTTTGGAACACTTTTAACAGATGGAGGAATTAGCTATTCTTGGAATGAAAATAGTAGGTTAAATAGATTAACTGCATTTTCAAATTATGCGAGCAAAGATATTCCTTCAGAAATTATATATATTGTAAATAATGAGAATAAAAAATTTTGGACAATTGGAAATAGAATAATTGAAGATAATAATGATTATTTTATTGATTATGGTTTTGGATATGCAAAATATTGTCATACATCAGATGGAATTATACAAGAAAATCAAGTATTTGTTCCAAAAGAAGATTCATTAAAAATAAATTTAATAAGTTTAAAAAATACTACAGATGAAATTAAAAAGTTAAGTATATTTTACTATGCTAAAATTGTCCTAGGTGAAGATGAGCTACAAAGTAATGGAAAAATAGAAGTAAAAAAAGACGGAAACATTGTTTATGGAATAAATAGGTTTGAAAATTTAGTAAATAAAATTTGTTATTTATCAAGTGATGTGGAAATTAACTCATATACTGGATGCAAGCAATCTTTTATAGGTAAAAACAATATAAAAAAACCAGAAGCATTATTTATGAATACTCTAGATAATAGTAGTGGACTTGGTGAAGAATCATGTATGGCAATAAAGTTAAATATAGAATTAAGACCATATGATTCAATGGATATAGCGATAATATTTGGAGAAGATGAAGAAAATGATATAAAAAAATTAGTAAAAAAATATAGTAATATAGAAAATTGTAAATCAATTTTAGAAGATACAAAAAAATATTGGAGAAATATCGTAGATACGGTACAAGTTAATACTCCTTTAGAATCTATGGATATATTATTAAATGGATGGTTAGTTTATCAAACAATGGCAAGTAGATTATTTGGAAGAACAGGATATTATCAATCTGGTGGAGCAATTGGTTTTAGGGATCAATTGCAGGATGCGATAAATATGAAATATATAGATATAGATTTATTAAAAAATCAAATAATTGTAAATAGCAAGCATCAATTTATAGAAGGAGATGTAGAACATTGGTGGCATGATGCAAGTAAAATGGGAATAAGAACTAAATTTTCTGATGATCTATTATGGCTTCCTTATGCTGTTTTAGAATATATAAAAATTACAGGGGACAGAAGTATATTAGAAATAGAAACAAATTATTTAGAAGGAGAAATTTTAAAAGATGATGAAGTAGAAAGATATAGCTTATATAATATTTCAGAGCAAAAAGGAAATATTTATGAACATTGTAAAAAAGCGATAGATAAATCAATAAATTTTGGAGAAAGAGGACTTCCTAAAATAGGCTCAGGTGATTGGAATGATGGCTTTTCTAATATTGGAGTAAAAGGAAAAGGAGAAAGTGTATGGTTAGCATTTTTCCTATATGATATATTAAATAAATGGGTAAATATATTAAAAATAGATGATGATCAGAAATACAAAGATATTATGGATGAATTAAAAAGAAATGTAAATAAAAATGCTTGGGATGGAAAATGGTTTAAAAGAGCTTTTATGGATGATGGAACACCTCTTGGAAGTATGGCAAATGATGAATGTAGAATTGATGGTATATCACAAAGTTGGGGAATAATTTCTGGAGCAGCAGATAATGATAAGAAATATATAAGTATGGATAGTTTAGAAACACACTTAATAGATAGAGAAAATGGATTAATAAAATTATTAGATCCTCCATTTAATAATGGAAAGGTAGAGCCTGGATATATAAAATCTTATTTGCCAGGAGTAAGAGAAAATGGAGGACAATATACTCATGGTGCAATTTGGGCTATAATAGCAGAAGCTTTATTAGGTTTTGGCGATAAAGCAACAGAAATGTTCAAATTAATAAATCCAATTGAGCATAGTAGAACAAAAGAAAGTACTAATAAATATAAGGTAGAACCATATGTTATTGCAGCAGATGTATATAGTAATAGTAATTTAGCTGGAAGAGGTGGTTGGACATGGTATACAGGCTCTAGTGGTTGGCTTTTTACTGCTGGAATAGAGTATATTTTAGGTTTAAAAATCAATAATAATTATTTGGCAGTTGAACCATGTATTCCAAAAGAATGGAAAGAATATAAAATCAATTATAAATATAAGACTAGCAAATATCATATAATTGTGAGAAACCCTAAAGGAAAAAATACAGGAGTAGAAAAAATGTACTGCAATGGTAACGAAATATATGAAAAGAAAATAAGATTAGTTGATGATGGAGAGATATATAATGTTGAAATAATAATGTAATATTATAGATATTTACTTTTAAAATTATATATAGTAATATAGGTACAAAAGGGGGGAAAAAAGATGGAGAATAAAAAGAGTAATAAAAAGGCTTGGATTATTGTAATAGTTATAGTTTTAATATTAGTAATATTAGGTGCAATAGGTATGATTGTATTTAATAATGGTCCAGAAAAAACAGTTGATGAAGTATTTAAAAAATTAAAAGAAGGTGATATAGCTTCACTTAATGATTCTAGTGTATCAGAAATAACTTCACTAGGAGAATCAGTTGCAGGTGAAGAAGAGACTTTATCACCGGAAAAAGAAGAAGAATTAGTTAAAGCTTGTTTCTCACAGCTTGAATGGAAAATAACTGGATGCGAGGAAAATGGAGATACAGCAGTAGTTAGTGTAGAAGTTACAAATAAAGATTTTTCAACTTTTATGTCAGATGTATTTTCTGAAATATTTAATCAGGCATTATCTTCAGCTCTTACAGAAGATGCAATGACAGAAGATAAAATGATAGATTTAATGATCGAAAAATTAAATGCAATTACAGGAACAAAAACAGTTACTGATGATTTAGATTTAGTTAAAGAAGACGGAATTTGGAAATTAGATGATTCTGATATAGAGAATGTATTATTACCAGGTTTAATGGAAGGTGTATCATCATTCATGAATTCAAATTTCTCAGTAGATGATGATAGTACAGACTATAGTGACTCAGGTTTATAATAATAAATAAAAGTGGTAGAATTTTATTTCTACCACTTTTTCATATATGAGTAATAAAGGAAAATTTTATTAAACCTCGTCTTCTATTAATAATTTTGCATAATAATTTGGATTAAATTCTGTGTCATATTCAATATTTCCAAATATCTCCGGCATTTCTTCTTTAAAATATAATAATAGAGGAATTAAAACTTGTCTTATAGATGGATGCACATGGTTAGTAGTTCTTAATTCTAAGATATGCTTCCATTCACGTATATTTGCTGTCATAGTATATTCTGCTGCTGTTGAATGTGGCAAAATTTCTCTACACATGTCTGTTGAAGCATTTAGTTTTTTCATTTTTATGTATGCATTTTCAATTTCTTGCATTGTATTTTTCCAAGTATTATATATTTCTTTATCTTCCATATAAACAGGGTTTATAAATGAAATCTCATTTCCATATTTATCTTTATCATAACTACAATATCTTGTGGATTCAACTGAAAAACTTGCAAATCTGTGTCTAGTTAAATCTTTATAAGAACCAATATCATTGTAAATTCTAACTGTAACTTTTTCATGTTCTAGAACAGATTCATGCCCTCTTGTTATACAATTTGTTAATAATTTTTTATAACTATCATCTGTAATATTTCCTTCTGAACGATAACATGTTCTACAAGCTCTTTCTATTTTCTTCATTATTTTTTGACCATCAATTTTTTCTACTTTTATCCAAGGTTCTACCAATCTCATAATAAATATTCCTCCTCTTTTAAATTCTATATTACAAAAAGAATATATCAAATTTGATATTTTTTTACAAGAGATAAATTATATTTGACTATATAATCCTGAGTTTGACAGTTTAAATGAGCAATCCTTAGAGAGAGTAGAGATATAACGATTTTTGAAGTGCGTACCTAATTTAACATAATTTTACTTTTTAAAAAAAATTTTTTCAGTATTTGCAACGGTTGTAGAGAATGGAAAAAAATGTATAAAAATTATAATAGCGTAAAACACTTGATAATAAAGCGTTACAGAAGGTACGCAAAAAAATAAAGAAAAACTTGACTTTAAAACTATTGGGAGAGTAAGAATACAAGGATTTTAAATTCTTCAAACTGTCAAACTCCCGAACAGATTCATGCCCTCTTGTTATACAATTTGTTAATAATTTTTTATAACTATCATCTGTAATATTTCCTTCTGAACGATAACATGTTCTACAAGCTCTTTCTATTTTCTTCATTATTTTTTGACCATCAATTTTTTCTACTTTTATCCAAGGTTCTACCAATCTCATAATAAATATTCCTCCTCTTTTAAATTCTATATTACAAAAAGAATATATCAAATTTGATATTTTTTTACAAGAGATAAGTTAGTGTAAAATAAATTCGGGGAAAATTTAGAATAAAAAAAATAAGATACCCACTCAAAATTGTGTTAAAATAAT
>CALXYJ010000029.1 GCA_944392945.1 uncultured Clostridia bacterium | reverse complement strand
TCATCAAAAAAACTGATAGAATTCTATCAATTTTATTTTGAATTTTTCTATCAGTTTTATTTTAACATTTACATATGGACTATTCTGCCATTTTGAATGATTTCGTTGTCTTAAATTCTAGTTTTTCAAGTACAGATGATATCGATATATCATTACAATTAAAAAGCGCCTTAAAATCGCTGTCTGCAATCGAGCAGGCAGTTATTTTTTTGCTATTTGAGGAAGAACTAACTCAAAGTGAAGCTGCAGAAATATTAGAAGTATATTCAAAAACAGTTAGTAAAATCAAAATAAGAGCAATAAATAAATTAAAGAAATATTTTAAGGAGGATTCTAAAAATGAAAAATAAAAGTCTTTATGAATTAGGAAAATTAGCACAAGCAGGTGATGATATGGCCATTCTTGAAATTATTGAAAGAAAAAAGAAAATGCTTAAAAGATACAGTTTTGGTGATGAAGACAGATATCAATTTATTATTTTAAAACTGATCGAAGGAATAAAAAATTATAAATTTTAAAATTTTTTGAAATTTAGGGGAGAATTTTCTTGACTTACTCACTGTATATATAGTGAAGGGCAAATTTTAGGAAGCACTATATTAAATAAAGGACGGATTGGACTAGCTCTTATCTGTCCTTTACCTAAATTTACGAAAGGAGAAAATATAGATTATGTTTGTCAGATGTCTATTATTAGGAATATCCCTTGTATTATTACTTTTTATATTTGATATTTTACTTCCAATGCTAAAACTAAAATATCGCTTATATAAAGAGTTAAAAGAAAAGAAAAAAAGACAAGAAGCCTTTGCTAAAAAAATGAAAGAATTAGAGATTAAATAGTTTCTCTAATAGTCTTGTCATATCTAAAAAATGTCGACAAAAAATTAACCAATTCAAAATACAAGGTGGTATAAATGAAAACCTTAAAAAAAATACTTAACCTGTTTTATATTGAGCATTTAAAAGTAAAAGAAATATCAGAAAAAACAAGTGTAACTTCTGCTTATGTAACAAAAGTTATAAAAACAGATTCCCGATATAAGGAAGAAAAAAATTTTAGAAAAGAAAAATCAAAAGAAAAAAGAAAGCTAGACCAGAATAATTTTGTTAAACAAAAAAGAGAAAACAAAAGAATAGAAGATAATTATGCCTTTGTGCAATCACAACATATACAAGCATCTATGGAATTATCTAAATCAAAGAAACTAACTGATGAGAATTATAGAAAATGGAATAAAAGTGCTTACAAATATAACCCTTCAAAACATAGGTACGAATTTGATAAAAGTTTAGGTCGTTCCTATGATGTACCAAAATATATAAAGGAAAGGTAAGCAAATTCTATTTGCAAACGGTATGAAATTATGGAAAAACATTTATTAGAACTTATTAAACTAGCAGATGAATTAAATGAAAAACAAGACAAAGTATTTGCAGAAATACATTATTGCGGAGATAACGGTAAAAAATTAGAAATCTGCATTAGAACAAAAAAAGATTACAAATATGTAGAAAAAGTAGAAATGCAATTAAAACAAAGTTCAATTATTAATTGGAAAAATGCAGTCCATTTATTTGAAATATATGTTAATGGGGGTGTAAGTAATAATGAATAAGAAAGAAGCAATTGCATACGCACAAGTAGCACTTGATTACATGCAAAGTTCTAAATATAAAGGTGAAATTAACCCTAAAACTTTTGGATAGAAATGAAACAATGTTTTAAACTATATCCTCGTAATATCATTCAAACTATTGCAAACTCACAAGATTGGGCTAGAAATAAACTAGAACAGACTAAAAATGGTTGTGATTCAAATGAACGATGAAAAACTAAGTCTATCTGTTACAGAAGCTGCTAAAATGCTTGGTATAGGAAGAAATTTAATGTTAAAATTAGTAACCGTTCCTGGATTTCCAGCTATAAGATTTAAAAAAAAATTTTAATAAATAAAAATAAATTACAACAGTGGTTTGATGAGAACTCAGGAACTTACGGCAATTATAAGTATTGATACTTCAACATTGATTTTTAGAGGAAAATTTTATAAAATATGCATAAAACATATTTTAACCTGATTTATTTCCTCTGAAAACATTGGAGGTAATGATGGAAAAAATAGTAACAATGCCGAAGATGTCAAAAATCAACCTAGATAGTATGTTTTTTGAAATAATTTTAAGTATGAAAGGAGATAGTTTTCGTGCTAGATCATCTTCAATAGCACAAATCAATAATGTAAATGACACAAGACCAGAAGCTACAAGCAAAGTTTCTTACGAAAATGCTATTCAAAAATTAATCCCTAAGATAGAAAAAGCTTTATCAGGAACAAATAAAAACTTGGGAAAAGTTTATCAAGAAAAAGATGGTAGAATTTTTTACACTGTTGAAAATATACTATATGAAAATCAGCAATCAAACATTATACTAAATAATTCTATAAATAATATTATAGGTACACTAATAAATACTTTAACAACAACTATATCATCTTTACAAACTAATGGATTAAATGTAGGACAAATTGAAAATGTTATATCAAATAATATAAGTAATATAAAAGATAATATACATGTTATCCCTATTACTCAAACTAATATTACACAACAAAGTAATTCTAATATAATAACATTTCAAGATTTATGTATAAAATGGTTACAAGCATTATATATTAGGACAAAGAAAACTCACGATGACGAAGATTATTTAAGTCCATCTTCATTAGAAGGATATAATCGCGTTTTACGAGAATCACTTTTTCCATTTTTAGAAAATAATCCTCAATATGATAATATTAGCACTTTTACGGAGCAAGTTGTTGATGAACTTTTATCTCAAATAAATTGTAGGGATTCAAAAAGAATTATATTGATTGCTTTAAGATTAATTTTTGATTATGCAAAACAAGAAGGATTTGTACTTATTAACCATCTTGCTAATAAAAAATTAAAAAGAAAGAAAAAAGTAAATAAAGATTACGATTTTATTGAAGAAGAAGATAGAGCAAAATGGATAAACTGTATGATTAAAGAAATTCAATCTATTGATTTTGATTATACAGATGCTTCTTTAGCTTTCTTATGCACTCTTTTGCATGGAAATAGACCGGAAGAAACTTGTGGCACTAAATGGAAAGATTTTAATTTTAAAGAAGATGACTACCATATACAAAATGCTTATAAAAAAATACCTATTTACGATGAAAAAACAATGAAAAGAATTGGTTGGAAAAAAGGCGATGGACCTTTAAAAACCCCAGAAAGTGATAGACATTTATCATTAGATCCATTGTTTAAACAATTATTATTAGTTCATAGAGTTAAGCAAATGTATAAATTTAGAAAAGAAGGTAAGAAGTGGTTAGAAAATGAATATGTATTCCATAATTCCACTGGTACACCTTTTACCCCTGACATTTTATCTAAAAACTTTAATAAATTTATTAAAAGAAATAATTTACCGCATATTGTAATATATGGACTAAGGCATAGTTTTGCAACACATTGTAGAAATTTAGGTATGAAACCAGAAGTACTTGCAAGGCTAATGGGACACACAGAATATCAAACTACTCAAAAATACTATATTCATATTTCAAGAAAACAGAAAAAAGAAGCATTACAAGGTGTTCAAAAGCAAGATATGAAATCTTATTTAGGTAATGAAAACAAGAATTTAACAGATCTTCAAAATAATATAAACAAAAATAATAAGAATGTATCAAATTTAGAAGAAGTACAAAAAGATGACCTAAAAAGTTATTTACAATTAAATGATGACACACTAAAATTATTAAAACAACTAATAATGAAAATTAGTGAAAAAGAAATTATATCCACATAATAAAAAGCACTTATAAAAAGTGCTTAAATCCCTTTATTGGTGCACCATCTCGGGTTCGAACCGAGGACCTCTTGATTAAGAGTCAATTGCTCTACCAGCTGAGCTAATGGTGCATATTGTTTGGGGAATATGTGGGGAATTTCTGGGGAATTTTCCCCGACATATTCATATATTAATTTATAAAACACAGTTGTATCAACTGCTTTAAGGCTTAAATCAAAATAAGTGCTCAATCTATTAAGAGTCAGCTGCTCTACCAACTGAGCTAGTGGTATTAATAAGATTTAATTTGTCAACAAAATAAGTATAATACCTATTATTACAATTTGTCAAGAAAAAAGTAAGAAAACAAGTAAATATTTATTATTTATTTGTATTTCTTACTTTTTAATTTATATTAATTAATTTTTTATTTCATTTTTGTCTGATTGAACTGTATTATTATCTCCTGATCCTGTTGATGTTCCAGGAGTATTTGAATTCGTTGGTTCTTCTGGCTCTGTCGAAGTTTCTGGGGTCTCTGGCTCTGTAGGTGTTTCTGGAGTTGTAGTTGGAGTTTCTGGGGTTGTCGCAGGAGGCGTTGTAGTTGTCTCTGTCGCCTTTGTTCCTCTTCTAATAATTGTTGACATTTGACTATATTTGTCTTTAGAAAGCAATGTTCTAGATACAACCTTTCCATTTAAATATAATACTTTATATGCTTCACTATATGTTCCATTATGACCCTTTTGCTCAACAACTTCTTTTCCTTGTTCTAATGTAGGATCATCTTCATAAGTTGTTTGCATAGGAATACTTCCAGTAATTTTTGTTTCTATTTTTACTTCATATTCCGTATCTTCTTTCATTCCATAAATAGAAACCTTAGCTACCCCGCCACTTACAGAACTTTTTATTCTAATTGGATAATTCCTATTATTTTTAAATTTAAAATCTATTGCACCATAAACAACTGTTGCATCTCTACTAGCTTTTACATAAGATGGTACAAATTGATGATTACTTCTACTTACAATTTCTAGATTTGCAAAAATAACAGCATTATATAGTGTAGAAGATATTTGGCAAATACCTCCACCTAAACCATCTACAACTTTTCCTCCAGAATACATGGCTGCTTCCTTATATCCTGCTGCAATTGTCCTCTCTCCTACTACTTTATTGTATGAAAAAGTTTCTCCTGGCATTAAAACAGTTCCATCAATTTTATTAGATGCTAATCTTAAATTAGTAGTTCTACTTGTGTTTCCAGCGTTATAGTTTGTAGAAAATGTTCCTAATAAATCTGGAAATCCTTCAGATCCTATTTTATCTGTTGTAATATTTGGATGTGTAATTTTTAATGGTATTATATATTCTTCTTTATCTTCTTCTAATAATTTTTTAGCATCATCCATAGAAATTGCAAAATCCACACCATCTACATGAGGATATAAAGTAAATGGATTTTGTGTATAATATGCATCTTTAGGCTCTGTATGAATTTCTGAATATATTTTATCAAGATCTATTGGTTCAGGCTCTTTACTCTTTGTGGATAATGATATTTCTTTTTCGGTGTTATCCACATTTTTTATCTCTTCTTCAACCTCTTCCTTTAATAAATCTGGATCCACTTCAACTCCTGTTTTTCCTTTAGTTATTACAAGCTCATCACTATCTTCATCTATATAATAACTACTTTCTATAACAACTCCTGGTATCTGCCCATTTATTGTATCTATTTGTTTTTGTAATTCTTCATTATTATATTCAAATGGTAACTCTATATCATTTTTTGAAAAATTAGTTTTTATAATACTAAAATTATTAGCAAAAACGTTGCTATCTCTACCTATATTATAAGCTTTATCTACAGCTTCATCTATTTTATAGTTCAATTGTAGTTGTTCAAAACTAATAACACCATTATATTCTTCGTTATCTTCAGTTGTTGCATTCATTTTTAAAATTAAATCTTCCTTTTTTTTAGCATTAGTTTTCTCTTCTAATAATTGTTTAGCTTCTTCTTTCGTCTTTCCTTGCACTTCTATTCCATTAATACTAATACCATTTAATATTTTATCATTATTCTTATTAACAAGCGCAAAAATAACACTTAATAATGCTAATATTAATAAAATAAAAATCGTTATACCAACTATTATTATTTTAGTTTTTTTAGCCATTTTCTTATTCTTTTTCTCTTCTGTCTTTGTAGATGTATCTTTTTTCTCTACAACTTTTTCTTTAATCATAAGTCTACTCCCCTTAAATCCCTTATAATTATATATTACAGGTATAACATAATATTACTATATTTTCAATATTTTTTTCGTCAGTAGTAGACATTTTTTTTAAGCTTTTATATAATACTGTAGAGGTTGAGGCTATGTTAGGAAATTTAATTAGAAATATTAGAACAAAAAAACATATGACAAAAAGAAGAATTGCACAAGACATTGGTGTGGATCCTGGATATTTGTCACATATAGAAAATGGTAATAGAAAACCAACTTATAAAGTTTTAACAGATATATGTAAAGCAATAGATGTACCATATCAAAAATTTTTAGCTTCATATGGTTCTACATTAACCCAAGAAGCAATTGATTACAATATTTTTAAATATACTGCCGAAGATAGAATACTTTTAATTGATGATATTAATGATTTGCATTTTACGAAATGTCCCCCTGGACTTAATTCTGTATCTTTTGGAATTAGATTAAATGATGATTCTATGAATAAAATTTTTGATAAATATTCATATGTTTTTGTGGATCTTGGTGCACCATTAAAGTCATTTGATATTGGACTTTTTTACTATAATGGTCAAATTTTAATACGAAGATTCTATGTACATACAAAAACTCATATTTCGCTTTGGCCAGATAATCCAAAATATCCAAAAATAAAAATAAAAGAGAATGACATATTTTATATAATTGGAAAAGTTTTGCAATAAATTTATATTTTTTTGTAAAAAACTATTGAATATTGTTAAACTTAAATATATAATATTAATGATATAATAAACTATACAAATCAAAAGATAAATGAGGAGAAATGCAATATGGAATTAGTAAAAAATATATTTTTTAACACAGATAAATTAATAGAAAATTCTGTTGTAAAAATTTCGTATACAGGAAAATTTTTCCAAGATAATTCAGATACAGAACTATATATACATTATGGTTTTGGCTTGTTATGGGAGAATGTAAATGAAATTAAAATGGAAAAAACTGAATTAGGTTACCAATCTTTAATTTATTTAAATGGTAAAGATTCTTTAAATTTCTGTTTTAAAAATAGTAAAGGTGAATGGGATAATAATGGTGGAAAAAATTATGTGTTCGAGATCGCACCATTACCAAAAGATTTAATTTTAGTTCAAGAAACAAGTCTAGAAGAACCAAATAAACTTCGCAAATCTCATTTATTATGGAAAAAAATTAAATTTTCAGTTATTGCTGCTGTTAGATATTTGCCAAAATTATTTTCTTTTAATACAAATTCTGCAAATACAGTAGAAGACGAAAATTCAATAAAATAAATTAAAGGATTTTAATTTTAAAATATATGGATGAACTTAAAATAGCTGTTTTAACAGTTTTTTAAGTTCGTCTTTTTTATATAAAAATAAACCGTAGAAAACATTGTATATACAATATTCTTCTACGATTTATATTATATATTCCAACCACCATTTATAGAAATAACCTGACCTGTTGTATAATTATCTTCCATTAGCCATTTAATGCATTTGCTTATCTCCCCAGGTTCCCCAATTCTTTCTAGTGGAATTTCTTCTTTAATATTATCTATCTCTTCCTTAGAGAACTTATTATTCATTTCAGTATTTATTATCCCAGGTGCTATTGCATTTACTCTTATATTAGAAGGTCCTAATTCTTTTGCCAAACTCTTTGTTAACCCTATAATTCCAGCTTTTGATGTTGAATATGCAACTTCCATTGCAGCACCAGTAACTCCCCATACAGAAGAAATATTTATAATTAAACCTTCTTTTCTTGGTATCATACTTTTTAAAACTTCTTGTGTTGTTATAAAGACTGATTTTAAATTATTATTCATCACTATGTCCCAATCTTCATCACTTATATCTGTAAATAATTTATATTGTGAAATTCCTGCATTATTTATTAGAACATCAATTTTTCCGTATTTTTCTATAATAGTACTAACCATAGAATTAACTTCTTCTCTATTAGAAACATCTGCCTTTATAATATCTATATCCACTTGTTTTTCTTGCATATCTTCCTTTAATTTAATTGCTTGTTCTACTGATTTATTATAGTTTGCTATTACAATATTATTATTAGCCAAACTTCTTACTATATTATTGCCAATTCCTCGTGAAGCTCCTGTTACTAATATTACTTTTTTCATTTTCCACCTTCTTAAAAAAATTTAAATCTTATAATTTTTATTTTTTTAGATACAAACAAAAAGCTAGGCAATCTTTATAGAAAGTCTAGCTTTAAGTATATGGAGCCACTTGTCCGACTTGAACGGACGACCTACTGATTACAAGTCAGTTGCTCTACCAACTGAGCTAAAGTGGCATTTGGTTAAATGGTGACCCGTACGGGAATCGAACCCATGTCTCCGCCGTGAAAGGGCGATGTCTTAACCGCTTGACCAACGGGCCATAAATATAAATGAATACTAAATTTTATTTAGTATTCATTTGGTGAGCTATCCGCGACTCGAACGCGGGACAACTTGATTAAAAGTCAAGTGCTCTACCACCTGAGCTAATAGCCCATATGCACTGTATCGCAGTGCTCTTATATATTACTATTTTTTTTTCGTTTTGTCAACATATTTTCATATTTTTTTCAAAATTTTTTCACTTTTTTGTGTTTTGGCTATTTATTTAGCTCTTTTAATAATTCTTCAACATCTATTCCATGTACCATACATGCCTCTTCTAAAGTTTCTTCTCTAGATGCTGGACATCCTAAACAATGCATTCCAACACTTAATAATAATTCCGCTTTTTCAGGATTTGTATCTAATAATTCACCTATTTTTGTTGTTTTCTCTATTTGCATTTTTTTACCTCCTCTTTCTCAATGGTAATATTTTAACATATTTTTTTGTAAAAGTATAGACATTCTTAATATTTTATAGTAGAATCTTACATGGTAGGTGATTTGTATAAATTTTTTAATCAATCTATTTTTTATTTCATTTATTATTAACTTTTTTATAGCTTTTTATTCAATTTATTCTATTATCAGTTATATTGCTTCTCAAGATATTCAAGGAGTTAAATTAAATAAAAAAATTAATTCAAAATAGTGGAGGTTTTATGCCTAAAAAACATTTTTTTCTGTTTTTTATATGTTCTTTTTTACTAATTGTTTTTAATTTAGTTATATTCCATCCTATTTTTACATCCAATAATATAACCATTAATTTTGCTATCCATCCATTTAATATCTGTAGTAAATATCCTGAATTTTGGAAATATTTTAAAATATTTTATATAGTCATTTTAACTATATCAAGTACATCTATTTCTTATATACTCTATAAAACTTTTTCAAAAGAAGTAAAAGAAATAAATAAAATAGAAGTGCCGACACTTAATAGTAATTTAAATTTGCTTATTGGTTTTAGTTCAAAATTAAATAGTAACATTATACTTCCGGAAAAATCCCTGTATCAAAATATTTTAATTACCGGAACAATAGGAAGTGGAAAAACCAGTTCTGCAATTTATCCTTTTTCAGAACAACTTATAAAATATAAAGCAAATAATCCAAAAGAAAAATTAGGAATATTATGTCTAGACGTAAAAGGAAATTTTTATAATCAAATTAAATTATATGCAAAAAAATTCAATAGAATAAATGATCTAATTATTATTGGTCTAGACTCTAAAGAATCATATAATCCTTTAGATAAACCCAACTTAAACCCACTTGTTCTAGCCAATAGACTTAAAACAATTCTTACTTTATTATCTCCAAATAATAGTGAATCCTTTTGGTTAGATAAAGCTGAGCAAATTTTAGCAGAATCCATAAAATTATGTAGGCTATATAACAATAACTATGTAAATTTTATCGAATTACATAAGTTACTAAATAATAAATCATATTATTTAGAAAAAGTAAAAATCTTAAGAACAATGTTTCAAGAAAATAAATTTTCTAAGTCAGAATTATATAATCTTACTTCTGCAATAACATTTTTTGAAAATGAATTTTACAAATTAGACGAAAGAACAATATCTATTTTAAAATCAGAAATAACAAGAATAACATTACCATTTATTTCTGACTACAAAATCTCTAAAATTTTTTCACCTTCAAAAAATAATATCACTTTTAAAGGTTTTAAAAATTTAATTTCTTCTGGGAAAATAGTAGTTCTTTCCATGAATATTGCCGAATTTTCAACTCTTTCAAAAATTATTGCAACATATATGAAATTAGATTTCCAAGCAGAAGTTATGAATTCTTTAAATAAAAAAAGTACAAGATCAGTTGCCTTTATTTGTGACGAATACCAAGAATACATTACATCTTCTGATGCTAATTTCTTTTCCGAAAGTAGAGAAGCTAAATGTATTAATATAGTTTCTTCCCAAAGTTATTCTTCATTACTTAATACTATAAAAGATGAATCTGCTTTAAAAGTTATAATTCAAAACTTAGTAAATAAACTTTGGTTTAGAACAGATGATATTTTTACTATAGAGAATGCTCAAAAACAAATTGGAAAAGAGGATAAAGAAAAAACGTCTAAAACAGTTTCGGAAAATGCACAAGAATCAAATTATAATTATTTAATTCAAAAATTTAAATCTAAAAATTCTAACATTTCTGAAAGTATAAATACATATTATCAATATGATTATATTTATGATTCCCACTTTTTTACTCAAGAATTAAGTACTTTTTCTTGTCTAGCTTTTTTATCAGATGGCAATAATACACTTCCACCTCAAAAACTGAATATGATTCCATATTTTAAGAAGTAATCAGAAAGGTTGTGATAATATAAAAAAGAAAAAATTATTATTTATTATTTGTTTTTTAATAGTTTTTAATATTATTTTCGTATCACAAGTATATGCAGCAGATCCTAAAATAGTTAGTAAATTAAATTCAGCTTTCGAGTCCATACAAAAATGGCTTCTAAAACTTGCAACTCCCGCTGCAGCAGTTGCTGTTGGTACAGGTATTTTTATGAAAAAATTCAGTTTTGGTGATGAAGAAAGAATACGACTTGGTAAAAAACTTATTAAAAATTCTTTATTTTCATATGGTTTCATATTAGCATTAGATCTAATCTTAGCTGCTATAGAATCTTTAATGGGATAATTTATGGATACTAATAATTTATCAACCATTATAGCTAATGCCATTAATGAGCTTATTCAAAATTTATTTGCTTCTATAGATAATAATATCTATTCTTATATAGATGATATTGTATTTTTAACTAATGCAAATCTAGGAAACACCAATTTAGAATCTTTTTTTAAATCTTCATCAACAGGTATTTTGGTTGTTGCTAATTCTTTAATATTAGCTTATTTACTATATTATTGTGTAAAATTATTTTTATCATATTATTCTGGAACACAAGTTCAAAGACCATATCAATTTATATTCAAAATTATAATACTGTCTATTATTATGAATTCATCCTATTTTATTTGTGAACAATTTATTAATATTATTGGATTACTAACAAATTCTGTTCAAGATATTGGTTCTAATATTATTTCTAAAGAAATAACTTTTAAAACACTGGTTACAGAATTAAATTCTGTAATCTCACTAGAAAGTACTTCTATAGATATTTTTTCACTAAATGGTATAATAAAGTCTTTTTGCAGTACTGGTCTTTTAACACTTATGTTTTCATATTCTTTACGTTTTATTATGATAAAAGTATTTATCTTACTTTCTCCATTTGCATTTCTATCTTTATCTATAGATTCATTTAGCTGGTTTTTTAAACAATGGTTTAAATCTTTTTTCTCACTGCTATTTTTGCAATTTTTTATATCTATAATTTTAATAGTCACATTATCATTAGATTTTTCGGATAATATAATTTCTAAATTTCTTTATATTGGTGGCATTTATGCTCTTACAAAATCCAATATATATATTCGTGATTTAATTGGTGGAATATCCACCGGAATTTCTACAAATTTATCTACCATGAAATCTTTTATAAAAATGAGGTGATATTATTTTTATAATCCCACAAAATTTTAATTTTAAAAATAAATTTCTTGGTTTTATAGATTATTCATCTTT
This sequence comes from uncultured Clostridia bacterium, assembly GCA_944392945.1. Lineage (GTDB taxonomy): Bacteria > Bacillota > Clostridia > TANB77 > CAG-508 > Merdicola. The sequence goes on along the minus strand of CALXYJ010000029.1, from coordinate 6,126 downwards.
AATTTTTTTAGTCATAGTTTATTTAATTACATACTTTTTAGTTAATTTATTTTTTAGAAATCTTAATTTAAAAATAATTTTATTTATTATTATAAATGGCCCTTTAACTTTAACATTTATAATTGGATTTAATAATGAAAATATTTTATATGTCCTTTCATATATATTAAAATTTTTTAAAAATAGAAATGTATATTTATATAAAAAAAATTCATTTGATACATAGCACATTGTACAATTTTTGTAAAATTTTGTCGTTTCTCGTTATTGTAAAAAATTTTTTATAATGCTATAATAATGTAATTGTAGGAGGGGAACTATGAAGTTAGAACAAAATGATAAAAACTTTTTATTTTCAGAAACAAAATTACCAGATATATTCTTTACAGAATATATGTCACAAGCTAGTGGCGATTACATAAAAGTATATCTATACATTGTTTTTCTTTCTAAATTTAACAAAGAGATAAAAATTAACGATATGTCTAAAACATTAAATATCCCTTTTAAAACAATTCAAGAAGCTTTAGCTTATTGGGAAGAGCAAGAAGTTTTAATAAAGAAAAATAATGAGTATATTGTTGTTGATTTACAGGAAAAAGAATTAAATAAACTATATTCTCCTAAATTAACATCTTCCCCAGAAAGTGCCCTTTCTAATGCAAAAAATCAATATAGAGCAAAAGCCATAGAAGAGATTAATAATTCTTGTTTCCAAGGAATGATGTCTCCTTCTTGGTATAATGATATAGATTTATGGTTCAAAAAATATGGTTTTGACGAACAAGTTATGATTGCTTTATTTAGATATTGTTTAGAACGCTCTGCCTTACATAGAAATTATATTCAAGCTGTAGCTGATAGCTGGTACAAAAACCACATTCAAAATTTTACAGACTTAGATAATTATTATGCTAAGCAAGAAAAACTTTCTTTAATAAAAAAGCAAGTATCAAAAAAATTAGGATTTTCTCGTCCTTTAACACAATACGAAAGTGCATATATCGAAAAATGGGTAGTAGATTATTCATATAATATGGATATTATAGAAATTGCATTAAAGAAAACTACATCAAAATCAAATCCTAATTTTGATTATTTAGATAAACTTATCTCAAATTGGCATGAGCATAATTTACATACTACAGCAGATGTTAATAAATATCTTGCAGAAATGAAAATACAAAATCAAAATAAAAAATCTTTAGAAAAGCAAACTAATTATAAAGCATTTGAGCAAAGAACTTATAATGATTTAGATTCTTTATATGCAAATAATTAGTCTCAGCCCAATATTTTTTAAGATAAGGAGTAGTTTATGGCTGATAATATTTTAAAAGATTTATTAAAAGAGTATGAATTAAAAAGATTACATGCAGAACAATTAGCTGATGAAAAAAAGGAAAATTTAATTAATACTTATCCTGAATATGACAAAATAAATTCTGCAATAATAAAATGTGGGTTAGATATTTCTAGAGAGAAATTACAATCCAATGATACAAATAAAATAGAATCTTTAAAAGCCAAACTGGAATCTTTAAAAAATGACAAACATAATTTTTTAAAGAGTATTAATATGGATGAATCAGACTTATTACCAAAATATGATTGTCCTATTTGTAATGATACAGGATATGTATCATCAAATGGTAATTTGAAGTCAATGTGTTCATGCTTAAAACAAAAATTAATAAATATTTCTTATAATAAATCAAATATAAACAAATTAGATGATGAGAATTTTAAAAACTTCGATATTAACATGTATTCTGATGAGGTTAATGAAGAAAAATATCATTCTTCCGTATCTCCTCGCCAAAACATGTTAATCATAAAAAAAATTGTAGACAATTTTTTAGCTAATTTTGATAATTCTAAGAGTAAGAATCTTTTATTTACCGGTAGTCCTGGACTTGGTAAAACTTATCTTTCCAATTGTATTGCCAAAGAATTAATAGATTCTGGAAAAATTGTTTTATACCAAACTGCACCTTTAATGCTTGATAATATCTTAGATTGCAAATTTGGCAAAAATACTGTTTCTAAAGATTTTATAGAAAATATTTATAATTCTGATTTATTAATAATTGATGATTTAGGCACAGAGACTATTAATAATATGAAATTTACAGAATTATTTAATATAATTAATACTCGTATTTTGAACAACAAAAAAACTATTATCTCAACAAACCTTTCCATTCAAAATTTATTTTCTATTTATGATGAAAGAATTGTATCAAGAATAGTTGGTTATTATAACATTTGTAAATTTTTTGGAGACGATATTCGATTTAAAATTAGAAATATATAAAATTTTCTTGACTATAAAAACTTTGTGGGTACAAAATTTTCTATAAACAATTATTAGAAGATTTTGTACCCGCTTTTTTCTTATGAATTAAACAATTCTGTATAATATACTTGTTCTTTCTTTTGTATTTCTTCAAGATCTTTTTCAATTGTTTTACATGAATAGCCTGTCAAATATGATATTAAATCAACTGACATTTCTTCCATATAGAACGCAAAGAAAACATCTTTCCGTCTCTTCTGGATTTCTTCTTTTCTTGAAAATCTCATATCCAGTACTCCTTTACTTGTTATGCTTTTTAATTATACTATAATTTACATAATTTATCAATAATAAAAAACGAATATAAGTTTTGTAACATTTGCCATAATTATCTAGACATAAAAAAACTGTAACCATTAATTGATTACAGTTCTATGTAAATAAAAAACTAATTTTGTGTATATGGTAATACAGCAATGTGTCTTGCTCTTTTTACTGCTAAAGTAATGTCTCTTTGATGTTTTGCACAAGCTCCTGTTGCTCTTCTTGGTAAGATTTTACCTTTATCATTTATAAATTTTCTTAATTGTTCTGCATTTTTATAATCTAATTCTAAATCTTTATCTGCACATAAAGGACATACTTTTTTTCTCATTTTTCTAAATCTTGGATTGAAATCATCATCATTTCTATTGTTTCTTCTATTTTGTTTTTTATCTGCCATTTATTTCTCCCCCTTTCTGATTAAAATGGTAAATCGTCATTAGAAGTTGTCTCAAAATCTGAATCTCCTCCTACAGGCATAGATCCGAATGCATTATCAAAACTTCCGCCAGCTTCTGCATCTCTTCTTCCTTCTGCAAAATATGCTTCTTCTGCAACAACTTCTGTTACATAATGTTTTTGACCTTGGTCATCATCCCAAGTTCTTGTTTGTATTCTTCCTACGATAGCAACTTGTTGACCCTTTTTAAAATATTTACTACAAAATTCTCCTAATTTGCTCCATGCAACTATATTAATAAAATCTGCTTGTCTTTCTTCTCCTTGACGTACAAATCTTCTATTAACAGCTAATGAAAATGAAGCTACTAAAGTATTATTTGTTTGAGTATATCTTACTTCTGGATCTCTTGTTAATCTACCTATTAATTCTACTTTATTCATATTTTATCCCTTACCTTTCTATTAAAGGCCCCCGTATTATTATTTTTCTTTTCTAACTACGATAAATTTCATTATGTTGTCTTCTATTCTGTAATTTCTTTCTAATTCATCTATTGAATCTGGTTTAGCTTCAAAATTGATTACTACATAATATCCTTCTTCCTTTTTTTGAATAGGATAAGCTAATTTTTGTGTACCACGTTCATCAACAGATTCAACTTTTCCATTTTGATTAATTAAATCTGTGAATTTTGATACTAAATCTTTTATAGCTTGTTCTTCAATAGATGGATTGATAATGATAACACTTTCGTATTTATTCATTATTGTTCACCTCCTCATGGTTTAATAACCCATCAACTAAATGGGTAAGGAGAAAAGATTTCTCTTTTCAGCACAGGTATTTTATCATATTTTTTTAGCTTTTGCAACAGATTACTTGAAAATATTGGTATTTTATAGTAAAATATTTATGTTATATTACGAATAGGAGATTTATTATGTGGGATGTAATTTTAGATAGTTTAATTGATACCGTAAAATTGATTCCTTTTTTATTAATTACTTATATAATAATGGAATTTATTGAACATAAAACCAGTCATAAAACAAAAGATGCTATAAAAAAATCTGGCAAATTTGGACCTTTTATTGGAGGTTTGCTTGGTATAGTTCCACAATGTGGATTTTCTGCAGCAGCTTCAAGTCTTTACTCTGCTAGAATTATCACTTTAGGTACATTAATTGCTGTTTTTTTATCAACATCTGATGAGATGCTTCCTATTTTAATTTCGGAAGCTGTAGATATAAAAACTATTTTATCTATTTTATTAATTAAATTAGTTATTGCAGTACTTGTAGGTTTTATAATAGATTTATTTTTTAGAAGAAAATTTGAAACTTCAGAGGATGAACCAGAAATTAAAGATTTGTGCGAACATGAACATTGTCATTGTGAACATGGTATTATACGATCTGCAATAAAGCACACTTTAAGTATTACAATATATATTTTGATTATTTCTTTTATATTAAATTTAATAATATACTTTATAGGTGAAGATAGATTATCTCATTTATTAAACTCAACACCTGTAGTTGGACCAATTATATCTGCCTTAGTAGGTTTAATACCAAACTGTGCATCTTCAGTTATTATTACTCAATTATATCTTTCTGGAGTACTTAACTTTGCTACAATGATTGCAGGTCTTCTTGTTAATACAGGTGTTGGTTTACTAATTTTATTTAGAACCAATAAAGATTTAAAAGAAAATATAAAAATTACAATTTTATTATTTGCAATTGGTGTAATATTTGGAATAATTTTTGATTTAATAGGGATTTAAAAAATCCCTATTTTTTTGTAATAGAAAAATTATTTAATATAAAGCATTGCTCGACAACTTCTATATACATTTGTAGAAGTTGTAACATATCCACCTCTATTACTTGACGGTAAAACACTAGTTGAAGAATATGAGAAATATCCTCCTCTAAATATTCTATTCATTGTACTAGTAGCTTCACCTTCCATAGTCCATTCATGTGCATTTCCTGCTAAATCATATATATTATTAGCATTTGTGTATTCCGTGCTTCCTGTTGGAATTCTTTTAGCAATACCTTCATTTTTTGTTACTATATTTCCATCAGTCTCTTCATATTCAAATGTTGCAGATATATAGTTACCCCAACTGCTAGAATCTTTACATATCTCTTCTTTACTTTTATTATCACTTTCTATTAACCACATTAATGTCCTATCCCACTGATTTCCCCATATCATTCCTGTTTCAATATTCATATTTTCGTCTTTTAAATCCTTACATTTTTTATACATCGTATACCAATTTTGACTGCTTATATTAATATTTCCTTTTATTATTACTGCTTTTTCTTGATTTAGATTTCCTGTTTCGTATCTACCTATATAGAACCCTCCGTATTTTCTTACACTATCTATCATTTCATTAAATTCTTTTTCTAATTGGATTAAAAAATTATGACTATTTTCGGCTCCTATGTTTAAATTTTTTAAATTAGAATTCATATCATATACTTTCATACTATTATCTTTTAATACTATATCTGGTTCTCTATAATTATATATACCTATTATATTCATAATTCCATTATTTTCACTCCAATTTAATGGCTTTGCTCCTGTTATTGGATCAATATTATCTCCCTCATCTGTAGTAAATTCATATAACTTTCCCCACTTTTTTCCATTTTCGTCTATTCCGTACATTTTACTTATATCTGGTACAGGAATCCATACATATTGGTTTCTTGTTTTTTGTGCTTTCACTACATTTTCATCATTTACTTCTCCTTCATAAATTACGTATCCTGTATCTATTTCATTTTCTCCTGCCACCTTACTTCCTACATATCCATTTGGCACTGGCACTTTGTCTCCACTATTATCTAATTCTACATGCATATGTTCATTTTCTTGTGATTCTGTATTATATTCTTTAAGTGAGCTTTTAATTGCTACATCCTTTCCCTTTATATTAAAATACATTAATGAAATTGTTACTAATACAATTATTAATAAAATACTTATTAACGAATTTATTTTTCTTTTGTTCTCCTTCATGCTAATTTCCTCCTAACCTTTCGTTTTCAAAAAAGTCATACCTCAAAAAACG
>CALXYJ010000028.1 GCA_944392945.1 uncultured Clostridia bacterium | reverse complement strand
TATTACAAAAAAATGATGAAACTCTTAAAAATACAGGGGTGTAACTAAATAAAATATAAATTTAGTTGACACTACCTGGCAATAAGTAGGAGGAATACAAATGAAAAAAACAGAATTCTATTATCCATCAGCAGATGGTAAAACTAAAATACATGCATTAGAGTGGATACCGGAAAAAGAACCAATAGGTATTTTGCAGATTATGCATGGAGTTACAGAATATGTGTTACGCTACGAAGATTTAGCAGAGTATTTGACAGATAAAGGATTCGTAGTGGTTGGAAATGACCATTTAGGTCATGGAAAGTCAATTGCAGAAGGAGCAAAGCCTATGTACTTTGGACCAAAAGGTTCTTGGCAGTGGGTAGTAAAAGATGTTCTTACTTTGCAAAAAATGACAAAAGAGAAATATCCAGAATTATCTTATTACATGTTGGGATTTTCTTTAGGTTCGTTTGTATTAAGGACCTATCTAATTGATTATCCAGGGAATCTGGACGGGGCAATTATAATGGGAACTGGGCAAATGGCTCCGGTAGCTATAAAAATTGGAAAATTTATGGCAAATAAAGAAGCTAAAAAAGCCGGAGAAGAAAATTCTACACCTGCAATCCATCAGTTGACTTTTGGTACATATAACAAAATATTTGCTCCAAACAGAACGGAGTATGATTGGTTATGTTCCAACGAGAAGGCATTGGATGAGTACATTGAAGATCCTCAAAGAGGAGGAGACTTTTCAGCAGGACTTTTCCGAGAATTGCTTGATGGAATGTTGTATTCATCTAATGTAAAAAACATAAAAAAGATGGATAAAAATTTACCAATTTTACTTATTTCCGGCGAAAAGGATCCAGTTGGAGACTGTGGAAAAGGAGTAAAGTTGACTAAAAAAGCGCTTGAAAAGGCAGGCGTAAAGGATATTTCTGTAAAGATGTATCCGGGCTTACGCCATGACATCCTTCACGAAGAAGAGAAGGACCAGATATATGCAGATATATATAACTGGTTACAGTCAATAAAAAAGTAATAAAAAAATAACAAAACAGTAACATAACGAGCCATTTGACAAGAGGGGGGAAATGCACTTAGCAATCCTCCTCTTTTTCATTATATAAAAACTATTTTCACAAAAAATTCACAAAGAATTTTTAGCAAAAGGTATTGACATTTGCTAAAAATGAATATAATATATTTAAAGAATTTAGCAATCACATGTAAAGAGTGCTAAAGAGGTGAAAATATTGAAAAAGAAAGATTTGGACGAAAGAAAAAAGAAAGTATTACAAGCAATAGTGGAAGAATATATTAGTACCGCAGAACCTGTAAGTTCTGGAAGTATATCAAAAGGTCATGGACTAGATTATAGTAGTGCGACAATAAGAAATGATATGGCACAGTTAGAAAGTATAGGTTTTTTAGATAAACCACATACTTCAGCAGGAAGAGTACCATCTGCAGAAGGATATAGGTATTATGTTAATGAACTGCTAAAAGAAGATAATTTAAGTTTAGAAGAAATTAAATATATTCAAAATAAATTAAAAGTTAAGGTTAATGAGATAGAAGATCTTACTAAGGTTGCAACAACTACGTTATCAGAAATAACTCATTATACAACTGTTGCAGTCGGACCAAAAGCAGATAAACAAATTATAGAAGAAATTAAATTTGTTTCTTTAGGGCAAAGAATGTTAATGGTTGTTATTGTAACAGATACAGGTTTAGTTAAAGAAACAATTATAAAATTTGATGAAGATATAACAGAAAGCCAAGTAGATACTTTAAATAATTTGTTTAATAATAGATTAAAAGGAAAGCCATTATCTAAGATAGATAAGCCAATGGCAGACTATATTTTCTCCGAAGTGCATTATAGTATAGGAATTATGAAAGCTATAATAGAGCAAATAAATAAAATTGTGGAAGAAGAAAATAATAATATATTTCTTGAAGGTGCTAAAAAATCGTTTGATTTACCGGAGTTTAAAAGTATGAAGGTTGCAAAGAATTTTGTTAATTTGTTGGATGCAAAAGATGAAATGTTAGAAATATTTAATTCTGGTGATGCAGAAGATATAAATGTTTTTATAGGTGATGATGATGAAAATAGCAACTTAAAAGATTTTAGTATAATAACATTTAAACATACTATGGGTGATAAAGATTTAGGAACAATTGGAATAATAGGACCTAAAAGAATGGATTATGCAAAAGTAATTTCAGTTATGAAATATATTAGTAAAAAATTAAATGAAGATAATAATAAGAAAGAGGGTATGTAAGTTGGCAGAAAAAAAAGAAATAAAAAAAGAACAAAAGAAAGAACCAGAAGTTATAAAATCAGATGAAATGGTTAAGAAAGAGGAATTAGTAAAAAAAGAACAAGAATATGATGAATTAATGGATAGATATAAAAGAGTTTTAGCAGAATTTGAAAATTACAAAAAAAGAAGTGCAAAGGAAAGAGATCAATTATACAATATGATAATGGGAGATATTATGACAGGAATACTTCCAGTATTGGATAATTTGGAAAAAGCAGTACAAACAGAAACGAAGGACAAGGATTTTAAACAAGGAGTAGAACTTGTATATAAGCAATTACAAGATTTGTTAAAGACCAATGGAGTAGAAGAAATAGAATCAGTAGGAAAAACGTTTGATCCAGAATTGCATGAAGCAGTAAGTTCTGTAGTAGATGAAAATCTAGGAGAAAAAGAAATAAAAGAAGACTATAGGAAAGGCTACAAAATAGGAGATAGAGTTATAAGACATTCAATGGTTGTAGTCGCAAACTAAGTTAGCCGTGCGAAGCAAAGCGAGCTACGGATAACTTATACAATCGAACAGAGTGAGATTGTAAACAGATTAAAGGAATTTAAAGTGAAATCAAGAGATAAAATTGAACTTAGTAAGATTGTAAAAAATGCGAAGCAAAGCGAGCTCTAATAGGAGAAAAATATGAATAAAGAAATAGAAAGAAAGTTTGCTGTAAAATATTTACCTAAGGACTTAAAAATAGAAAATGTAGTATATATTAAACAAGCTTTTATTTATAAGGATAAATTAACACTTATTAGAATAAGGGATATAAAAGAAATTTATCCAGAAAATAAACAAATATATATTTATACACTAAAGACGAAAGGTGATATTGAATATAATAATAATTATGATATTGCTGAAAAATATGAAATAGAAAATCAAATTTCTCAAGAATTATTTGAAAAATTACTTAAAAATAAAATTAGTAACATAATAGAAAAAACAAGAATTAAAATTCCAATAGAAAATGATTTAAAAGTTGAGATGGATATATACTATAATTATTTAGATGGACTACTTACAGCAGAAATAGAATTTCCAAACCAAAAAGAAGCTAATAACTTCCAAAAGCCAGATTGGCTGGGAGAAGAATTAGGATATAAAAAATTATCAAATAGAAAATTAGCAGAAATGACAAAAGATGAATGGCAAAGTGAAGTTACAAAAGAATTTATAGAAAACAATAATATTATAATTAAACAATTAAAAGATAATTATAATATATAGCAAGTTATTAAGTTTTAAAATTTAATATAAATATTTTTAGGAGGAATTTAAAATGGGAAAGATTATAGGAATTGACTTAGGAACAACAAATTCATGTGTTGCAGTTATGGAAGGTGGAGAACCAGTTGTTATACCAAATGCAGAAGGAAATAGAACTACACCATCAGTTGTAGCATTCTCTAAAAATGGAGAAAGATTAGTAGGACAAATAGCAAAACGTCAAGCTGTTACAAATCCAGAAAATACAGTAATTTCAATTAAAAGAAAAATGGGAACAGCAGAAAAAGTTAAAATAGATGGAGATGAATTTTCTCCACAAGAAATTTCAGCAATGATATTACAAAAATTAAAAGCAGATGCAGAAAATTATTTAGGACAAAAAGTTACACAAGCTGTTATAACAGTTCCAGCATATTTTAGTGATAGTCAAAGACAAGCAACAAAGGATGCTGGAAAAATAGCAGGACTTGAAGTTTTAAGAATTATAAATGAACCAACAGCAGCTTCACTTGCTTATGGAATGGATAAAGAAGATCAAGACCAAAAAATTATGATTTATGATTTAGGTGGAGGAACATTTGATGTTTCAATTCTAGATATTGGTGATGGAGTATTTGAAGTTTTATCTACAAATGGTAACACACATTTAGGTGGAGATGATTTTGACCAAAGAATTATTGATTATTTAGTATCAGAATTTAAAAAATCAAATGGAATTGACCTAAGTGCAGATAGAATGGCAATGCAAAGATTAAAAGAAGCAGCAGAAAAAGCTAAAATAGAATTATCTGGAATGCAAGAAACACAAATAAATTTACCATTTATTACAGCAGATAGCACAGGACCAAAACATTTAGATGTAAAATTAACAAGAGCTAAATTTGAAGAATTAATTAGTGATTTAGTAGAAGCAACAAGAGAACCTGTAGAAAAAGCATTAAAAGATGCAGGAATATCTGCAAATGATTTACACAAAGTATTATTAGTTGGAGGTTCTACAAGAGTTCCTGCAGTTCAAGAAATTGTTAAGAAAATTACAGGAAAGGAACCAGACAAAGGAATTAACCCAGATGAGTGTGTTGCTATAGGTGCAGCTATTCAAGGTGGTGTACTTTCAGGAGATGTTAAAGATTTAGTATTACTAGATGTAACACCATTGTCATTAGGAATTGAAACATATGGTGGAGTATTTACAAAATTAATAGATAGAAATACAACAATACCTACAAAGAAATCACAAATTTTCTCTACAGCAGCAGATGGTCAAACAGCAGTAGAAATTCATGTTCTTCAAGGTGAAAGAGAAATGGCTTCAGGTAATAAGACATTAGGAAAATTCCAATTAACAGGAATACCAGCAGCACCAAGAGGAGTACCACAAATTGAAGTTACTTTTGATATTGATGCAAATGGTATAGTTCATGTTTCTGCAAAAGATATGGCAACAGGAAACGAACAAAATGTAGCAATTACAGCTTCAACAAATTTAACTGATGAAGATATTGAAAAAGCTGTTAAAGATGCAGAAGCTCATGCAGCAGAAGATAAGAAGAAAAAAGAAGAAATAGAAGTTAGAAATAATGCAGAAAGTTTAATCTTTAATACAGAAAAAACAATGAAAGAAATTGGAGATAAAATTAGTAATGAAGAAAAATCAAAAGTAGAAGCAGAACTAGATAATTTAAAGAAAACATTAGAAGGAAAAGATACAGAAGCTATAAAATCAGCAACAGAAAAATTAACATCAGTATTTTATGAAATAACAGAAAAATTATATAAAAATGCAAATCCAAATGGAGCTGCTGGTGCAGGAGCTTCAGGAGAAGGAAATGCTGATCAAGCTGGACCAAAGACAGATGAAAATGGAAATGTATATGATGCAGACTATAAAGTAGAAGATGACAATGATAAAAAATAATAAGTAAGTGTTGGGGGTCTATGACCTCCATATCTTATTTAAGTAATCAAATTGGAGGATATCATGGCAGAAAAAAGAGATTATTATGAGGTTTTAGGAGTTAATAAAAATGCAACAGATGATGAACTAAAAAAAGCTTTTAGAAGATTGGCAAAAAAATATCACCCAGATGCAAATCCAAATAATAGAAAAGAAGCAGAAGAAAAATTTAAGGAAGTAAATGAAGCATACGAAACTCTTTCTGATCCACAAAAAAGAAAAATGTATGACCAATTTGGATTTAATGGGCCACAAGGATTTGGTGGTCAAGGAGCAAACCAAGGAGGATATTATTCTTATAGTACTAATGGATTTGATGGTTTTGGTAATTTTGGAGACTTTGGAGATATATTTAGTTCATTCTTTTCAGGATTTGGTGGAAGTTCTGGAAGGACTAATAGGAATGGACCTAAAAGAGGTAGAGATTTAAGACATGATATAGAAATTACTTTTGAAGAAGCTTATTCTGGAATTAAAAAAGAATTTTTTATTAATAGAAATGAAAAATGTACTACTTGTAATGGAACAGGTGCAAAGCCTGGAACTAGTCCTGTAACATGCCAAAGCTGTCATGGAACAGGACAGATAACTCAAGTTCAGAATACTATTTTAGGACAAATGCAGACAACTAGAACTTGTCCAGAATGTCATGGAACTGGTAAAATTATAAAAGAACCATGTATAAATTGTAGAGGTAAAGGAACTGTAAGAAAACAAGCTAAGGTCACAGTAAATATTCCAGCAGGTATTAATGATAATCAAACAGTAGTTTTAAGAGGAGAAGGAGAGCCAGGTGAAAGAGGTGGAGAAAAAGGAGATATTTATGTTACGGTACATTTAAAAAGACATAGTATTTTTACAAGACAGGATAATAATGTATTATGTGATATCCCTATTACCATAACTCAAGCAACACTTGGTGCAGAATTAGAAATACCTATGGTAAATGGTGAAAAGGTTAAATATAAAATTCCAGAAGGAACTCAAACTGGAACAAAGTTTAATATACGAAATAAAGGATTTAAGGCAATAAATGGAAATTGGCAAGGTGATTTTATATTTACTGTAAATGTTCAGACTCCAAAGAAATTGACAAAAGAGCAAAGAGATTTATTAATGCAATTAGCTAAAACTATGAACGAACAACCACCAGTAAAAAAGAGAGGTTTATTTGGATAATTAAATTAGTTATATTAATGTGGAAAAGGCAGGATGAAATGTAGATATTTCATCCTGCCTTTTCTTGGAAAAAAACTTAGATCTTAGATCTCTGGCACAAACAGTTTTTGTGAAAAGTGATAGCCAAGCTCTTCTAACATTTGAGCAGTAAACTCGGAGCAGGTATTCAATATATATGTGTTACCGTCATTGGCATACAGAATTCCTCGGCGATTTACGATATTGAATAATCCGACTTTCTTTAAATCGCAAAATGGGTAATGATTACTTGCCATAGGATAGAAAAATCCGTTGAGTTCATTAACCCAAATACCTTTTTCGGGAATTTTTACTGCATCCTGAAGAATAGATAAAGGTATATTTGCAAAATTTTTTGAACTGGCAAATGAAATGATTCTTTCTTTTGCTTTTTCATAGTTATAATGGTTTATGACGTTAATCATATGGAACCATTCTGAAAGTACCATGAATCCGCCAGCCGGAATAAGCTCAGATGGAACAAATATTTCTTCATCTTTTTGGAATTTATATCCTAATAAAATTTCTTCAATTCCAAAAAAATAAGGAATGATATATGTGCCAAAGCTTGTGGCAAATATCACAAAATGATTCGAACTGTTATAAATGCGTTCAGTCGTTTGGATAGGGGTTAAGCGGATGTTTTTTTTCTTGCATTTAAATTGACATCCTTGTCCTCGAATCCGATAGCTCCTTCCTATAACATCCACGATATCATAGGTTTCTTTATTTTCTTCCATAGTTACCTCCTTGGTAAATTCTACCAGAAACTAAACAGCGGGTTACAAATTATAATTATAGCATAAAATACATTGAATTGCAATAATAACCTCAAGAGTAAATTTTATAAAAAATATTTGCGCAAATAAGTGATTATGATATAATTTAAAAAAAAGAAAATATAAGAGGTAAAAATGAAATACAAAGGAAAATATGAAAAATTAGGTTTAGCAGAGTATATAAAATTCGGGATAGAAATAGAAGCTAATAATGTAAAAACTAAAAATGGCTTATATGCAGGTGATAGTGCAAAATTTATAAAAAGTATAAATTGGCATATGGCAGGTAAATATGAAGAAAGCTTAGTTGGACATGGTGGAGCAGAATTAGTTTCACCAGTATTACATGATTCAGAAGAAACCTATAAAAATATAGAAGCTATTTGTGAGCAAATAAAAAAGTTTCCAAAAGATAAGAAAAAAGAGGTTGAGGCAGATAAAGAATGTGGTCTACATATTCATTTTGATGCGGATTGTCTAGCAAAACATCCAGAGAAAATGAGAGTATTTAGAACTATTTGCGCCGAGGGTGAAGAAATTCTATATAAGATGAGTAATAAAGAAAATAATCCGACTAGAAAGGGAGCTATAAATAAGGATTATAGAGGCACGAATATAATAGCTGCTTTATGGCGAAATGGTGTTGCAGCACCAACAAGTAAGAAAGTATTGAGAGATATCAATAATGGAACATTAAAAGTTTCTTATAAAAAATGGGGAAAACTAAGAACAGTTGCTAGTAAATTTAAGTTAGATGAAAGAAGATATGTAGGAATTAATTTAACTAACATAGGAAATCCAAATAAAAATACAATCGAATTTAGAATGTCAAATGGAACTTTGAATCCGGAAGTTATAAAGCAGAATATATTTTTATATGCCTCTATTATAACTACAGCTGTAAATATCGTAGAAAGGCCAGAAAAATATGATAAAGCATATAAAAGCTTTCTAAGGCATTCTATTACAGAAGAAGAAAAAGTACATGCTTTTTTAGACCTAATTATGGATTCTGATGAAGATAAACAAATATATTTTAAAAGATGGGAATCTGTAAAAGATGCAAAGGTATTTGCAAAAAATTATAAAAAAGGATTTGCAAAAACATTTAAAAGACAAGATGTAAAAAAAATAGCAGATAGAGTATCTGGCAGTAGAGTAAGAGAAGCATTTTATAAAATAAAAGAGTTTGTGAAATCTAAAGATGAAAGAAGAGAGAAATCTGAATATGCTAGACAATAGATATAAAAGTGCATTCAAAGAAGTAAGTGAAATATTAAAATATATGGATGAGGAATTAGTAAATAAAATTCCAACAAAATTTATAACATTTTTGCAAGAAAATATGTCTAAGGAATACGACTTTAAAATAAATGAAAACATTGCTCTAGAAGAACAAAATATATCAAGAGAGGCAGAGAATATTTTAGCTTTGTTATATAGAAATTATTGGGCTACAGAAGAAGAAAAACAGGAATTTGCAAGATTGGATGAACAAGAAAGAAAATCTAATGATGAAAAACTACAGAAAATATTTAAGAATACAATAAATGAATTTGATAAAGAAGAGAATAAAGATACTCAAATTGTAAATGTTAACAATGATAATTTCTTTAAAAAAATTATCAATAAATTGAAGAAATTCTTCCGAAAAAATAATTTATGACGTGATCTAATGTTCACGTCTTTTTGTTATGTTAACTATTTTACAGAATTATAAAATATATGATATAATGCAAACTATAAAAGCATAAATTAATATGGGAGACTTATATGGAAATAATATTAGGAAAAACAGCAGGCTTTTGTAAAGGTATTAAATTAGCATTAGATACAGTAAGCAAAGAGTTAGATAGAGTAGACAGTATTGAATGTTTAGGGGATTTATTACATAATGATCAAGTAATAGCTAGATTAAAAGAAAAAGGATTAAAAATAATAGAAAATATACGAGATGCAAAAGAAAAAGTAATAATTAGGGCACATGGCGTAAAAAAGGATATTTATGAATATGCAGAAAAGAATAATATAGAATTGATAGACTGTACTTGCCCAAAATTATTAAAGATTCATGAATTAGCAGAAAAACTATCACAAGAAAATTATTATGTAGTACTTATAGGTGAGAAAAGTCATGTTGAAGTACAAGGAACTATTAGCTTTTGCAAAAATGGTGAAATAATAGAAAATTTAGAAGAGTTAAAAACGAAAATAGATTATTTAAATACAAAAGAGAAAATAGCAGTATTAACACAGACTACTTATAATTTACAGAAATTTTTAGAAATAGAAAATTTTTTAAAAAAGAATTTAAAACCAAACCTAAAAATATATAATAGTATATGTAATGCAACAGAGATTAGACAAGAAGAAACCAAAAATATTTCTAAGAATGTAGATTACATGATAATTATAGGTGGAAGGAAAAGTGCTAATACAAATAGATTATATGAAATTGCACGTGAAAATTGTAAAAGAACAATAAAAATAGAAGAAGTATCAGAATTATATAATCAAAATTTAGAACAGATAAACAAAGTAGGGATAATGGCTGGAGCTTCTACATCACAAAAAAGCATAGAAGAAGTTATAGAATATCTAAAGGAGAGAGAATAACTTGAATATAGAAAAGACTTCTAAAGAATTAGAAAAATATATTTCTGAAGAATCAAAAATATATATAAATGAAATAATGTCCAAACATACTTCGTTTAAAGTAGGAGGTATTGCGGATATATTTATAAATGCTAAAACAGAGCAAGATATAAAAAATATATTAGAATATGCAAATAAAAATAATATTCCAATGACTATTGTTGGGAATGGAAGTAATTTATTAGTAAGAGATGGTGGAATAAGAGGTATTGTTTTAAAAGTTGGAATAGAAAGTTTTAAAATAGAAAAAGATAGTGACTCTTATATGGTAATAGTAGGTGCAGGAGTAAAAAATGGATATGTTGCACAAAAATTATTAATAGAGGAAATAGAAGGTTTTGAATTTGCTGCAGGAATACCAGGTTCTATTGGTGGAGCAATAAGAATGAATGCTGGTGCACATGGAGGAGAAATGAAGGATATTGTGGTAGAAACAAAATGTTTGGATATGGATGGAAATATAAGAATACTATCAAATGAAGAGCAGAAATTTGAATATAGGAATAGTATATTTAATAAGGAAAGGTTTATTATATTAAATACAAAATTAAAACTAAAAAAAGGTATATATAAAGAAATAAAGTCAAAAATGGATGAATATACATCTTGGCGTAATGAACATCAGCCACTGGATTATCCTTCAGCAGGGAGTACTTTTAAAAGAGGTATAGATTTTATAACAGCAAAATTAATAGATGAATGTGGCTTAAAAGGTTATAGAATAGGAGATGCAGAAGTATCCACGAAACATGCAGGTTTTGTCATAAATAAAGGAAATGCAAAAGCAAAAGATATATTAAAATTAACAAGATACATTAGTGAAAAAGTCTATGAGAAATTTGGGAAAAAACTAGAACTAGAGGTACAAGTAATAGGGGAAGATTTAGAAAACTAATTTGAAAGGATGTATTAAACTAAAATGAAAGGTTTTATAGAATGGTTTAGACCAAACGCAAGAATAAAAAGATGGATATTTCTTATTCTTGTAGGAATAGTACTAGCTTGTTATGGTATATCTACTATAATCGTAAATGAAGAACTAGAAATATCACAATTATTATTAATAATATTATCATTTATTTTAGGTTTTACTTGCATTGTTATTGGTATTATATTTATGCAGAAAAGAACAATGGAGATGATAATAGAATCTACAGACTCTAGAGTAAAGAATAATAGAAAACATATAAACATAAATTCACTCATTTTTAATAAAAAAGTTTATTCAGAAGGACCAAAAATTGTTATAATAGGATCAGGAAATGGACTAGAAATAGTTGCAAGAGGTTTAAAAAAATATACGGATAACATAACTGCAATAGTCACAGTATCTTCTTATGGAAAAATTATGAATAATAAAGTTAATTCCATTCCAACTGAAGATATAAAAAATACAATAGTGGCATTGTCAAAAAATGAGGAAGTTACAAGTAAACTAATGAATTATAAGTTTAAGCAAGGTGAATTAAAAGACATTACATTTAATGATTTATATTTTGCAACATCAATGGATTTATCAAAAGATTTTACAGAAGCAATTGCGAATACAAATGAAATATTTAATATTATTGGTAAAGTATTGCCAATAACAAATGATGAAATGAGAATTTGTGCTGAATTAGACAATGGAATGATTATAGAAGAAAAAGATAAGATAAAGAAAATTTCTTATGACAAAATAACTAAAATTAACAGAGTATTTATATCTCCACCAAATTGTAGAGCAACCCCAGAAGTTATACAAGCAATAAAAGAAGCGGATTGCATAGTACTTAGTCCAGGAAGTTTATACACAAATGTAATACCGAATTTGCTAGTTAATGGTGTTTATAAAGCAATGAAAGATAGTAGAGCAATAAAAATATATATTAGTAATATTATGACAGAACCAGGACAAACAGATAATTATTCTTTATCAGATCATATAAAAGCTATTATGGATCATACTGGTAAAGATGTAATAGATTATTGTATTTATGATACTGGAGAAGTAGTACCAGAATATATAAAGAAATATAATTTAAATGGTTCTGAACTTGTAGCACAAGATATTCAAAAAGCTAAAAACCTAGGTGTTAAATTATTACAAAGAGATTTAGCATGTATAGAAAATGGCTATATTAGACATAATTCAGACTTAGTTGCTAGAGCTATATCAGAGTTAATTTGTGATGACTTAAAATATAGGGATAAACAATTGGATCCACAATATATGCTTTTAAAATCTAAATTAGAATATGAAAAACAATTTAATAAAGTAAAAAATAAACCTAAAAAGAAAAAGGAGATAAAAAATAGAAGAGTAAGAAAAAGTAAATTTCTAGACAAATATGGAAAGCGTATAGAAGCTATGCGAAATACAGAAGAAGTAAAATTAAAAAATAGAGAAATGATTCAAGATATGGAAGAGAATAATAAAGACAATGAAGAGGAATTTATAGAAAAATTCATAGAAAAGATTGAACAAAATAAGAAAAAATAAAAAATTGGAGGCTTACAAATGAAGATAGTGGTAAATAAAGGAGAATTTAAAGATTTAGTTCAGAGAGAATGGGTAATATCAAATGGAATTGGAGGATTTGCATCTTCTACAGTTGTAGGAGCAAATACAAGAAAATATCATGGTCTATTAGTAGCAGCATTAACTCCACCTGCAAGAAGATTTTTAATATTATCTAAAGTAGATGAATCAATAGAATTTAATGGAAATAAATACCCTTTATATACCAATATATGTGATAATTATATTTCTGATGGGTATAAAAGAATAGAATCTTTTGAGAAAAAATATGTACCAATATTTACATATAAAATTGAAGATATTTCCATAAAAAAGACGATATGTATGCAATATGGCAGAAATACAGTTGTGATATTATATAAAATAAAAAATGGAAAAAATAAAACTAAATTAACATTAGCTCCAATAATTAATTATAGAGATTTTCATCACATTAATAAAGATACAAACTTTAATTTAAAAGAAGATATAAATGGGACAAAAGTAAAGATAATAGTTAGAAATGAAGGACAAACACCATTTTATATGAAATGTTCAGAGGGAAATTATATTGAACATCATAATGATATATTTTATCATATGTTTTATATGGAGGAAGAAAAAAGAGGATTTGATCCAATAGAGAATCATACTATTCCAGGTAGATATGAAATAGATATTAAACCAAATGAAGAAAAAGATATATCTTTTATATTTTCTTTAGAAGAAAATATTGATGAAATAAAAGCAGAAGACATAATTGAACAAGAAGTATCAAGATTATCTAAAATTGTAGATGATACTGGATTAATAAATAAAAATACAAAGGATAAAGAACTTATAGAAGACTTTATAATAACAACAGACAGTTTTATTGCATATAGACCATCTTTTGGGTTACATACAATAATTGCTGGATATCCTTGGTTTTTAGATTGGGGAAGAGATAGTTTAATTGCATTTGAAGGCTTATTGTTAAAAACAAAAAGGTTTGATTTAGCAAAAGAAATTTTATTAACTTTTATAAGAGATATAAAGTATGGACTAGTTCCAAATGGATATTCTGGATATGATAATAGACCATTATATAATAGTGCAGATGCTTCTTTATTATTATTTGAAGAAATAAAAAAATATTTAATTTATACTGGTGATTATGAATTTATAAAAGATAAGTTCTATAGAATTTTAAAAAGAATTATAGAAGCTTATATCACTGGAATAGATGTAGATGATAATAATATTTACATGGAAAGAGATGGATTAATACATTCTGGTACAATAAATACACAAAATACATGGATGGATGTAAAAATAGGTGATTTTGCAGTGACTCCTAGAAATGGAAAAGCTGTAGAGATAAATAGTTTATGGTATAATGCATTAAAAATAATGGAAGAGTTTGCAAATAAATTTGAAGATAAAAAATCAGCAGAGATATATGGAAGATTAGCAGAAAAGGCTCAAAAAGCTTTTAATAGAAAATTTTATAATGCAGAGAAGAAATCTTTATATGATGTATTAGGTGATGATAGAATAAGACCAAATCAGCTGTTTAGTTTATCACTTACATATCCAGTATTAAATCCAGCAGGAAAAAATGCAAGAGATATATTAAATACTGTAACAACAGAATTATATACAAAAAGAGGTTTGCGAACATTAAATAGAAAGGACAAACAATATATCGCTACATATGAAGGTGATTCATATAGAAGAGATATAAGTTATCATCAAGGAATAACTTGGCCTTGGCTTTTGGGATTATATAATGATGCATATAAAAAAGTCATTGATAATACAAAAGAAGGAAAAATAAAAACTGAGCTACAAAAAACATATGATCAATTTATAAAAAACTTAAATACAACAGTAAAAAATATGATGTATAAAGAAGGATGTGTATTAAGCATATCTGAACTTTATGATTCAAAACCACCATATTTACCTAAAGGAGCTTTTTCACAAGCTTGGAGTGTGGCAGAGATTTTTAGAATTATATTGGATTCAAAAACTGAAGAAGAGGAAGTATAATGAGAATTTTAGGAATAGACCCAGGATTTGCAATAACAGGATATAGTATAATAGATTATATTGGAAATAAATTTAAATTAGAAACATCTGGTGCAATATTAACAGAAGCAGGAGAATCATTTCCATTAAGATTAGAGAAAATCTATAAAGATTTAAATCAAATAATAAATACATATAAACCAGATGCAATGTCAATAGAAGAATTATTTTTTAATAATAATGCTAAAACAGCAATTAATGTTGCACAAGCAAGAGGAGTAATCTTAATAACTGCTAGAATAAATAATTTAGATATTTTTGAATACACCCCACTACAAATAAAACAAGCAGTAACAGGATATGGACGAGCAGATAAGGTACAAGTTCAAAGAATGATAAAAATGATTTTAAATGCAGAAAAATTACCAAAATTAGATGATATAACAGATAGTATGGCAATAGCAATTTGCCATGCACATTCATCTAAATTTTCATCTCAATTTAAGTTATAAAGAAGGAAGAGTATCATGTCAATAGAAGAGTTAGAACGTGATTTAGCAAAAGATGAATTAAAAAGCATATATGTATTATATGGTGAAGAAAAATTTTTATTAGAATCTATTGTAAAAAAGATAAAGAAAAAATTTGGAGAATGTATAAATGGAATTAATTATATAAATATTGACGAAACTAATATTTCAGAATTAATTTCAGATATACAGACTCCTGCTTTTGGATATGAAAAAAAATTAATAATTGTACGTAATTCAGAAATATTAAAAAAAGAAGGGAAAAAGAAAAATCCAGAGCTAGCAAAAATAAAAAATAATTTAGCAGAATATATAGAAGATAATTTAAGTGATATAAATGAAAGTGTAATTTTAGTTTTTATAGAGGAAAATGTAGAAAAATTAAAATTATACAAAGTGCTGGAAAAAAATGGATGTGTTTGTGAATTTACATATCAAAGTCCAAATCAAATAGTAATAAGACTAAAAGGAATAACAAATGCATATGGAGTAAATGCCACTGAAAACACATTGCAATATTTAATAGAACAATGTGGACAAAATATGCAAGATCTTATTAATGAAATAAGAAAATTGATAGAATATGCCGGTAGAGGAGGAACAATTAGTAAAGAGTCAGTAGATTTATTATGTACAAAACAAATTCAAGCTATAATATTTAATTTAACTGATTATTTGGGTAAAAAACAAATAAAAAAAGCGTTGGAAGAATTAAGAAACCTACTTTATAATAAAGAACCAATTCAAAAAATATTAGTTATATTATATAATCATTTTAAAAAACTATATTTTACAAAGATTGCTGAAAAATATAAATTAGATATTGCAAAAAGTTTAAATTTAAAATCAAATCAAGTTTTTTTAGTAAATAAATATAAAATGCAGGCAAAAACCTTTACAGAATTAGAAATTTCTAATATTATAAAAGAGCTAATAGATTTAGATTATAATTATAAAATTGGAAAAATTGATTTAAACATTGGTTTAGAGACAATTTTGTGTAATAATTGTTCAAAATAATATGGATATAAAATAAACGTAGGAGAAGATTATTATGTTAGATACTAAAAAAGAAGAAATTGTAGAAAGAAATAATGTAAAAAGAGAAATAGAAGCTATAGATGGAGAAAAAAATAAAGTTTCATATCTTGCAAATCAAAAAGATAATGAAGCTAAATTAGAATTTTTAAAAAATTTTACAGAAAAAGAATCTAGGGCAAAAATTATAAATAGTTTGGAACATAAAGTATCTCCAGATTTATTTAAGATCGTCTATTTAGCACAAAGAATGATAAAGGAATTTTTAAGAAGTACATATATAAATATACCGGATGATAAATCAGAAATTGTAGAAATAATTTTTAATAGTACTAATATTATATTTAATAAATTATCTGAAAATGAAAATTTAGAAGTTGACAATAAAAATAAAATAATTACTATTTCAGAAAAAAGAAAAACTAGTCAAAATAAATTATTAGCTTATGTTTTACATGGATATGCACATTGTTTTTCTAATAGGGAAGGAAAAGAAAATAATTGTAAATTATTTGAAGAAGGAAATGCCAATATTTTTGTAGATTTAGTAATAAGTAATTATATAAAAAATCACCCATACGAAAACGTCGGATTCCATTTAGATAGAAATAGTAGTAATGATAAATTTATAGAAGAAGATAGTGAATTAAGAACAAGGATGTATGTATTAGAAAAATTAAAAATGGATAAAAAGATGATATTGGAATATCTTTTGGGTGATAAAGAAAAATATTTAAAAAATATCTTCAATGGTGAACAGAGAAGAGAAGAATTTAATATAAAAGAGTTTTATGATAAAAATAAATTTGCATTAAAAGACATAGATAAAGAAAGTATTTATTATAGTAAAAATGCGATTTTACCATTATATATTTTACAAAATAATATAGTAAATCAAGATATATTAGATAAAGAATATAATGCTACAGAAATAATTAAAAAATATTTTAGTTATCAAAGGATAAATAAAATAAATACAAATAAATTAAATGAAATTATAAGTATTATGATGGATACAAATAAAATAAAAATGAATCTAGAAGATTTTATAAATGATGAGTTAAAATCTTTAACAGAAATGGAAAAAAGAATGTCATCTGCAAATATATTAGAAAATATATTAACAATTTTAAATTATCAAAAACTTAGCGATGAAACAATTAGGCAAATGGGAATCATAATACAATATTTAATTAATGATTTAGAAAGAACAGAAAAATTAGAAAATGGAAATGAGCTTTTACAAAAAATAAATAAATTATCTGGAAAAATAAGCATTGACGATAAGTCTTTACAAGAAGAAATAAATGATAATTTATCATATTTAGAAATAAAACTAGAGATGATAAGTAAGGATAATTTAACACCAGAAGTATTTTTTAATAGATTAAAGAATTGCTTAAAGTTTGCAAGTAAAATAGAAAGAAATGAAGAGCTAATTGCATATCAAACAATAAAAGATGAATTAAATCTTAGTAAGAAGTAGGGTGATTATTATGGAAAATGAATTGTCACAAGCATATTCAGAAGTTTATGAAATATTAAAATATATACCAATGTCATATTTAAATAAAATACCAAAAGATGTTTTAAATATATTTAAAAATAAAAGAGATAAGAATTATAAAGTAAAAATAAATCCTAATCTTCCATTAGAAAATCAAAAATTAAAAAGAAAAACTTTAATATTATTATCTGTTTTAAATTTAGACTATTGGTGTGAACCAGATGAGAGAGAAGAAATTTTAAATATTTATTGGAAAAACGAAAAAGAATCATATGTTGTAGTAAATGATGATGAAGATATAGATTCTTCTAGTAATACTGGTTTAATGGTATATAGAGAAGAAAGTTTTATAGAGAGAATATGGAATAAGTTAAAAAATTTCTTCAGAAGAGATTAATTTAAGTAAAACAAGATAATTTTGTATAAAATAATCTTTTTTTCTAAAAATATAAATAAGAAAAACAATAAACTTGTTTATAAAATGAAAGGAAGGTTATTTTTTATGTTTGATTTTAGAACAGATCTTGCTGATGAAAGAAAAGATTTATATAAGAAAGCTAATAAAATAGAAAATGAGATAGATGGTGTAGAAGCTTCTGAAGAAGTAATAGATAATAATATTAAACTTACAAGAGTAGCGATAAAAGATGAGAATGGAGAGAAAGCTCTTGGAAAGGTGAAAGGAAATTATATAACAATAGATTTAAAAAATATGAAATATTTAGGAGAGGATGAAAAAGAAAAATCAAGTGAAGTATTAAGTAATGAATTAAAGAAAATGATTGATGAATATGTAGGAAAAGAAGAAGAAATATTAGTAGTAGGTTTGGGGAATATTTATGTAACACCAGATGCATTAGGACCAAAAGTAATTAATGAAATAGATGTAACAAGACATTTACTAAAATATGTACCTCAATATCTAGATAAAAATACAAGACCTGTAAGTGCGATATCACCAGGGGTTTTAGGTACTACTGGTATTGAAACAGCAGAGATTTTAAAAGGCATAATAGAAAATATAAAACCTAAGCTAGTTATTGTTATAGATAGCTTAGCATCTAGAAGTATGGAGAGAATAAGTAGCACAATTCAATTAGCAGATACAGGAATAGTGCCAGGAGCTGGAGTAGATAATGCAAGAAAGGAATTAACTGTAAATACTTTGGGAATACCAGTAATTGCAATAGGGATTCCAACAGT
>CALXYJ010000027.1 GCA_944392945.1 uncultured Clostridia bacterium | reverse complement strand
AGGACTTAAGTCCTTGCCAGTAACAAGCCCTTATAGGGCTAGAGAAAACTACCCGTTGAACGGGTAGTTTTTTTTTAGTAAAAAAGAAGAAATTCGACTAAAATTTTAAATTAAGTATTGACAGCGATAATAAAAAATGATATCATATATTTCGTCCGAAGAAATGGGTCAGTAGCTCAGTTGGATAGAGCATCGGCCTTCTAAGCCGAGGGTCGGGGGTTCGAATCCCTCCTGGCTCACCAAAAAACTCTACAATGTTGAATATCAACATTTGTAGAGTTTTTTTGATATTTAGTACTATGAATTTGACATAAAATCTAAGTTTGTGCTAAAATTTTATTGTAGCTTTATAACCATAACCAAAAAGTTAATTTAGGAGGAAACAGTCATGAGTAGTTTTAATTTTAATGGTTCATTTACTGTTGTTAACGGACAGTTTAATGACAGTGAACCAAATCGGCAGATTGATGAAATAAAATCAGCTGATTTTAAGAACATCGAGAGCCTGATTATTGTATCCAATGTAGCAAATGTTAATGTTTATGCTGATTCTTCAGTGGAAAGACTTGAAGCACATTTGCATGGAATGGCTAGTAAAGATGTCAAGCTCCATATGGAAACAGATGGAAGTACATTACGAATCGAAGAAAATTCTGCTGTTAACTTTTGCATAAAAGAATTGAAATTGGACATTAAAGTACCGAAAAAAAATTTAAAATCAATTAATCTTAATTCAATTTCGGGCGATTTAATGATTGTAGATCTTTCTTGTGATGACATAAATGTAATGTCAACATCCGGAAATCTGGAAGTAGCAGGTTACTTTTCGGATATGTGTATTAATACAATAAGTGGAGACATTAGTATGTATGTTAATGCAAAAGGATATTTAGAAGGAAGAATTTTTACGCTGAGTGGAGATATTACTCTGCAACTTATAAACGTTGCTTTTATTGATTTTTATGCGAAATCACTAAATGGGGATGTACGGAACCATCGACAAAGCATAGACAGAGACGGACATAATGCGCGTTTGGATGTATTAACGGGAAATGGAGATATTACAATTAGCTAAGTGACTGTAGTGGACGCTAGATATATGACATTTATTAAAGTTATAAATCTAGCGTCCATGAACTTTTATATTAAAATAAATTTAAATATTGATTATAATTGAGGAGATATTACTAGATAATTATAAAGAATGTAAGATTTTCTAGCATTTGATAATGTGTAGAATTTCTTACATTGTTTTTTTATGCTTGCACCCAAAAAAATTAAAACAATCATCTATTATATAGAAAATAAAAGAAAGGAGGAAAAATCTTGAAAGACATTATAGAAAGACTTCAAGATGGGGATGAACTAGCATTTAAAGAGTTAACCCAATCAATAGAAAACGATTTATACAGAATTGCAAAAACAAGACTTAAAGATGATGATGATATAAAAGATGCAATTCAAAATACAATGATTGCTACATATAAAAGTGTAAAGAAGATAAGAAATGCAGAAGCTTTTAAAACATGGATGATTAAAGTTTTAATTAATGAATGTAATAGGATTTATAATTTTAATAAAAGGAATAATGCAATATTCGATAAAATTGTGCAAGATGTATATTTTAATTCTTATGAGAATTCTATACAAAATATTAACGAAAAAATGAATTTTGATTCCATGCTAGAAAAGTTGAATTATGAAGAAAGAATAGTAATTACATTACACTATAACAGTGGTTATTCATGTAGTCAAATTGCAAAAATCTTAAAAACTAGTGTTAACACGATAAAAAGCAGATTAACAAGAGGAAATAATAAATTAAAAGTAATGTATGAGGAGGTAAATAATTATGGAATCAAATAATAATTTTGAAGAGAAATTATATAAATATTTTAGAGAAAATAGAGAAGTTCCAGAATATATAAAAGAAACTATAAATAATACGAACTTAAGGAAAAATAAGAGTAATGCAATAAATAATATTAGGAAAGTTGCTATTGCAGGAATATCGCTTGTAACATTATCTACAGGATTTGTCTTTGCAGATGATATTGTTAAATTTGTAAGTACATTATTTGCAAGTAGTGAAGGGGTAAATACAGCAATAGAGAATGGATATATATATCAAAACCAAGATATACAATCTTATAAAAGTTCAAATACAGAAACACATATTCAAGATATAGTAATGGATGATTATACATTAGATTTTAATGTATTTATGGAATTCGACGAAAACATTGATTTAACAGGTATAGATAAATATAAAATGCCAGATCTTCTTATAACAGATGATATGAATAATATTTTATATAGTGCAGATAATGAGATTACAAAAGATTTTTGCAATAATAATGGGATAGAATATAAATATGATATTGCTATAAATACTTCAAGTAGTATATTTATTGCAAATGCAGATAAAAATTATGCTACAGTTCAATTCAATTTATCGGCAAGTGATGAAAAGTTTCCAAAGAGTAAAAAAATATATATATCTTTTAAAACAATAGAAATGACTGGAAATAATAAAGATTATACAGTAACTGGAGACTGGAAAAATGAAATAGACATTCCAGATAAATTTGTTAACAGAGAATCTAGACTTTATAAAGTGGTAAATTGTAATAATGAAAATGTATATGAAGATTCTATAATAGCTGAGGTTTATGAAACAGGAATGAAGTTTGAAATGAGTATGTATTGGGGAGATTATGAAAGTGAACATAAGAGAATGGAAGAAATGAGAAAGGTTAATGTATTATCAAGTCAACTAATTAAGCA
Source organism: uncultured Clostridia bacterium (assembly GCA_944392945.1). Lineage (GTDB taxonomy): Bacteria > Bacillota > Clostridia > TANB77 > CAG-508 > Merdicola. The sequence continues at coordinate 17,372 of CALXYJ010000027.1, read as the reverse complement.
GGAAGAATCTTATGTTGAAAATGAAAATGGTGAAAGATTTTATCCATCACAAAGTTCAGAAAGTGATGGTGGATATAGTTTTAATACTGATGGTAAATTACATAAGTGGGAAACGTTTAATCTAACTAAATTTAATGCTACAGAAAAATTAAAGGTTGTTTTAACAACTATTGATAATGAACAAATTATTATAAATTTACAAAGCAAATAAATGAAAGACCGTGAAAATATTTATATATTTTCACGGTCTATTTATAGATTAATTTTTTTCTAATTCAATTTGTACTTCATTATTATCATTTGCTATATGTAAAATTAGTTTATCGGTCAAATCTTTTTCTGTTAAATTAAATGTATTCCAATAATATAATGTATCATTATCGATTTCATAAGAACCGGAATTTTCTGCAAAATAATATGAAGGATAGAATTTTTGTCCATTTGTATTTTCTATATAAATATTATGATAGATAGAAGATTGGTTTTGTACGATTTCTAGTAATTTCTTTTTAGTTTCGCTAGGTTCTATTATTGCATTAGGATTTTCTTTTAATATTTCATTTTTTATAGCACTTTCTTTTAGAAATTGTTCATTTAATTTTTTAAATTCTTCATCAGAAATGATTTCACTTGTTTTTGGAAATTCCATAATTAATTTTGAACCAGAATTATACACACCAAAATCTTTTATATTAAATTCAGTAGAATTATTAATTGCTTTATAAGATATATTTGTTCTATTGTAAAAATATTCTGGTAAATTAATATCTAATATCCAAGTTCCATCTATTTCTCTAGAGTTTTCGGATAATTCTAAATTATTTAAGTATATTTTTAGATTTTTACTATTAGGATATTTATTTAGTCCAGATGGAGTAAAATTATATACTATTGTAATTATATTATTTTCTAAATTCTTATTTTGAATATACCAATTAATATTACTATTCATATATTCATCTTTTAAATCTAAGCTGTTTTCTTTTTTATAATCATTTAATATATTTTCATCACTTACATATAATATATTATTTAAATCATCACTAATTATAATATTTTTAAATGAAAAATTTTCTATTGTAGAAATATCAATATTATTTAAGTTTATATCAAAAGATATATTTAATGTATAATCATCCATTAATAAATTTGTAATTTTTAATTTGTTTCCATTAGAATCAACATATTCCATATTAGGATTATAAATATAACCATTGGTTGCTGCTGTTTCTATTCCATTCTTTGTAGGATAAAAATAATTATTTATAACATATCTAGCAAAACAATATCCTCCAAAGATAGTAATAGCAGAAGTTATAAGTATTATTACTTTTTTAATAATATTAGAAATTATATATTTTTTATTTAAATTTTCATTTCTTATTGAGATTAATGTATCATCAATACATTTTTCTACTATATTAGGGATTGTAAAATTTTCGTTGAATTCATTGAATAAGAATTCATCAAAATCATCAAAATCATCAAAATTTTCACTTTCCACCTAAAATACCTCCTTTTTTATATAAATTTTTAAGTTTATCTTTTCCTCTTTTTAAATGACTTCTTACAGTATTTACATTCATATCTAAGATTTCAGCAATATCATAACAAGAATAATTTTTGCTATAATACAAACTAAGTACAATTTGTTCTACTTCATTTAAATTTTTTAATAACAAATTAAAATCAACAGATGAGTGAATATTATTTGTAAAAGAATCTTCATAAATATTTTCTTGTATAGAACTTATATTCTTAGTAAGTTCCATATCTTTTTTCTTTTTATTATAAAATTGATTACATTGATTTATTAAAATTCTAATTATCCATGTTTTAAAATATTTCTTTTCTCTTAATTGTTTACAATTTTTATATGCGGAAAGGATTGTACTTTGAATTGCATCCATAACATCATCTTCATTTTTTAGTTTTATTTTTGCAATTCTATATAAATCATTTTGTACATCTTTTATTAACTTTTCAAATTCTTCATCTGTAATTTTTTCTTTATGAGAAAATATATTTTTCATTAGTTATATTCATAAACCTCCTTTCTTAATTTACTTTCCTAAAATTAGATAATTTTAGAAATAAAAAAATTGCAAATTACAAAATTTATATATTATAAATAATAAATTTTAAAAATTTGCAATTATTTTTTAAGAAAAAACATCTAATATTTAGGAAGGTGTTTGTAAATGTTAGATGTATCAATTGTAACTAATAATGCAGAAAAAAGTATATTTATAGTAAATAATATTTTTCCATATTTTAAAAATTTAAGATTAAATAAAATAATTATAGATTTAGAAAATTTATTTAACAAATTATCAGAAAGTAAGGGAGAATTACTAATAATAGATATAAATTTAGTAAATAATAAAGAAGAACAATTTATAAATATAGTAAGTAAGTTAAAATTGTATACGGATATTATTTATGTTACAGATAATGAAAAATTATTGCTAAATTTAAATAAACCAAATATTTATTTTTTACCAAGAAAAGAAATGTCAAAATATGGAATTCAAAATATTATTACAAAATGTCTAAGAAAAAGAGAAAGTACAGATATTAATTCTATAATTGTAACTGAATTAGATAAATTAAATTTTAATTTATCATATAAAGGAACTACATATATTATAGATATTTTAACATTGTTATATAATATGAATGTTCGTGAAGAGATTAATTTTAAAAAATTTATTTATCCATATTTAGCCAAAAAATATAATAGAACAATAAGTTCAATAAAAACATCAATCTTAAATTCTATAGAGAAGATGTATTATTCATGCAGTTTTGAGGTATTTAAAGAATATTTTGGAATATATAATGATTTTAAATTAAAGCCTAAAGAAATAATTTTTACTATATTAAATAAAATTTATAGAAAAACCCCTTGCTTGTTTAACAATAACAAGGGGAAAAAGATAAAAAGTGCTGTTAATTTTTAGTCAGCCTCGAAATAATACCATATTTCTACAAAGGCCTGCCGGTAGGGTCCGGATGATGGCGGATTTACACTACTTATGTCAGTATAGATTTGAATTTGATCTCCTGCATTAACATGTGTCCATCCAGTAGAGTAATAGGTGGATTGTCCTATAGCATCTTCAACTTCATAGCTGGAAGCTAATACGGTTTTTGTATAAGCTCTCCGAACTTCTGTTGTAAGAACTGCACGGGATCCACCATCAATTGTATGGTAGTAACCATATACATATAAATTACCAGATGTACTCATGGTCTTAACAGGTGATATGTTTTCACTTGTTAAATTCATAGATCCAACATAGTGATTTCCAGGTGTCCATGTTTCTGTTCCTGCTCTTGGGGAAACAGTAACAGATGATAATGTGCTTGGTTCTTCTGTTTTTTCTTCTGCAAATACGGTTGTAGGAAGCCCAATGCACATAATACATGCAAGGACTAAAGCATATAACCGCTTTTTAAAATTTTCCATAATTTGTCTCCTCCTGAATGGTAATACAGCACTTTTTTTCTTTTAATATCTAAAAGTACCCTATTATTTCTAATAAAGTACTTTAGATTCTTTTTCTGATTGTTTGAAGGATTACCTGTAAAATTCTATCATTAAATCGCAAAAAAGGTCGAAAAGTTTAAAAAGTTTAATTTTTACGTATAAAAAATTGTTAAGCTTTTTTATTAATAAATTAAATAATAATTTTTAAAGTTCAACTAAACATTAATTTACAAAATATATAATTTTTCCCTGAATAAAAATTATGTAAAAAAATCAAAATAATAATGAACAAATCAAAATTTAGAAAATAAGAAAATTTTTATGAGGAGGAAAATATGAAAAGTAAATTAAATATAAAGAAAATATTGGGTGTTATGCTTATTATGGGATTATTAATGATACCAAATATAAGTAATGCAACAGAAAAAAGTGTAAATGATGAAAGTACATTAACATCTGCAATATCAAGTGCAGTAGATGGAGACGTAATAAATTTAACACAGGATATTACGATTACAGCTCCTATAGAAGTAGCTGGTAAATCTATAACAATAAACGGTAATGGATTTAGTATAATAGCAGGTTATACAGGAACATCTGGAAATAAAACAATATTATCAGCAGTTTCAACAGGAAGTGTAATAAAATTAAAAAATATTACTTTAAAGAATAGTCCTAAATATGGAGTACAAGCATATGATGGTGGTAAAATAATTTTAAATCAAGTAACTCTTTCTAATAATGCATATGGTGGAGTATTAGTAAATGGTGGTGTTATAGAAATTATTAATTTATCTTTAACAGGTAATAAAACAGGTATAGAAATATCTAAATCACAATCAATTACTTCAAATAATCAACCAACAGTCATAATGAATGGTAAGTTAACATCTGATACAGCAGATAATGTTATTTATTTAGCAAATGATCCTAATGATAATACAGATAAATTTATTATAGAAAATACAGATGCTTCAGAAAACAAAATATTGGCTAGTGGAAATAAAGTTGTTGTAACAGATCAAAATAATAATGTTTTATATACAAGTAATGAAACTGATGCAGAATTAGATGTAGAAGACTATGAAGAAAAACATCCAGAGGTAAATGAGCCAGAAAATACTATAGATAATACTGTAGAAGATAATAATATAGAAAATCCAAAAACAGGAGATCCTATAATATTTTATGGAATATTAGGAATAGTATCTTTAATTGGAATAGTATATACAATTAGAAAAAATAATTAGAAAATAACCGTGGGGAGAAATGAAGTCAACCCACGGTTTAAAATTATTATTTATTAATTTGAACTTATTAATTTACCATGCATAACCATTCGCTCATTAGTTCTAAAGCATGTTGAAAGTGTTAAAATTTTATCATCTTCTGTTACCTCAATATTAAAATCATAGGCACTTCGTTTTTTTATTAAATCAATAAAATTTTTATATTCATCATTGTTTGCAAAAGAGGTTGCTAAATAATCATTTGTATTTGGTAGATGATATACACTAAAAACTTGCCATTCTGTGTTTTTATATTTAGTAGAAATATAAATTCTGTGATTTTCTTCATTTTCTAACCAATTAGTTTTTAATGAATTTCTTAAAGAACCAAACATTGATGAATCATATCTAGAATGTCCATATATTATAGTATTTTGACTTAGTTCATTAATATTATTCCTATAATCTAAAAAAATCCAGCCAGATTTATTATATTCTTTGGAAAAAGAATGAGTAAGATAATATGAATTATCAGATGTTTGTACAAAAGGATAATCAATTTCTGTACCATTTACTTTTATCCAACCAACTACATCAGTGTTAACTTGTTCTAATTCGGAAAAGTTAGAGTTTATAGTATTTTCATTTGTTGTATTATCTGTAAAACTTTCATTTAAAGAACTATCTATTAAATTTAATATGTTTTCACTTTCTTTAGCAATACTATTTGAATCCTTAAACCAGTTAAGTACATAGTAAAAAGAAAATAGAAAAAGTATTATATAAATAAATAATAAAAAAATAATTTTTAAATCAGATTTTTTCATTTTCATCATCCTATTACAATAGTATAACAAATATGAAAAAAAATATGCTTTTAGCAAATTTAGACCTTGAGGGGGTATGAAAAATATGGTATAATAAAAAGCAAATTGACTTTATACGAGGAGATATTATGGATATAGAAGAAAAGAAAGCCGCAATAGAAGCAATATTATTTGCTGTAGGAAGAGAAGTAAAAATTAGTGAGATTATGTCTAGTCTAGAAATTGGTGAAGAAGAAGCGATTACTATTTTAAATAGTTTGGCTTCTGATTTTAATGAGAAAAAATCTGGCTTAAAAATAATAAGGATGGATGATTCTTACCAAATGGCTACAAAAACAGATTATTACGAATATATATATCCAATAATAGATAAAAGAAATAAACCTAATCTATCTAATGCAGCATTAGAGACATTGGCTATAATTGCCTATAATCCTAAAATAACTAGAGCTCAAATAGAGGAGATAAGAGGAGTAAATTCTGATGGTGCAATATATAAATTATTAGAATATGAATTAATAGAAAATGCAGGTAAACTGAATGCACCAGGAAAGCCTGTTACATATAAAACTACAAATCAATTTTTGAAAAAATTTGGATATAGTAGTTTAGAAGAGTTGCCAGAACTTCCAAAATACAAATTAGATGAAAATGAACAAATTGTTTTAGATGAGTTTGAAGAGCCAGCAGAGACTCCAATGCCCGCTGAGGGTGTGGAAGAAGTTTTAAAACAAGAAGAAAAATAAATTTGGAGGTTTAATTATGGGAGATAATAAAAATTTTGTAAAAGATATAACAAATATAGAAGAAGATTTTGCTAGATGGTATACAGATGTTGTATTAAAGGCAGAACTTGCAGATTATACAGATGTAAAAGGTTTTATATCTATTAGACCATATGGATATGCTATATGGGAAAATATTCAAAAATATGCTGATGAAAAATTTAAAAAATGTGGAGTAAAAAATGTTTCTATGCCTGTTCTAATTCCAGAGAGTTTATTAAACAAAGAGAAAGACCATGTAGAAGGTTTTGCTCCAGAAGTAGCTTGGGTAACAGAAGGTGGAGAAAATAAGCTAGAAGAAAGACTATGTGTAAGACCAACATCAGAAACATTATTTTGTAATATGTATTCAAAATGGTTAAGTTCATGGAGAGATTTACCTTTTTTATATAATCAATGGTGTAATGTATTAAGATGGGAGAAAGAAACAAGACCATTTTTACGTTCAAGGGAATTTTTATGGCAGGAAGGACATACAATTCACGAAACAGCAGAAGAAGCAAAGAAATTTACTTTAAAGATGTTAGATATATATACAGATATTTTGGAAAATTTCTTAGCGCTACCAGTTGTAAGAGGACAAAAAACAGAAACAGAAAAATTTGCTGGAGCAGAGTCAACATATACAGTAGAAACATTAATGCATGATGGTAGAGCTTTACAAGGAGGAACAACACATTATTTTGGCCAGAATTTTTCTAAACCTTTTGAGGTTAAATTCCAAAATAGAGAAGGTAAAGAAGAATATGCTTACCAAACTTCTTGGGGAATTAGTACAAGATTAATAGGGGCAATAATAATGGCTCATGGCGATAATAGAGGTTTAAAATTACCACCAAAAGTTGCTCCAATCCAAGTAGTTGTAGTTCCTGTTGCTCAACAAAAAGAGGGAGTAATAGAAAAGGCAACAGAAATAAAAGAAAATTTAGAAAATAGGTTTAGAACAGAAATAGATATAAGAGATAATTATACACCTGGTTATAAATTTAATTTCTGGGAAATGAAAGGTGTTCCAGTAAGATTAGAAATTGGTCCACGTGATATAGAAAATAATCAATGTGTTTTAGTTAGACGTGATACATTAGAAAAAGAAGTTGTAAGTTTAGATAATGTTAATAATAGAATTGCTGAATTACTAGAGGACATTCAAGCAAATATGTTCAAAATGGCAGAAGAGAATGTTATAAAAAGAACAACAGTTGCTAAAAATATGGATGAATTCGAGAAAAATCTTAGTGAAAACCAAGGTTATGTAAAAGCAATGTGGTGTGGAAGTAGTGAATGTGAAGAAAAAATTCACGAAAAAACAGGAGCAAAGTCAAGATGTATACCTTTTAAACAAGAACATATTGCTGATACTTGTGTGTATTGTGGAAAACCAGCCAATAAGATGGTTATTTGGGGAAGGCAATATTAATATTGAACTAAAATAGATGTAGTATTTTGTACTATATCTATTTTTTATATTGGTAAAATTAATGAAAATAGTTTAATCACAAAGAGCTTTACATAAATTGCCATAAATAAAAATCTATGTTATAATAGTAACAGTGGAATTAATAAAGGAGAAAAAAATATGGTAAAAAATCTAACATTAGAAAAAATTATGGATGCATTTCCAAATATAGTATGTAAATTAGAACAAATAAGTGCAATAGCTAAGCCAGATACTAATTTAGTAGAAAAGTTTTCGGAAAATTTTGGGCAAGGGTATGTGAATACTGACAAATATAAGCAATTTATTATAGAAAATTCAAAAGATATAGATATTTTAAGATATTTGGCTTACCAAAAAATGATATATGAAGAATCATTGGAATCTAATAATGTAAAGCCTTCAAAAAGTTTGGCTGAGTTTGATTCTGAGCAACTTAGGCAATTAACAGCGAGAAAAGCTCTACAAGAAATAAACCAGTTTTTAGAAGGAGAAAGTAATGTAAATATATATTTTCTTACAAGAAGAGAAGATGGTTTATTTGAAATAAAAGAATATAGTACTAATCCTAATGAGCATAAACAAGATAAAAATCTAAGAAGTAAATATGATTGGATTTTTGAAGATGATTATATGTTAGGATTATTAGTAGGACCATTAATTACATCAGATTTACAAAAAATATTACCTGCAAAATTAGCAGATGTAGTAGAAAATAAAAGTGTATTAAATGCTTTAATAAAATCTAGAGATACTTATGAGGAAGTTGAAAAAGTTGATGATACTAATCCTGAATTTAGGTTGAATACGGTTAAAGAGATGATTAAAGAGCTAAAAAGATTTAGAAGTAAAGTTGATATAGAAAAGCTTATGTTAATAAGTGCATATAGATTAAAAACATCTATACAAAATACCGAAAAAAATAAGCCATTTACTTCTCAAGATATAGAAGCAATAGAAGATATTTATAATTCTTTGATACAAGTATCAGAGATACTAGGAGATTCAGGAAAGGTAAAATTTAAAGGTAAATTAGAAATAAAAAGCGAAAGTACTGAAAGTGCTACTAAAAAAGAAAAATTTGTAGTTTATTCTGCAAGAGATTTATCAAGAGATATAGTAAACTTAAGAAAAATAGTACTTCCAAGTAATTATAAAATGACTGCAGACCCATTAGCAACTGAAGTAGAAGGAGAAATTAATTTAAAGGGTCTATTTGAAAAGATTTCACCTGATGAAAAAGTAATAGATGATACTACTAAAGGCGAAATAGAGAGGAACAATCCATTAGGAAAATATAGAGTTAATTTTGTTTCTCCAGAGGAAAGAAGTCAAATTTTTAAATCTTCTAGAAAGCCTCCAATAACATATAGAGGAAAAAAAGGAAAGGCTTACGAGGGACATGCAGTATATATATATGAAGATCTAAAATTGGCGATTTTAGAATGTTATTGGAAGAGGGATATAAGATTTGGATATGGAGACTCTACAGTAATAGTGCCTATTGAACAGTTAGAAAAGGTATTAAAAAGTAATAAGAAGTTAGAGAATATACCATTACAAAAAGAATATAAAGCACCACAAGTAAAGGAAGATGAAAGAGCAATATATTCATTAAATACAGGAGGAAGAACAACAAGAAATCATATTAGAAAACAAGAAGATAGAAGACCTATAAGATGTCCTCATACAAAAAATTGGAGAGAAAAAATGATAGGAATTGTAAGTGGAGAAATTAATCCTTTTGAGATAACTATTGTAAGTAGAAGAAAAAGAGTAAAACCAGAGATAAAAGAAAAGGATAATTCTACAAAACAAGCTCCATCTACAGACGATTTGATTTAAAAATAATAAATATGAAAAATGCACTATCTTTTACATTTATATATGTAAAAAAATAGTGCATTTATTCTTTATATAAATAAATTTATCTTTCATCATCATAAGATGCAGCTTCTAAAGCATCTTTTGCAGATTCTACAACATCTTTGTCCTTAGAATTTTCAATATAGTGGTTAAGTCCATCGACTAATTCGCCTACAGATTTATTCATTTTCATCCAATAAGCTGTTTTTTCCTTTTTACTTTCGTCTACATTAGATGTTTGTCTTAAATCTTTATATCCTAAATAAACATCTTTTGCAAAATCTTCTGGTAAAGTTACTACACAAGATTTTGATTCCATGCCAGTTCCATTTGTAGAATATTTAGAATAATTTAATTTTAATGTAACTTCTCCACCAGCCTCATACACACTTTGTTCTGTATAAGATTCTAAATCATATCCTTTAAATTCATCTTTTTCATCAGGATGTTCTTCAAAATATGTATTTTCTGCAACATCTTGAATTAATAAATTAGTTTGATCAAATAATTCCTTTGGACTATAATCATTTAGTACATATTCTTGATTTCCTTGAACTTGTGCATTAATTCTACTTCCAACAAGTCCTCCTATAGCAAGTGCTCCTACTGATAAAGCAATAGCTAAACTTTTGGAAAGTTTTTTACCATTTCTTTTTAAAGAAGCTTCATAGGCTTTTGATTTAGTTTTTGCTCCTTTTATATTTCTGCTTTCAGCCAATTTGCGTTGTTTATTTAAAGAATTACGTCTTTCTTCTTCAGATTTGTTTTTTTGCATAACTCTTATTCTGCCTTCTTCTGCTATTTGTGCACGTTTTCTATCTAAATCAGCACGTCTTACTTGAGATTGTGCACGTGTATTTCTTTCAAGATTACTTCTTTGCGCTGCTTTCCACATATCTAAATTTATACCATCATTTGAACTCATACTATTATCATTCCTTTCTTTAGTATCATTCTCTATACATTTTACTACAAAACCTAAAAAATGTCAATTTTTAGCATGTTTTAGCATGCTTGGAATAAATTTTAAAATAATGTTTACAATAAAAATAGCATATGATATAATTTTTTAGGTAAAGAGGTGAAGTAATTGAACCAAATATTAGCCGTAGAAAATAAACCAAAAAATTCAAAGAATAAAAGTAAAAAAAATACTACAGCAGATATAAAAAAAGTTATAACTGTTTTTTGCGTAATTACAATTTTGTTTGGAATTGCGTTAGCTGGACAAGGAGTATATGCAATAGTTAGTGGATTTAATACTACAACAGAACAGCAACCAGTACAAGAGCAAAATATATCAATAGAAAGCAACACTAATACGGGAAAAGTAATTATTTCTGGTACGGTTCCAAATGGTGTATTAAAAATAACATATAATTGGAATGGTGAGGACGAACAAACAATCAATAAAAATGGAGAGACAACAATAAATGAACAAATAGATTTACCAGTTGGAAATAATAAATTAAATTTAACAATTGTAGATATGAAAAATAGTTCTACTCCATATGTAAAAGAATTTACAGCAGATTCTACAATTCCTCAAGTTGCTTTAAGCTTAAATGAAGAGGGAACTAAAGTTAAAATAACTGCTAAAGATACAGTAGCATTATCTTATGTAACATACCAATGGGATGATAATGATGTACAAACAATATATCCACAAGAAGGATCAGAAGCTCAAATAGAAGCAGAAATAGATGCATTATCAGGAACCCATACATTAACTGTAATTGCTGTTAATTCTAGTAATAAAACTGCAACAAGAACTCAAGAAGTGGAAGTAGCATCTAAACCAAATGTAGGAGCTAGTATAGATCAATCAGATAGATCTAAGATAATATTCTCAGCATCTGATGAAAATGGATTAACAAAATTAGCATTTACTATAAATGGACAAAGATATGAATTACCAGCAAATGAAAATCAAAAAGAATTACAATATACTTTTGAAGTAAGCGAAGGTCATTATTCTATTACAGTAGAAGCTGAAAATATATATGGCTTAACTTCATCACAGAATTTCTTATATGATTATTAATAATTAAATTATGTTTTAAATCTTTAAATTGGATTTGCTGATTAAAATAAATAATAAAAGACAGGAATAATCCTGTCTTTTATTAACAAATCGCAATACAGATAAAAATAATTTGATTATAAAACATAGAGTTTAGGGAGATTATATGGAAGCTGAAATAATAAAAATAATATTCTATTTTTTTCTATATTCATTTTTAGGTTGGGCAATGGAGTCCGCTTATCTTTCTTTTGGACAAAGAAGATTAATTAATACAGGTTTTTTATATGGTCCATTTTGTCCAATTTATGGTTTTGGTGCAGTAGTATTATATGTATTATTAATAAGGTTAAAAGGAAATCCTATATTAATTTTTATAGTGGGATTTTTAGTATTAAGTGTTTGGGAATATTTTGTAGGATTTTTATTAGAGAAATTATTCAAAACGAAATATTGGGATTATTCAGAAAATAAATTTAATATTAATGGAAGAGTTTGTTTATTAAATTCTATATATTGGGGATTTTTAAGCGTTTTTTTCATAGAAATTTGGAATCCTTTAGTAGAAGTACAAATACAAAAAGTATCAATGGATGTAATTTTATACATAGATATTATCTTATGTGCTTATTTAATATTAGATATGATTGTAAGTTCTATTAAAGCTACAAATTTAACTAAGAGAATAAAGAAAATAATTCAAATTGGAGATAATTTAAAAGAAAAATTAGATGAATTAAAGAAGACTCCTTCAGAAAAACAAAAAGTAGCTTTACAAAATATGATAGATGATTTAAAATTAAAGCAAAAGATTATGAGAATAAAAGTAGATAGACAAATAGTTAAATTAAGAAAGGCTTTTCCAACATATAAATCTGAACATATAAAAGACTATTTGAAACTAAAGGTTAAAGAATTAAAAAACAAAACAAGGGAGTAAATTATGGTACAAGATATATATATAATAGATGACGATAAATATTCATTACAAGATTTAAAAAATTTATTTTCACATAATGGAGAATATAGATTTGTTAGTGTTTCTACAGAAGAGATAAATAAAGCGTTAATTAATATTCCATCATTAATTATAATAAATGAAGATAATATTGATAGAGATGTAGAAGAATTGTGTGCGACTATAAGAAAAAATGAAGATAATAGTATAACTCCTATTATTGTTCTTTCTTCTAATGGTGATAAAGAACATAGATTAAAAGTTTTGAAAACTGCAGTAGAATATTATATAAAAAAGCCTGTTGATCAGGATTATTTATATTATACAATTAAGAATTTAATGCGACTAATGTATACTAATAGGCGTGTTAGTCCATTAACAGGATTACCTGGAAATGTACAAATTCATGCAGAGTTAAAAAAACGATTATTTAATAATGAGGAATTTGCGGTTCTTTATTTAGATTTAGATAATTTTAAAGCATATAATGATGTATATGGATTTATTAAAGGTGATGAAATAATAAAATTTACAGCAAGAACAATATTAAAAAATGTTCATAAATTAGAAAATAACGATTGTTTCGTTGGCCATATTGGTGGAGATGATTTTGTTGCAATAATTTCTAAAACTAATTATGATGAGATTTGCCAAAATATTATAAGCGAATTTGATGAAGAGATTTTAGATTATTTTACAGAAGAAGATAGAAAAAGAGGATATATAGAAGTTGCAAATAGAAGAGGTATTTTAGAAGATTTTCCACTTACTTCAATATCTATAGGAGTTGTAGAAGTAGAGCCAAAAAGATTTGATAATATACTAGAAATAGGTGAAATAGGAGCACAAGTAAAACATGTTGCAAAGACTATTATGGGAAGTAGTTATGTAATAGATAGAAGAAAAGGATAAAAAAGATAAAGTTTAGACTTTATCTTTTTTATATGTAAATAATCTTCCGGCTATGCCGGTAGTAGCATAGGCTTTAGCTATGTAGTAGACAAAACTCCCTTCATTATATAAAATCAATATGGTTCGACACATAAAGATAAAATAAAATGAAGGGAGTTTTGTATTATGAACAGTAATAATAATTCTATTGATAACATTTCGAGTCTATCACATACAAAGTGGAATTGCAAGTATCATATTGTTTTTGCACCAAAGTATAGGAGAAAAATTTTTTATGGTCAAAAAAGGATGGAAATAGGAAAGATATTAAGAGATATATGTGATTGGCAGGAAGTAAAAATTATAGAAGCTGAAGTATGTCCAGATCATATACATATGTTTGTATTAATACCGCCAAAATTATCTGTTTCAAAATTTATGGGAATATTAAAAGGAAAGAGTAGTCTAATAATATTTCAAAGGTGGTCGAATTTAAAATATAGATTTGGACAAAGAAGTTTTTGGTGCCGTGGCTACTATGTAGACACGGTAGGTAAAAATGCAAAGAGAATAGCAGAATATGTAAGAAATCAGCTAAAAGAGGATATGATGTACGACCAAATCTCAATAAAAGAATACAAAGACCCGTTTAACGGGTAACGAGAAACGCATGTGTCGGATCAGCTATGAGCCTTGAGGCTCTGCTAGTAATAGAGCCTTTTAGGCGATATTAGTAAAATACCCCCAGCTAAGCTGGGGGATTTTTATTTAAGGAGTGATAATAATGATGAAAATGGAATAGCACATTGTTTAATAAATTAACCTTATAGGAATGTAAATAATAAGATATAGCTAAAGATATAAGAACTTAGCTATATCTTATTATTTTTTGTATTTAAGATATAAGTAATAAAACAGGAGATTATACAAAGGGAAAGTGTTCTTCTATTTGATTATACAAAAAATAGTTCTAATAATTTTATTGTAAGAATACAATTAAACAAAAGTATTCATATGGGGGTTTTCTTTATGAGAGATCTATCAATAGAAAAACGTGCAATAGAACTGGCACATTATATTATAAATTCAAAAGATACAGTAAGAGGTGCAGCTTCTAAATTTGGAGTTAGTAAAAGTACGGTACACACCGAAGTAACATTCCAGAACGGTAAGAATAAATCGCCTATATTTCCAGAAGGTATTGAAATTAAAAAGGTTTTCTTAGCAGAGAAGAATCCAGTTGTAAAATTAAGATTAGTAATAAAATAATTAGGAGGTTTGTTATGAATAGTAAAGAATTGAAAAAAGAAATTGTAGATGAAAAGACAGGAATAAGTTATACATTAGTCGGAGATTATTATATGCCTAATTTATATTTAGAGCCAGAAGAAAAAATCACATTAAATAAATATGGATTATTAAGATTAAATTATTTGAAGAAACATAAAAAAGCAGAATACACTATATTATTTATGAATAAAGAATTAAACAAACATTTAAAAGAAATTCAAGAACAGACTCAAAAAGAAATTGATTTTATAATAGAAGATTTAAAATCAAAAAGTGATTTAACGGAAGATATGAAAAATACTAATCCTTTATATTGGGTTGGTACAATGAATGCAATAAAAAATCAAGCAGAAGAAATTGTTTTAAAGAAATTGATTTATGTATGATAAATTACTTTACTTTAAAATAAAAATGCCTTAAAAACGATTTTGAGGCTTAATTGAATAAAGAAAATAAATAACTACTTGTAGTTTAAATACTATGAGTAGTTTTTTATTTTCAAAAGAGATTATGCCTCAAACTCTATAAAAGTGATAGGTGTGATGAGCCGATGCTATAAAGTGCATTCGTATTTGTATAAGCAGTCTAATTATACAAAGTGCGTGAGTGAGATTTTAGAACATAGACTCACAATAATAAAAGAGTATTCGGTGGCAAAACTTGGTGTGGATTTATAATTGTAAAAAGTTTGGACAAGTATGAACAAAGATACTTAAATGTATCAACAATTATAGTAACAATATTGTTACTTACTAGACTACCTATGAAACAAGGCGAATGACCGACGGTTTCAGTTTGTATAGGTGTAATAATTCTATTTTACAAATGGGATGTTACACCTAATTCTACTTTAGCTCATTCCCTCAGGTTTCTGTAAAAGGTAGGCATTAAGCGTGGAAGTTTGAAACCGAGCAAGGTTTCAAAGAGTAAGAAAAAATTTATTTTTTTCTTGCTCTTTTTTCAATAAATGCAGATATGCAATTTATTGAAAAGCATAACAAATGACAAGTTCATTTGTTATGAGAAAACTAAAAAATGCTAGTAGCAATTTTTAGTTTTGGGTTGTAGGGTTTACCCTGCCACACGGACACTTTTGCCTAAAAAGTGTTATAGTGTGTTACAACACATTCTAAATAAGTGCCATTTTTAAGTTTAGTTTGTGTTACTTTATTTAGCTATTCAAGGGAGGTAGATATTATATGAGTTATGCTATAATAAGAAATCAAAAATACAAAAGAGAAAACCTAAAAGGCATATTTAGACATAATGAAAGGAAAAATGAAAATTATTCTAATAAGAATATTGATAAAGAGAAATCACATTTAAACTATTCGTTAAAAGATCCAAAATATAGTTATGAAAAAGATTTTGAAAGAATAAGAAAAGAATATAATTTAAAAGGTCAAATTAAAACAGTTAGTAATATTGCTTGTGAATATATCATTACTTCTGACAATGAATTTTTTACTAGAATTGGAGAAAAAGAAACTAGAAGATTTTTTGAAACTGCATATAAATTTGTATGTGAATATAAAGATTTAGGAGAGCAATATATTTTATCTGCTAAAGTTCATAATGACGAAGACACTCCACATTTACACCTAGTTTTCTTACCTGTTGTTCACACAAAAGATAAAAAAGGAAATGATATTGATAAATTAGCTTGTAGTGAATTTTGGAAAGAAAAAGACAGTTACAGGCGATTACAAAATGCCTTTTACGAATATATGGTTTCACACAATTTTGAGCTAGAAAGAGGATTACCAAAAGAAGAAACTAATAGAACACATTTGAGCATTGAAGAATATAAAAAAATTACGAATTATGAAAAAACTAAAGAAATATTGCAAGATATTACATTAGAACTTCCAGAAGTACCAAGTATTGAAGATTTTAATAAGGTTGTTTTCAAAAGAAATGAAAAAATACAAAAAGAAATTATTGAGCCAAAAGATAAACTTATTGAAAAATTATACTCTGAAAACAAACAATTACACGGAGAAATAGAAAGACAAGTAAATGTAATTGATGAGGCAGAAAAATACCAAAAAGAAAGAGAGAAAATACTTGAAGATAATGAAAATTTGCATAATAAAGTATATCAAATGGAACACGATTATAAAGTAAAAAGTAATTCTCTTGATTTTAGATATAACAATAGAAAAGAAGAACTAGAAAAGGAATTTGAAGAAAAAGCATTTAATTTAGAATATGAATATAAGCACAAAGTTCACAAACTAGAAAAAGAAAATACTAGACTTCATAAGATTATAAAAACTTTTGAGGAAACTGTAAAAAAATTTATTAAATGGATTTGTAGGAAATTTGAATTACCTTCTGAAGATGAAATTGTTAGAGATTTTGAAAAAGAAACTGGAAATTCTTTAAATGCTGAAAAACAATTTGCTAAAAAAGAAAGAATTAAAGAGTTTGAAAAAGAATTATAAAATAGAGGGCTTACACCCTCTATTTATATGACATGCAATTTGTCGCTATGGTTATAGCATAAAAGTAAGTAATTTTCAAACTTCAATTACTTACTTTTATTTAAAAACTAATTATTAGGTATATATGG
>CALXYJ010000026.1 GCA_944392945.1 uncultured Clostridia bacterium | reverse complement strand
ATCCATACAATTGCATTATAATATTGAGCTGGTACTGGCAATGAGCTCATACTACTTTTATTCATAAAATCATATGACAAATCATAAGTTTGTCTAAATACTCCTGGCTCTGCTGTATAAAATCCTTGCTCTGCCTTTAAACAATATAATGTTCTATCGTAATTTATTGCACTTCCTGAATATGATACGATTTTCCATACATATTGGTCACTTTTCTTATATGCAGATTGTGAACCATCACTTTTTGGAGCTCTATATTCTTGTAATCCGAACTCCTCTGTTGCTGCTTCAACATTTCCTGATAATAAAGCTATTAATATTACAATTATTGCTGTTATAAAAAACAACATCTTTTTACTTTTTAATAATCTCATAATCATCAATTCCTTTTTTATTTTCTAGTCTATATTATACATTCTTTTACATAGTAAAGTCAATTAGTTTTATTTGCAATTTCCAAGGTAAAACTATATACTTACGGCTTTTTATTCTAACACATTGTTACATTTATATAACATTCCATCTTATGTAATTTAAGCTTATTAATCCGTAAAAACTTCCTACTATATAAAAAAGAAGGCAACTTAAATCTTAGTTACCTTCTTTTGTGTTTTAAGCATTTTTCTCTTCTACATCTTCTTGATGTTCCTCTTGTCCATCAACATGTATCTTTAAGTTCTTATATCTGTCCATTCCTGTTCCTGCTGGAATTAATTTACCAATCATAACATTTTCTTTTAATCCCATAAGCTCATCTGTCTTTCCTTTTATTGCAGCTTCTGTTAATACTCTTGTTGTTTCTTGGAATGATGCAGCAGATAAGAAACTTTCTGTTGCAAGTGATGCTTTTGTAATTCCAAGTAATACACGTTTTCCTGTTGCAGGACGTTTTCCTTCTGCTATAGCTTTTTCGTTTTCTTCCTCAAAATCGTATATATTTACTAAAGATCCTGGGAACATATCTGTCTCTCCATTATCTTCGACTCTTACTTTCTTAATCATTTGTCTTCCAATAACTTCGATATGTTTATCATTTATATCAACACCTTGGTTTCTATAAACTTTTTGTACTTCTTGTACAAGATAAGTATAAACACCTTCTACTCCTTTCACTTTTAGAATATCATTTGGATTTAAAGATCCTGTTGTTATTGGATCTCCAGCTTCTATTTGATCTCCATCCATAACTTTTAGTTTTGATCCAAATGGTATTGTATAAGTCTTAGAATCATCTTTAGATGTAATTATAACTTCTTTCTTCTTTTTGTCTTCTACAACTTTTACTGTTCCAGAAATTTCTGCCATAATTGCAAGTCCCTTTGGCTTTCTAGCTTCAAATAATTCTTCAACTCTAGGAAGACCTTGTGTAATATCTGCAACACCTGCAACACCACCAGAGTGGATAGTTCTCATAGTAAGCTGTGTACCAGGCTCACCAATTGATTGTGCTGCAATAACACCTACTGCTTCTCCTATATTTACTAAATCTTTTCTAGCTAATCCCATTCCATAACATTTACGACATACACCTTGTTTAGCTCTACAGCCTAGAACTGAACGAACTTTAACTTTTTCAACTCCCGCTGCTACAATCTTATCTGCAATTTTATCTGTTATCATTGTATTTGTATCTACAAGAATTTCACCAGTATTTGGATCTTTAAGATCTTCTATAACAAATCTTCCTATTAATCTTTCTCTTAATGTTTCGATTATTTGATTTCCTTCTTTTATATCACATAATACAATTCCATCATGACTTCCACAGTCTTCTTCTCTTACAATGATATCTTGAGAAACATCAACTAATCTTCTTGTTAAATATCCAGAGTCTGCTGTTCTTAAAGCTGTATCAGAAAGTCCTTTTCTAGCACCATGTGCAGAAATGAAATACTCTAAGGCATCCAATCCTTCTGCAAATGATGATTTAATAGGAATTTCAACTGCTCTACCTGTAGTACTTGCCATAAGACCTCTCATACCTGCGATTTGTCTTAATTGGTTCATATTACCACGGGCTCCAGATTGAACCATCATGTATATTGGGTTCAAATCATCAAAGTTTTCTTTCATTGCTTCTGTAACTTCATTTGTTGCATTATCCCAAACATTAATTACAGCATTGTATCTTTCCTCGTCTGTTATTAAACCACGTTTAAATTGTTTTCTTATTTGTTCTACTTTTTCCTCAGCTTTTGCTAATATTTCAGCTTTAGCAGCTGGAACCTTAACATCTGCTGCAGAGAATGTAACACCTGCTAATGTAGAATATTTAAATCCTGTAGCTTTAATGTAATCCAAAACTTCTGCTGATTTAGATAAGCCATGTACATTAATACATCTATTTACTATATCTCCTAAGTTTTTCTTTATAACTGGGAAATTAATTTCCAAATCAAATTCATGCTCAGGATCTGTTCTATCTACATAACCTAAATCTTGTGGAATTCCTTCGTTATAAATGATTCTTCCTACTGTTGTTTCTACTTTCTTTGTTTTTACTTCTCCATCTACTTCTTTACTGAATCTTACAAAAATCTTAGCATGAATTCCAACATCATGGTTTTCGTATGCCATTATTGCTTCATCTTTGTCTTTAAAGTACATTCCTTCGCCTTTTTCGCCATCTAATGCCATTGTTAAATAATAACTTCCAAGAACCATATCTAGTGTTGGTACTGTAACAGGTTTACCATCTTGTGGTTTTAATAAGTTATTTACAGATAACATTAAAAATCTTGCTTCTGCTTGTGCTTCTGGTGATAATGGTAAGTGAATAGCCATTTGGTCACCATCGAAGTCAGCATTAAATGGTGTACAAACTAATGGATGTAATTTTATAGCTCTACCTTCTACTAAAACTGGTTCGAATGCTTGTATACCAAGTCTGTGTAATGTAGGAGCACGGTTTAACATTACTGGATGATCTTTAATAACATCTTCTAGTATTTCCCATACTTCTGGACTTAATTTTTCTACCATTCTTTTTGCATTTTTAATATTATGTGCAATTCCTCTTCCTACTAATTCTTTCATTACAAATGGTTTAAATAATTCTACTGCCATTTCTTTTGGAAGACCACATTGATATATTTTTAGTTCTGGACCTACAACTATAACTGAACGTCCAGAATAGTCAACTCTTTTTCCTAATAAGTTTTGACGGAATCTACCTTGTTTTCCTTTTAATAAATCTGATAATGATTTTAATGGTCTATTTCCAGCTCCTGTTACTGGTCTTCCACGCCTTCCATTATCTATTAGAGCATCTACAGATTCCTGTAACATTCTTTTTTCGTTTCTTACAATTATTTCTGGTGCACCTAATTCTAATAATCTCTTTAATCTATTATTTCTATTTATAACTCTTCTATATAAGTCATTTAAGTCTGATGTTGCAAATCTACCACCATCTAATTGAACCATTGGTCTTAAATCTGGTGGAATTACAGGTATAACATTCATAACCATCCATTCTGGTCTATTTCCAGATAGTCTGAATGCTTCTACTGTATCTAATCTTTTTACAAGTTTTACTTTCTTTTGCTCACTTGCTTTAGAAATTTGTTTCTTTAAATCAGCAGATAATTTTTCTAGATCTATTTTTTCTAATAATTTTCTTAATGCTCCAGCTCCCATTTCTGCTTTAAAAGAATCTTTTCCATATTTTTCTATTGCTTCATGATATTCTTTTTCATTTAGAACTTGCGTTTCCATTAATCCTGAAGTTCCTTTATCTGTTACAATATATGATGCAAAATAAATTATTCTTTCTAGGTTTCTTGGAGAAATATCTAGCATTAATGCAATTCTGCTAGGTATTCCTTTAAAAAACCAAATATGTGCAATTGGTGCTGCAAGTTCAATATGTCCCATTCTCTCTCTTCTTACTTTTGATTTTGTAACTTCTACACCACATCTATCACAAACTATTCCTTTATATCTAACTCTTTTATATTTACCACAATGACATTCCCAGTCTTTTGTTGGTCCAAATATTCTTTCACAGAATAGACCATCTTTTTCTGGTTTTAATGTTCTGTAGTTTATAGTTTCTGGTTTCTTAACTTCACCTTTTGACCATTCTCTTATCTTTTCATCAGAAGCTAAACCAATTTTTATTTTATCAAAGACTTCTAACTCGTCCATTTCTTGCCCCCTTGACTTTATTTTTTAGTTTTATAATAAAAACTTAAATTTATTCGATATCATAATTATCATCAAGATTATCTTTTGCTAAGTCACTATCAAATAGGCCCTCATCATCTAAAAGTTCATCATTTTCAAATAGTTCATCCTTATCTTCTTCGTCCTGCATGTCGATTTCATCATTGTCTGCTTCTATATAAGAATTTTCTAATTCACTTTCATTAACGACTAAATCCTCTTTTTTCTTTGCTTCATTATAGTCTATACCTTCGTCAATGTCTTCTTTTAGTTCTATTTCTTTATTATCTTTTGTATATAATCTTATATCTAGTCCTAATGATTGAAGTTCTTTTATTAAAACTTTGAATGTTTCTGGAATTCCAGGTTCTGGAACATTTTCTCCTTTTACTATTGCTTCATAAGTTTTAACTCTTCCTACTACATCATCAGATTTAACTGTTAGCATTTCTTGTAATGTATGAGCTGCACCATATGCTTCTAGTGCCCAAACTTCCATTTCTCCAAAACGTTGTCCACCAAATTGAGCTTTACCTCCTAATGGTTGTTGTGTAACTAAAGAATATGGTCCTGTTGAACGAGCATGTATCTTATCATCTACTAAGTGGTGTAACTTAAGCATATACATAACTCCTACTGTAATTGGTTCAGCAAATGGATCTCCTGTTCTTCCATCATATAGAATTGTTTTTCCCTCTGGAGTATTACCAGATTTAATTAATAATTCTTCTATTTCTTCTGATGTTGCACCATCAAAAACTGGTGTTGCAACATTCCATCCTAATTCTTTTGCTGCTAGTCCTAAGTGTACCTCTAAAACTTGACCTAAATTCATACGAGAAGGAACACCTAATGGGTTTAATAAAATATCTACTGGTGTACCATCTGGCATAAATGGCATATCTTCTTCTGGTAATATTCTAGAGATTGTACCTTTATTACCATGACGTCCAGCCATTTTATCTCCAACTGATATTTTTCTTTTTGTTGCTATATAACATCTTATTATTTGATTTACACCAGGTCCTAATTCATCTGAATTATCCCTTGTAAATATTTTTACATCAACAATTGTTCCTGCTTCACCATGTGGTACTTTAAGAGATGTATCTCTTACCTCACGAGCTTTTTCACCAAATATTGCACGAAGTAATCTTTCTTCTGCTGTTAGTTCTGTTTCTCCTTTTGGTGTAACTTTACCAACTAATATATCTCCTGGTCTTACTTCTGCACCAATTCTTATAATACCATTTTCGTCTAAGTCTTTTAGACTGTCTTCTCCAACATTTGGAATATCTCTTGTTATTTCTTCTGGTCCTAATTTTGTATCACGACATTCACAATCATATTCTTCTATGTGTATAGATGTAAATACATCTTCTTTAACTAATCTTTCATTTAACAAAATAGCATCTTCGTAGTTGTAACCTTCCCATGTAGAGAATGCTACTAAAACATTTCTTCCTAATGCCATTTCACCATTTTTTGTTGCTGGTCCATCTGCTATTGCATCACCTTTTTTAACTTTTTCTCCAGCAACTACTATTGGTCTTTGGTTAATACATGTTCCACCATTTGTTCTTTTAAATTTATTTAATTTATGTGTTTTTGTTGTTCCATTATTATATTTTACTGTAATGCTATCACCTGTAACTTTTTGAATTACACCATCATCTTCTGCTAATATTAATATTCCAGAGTCTTTTGCTGCTCTATATTCCATTCCTGTTCCTACTATTGGAGCTTCTGGACTAATTAATGGAACTGCTTGACGTTGCATGTTTGCACCCATAAGAGCACGTTTTGCATCATCATGCTCTAAGAAAGGTATCATTGCTGCACCAATTGAAACTAATTGTTTTGGTGAAACATCCATTCCTGTTACCATTTCTTTATCTACTTCCATAATATCATTTCTATATCTAACTTTAACCCTTTTATTTACGAAAGTACCATCTTCATTTAATGGTTCTTCTGCTTCTGCAATATAGTTTCCATCTTCTATATCTGCACTCATATATTCTACTTTATCCGTAACTCTATGAGTTTCTGGATCTACTAATCTATATGGTGTTTCTATAAATCCATATTCATTTATTTGTGCAAAAGATGAAAGTGCAGAAATAAGTCCTATATTAGGTCCTTCTGGAGATTCTATTGGGCATAATCTTCCATAATGTGTATAGTGAATATCACGAACCTCGAAACCAGCTCTTTCTCTTGATAAACCTCCTGGTCCTAATGCTGAAATTCTTCTTTTATGTGTTAACTCAGAAAGTGGATTTGTTTGATCCATGAATTGTGATAATTGTGAACTTCCAAAGAATTCTCTTATTGCTGATGTTATTGGTTTTGTATTAATCAATGTTTGTGGTGTTACTACATCTAGATCTTGTATTGTCATTCTTTCACGAACAACTCTTTCTAGTCTTGTTAAACCAATTCTAAATTGATTTTGTAATAACTCACCAACACAACGTATACGTCTATTTCCTAAATGGTCTATATCATCTATTTCGCCTATTTTATGGTCTAAATTTAATAGATAATTTACAGAAGCAAGAATATCTTCTGTTGTTACATGTTTTGGAACTAATTCATCATATCTTTCTTTTATCACACGATGTAAATCTTTTTCTTCTGTGTTATCTAAGATACTTTTTAGTACTTCATAATTTACTAATTCTTTAAAATGTAAATCTGATATATCTACATTTGTTACAAAATTATGAATATTTACTGTTCCATTTCCTATTATTTTTACTGCAGAATCTTCTACTTTAACTTCTACAACATTTATTCCAGAATTTTGTATTTCGTCTGCAACATCTTTTGATATTACTTCTCCTGCTTCTACAAATACTTCTCCTGTTTCTGGATTTATAATATTTGTATTTGCAATTTTACCAGTTATTCTTGTTGCCAAACTTAATTTTTTATTGTATTTATGTCTTCCAACTCTAGCTAAGTCATATCTTCTTGCATCAAAAAATAAACCATTGAATAAATTTCTTGCTGCATCTACTGTTGGAAGTTCTCCTGGTCTTAATTTTTTGTAAATTTCTATTAATGCATCATCTTGTGTTTTTATTGGATCTTTTTCTAATGTTACTTTTAATTTTTCTTCATTTCCAAAGAAATCAAGTATTTGTTCATCTGTTGCTAAGCCTAATGCCCTTAATAATGTTGTTACTGGAATTTTTCTTGTTCTATCTACACGTGCATAGAATACATCATTACTATCTGTTTCGTATTCTATCCATGCACCTCTTATAGGCATTACTGTAGATGTAAATATTTTTTTACCTGTTTTATCATAAGTAAAATCATAATAACATCCTGGTGAACGAACTAATTGGCTTACTACAACTCTTTCTGCTCCATTTATAATAAATGTTCCACTATCTGTCATTAAAGGGAAATCTCCTAAATAGATTTCTTGTTCTTTAATTTCTCCTGTTTCACGATTTATTAATCTTACTTTTACGTGTAAACGTGTTGAGTATGTAGCATCTCTTTCTTTTGCTTCTTCTAATGAATATTTAGTTTTTTCTTCCATGTAATAATCGAAAAATTCTAGAACTAAATTTCCTGAATAGTCGATAATTGGTGAAATATCTCTTAGAACTTCTCCCAATCCTTCCTCGACAAACCACTCATAAGAATCTCTTTGCACTTTTATTAAGTTTGGCATTTCTATATAGTCGCCAACTTTTGCAAAGTTTTTTCTTGAGCTTTTTTCATGCTTAATTTCTTTTAACAACTAAATCACCTCTAAAAAAAGTATAAGCAGATTGAAAAAATTATATATGAACATTGAAAAGTCCTTCTTGTATTTAAAACTTTATATTAACATCCAAACCCCTGCTTTATAAATTTTTCAATTAATATATTATTTTAAACCAATTCCTCTTTCCAATTAATATAACCGTTTTTAGGCAACAAAAAGGTATGCTGGCAATTAACCATTTTTTATCTTTTGCCAACCTACCTCGAATTTAAAATTACTTCTTTTCTTTTTTAATAATTATTTTTATCACCTTTTAGCGTTTAAATACCGTGTGTATCATATCACGGATTACTATATTTTGTCAATATTTTTTACGTATTTTTCCATGTTTTTATAGAATGTTTTTCTTTTCCAAATTACCCATTATTTTATTTGTAATTTTATTTGCCTTATGTTATACTACAAACAAGTAATTTTTATAATTTAAGGTGAGAAAAATATGCAAGATAATAATACTAAAGATAATAATAGCAACAAGCAAGAAAAAAATTTATCTGAAGTTTTTAATGAATTAAAAAAAGCAAGAGAAAATAGCATTCAAAATAGAAAAATTGAAAATACTAATCAAATTTCTGAAAAAAAAGATATTAATACACAAAAAAATAATATGCAAAAACCACATAGAGTAAAAACTCCTAAGCCACAGAAAACAAAGAATACTGCAATTGCAAAGAAATCTTATAATGGAATAATTAGATATAAATTCGATGTTTTAAAATCTAATAAAAAGAAATTTAGACATTTTATTGTTTTATCAATAATATATATAATTATTATAATTTCTTTAATTGTTTTTATTGTTTTATATATTTCCAATAAAAATAAACAAGAAAACCCATATGGTGATTTTACTGCTTACGAAAAAAACACTAATCCATTTAATATTAGTCAAATACTTATAAATAATACAAATAGTACAAAAACAAAAGAAAAAACTTATAGGGATAGAGAAATTCCTTATCCTACAAAATATATAGAAAACTCTTCTTTACCCAAAGATGAAAAAGTAGTAAAACAAACAGGTGTAGCAGGTTTAGAAAGAGTTAATATAATTAGAACTTATGAAGGTCAAGATTTAATTGATGAATCAACTTCTAGTATAGATATTTTACTAGCACCTGTAGAAGAAATTGTAGAAGTTGGTACTTCTGACTTTTTAGTAAATCATAATGTACATTTAGGAGATATAATGTATATTATAAATACTGTATCTTTAATGGATTCAATTAATAATGGTAGTGAAATATGTAAAATAACACGTTATATGGATGTAACTTTATTAGAGGTTTTAGGTGATTGGTGTAAAATCTCTTTTGATGGACAAGAAGGTTATGTTCCATCATCTTCATTAACATCACAATCTACAACTCCAGGAATTGTTTCACAAAATAAAGTACAAAGAATAGTTTCTAAATTAGACTTTAACATGATTTTAAATGTAAAGAGTGGATTAACATTAGATGACTATAAACGTATACTTTCTAATGAACCACGAGATGTAAATAAAATTCTAGAAAATAATGCAGAAGCGTTTTATAATGCAGAACAAAAATATAATGTTAATGGAATTTTACTTGTTGCAATGGCTATTCACGAAAGTGGTTGGGGAACTTCTGCAATTTCTGTAGATAAAAAGAATTTATTTGGATATGGTGCATACGATAATGATGCATACAATTCTGCATATACATTTGATACTTATGCAGAGGGTATAGATTTAGTAGCTAAAATTTTAGCAAAAGCATATCTAAACCCTGCTGGTATGAGTATGCCAGATGGTGATACTACAACAGGAAGATATTATTCTAGCCCAACACTTACTGGAATTAATACAAGATATTCTACTGATCCAAATTGGTGTACAAAAGTATTTTCATACATGACATATTTCTACGATAAATTATAATGAGGAGATTCAAATGAAAAAAGTTTTTAACAAGAAAGAATTTATTATTTTCTTAATATTAATTATTATATTAATCAGTTTAATACCTTTCTATTTTATAAAAATAAAAGATATTATTTATAGTAATAAATTTGCACACTATGTTTCTGAAACTTATACAAATTATACCAATCCTGTTTTTACAATAGAAAAAATTATATATTATAGTAATGCATTTGTAGTTGATAAAAGTAATTCCGATAATTTTCAGAATGTAGATATTGGGCAATATACTGATATTGCAATATTTATAAAAAATACAAATTCTTCTACAGATTTAACAGATGAAAATACAATTTCAGAATTATATATAGACAATATAAAAATAACAAGTAATTCTGATAAGGGTGAAAGATCTCTTTGTTATAAAAACCCTTATTATTTTGGAAGCTATAAAGGTTTAGAAGAGCCTAAAAATGGAAGGATCGATTTTAATATAATTACTAATAATAAAGATAATAAAGAAAGTGCTTATACTAATCCTTCTTTTTACCAAGATTGTTCTAATCCAATCTCTTTAGGATATATTAATAAAAACATTGTAAATAATTTTGAAATTGCAAATACAGATACCCTTTCTTTAAATGGTTCTACTCTTTCTAGAGCTAATGTAGCAATAGATGATTTAAGTTTTAATATGAGTTTCCAAATACATATTAAAAATAATAAAGGAGAAGAATTTATATGTAATATAAATAGACCTGTTTTAACAGGAGATTATAGTTCAGAAATTTATAATGGTTATATTGCAACACAATTTTCTCCTGATTCAGGAACATATCAATTTGTAAAGATTTCAAAATAAATAAGTATAAATTACACCTATTCATGAATATAAATGAATAGGTGATTTTTTTGAGAAAATTAAAACTATTTATTATAAATGGATTTATTTTAACTATTATATCTATTTTCTTACAATTAATTGGAGTATCTTTTGGAGTATATATTTCTAATAAAATAGGAAATGAAGCTGTTGGTTTATACCAATTATTGATGTCTACATATGCCTTTGGCATTACTCTTGCACTTTCTGGAATCAATCTAGCTTGTGTTAGAATTGTTTCCGAAGAACTAGCCCAAAATTCAATGGGAACTATAAAAAAAGTAATGCAAAAATGTTTATTTTTTAGTTTTTTATTTGGTATATTAGCTTTTTTACTATTTGCTATTTTTTCTAACATAATTTCTGTTAATATTTTGCACAATAAAATTACTCCAATTACTATTTGCATAATGGCTATTTCTTTTCCTTTTGCTTCTATTTGTTCATGTCTTAATGGATATTTTTCTGCTGTTCGCCATGTAGTAAAAAGTGCTATTATACAAATATTAGAGCAATTATTTAAAATATTGCTAGTAAGCTATATGCTAAATACTTTATTTGATTCTTCTATAAATTCTGCTTGCTCTTTAATTGTTTTGGGAAGTTCTATTTCTGAAGGAATTACTTGTTTGTTAATGTTTATTACATATATACATGACAGAAAAAAATTATGTAACAAAAACAATTCTACTTTTAGAAAAAGTAAAAATATTACTAAAAGGATTTTTAAAATTTCTTTGCCAATTTCTTCTGCTACATATATAAAATCCGGACTTTCTACTTTAAAACAAGTAGTAATACCTTTAAAATTAGAAGCTTATGGCTTAAGTTGTAATGAAGCTTTATCTAAATATGGAATGATAAATGGTATGGTATTTCCTATTTTATTGTTTCCGAGTACTTTTTTAAGTTCATATAGTGGACTTCTTATTCCAGAATTTTCTTCTTTTAATGTTAGAGGTGAAAATAGTATAATACAAAATTCCATATATAAAATATTAAAATATACTATGTTTTTTTCTTTTTTTATAATGGGAATTTTTATTTGCTTTTCTGATGAATTAAGTGTGCTGATTTATAATAGATTAGAACTTTCTAGTTACATAAAAATACTTGCTCCTATAATTGTTTTTATGTATCTTGATAGTATTGTTGATGGAATTCTAAAAAGTCTTGATAAACAAGTGAGTGTAATGATTATTAATATTATAGATTTAATAAGTAGTATTTTACTTATTTCTATACTACTTCCTATTTATGGAACATTTGGTTATTTAATTGTAATTTTTATAAGCGAAATTCTAAATTGTATTTTAAGTATTGGTGTTTTATTTAGTACTTCCAAAATAAAATTTAAATTTAAATTGTGGATATTAAAACCCACAATCATATTAATTATTAGTATAATTTTTACTCTTTTTATAAAAATACAGAGTTATTCTCTTTTTCCATTATTGGTTAATATACTTATATATTCTGTAATCTTTATTTTTAGCAGTTTTAGTTTTAAACTAATTTCTAAATCTGATATTAAAAATTTTCTATAAGGACTAATAAATCTTCTTTATTTATTAGTTCTTTTTCTATTAAATCTTCTTTATAAAAATAATGTATTTTTATGTGTATATTTTTTTCCTTATTTTTTATTTCCATAACATCATGATGTTTTTCTAGATTATATGCATCCATATCTATTTTATCGAATAATGTTATTTCCTTTCCTTTATTATTGTTTTGACAATAATGCATCCAGTATTTATATGCTATTTTATTAGCATCTTCTTTAGCACAATAAGTTAATACTAAATTTTCTTGATTTGTATTTATATTAATTCCATTAAAATCTGTAAGTTCACTTTCTTTTATTTCTACATCTTTTAGTTCATTAATATCTCCATTTATAATATTATTAATTAAATTAATTGCTTCTTTAGTATTATTTTCTAAATATTCTTTTAATCTTTGCAATTTATTCAAACCTAAATAATCTCCTTTCCATAAGGTCTCATGTTAAATATTAAACCATATTTGTTTGATTTTTACAAGAATTATTTATTGATATTATTTTTAAGCTTTCGACTTTATTTTTTCCCCAATGTTAAATTTACTGTACTAGTACTATTTCCTCTTTTATATTCTATTTTTATAATATCTCCTGGATATTTTGTATATATATACTCTTTTATTTCGTTCATCGTATTTATTTCTTTATCGTCAATTTTTAATATTATATCACCCTTTTTTAAACCACTATTTTCTGCTGGACTATTTTTTACTACCTCTTCTATATACACTCCTGTATCTAATTCATAGTTTTTATCTATATATGGTATTATATTTTTATCGTAACCAGAAATTCCAATTGTAGGTTCTTCAAAATTTCCATTTGTAGTATATTTTTCTATTATTGGCTTTATTACATTTATAGGTACCGCAAATCCAATTCCCTCTGCAGAATCTATTTTTAAGGAATTAATACCAATTACTTTCCCTTCTGCATTTATTAATGGTCCTCCACTATTTCCCGGGTTTATTGTTGCATCTGTTTGGATTAAATCAGTCATTAAGACTTCTTCCCCATCTTCTGTAAATTTAAGTGTCCTAGACTTCGCACTTATTATTCCAGATGTTACAGTTCTTTCAAATTCATATCCTATAGGATTTCCAATTGCATATACTGTTTGTCCTGCTTTAACACTATTAGAATCTCCTAATTGTGCAGTTTTTAATCCTTCTAAATTTATTTTTACAATACTTAAATCAAGTGTAGTATCTGCCCAAACCACATTTGCATTATAAGTACTACCATTTTCCAAAGTTACATAACAATTACTAAATTTATCTCCCGAAACATGCTTATTCGTAATAATATATCCATTTGATGATACAATAACTCCTGTTCCCAATCCTAATTTTTCTATACCATCTGTTTGAAATATAGAACTACCCATCTCCTTTATCTTTGAGATTCCCACAACACTATAATTAGTTTCCTCTATTATCTCTTCTATAGTTATATCATTTTCTTTGGTATTCTCCAGTGTTTTACTAGTTCTATCTACTTGTATTTCTTCATTTATTTTTTCCACATCTGTTCTGTTATATAGTCTAACTAAAGATACTATTAATGTTACAATTAATAAAAAAATAAATATAATAAAAATCGTTTTACCTATGCTTCTTCTTTTCCTTCTGATTCTACTATATTTTTGCATAAAAAAACCTCCTTTGGAAAACTTTAACTATTATTATATTTTCCAAAAGAAATTTTTTTAAACCGTTTATTTTATTTTTTCTAATATTTATTTTTTATATTTTATATTATCATAAGATTTTAAGCAAGTATTTTAAGATTTCTCTTGAAATTTCTATAATTATATATGTATAATAGCTTTAAATTTATTATTAAAGAGGGTGTTATTTTATGAAAGGGTATCCATTAACTTTCCCTCAACTATCTCTTTGGAGTGTAGAACAATTTTATAAGGGAACAAGTATTAATGTAATAACCGGCTATATAAAAATAAATGAAACTGTAGACTTTCGTTTATTTGAGGACGCTATAAAAATTTTAATTAAAAACACAGATATCTTTGGAATGCATATTTCATACGAAGATGGAAAATTAACTCAGGTTTTAACAAAACCAAAAAAATCTGGAGTTCGTATAGTTTCTGTTGCTAACCTTGATGAATTAGATAACCTACAAAATGCAATAGCAAGAACCCCTTTTGATGTTTTTAATGATGATTTATTTGATTTTACAATTTTTAAACTTCCAGACAATACTGGAGGTGTTATTGGGCACTTCCATCACATTATATGTGACGCTTGGGCTACAAGTCTTATAATTACTAGAATAATGTCAATTTATCAAAATTTATTAAATAATATCTCACCTACAGAAGGTATTAATTTTGAATCTTATGTAAATTATATTTCTTCAGAAGAAGCATATGTAAAAAGTCCAAAATATGAAAAATCAAGGGAATTTTGGCTAAAAAACTTTACTAATGATTTTTCTTATTCTTATTTATCTTCTAATATATCCAATTCTTGTATTGCAAATAGAGTAACTTATACCATACCAAAAGAATTGGTAAAGAATTTAAATGATTTTTGCGAGCTAAATTCTATTTCTTTACCACTATTATTAATTTCTACTATTGGAATTTATTTGGCAAAAATTAATAATACTTCTTGCTCTACAATTGGACTACCAATACTAAATAGAACTAATTTTAAGGAAAAAAATTGTATTGGTGCTTTTATAAGTACAATTCCTTTTAAAATAAATATTCCCCCAGAAAAAACTTACTTAGAATTTATATTAAATTTAAAAAAGGAATATTTTGATGTTCTTAGGAATCAAAGATATCCTTATACTGCAATATTAGAAGATATAAGGAAAAAAACAAATGTATCAAAAAATCTTTATGATATTGCTTTTTCATATCAAAATGCAAGGGATAATAATGAATCTTCTTCTATTAAATATAACAGTGGTTGGGTATTTAATGGTTGTGTTTCTAATAATATGGATATACATATATATGATATGGATAATACTGGTGATTTATCTATAATGTTCGACTATAGAAAAGATTTATTTATAGCATCTGATGTTGAAGAAATTTATAATAATTTAATGAACATATTACACCAAATTGTTTTAAATCCAAACATATTATTAAAGGATATTTCTTCTATAGATAAAAACGTAGAAAATTTTATTCTTAATGATTATAATAATACTAATGCAGATTTTCCTTGTGATATACCAATTATTAAATTATTTGAAAAACAAGCAAAATTAACTCCAAAGAAAATTGCACTTGTAGAAAAAGAAAAAGAATTAACATATGAAAAACTTTTAAATGCTGTAGATAATTTAGCATATAGTCTTTCTAAAAAAGGAATTAAATATAAAGATAAGGTTTGTTTATTCTTTGACAATTCTATAGAATTAGTTGTTTCCATACTTGCTTGTTTAAAAATTGGAGTATGCTATATTCCACTTAATACTTCTTTCCCTTTTGAAAGAGTTAAATATATAATGGAAAATAGTAATTCTGTATTTATACTAACTAATTCAAAGAATATAACTAAAATATCAGATTTTAAAAATACATTTATTATAAATTATGAAGATTTAGATTTTAACTATAATAAATCATATAATGAAAAGTTATTAAATTCTGAAGATTTAGTATATATAATTTACACATCTGGATCTACAGGAAACCCAAAAGGTGTTCAAATTGCTAATAAAAGCTTAGTAAATTATATTTATTGGTGTACAAAACAATATGTAGCAGGAGAAGTTGCAAACTTCCCTCTATATTCTTCAATTGCATTTGACTTAACTGTTACATCAATTTATACACCTTTAATTTCTGGTAATGCAATTTATATTTATAATACTTCAAATCCAGAATTACTAATTAAAGAAATTGTAGATGATAAAAAAATACAAGTTTTAAAATTAACACCTGCTCATCTTACTTTATTACTAGATATTGCAACTCCTGACTCTTGTATAAATAAATTAATTGTTGGTGGAGATATCTTAACTTCAGAAATATGCAAAGCCATAATTAGTAAATTCCACAATGGAATAAAAATATATAATGAATATGGTCCAACAGAAGCAACAGTTGGTTGTATGATATATGAATATAGCCTTTTAGATGATTATGTTTCTGTTCCAATTGGAAAACCAATTAATAATGTCCATATATATTTATTCAATTCTTCTATGAATTTAATGCCATATAACACAATTGGTGAAATGTATATTGGTGGGGATTGCTTATCTGTTGGTTATTTAAATTTGCCAGATGTAAATAAATCTAGTTTTATAAAAAATCCATTTAACGAAAATGAAATCTTATATAAAACTGGTGATTTAGCAGAATTACATCCAAATGGAGTTATGGAATATATAGGTAGGTCAGATTTTCAAATAAAAATTAATGGATATAGAATAGAAACTGGCGAAATTCAAGCACAAATTTTAAAATATCCAGATATAAAAGATTGTTATGTTATAGATATGAAAATAAAAAATAACAAAGAACTTTGTGCATATTATGTAGAAACTTCTCCAGTTGATATAGACAATTTAATAGAGGCTTTAGATAAAAGATTGCCAAATTATATGATTCCAAAGCATTTTATAAAAATGGATTCATTACCAATGACTGTTAATGGTAAAATTAACAGAAAGGAACTTCCACTACCTACTGTTAAAAAGAAAACAAATTTAACCATGCCAGAAAACAAAACTCAAGAAACACTTTGTAAAGTTTTTTGTGATGTTTTAGGAATTAAAAAAATTGGAACAAATGAAAATATTTTTGATTATTATATAGATTCACTTACTTTAATAAAAATTCAAACTAAATTATATTCTGAAGGATATAACTTAGACACACAAGACTTTTATAATAAGAAAACAATTAAAAATTTATCAGATTATATACTAAGTGGTTGCAAAAAAGATGAAGAAGAAATTGACGAATTAAATGATCTAAACTTCACTATAAGTGATATACAAAAAGATATTAATATTAATTCTAATGCTAAAAATGTTTTACTTTTTGGAGCTACTGGTTTCTTAGGAGTACATATTTTATACGAATTATTAAATACAACAAATTACAATATATATTGCTTAATAAGAAGGAAAAATAATTCTACTCCTCATAAAAGATTAGAAGATAAACTTAAATTTTACTTTCCAAATATGGATTTTGAAAAATATAAAAATAGAATCTTCATATTAGAAGGAAATTTATTAGAAGAACATTTTGGATTAGATTATTCTACTTATGAAAAATTACTTAGCAAAATAGATATATGTATACATTCTGCAGCATTAGTTAAACATTATGGTGATTATAATTTATTTCATCAAACAAATGTAACTTCTACAGAAAAAATAATTGAATTTTGTAATGAAGGTCATTCTAAATTAGAATACATATCTACAATTTCTGTTTCTGGATATGGTCTTGTTACAACTCCAGTTGCAGAATTTACAGAAAATACTTTCTATATAGGTCAAAATTATAAAGAAAATGTATATGTTCATAGTAAATTTGAAGCAGAATACTTAATTATTAAGGCTTGTAAAAATTCTAATTTAATTGCAAGTATTTATAGAGTAGGAAATCTATCTAATAGATATTCTGATGGAGTATTCCAAGAAAATGCTCTAGAAAATTCTTCTTTAAATAGATTAATAACATGTATAAACTTAAACTGTTACCCTATGGAATTTAATAGTTTTAATTTAGAATTTTCGCCTGTAGATATTTGTGCTAAAGATATTGTACAATTAATTAATAAGCAAGATAAAAATTTAAAAGTATATCATATTTATAATAATAATTTTTCTAATTTCTTAGAATTTAGAAAAATGCTTTCTAAAAATAATATTCATTTAAAAGAAATTCCATGTAAAGATTTTAAAAAGCTTTTAATGGATAAAACAGATAAATATTTCGGATTTTATAATTTTATAAATGATAAAATTAATGATAATTTAACAATAACCAATAAAAGTACTAATGATATTTTATTAAATATTAATTTGGCTTGGCCAAAAATTGATGATGATTATATTCAAAAAATCATTAACTATTTAATAAAAAATAATTTTATACAAGGAGAAAAAGATGAAGAAAGAAAAAAATAAAATTTTTGCTATTAATTCTATTCCAAAATTAGTAACAATAAATATGATAATATTTGCACTTATTTGTATAGCTTTATATTTAATTATTCCATATGTTTTAAATTATCCGCCAAATTCTATAGATAATGATTTTCAAGTTGATGTTGTTGGAATAAAATATACTAATCAATTTATAATTTTAGGTGGAATTCTTTCATTATTTATATTAGGAGCTTTAACTTTTTTATATAATATGCTCTCTATTAAAAAAATTAAAAATAAACATACAAATAAAATCGACATAAAACAAGTAGAAAAAATAAGGAAAAGAAGTTTTAATTTTCCTTATTTAACCCTATTACTTACATTACTTGTACCACCTATTGTAGTGTGCTTTTGTCTTTTTTTATTTAATACTACACCTGAGCTAAACTTAAGAATTACAATTATTATATTTTGTATGTCTGCAATATTTTCGATTTTTTCGTATATTGTAAACAAAAGCTTTTTTGTAAATACATTAGTAAATACTGCAAAAATATCTAATAAAACTACTGGATTTAGATTAAATTTGTATATAAAAATGTTATTGCAAATGTTACCAATATTTTTATATTCATTTATAATAATATTACTTTTATCACTTTCTTTATTAACAACAGAAAAAGGAGACTTATTATATAATTTATATCATCAAGAGCTTTCTAATTATTTTTCTGATAAAGAAAAAGTATATAATTTAAATGATTTGCCAAATATATTAAAAGAAAATATGACTTTGCAAAATGAACAAGATAATTTCTTTGTTATTTCTTGTGAAACAGGCGATGTCTATTATTCAGAAGAAGAATTAAATATCTTCTTTAAAAAATATTTAAATGAATTCTATGAAGAAACAAATGGACATGTATATGATAATTATGGACAAAATATAGAAGGCTCTGCTTTAAAAGTACATACAAATGAAGGTGACTATTATGTTGGAATAAGATTTTATGTATTCTCATCTTCTTTTATAACACCATTTATTATTGCAACAATTATACTAATCTTCTTTAATATTTTATTTGTTTTATACATAAGTAGAGACTTTAGTAATGATATAAAAACAATTAGTAAACAATTAAACAATATTGCAGCTTCTAGCAATATATCTAATGAACATAATTTACCAATAACATCTAATGATGAACTAGGAGATTTAACTGTTGCATTTAATAAAGTTCAAGATAAAACAAAACAATATAATGATACAATTAAAGCAAACCAAGAAACTTTAATGGAAAGTGAACGACTTGCATCTTTAGGACAATTAATTGGTGGAATTGCTCATAACTTAAAAACACCTATAATGTCTATTTCTGGTGCAGCAGAAGGATTAACAGATTTAATAAAAGAATATGATACTTCTATAGATGATCCTGAAGTAACTCATAAAGATCATCATGATATTGCCAAAGACATGTCAGAATGGGTTGATAAGATAAAAACATATACAGCATATATGTCAGATGTTATAACAGCAGTTAAAGGTCAAGCTGTAAACTTATCTTCTGATAATAGTATTTATTTTAAAATAGATGAATTATTAAAAGATATTACTATATTAATGAAACACGAATTAAAAAATGCTTTAGTAACATTAAATGTACATAATTATGTTGCTTCAGATGTTCAAATTAATGGTGATGTTAATGCTTTAGTTCAAGTTATTAACAATATGATATCTAATTCTATACAAGCATATAATGGTAAACCAAACCAATCAATTGATTTAACATTAAAAACAGAAGATACTAATTTATTAATCGAAATTCAAGATTATGGTGTTGGAATGTCACAAGAAGTGCAAAATAGATTGTTTAAGGAAATGATTACTACAAAAGGCAAAAACGGTACTGGTTTAGGATTATTTATGTCTTATTCTACAATTAAAGCCCATTTTAATGGTGATATAAAATTTGAATCTGAACATAATAAAGGAACTAAATTTACAATCATTTTACCTTTACCAAAAAATAAATAATCATAACCACCAGTAAAACTGGTGGTTTGCTCTTAGCCTAGAAGGCTTTTGTACTGGCACTTCTAGACTTAAGTCCTACTGAACGGTTTCGCCAACCGCATTTCTTTCTCAGGCTACCACTTAAGTGGTCCTAAGCCTTTTTTCATTTTTCTTTCTTTCTCTTTTTCTTCTCTTTCAAATGGGTCTACATATTCTTTGATACTTATTTGGTCTGTTGCTATATCTTCTTGTAATTGTTTTTTGATGTATTCTTCTATTGC
>CALXYJ010000025.1 GCA_944392945.1 uncultured Clostridia bacterium | reverse complement strand
TTTCCAGAAAAAAACATAGCTATTTTCGTGCTTTGCTATGTTTTTTCTCTTCTTTTATTTTTTATTCGTTATTACTGGCATATTATATATCAATAGAAGGTGTTACATATAGAGTTTTATTATTTGTATATATAACCATCCCTGGTTTACTACCATTAGGTTTTTTTACATACCTAACATAACAATAATCAACAGGTACATTTGTTGAAAGTCTTGCTTTACTGTAGTATGCAGCAAGTTTTGCACATTTTACTAATATTTCGGTAGATATATCTGAATCAGGATTTTTTAAAATAACATGGCTCCCATGAATATCTTTTGTATGGAACCAAATATCATTTTTAGAAGCAAGCTTAGTTGTAAGATAATCATTTTGCTTATTATTTTTACCAACTAAAACAGTATAACCATCGATATGGTATTCTCTTGGCTCAGATATGTTAGAAGCCTTTTTGCTATTAGGCTTGTTATTATTTTGAATATAATCTTTAAATATCGGATTTTCACTAATTTCATTATATATTTCATTTATTTCTTCAATATTTTTAGCATATTCCAATTCGTATATAATACTTTCTATATATTGTAATTCTTCTTCTGTTTCTTTTTTTTGAATAGTAACAACCTCAAGAGCATTTTTTAATTTATTATATTTTTTGAAGTATTTTTTGGCATTATTAGCAACAGAAATAGTATTATCCAATGGAATTGTAATAATAGAGTTGTTATCATAGTAATTTTCTAATTCAATTTTTTCTTCATTATGAAATTTAGAAAGTTTATATAAATTAGCAGTTATTAATTCACCATATAATTTATACAATTCCTTATTATCACACTCAACAAGTTTTTTATTTATACTTTCTAATCTTAACGAATATTTCTTTAAAATATGTGAAATTAATTTTAATAGATTATTTCTATAAGAAACGAAATTATTATTTGTTTCTTTAGTATAATAAAAATCATCGATAAAAAAATTAATATCTAAGTCTGAGTCTTTAGTTTTTAAATCTATAACATAATCCTTTTTACATTTCTCATTAGAGTAATCTATTAGAGAGACTTCGTTACTATCTAAATTATTCAAGATTTTATTAAGATAATTATATAAACTATAAATATCATCTTTAGAAAATTCTATATTAGATATATTTAGTTTTGATAAAATATTTTTTATAAATGGTTTACTAAATCCAATAAAATAATTTACTATGAAATTTGATAAATTAGATATATTATTATTTAAAATTAAATTATAAAATTCATCAAATGATTTTATATCATAAAAATTATTTTTTGTATTATTTGGGTATATATATTCATGTGCAGGTAATATATCTCTATTAGAATTTGACGAAGTATCTAAGTGTCGCAAACTATCTATAATAAAGAACTTGCTATTTAACAAAATTATATTGCTATGTTTTCCCATTAATTCAATTATTAAATATTTAGTAGTTAAATCATTTAACTCGTTATATCCTTCTAATTCAATTTTTACAATTCTTTCTAGATTATCATTAGAAGATATATTTTTTATTTTATATCCATTTAAATGCTTCCTAAGTAACATACAAAAATTAGGTGCATTTAATGGATTAGGTTTAGAATTTGTAGTTAGATGAATTCTATATAAATTAGAATCTATACAAATATTTAAAGCATAATTTTTTCCATTAGAATATATTCCAAGTAAAACCTCATTCTTATTTGGCTCAAAGATTTTATTTATTTTTCCACCCTGTATAGAATGTTGTAGTTCATATAAAACTGATTTAGTCGTTATTCCGTCAAAAGCCATACTATTCTCCTTTGTTTTTTCAGCTATTATATTACAAATTTTAATATATATCAAATATAAAATAATAAGGCGGAAAACATAGAAAAAGTATTGACATTATGCGATTTGTTGGCTTATAATGTGGCATAGATATATTAGCAGGGGGTAACAATACACTTATGAAATACAGCGATATGTTTTATCCATTTGATTCAAAATATGAACTAATGCAAGATGAAGATGTTATTAATAAAATAAAGCAAGGGGATAAAAGCGCTTTAAATTATTTAATGGACAAATATAAAGAACTTGTTAATATGAAAGTTAGTAAATATTATATAATTGGTGCCGAAAAAGAAGATATTGTACAGGAAGGCATGATAGGTCTATATAAGGCTATTAAAAGTTACTCAGATGATAAAAATACAAGTTTTAAATCTTTTGCAAATATGTGTATAGAAAGACAATTAATAACAGCAATAAAAACATCTAATAGGCAAAAGCATATGCCACTTAATTCTTATTTATCTTTAAATACTTCTGCGTATGATGATGAAGATAACACAGAACTTATGGATGTATTTAATAATGATACCGTAGAAGATCCATTAGATACAATTACAAAAAGAGAATATTATGAAACTGTAGAAAGTGTTATAGATAAATCATTAAGTGATTTTGAAAAGCAAGTATTATCAAGATTTGTAAAAGGTGAAAGTTATGTAGATATCGCCAATAAATTAGGTGCACCTGTAAAATCTATAGATAATGCTATACAAAGAATACGTAAAAAAGCAATAAAGAATATACTAAAAGAAAATAATAATTAAATTATACCAACTATAAAATATAGTTGGAATTTGCTTCTATAGCTCAGTAGGTAGAGCACTTCCATGGTAAGGAAGGGGTCGCCAGTTCGATTCTGGCTAGAAGCTCCAAAATAAAAGAATCTCGTAATCATCTAAAAATAAGATTACGAGATTTTGATTTTATGATTTAATGTAATAAAAAGATATGTTATACTTATTGGGGAGAAAAATATGGAAAATTTATATAAGTATGATTTTAATGAAAAGTTGAGCATAGGAGAAAGTGCTTTAATATACTATAATAGTATATTAAAAAAAGATGTTTTTAATAGAATTATCATAAGTACAATTCTAAAACTACATAAAAAAGGATATGTAGAATTAAATAATACAAAAAATAATGAGCTTATTATAAAAATAAAAAATGGGACAAAAGATTTACGTATATCAGAAAAATTTATATATGAATGTTTAAAGTGTATTGATACAGATGGGGATTCTATATTAACATTAAATGAATTTAAAATATCTGAGAATAATGTATTTGCTACACAGAAAAATAATATAAAAGAATTAATTATTCAGGAAGCAATGAAAGATGAACTAATAGATATTAAAAAATTCAAAAAAAAGAGAATGTATTTTTTTAGAACATTAGAAATCTTAGTACTAATAATATTACCTATAGGTTTAGAATTTATAGATCCAATTAAACTAATTATGTTAATAATTGCCATTGTAATATTTTCAATTTTAGTTGGGACTACGTATCTAGGTAATATTATAACTACTTCAAAAGATTCATTAAAAAAATTAAAAGATAAATTAATAAATGATGATATCATGCAATATAGTTCTAAAATGGAGCGAAGAAATATAATTATTGAATTCGTAATATGTTTGATTGTTTATTTAATATTTTATTATTTGGCAATAAAAACTCTTTCATATATAGGTATTATCCCACCATTGGTTTTGTTTATCATATCAATTATAGAATATACTAAATTTTGTAGGACAGATATTAATACTGATAAAGCAGAATTAATAAAGAAGCAGTTAAAAGATTTAAAAGAATATTTAAAGGAATATTCTTTAATTAAAGATCGAAAAGCTATAGAAGTATATTTGTGGGAAGATTATTTAATTTTTTCCATCTTATTAGGAGTAAATAATAATGTAACTAGAGAAATTAGCTTGAATTTATCAAATGATAATATAAAAAGAGGGATACAATATGATGATTATGAAAACAAATATTTTTATATAAACGATAAAAATGAGAAAGTATATTTAGATTAAGATGTAGAAAAAATATAAAGAATCTGTTTTTTAGGGAAAATTCAATAGAAAAATGAAGTAATTAACAGAAATATTGTTAATAGCTGAAATTTCTACAAGGGCAAAATTAAAGGATAGAGGAAAACATAGATGGAGCTTTAAACAGTGACCGAATTTATGCATTTTGTGATATTATTACGTAAAATGATAAGAATT
Organism: uncultured Clostridia bacterium; assembly: GCA_944392945.1. GTDB lineage: Bacteria > Bacillota > Clostridia > TANB77 > CAG-508 > Merdicola. Next base: position 19,847 of record CALXYJ010000025.1, on the reverse strand, counting down.
AATCTTGAAAGTCATTCTTAAATATGGTATATTAACAGGCGGATAGGAGAGAGAAAAATGAAAATTGGAATAGTAGGACTTCCTAATGTAGGAAAAAGTACAATGTTTAATGCAATAACAAAAGCAGGGGCAGAATGTGCAAATTACCCATTTTGTACAATAGAACCAAATGTAGGAATGGTACCAGTACCTGATGAGAGATTGGATAATTTAGCAAAAATATATGAACCAGAAAAAGTAACTCATGCTGTAATTGAATTTGTGGATATAGCAGGACTTGTTAAAGGAGCAAGTAAAGGAGAAGGATTAGGAAATAAATTCTTGTCACATATAAGAGAAGTTGATAGCATATTAGAAGTTGTAAGATGTTTTGAAGATCCTAATATAGTACATGTTGACGGATCAATAGATCCTATAAGAGATATAGAGACAATAAATTTAGAATTAGTATTTGCAGACATAGAAACAGTAAATAAAAGATTAGATAGAGCTAAAAAATTATTAAAGGGAGATAAATCATATCAAACAGAAATAGATTTGCTAGAAAAAATTAAAACTACTTTAGAACAAGGAAAGCCAGCAAGAATACTAGATTTATCAGATGAAGAAAAAGAAATAATAAAAGATAGCTTTTTACTTACGATGAAACCAATATTATATGTTGCAAATGTCTCAGAAAATGAAATTTTGGAAGATAATGAATATGTAAAAAAAGTAAAAGAATATGCAAAAAATGAAAATGCAAAGGTTATAAAATTATGTGTGAAGATAGAAGAAGAATTATCTGGTTTAGATGATAATGATAAAAAAGAAATGTTAACAGCATTGGGACTAGAAGAATCTGGTTTAGATAAAGTAATAAAAGAAAGTTATGATCTATTAGGGTTAATGTCATTTCTAACAGCAGGAAAACCAGAAGTTAGAGCATGGACAATAAAAAAAGGAACTAAAGCTCCAGAAGCAGCAGGAAAAATTCATTCTGATATACAAAGAGGATTTATACGTGCAGAAGTAGTTTCATATGATGATTTAATAAAACTAGGTTCATTAAATGAAGCTAAAGAAAAAGGTTTGGTAAGATCAGAAGGAAAAGATTATATAATGCAAGATGGAGATGTAGTTTTATTTAGATTTAATGTATAAAATTTTGCAAAAGTATTAATAAATCCAAAAAAACGATAGGAAATTTTTGAAAAAGTTAAAATATATGTAAAAATGTCTTGCATTTTAAAGCAAAATGTAGTATAAATAATAATAGTATTGAATATAATATTAACAAAAGAAAGAGAAGGTAGGGAAGAAAATGAAAAGAAATAATTTAATTAAAGGAATTTTGTTAGTTATAATGATAGTTGCCTTAATAGTAATTTCAAATAATGCTTATGCTTCTGAAATCATAGTATTATCTCAAAATAATACTACTACAGAAGAACAAGGAACAACTACTCAACAGACAGATAATAATGTTTTAAACAATACATTATCATCAACATTAACACCAACAACTACACCAACAACAAATAATAATACAAATAATGTACTTAATGAAAACTTACCTAAAACAGGAATTGCAGATAATACATTAGCTATTGCTGTAATTGCAATATGTGCAATAGCAGCTGTTTATGCATATAAAAAGGTAAGAGATTATAGAGGAATTTAATATATATAGTTTTTTAAAAAGACGAATTAAGCCACTATAAAATTTTTTTGTTAGTGGCTTATAATTGAGTTTTTTATTAATAAGAAATGGGCTAGATAAGGTTAGTCCATTTCTTTTGCTTTTAGAATAAATCTACGCTTGTTTTGATTATTACAAGTAATTAATGTTATTTCTTTTTTATTTTGAGTTTCTTGGTTTAATATAGAAGTATCATTTATTAAAACTTCAAATTTGTCATATATTGTATAAATTAAAAAATTGTTATTTAAGTCATAAATATATATACTATCTCCAAGTGAAAGTTTATTTATATTGCTAAAGAATTTATTATTGTCATAATTATGGCCTGCAATACATAAATTTCCTACTTGGTTTGGATCTGGCCCATATAATCTGCACGGAGATATTTTTAATAAATCTTCTGAACAACTAGAGAGAATAGAATAACTTAAACTTATTTTTGGAATTTCTATTTTACCAATTATTCCTGGTGAATTCAAAGTTGAGTAATCTTCTACAGTATTATTATCTGAATATAGACTTAAAGTTTCATACTTATTTTCTAATTTTTCAGAAAATGAATATAATTTTTGCTCTTTTTTCTTAATTACATAAAAATAGATTAAAACAGAAACAATAATCAAAATAAAAAAAGAAAATAACAATATATATTTCTTTTTATTTTTATAGAATCTATTCATAATAATATTTTTTGCAAAAAATAATTAAATATTATAAAATTATTAAAATGTAAAAAATTTGTAGACTTTTTTATTAATATAGCTTAAAATAAATAAAGCGTAGGAGGGAAAAATATGAATATTTGGCACGATATATCTGCAGATAGAATAAAAAAAGATGATTTTATTGCTGTAGTAGAGATAGAAAAAGGTGGAACAAATAAATATGAGCTAGATAAAGCAACAGGTCTTTTAAGATTAGACAGAGTATTATATACATCAACACATTATCCGGCAAATTATGGTTTTATACCAAGAACATATGCTGGTGATGGTGATCCTTTAGATGTATTAGTAATATGTCAAGAAAAAATTGTTCCTTTAACTTTAGTAGAGTGTTACCCAATTGGTGTAATGATTATGACAGATAATAATGATTTGGATGAAAAAATAATTGCAATACCAACATCTGATCCTTTTTTAAATAATTGCAAAGATATTAAGGATTTACCAAATCAATATTCAGCAGAAATAATGCACTTTTTTGAAGTATATAAACAATTGGAAAATAAAAAGACAGAAGTTAAAGAAATGCTAGGAAGAGAAGATGCAGAAAAAATAATAGAAAAATGTATAAAAAATTATAAAGATAAATTTTTAAGCTAATTAGAATGTGGGGAAAAAGAAATGTTAGAAAGAATTATTTTTAATATATTATCCTTTTCTCTTTTTATAGTAATCTTCTTTAAAATAATTAAAAAAAATGACACTATTTATGTGATTCCTATAGTATTAGAAGCTATAGGAATAGCAATAGGATTAATAGAAATTTTAATAGGAAGATATCTAGGGACGTATATTAGAGTAATAACATATATTTTGTCAATAATATTACCAATTGCAATAATTTTGCTAGAGAAATATGGAATTAATTTTTCAGAGTGGTTATATATTATGCTTTCAAAACTATTTTGTTTATTAAATAATAGCAAAAAATCAAAACAATTATTAATGAATTTATTAAATAAATATCCAAATAGTTATAGCGGGCATAGATTATTAGCTCAGATTTACGAAAAAGAAGGCGGAATGAGAAAAGCAATTGATGAATATGTTAAAGCAATTGATATAAATAAAAAAGATTATGATTCGTATTATAAAATAGCAGAGTTATTGGAAAATTTAGGTAAAAAGGATGAAGCAATCGAAATGCTAAATAATTTAATACATATTAAACCAGATTATTACGAAGCTTCAGAACTATTAGGAAGATTGTTATGTGAACAAGAGAATTTTAAAGAGGCAATAAATGTATATTTAAATGCATTAAAATATAATAGAGTTAGTTTTGATATATATTATAATTTAGGTATTGCTTATACAAGAATAAATGACTTTCAAAATGCAAAAAATTATTATGAAAAAGCTGCTCAAATTAATGCTTTAAATTATAAAGGATATTATAATTTGGGATTAATTTCAATGTTATATGATGATTTAGATGAAGCAGAAAAATATTTCCAAGAAGGATTAAAAGTTGAAGATACGGAGCCAGAAAGTTGCTATCAATTAGCAAGAATTTATATAATAAGAGGAGAAAGAGAACGTGCAATTAAATACCTAGATATGGCAATTAATTTGGATAGTTCTTTTGCAGAGAAAGCAGCTAAAGATCCTATATTTTTAACAATTGAAAGATTTATTCCTAAAAATATAAATAAAAAAGATAGAAAGAAAACGTCTATGAATGAAACAGAAAAATTAGTAAAAAAACATTTAGAAGATACTTGCTTGCTTGTTGGAAAGATTAGTAAAAATGATTTAAAAAATATGAATATTGGAAAAGAAAATAGCATAAATTTACAAAAAGATGAAAGAGAAAATTCTTAAGGAGGTAAAAATGGATAATATTTCAATAATAGGTGGAGATTTAAGAATTGTAAAACTTGCAGATATGCTTAATGCGGATGGATACAAAGTACATACCTATGGATTAGAACAAGCACATATGAATAATGAAGTAGAAAAGTGTAATAGTATTCCTGAATTGGTTTCTAAATCTGATGTTATAGTAAGCTCAATACCACTTACAAGTGACGGAACAAATATAAATACACCTTTTAGTAAAGAAAAAATAAATATTGCTGAAATAGCACAATATTTACAAGGAAAAATATTTATAGCAGGAAGAATAGATGAAGAAATAAGCTCAAAATTACAAGGAATAGATGTTATAGATTTATTAAAAAGGGAAGAATTAACAGTTTTAAATACAATATCTACAGCAGAAGGAGCTATTCAAATTGCTATGGAAGAATCTACAAGAACACTACATGGAAGTAAAATTCTTGTAATGGGATTTGGTAGAGTAAGTAAAATCTTATCTAATATGTTAAAGGGAATAGGAGCAGATGTATACTGCGAAACAAGAACGACCGTCAATTGTGCGTGGATAAAAGCTTATGGATATAAACCAATTTTATTAGACGAATTAGATGGTCAATTAGAGCAATTTGATATCATAATAAATACAATTCCTCATGTAATATTAAATAGAGAAAGATTAAAAATGTTAAGAAGAGATTGTATAATAATAGATATAGCTTCAAATCCAGGAGGAGTAGATAGAAATGCAGCAAAAGAAATAGGAGTAAAATTAATTTGGGCACTTTCTTTACCAGGAAGAGTTGCACCTATAACTTCTGCTGAATTTATAAAAGAAACATTAGAAAATATATTAAAAGATATAAAAAAGAATTAGCAAGGGAGAAACTAGAAAATGATGGAAATAACAGTTTTTAGAGCGATAATATTAGGGGCAGTACAAGGATTAACAGAATTATTACCGATATCTAGTTCTGCACATTTATTTATTATACCATGGATATTTAATTGGGGAGAAATAGGAGATTTTGATGTAGCTTTACATTTTGGAACACTACTTGCAATAGGAATATTTTTCTTTAAAGATTGGATAAAACTTATTAAAGGTGGATATGATCAGGTAGTAAAAAAGAAAAAGACTTTTGAAGGAAAGATGTTTTGGTATATTGTAATTGCTACAATTCCAGGTGGAATTATAGGATATTTATTAGATCATTATTGCTCTGATATTTTAACTAGACCAGAAATTATAGGTTGTGCTTTAATCTTTATGGGTATAATATTATATATTATTGATAAAAAAGCAGTATCTAAAGTTAAATATCAAGATATGAATTTTAAACAAACATTTATAATAGGTATATCACAGGCACTAGCATTTATACCTGGTGTTTCTAGATCTGGAATAACAATGACCACAGCAAGAGCAATGGGAATAGAAAGAGAATCTGCTGCGAAATATTCTTTTATGTTATCTGCACCAATAGTTTTAGCAGCAACGATTTTTAAAATAAAGGATTTTGTTTTTTCTGTTCCATTTTTTGTAGGAATTTTAGTAAGCTTTTTAGTTGGTATAGTAGTAATTAAATTTCTATTAAGATATTTACAAAAAGGAAGTTTTAAAATTTTTGCTGTTTATAGAATTATAATAGGAATAATTGTATTAATAATATTTATAAATAGAGTATAGATAGAGAAAATCTCTATCTTTTTTTATATAGTAATAATTTTTTTCTTTGTAGAAAATCTTATATTTATAATAAAAGGGTGAAATTCTTTGAGATTCTATGCATTTGCAAAGAAAAATGAACTTATGTTAAATCTACATACAATATTAAAAAAAATTAGTATTTATATAAGAATAAGGCCTAAAAAATTAAAAATTTGACTATAAATTATTGATATTTTAAAGATTGTATTGTATGATTATATAGTATAATAAATCAAGCGGAAAGGGGCAAAAAACCTAATGAATAAAATAGTAATAAAAATACTTTCTTGTTGCTTCATTATTATGTTTTTTATTTTAAGTACAAAAGTAGTGTATGCAGATAGTGTAAATCAATTAGAAGCACAAGGTGCGGGGCAATTAGTTCAAATAAAAGAAAATTCAGAAAAAAAATTAGAAGATTATAAAGAAGAATATGGCTCTGATGCATATGGTATAGCAGCATATATATTAAATGGAGTAAGAATTTATAGTATACCACTATGCTTTATAGGTATAGCTATAGGTGGAATATACCAAATAATAGGTATACGTAAGCTTGATGAGAGAGACAGAGGATTTGGAATTATGATAGGATGTATAACTGTTTTAGTAATAACACAACTATTACCACTTATATTTGCTATAGTTGTAAAAGGTTGGAGGGGTTAAACAAATGAAAATATTATTTGCTGTAAATAATGAGAAAATATCAAAATCTATTGTAAAAAAGTATCAAAGTGATTATAAAGAAATAATATCATATAAAAATGTATATTATTTTAATGCTATCTTAAAAGAATTGCAAAAGGATAATACTTATGACAGAATTATAATAAGTGAGGATTTAGAGCCTTTTACTAATAATAATTATGAACAAATAGATAAATTTATTTTTGATAAATTAGATAATATTAGTGATGAAGCTACAAATTCAATAAGATCAGATACACCAATAATTTTAATATGTGCAGATAGACGTACAACTTCTGATGAAATATTATTAAAATTATTTAGTATAGGCATATATAATGCACTTATAGGTACAGATAGAAACATAGATGAAATTTGTAAATTAATTAAAGTGCCTAGAACCAAAAAAGAAGCAAAATTATATTATAAAATAGATGCAGAAGAGGTAACATATCAGTCAGAAAATGAAAATGATGTAAGCGAGGACGAAATTCAAAGTATTTTAACTCATTATAAAAAAATAGGAAGAGATGAACAAAAATGTGTTGATAGCTTTGATTCTATAGCTCAACAATATACAGATGTTCAATTAAAAGTAATAGCAAGTTTTTTACCACTAAATGTAAAAGCTATTTTAGAAGAAAAATCTCCTAAATATCAGCAGATAATGAACTTAATGGGAGAAAAGAAATCTTTATCAACAAATAAAGAAAAAGATGAAAATGGTTTAAAAATAGGATTTATAGAAAGTTCAAAAGGAAAGAAAAACCTAGGAAGGCCAGTTATTATACCTTCAGCAGTAAATACAAATAAAGTAAAGAAAATGTCTGCAAGGACTAATAGTAATTCTGGTTTGAATATACCACAGGAAGTAGAAAAAGTAACTCCAGTAGTAGAGCCAACACCTATTACAAACAATCCTATAATAGAAAATGATAATATGGTAGAACCAGTGGAAGAAAATAAACCAAAGAGAAGAGGAAGACCTCCTAAAAAGAAGACAGAAGAAGAATTAGCACAAATGAGTGAAAATAAGCCAAAAAGAAGAGGAAGACCTCCAAAGAATAAAGTAGAAGAAACACCATCAGATTTTAATGAAGAAAATAATATGTCAACATCAAATATAATGCCGGGATTTGATGATACGGATGATGAACAAACATCAAATGTAATGCCAGGGTTTGATGATACAGATGATGTACAAGCATCAAATGTAATGCCAGGGTTTGATGATACAGATGATGAAGAAGAATCAAATGTAATGCCAGGATTTGACGACACAGATGATGAAGAAGAATCAAATATAATGCCAGGATTTGATGATATAGATAATACATCTACAGTTAATCCGGTTTCTAGATATGATAATTCAAAAGATAGTTCGATAAAAGAATCAAATATGGGGGATAATAATAGTGAAACTAACTATATTCCTTTTGATTTTAATTCATCAAATGGTAGACCTGATGATTATAGACAAACTAAAAAATTAACTAATACTAGAAGAACATATCCAACAGAAAATATAGATGCATTATTAACAAGAGACAAAAAAATAGTAAGTTTTATTGGTACTAGTAAAAATGGAACATCATTTTTAGTAAATAATCTTGCAGAAAGCTTATCTAAAAAAGGTATTAATGTAGCAATATTAGATGCTACTAAAAATAGAAATGCATATTATATTTATACAGAAAATGAAGAAGATTTAAGACAAATTGCTGAAAAGAGCGTTCTAAATTTAGTTAATGGAGTTGCTGCTGGTTTAAAGGTCGATAAGAATTTAACTGTATATACAGCATTACCAGAAGATGATGTACCAATGGAAAAATATGAGGAAATTTTGTCAACATTAGTAAAAAATCATTCATTAATATTAATTGATTGTGATTTTGATACAGATTTTGGTTACTTTGCAGCATCACAAGAAATATATTTAGTACAAAGTATGGATATTTTAACAATTCAGCCACTTACTGCATTTTTGAGAGATTTACAAAGTAAAAATATTTTCCAACCAGAAAATCTAAGAATTGTTATAAATAAAGAATTACCAGTTAAGAGCTTAACAATAAAGACGATTATAGGAGGTTTGTCTTTTTATAATGATCCATCAATGTCTTTTATGAGAGAGTTATTCAATAGAGAAACTGCCAAATATTGTACAATTCCATTTGAAATAGCAACATATTCAAAATATTTAGAAGGTTTGGTAAATTGTAAAATATCTTTAAATGGATATTCAAAGGAGTTTTTACAAGCATTAAGAACTTTAGAAAATATGGTATATCCATTAATGGAATCAACTCCATCACCAAAAGAAACAAGGAATTCAAATAATTATGGTGGAACTAGATTTTCAAATGAAATGAATGATACTTTAAATCAAATGAAGAAAAATTTTTAAAAATATAGAGGTGAGAAAGTTTTGACAGTAGCAATATTAATAACTATAGTTGTATTAGTTTTCATAATAGTAGCATTAATGGTATATAATATTTCTATTCATAAAAAAATAGCTAAATTTACTAATATTAGTGAGAAAATAAATGGACTAAATGTATTACAAAATTTTATGGATACAATAGGAGAATATTCTAGTGTTGAAGAAAAAATACAAAAAATAAATGAAATTATTTTAAATAAATACAGTATGTTGAAATATTCAACAATAGTTGTTTTCAATGGAGCTGATTATGAACTTAAAGCATCAAATGTAGATGAAAAGCATTGGTCAACATTAACATCTTTAGGAGAAGAAGAAATTTTTAAAGATAGTATAGCAACAGCTACTCCTAAATATATAACTGTAGAGAAAGAAACAGAAAAATTGCCATATCAAAAAATGGAATTTGGACGAGCTAAATCTGCAATGTTTTTTCCTTTATATATAGATAATGTTTATATAGGATATTGGTTAATAGAAAGTAGTGAAATACATGCTTTTGACAATATTGATACAGCAATAATAGAAGTAATTAGAGATAATATAGTTACAATATTAAAAACTGTTCAATATCAAAATACTGTAGAAAATACAGTAAGAAAAGACTTGTTTACTGGACTAAATTCTGCTGAATATTTATATGGTTTAGGTAAAAAAGAAATAGATAAATATACAATTTCAACAGTTTGTATGTTTAGAATTACAAATATAGAAGAAATTAATGAAAAAATTAGTAGACACTTAGGAAATAAAGTAATTACAGAGGTTAGTAAATTCTTTGAAAATAATATATCAAAAGAATATCTATTTGTAAGATATATGGGACCAAAATTTGTAATAGTATTTTCAGGAGTACAATCTGAAGATGTTGCAAATTTCTTGGATGATATAAAAACTCAAATAGAAGAAATGCAAATACATCCAGATTTAGATGATAAAGCAATTGCTAATATTAAGAATAAAGAAGCAATATATGTTAGTCCAAGATTAAATTTTGTTTTAACTTCATACTATAAAGGAACATCTATGGATGGTTTAACAAAGAAGTTGGAAGAATATATTGACAGTGCAGACAAATCAGAAAGTGCTATAAACTTTATTTAAAGGAGGAATGTGTAAATGTCTAATTTTGATAAAACTATGAGTTTTAAAGTAGAAAGAGATCAAAATGTAAAAGTTAAAGATATATTAAAAGAAGTATATGAAGCTTTAGCTGAAAAAGGATATAATCCTATTAACCAAATAGTTGGTTATATTCTTTCAGGTGATCCAACATATATAACAAGTTATAATGATGCAAGAAATAAAATAAGATTAATAGAACGTGATGAATTATTAGAAAAAATGGTAAAAAATTATATAGGATTAGAAGAAGACAAATAAAATGAGGATATTAGGAATTGATTATGGAGATGTACGAACAGGAATAGCAATTACAGATCCATTAGGCATTACTGCTCAAGGATTGAAAACAATAAATAATCAAAATAGCGATAAAATATTATTAAAAGAAATCGAAGAGATTGTAAATGAATATGGAGTAGAGAAATTTGTAATAGGAATGCCTTTAAATTTAAAAGGAGAAAAAACTGTAAGGGCAGAAAAGACAGAGAAATTTATTCATAAATTAAGATGCAAATTTGGAAAAATTCCTGTAGAAATAATAGATGAAAGATTAACAACAGTACAAGCTCAAAAAACTATGAATTATTTAGAAGTAAATAAAAAAGATAAAAAAAATATTGTCGATACTATTGCAGCCGTATATATATTGGAAACATATTTGGGAAAAGAAAACAAAAAATAGTTGCAAAATATGCAAAAATAGTATATGATTAGAAAAATTGAAAATAATAAATATTAAGATATCGAAAGGAGAAAAATATGAGTGAAGATATCAATACACCAAATAATGGTGAAGAATTAGACAATATAATCATTTTAAATGACGAAGATGGTAACGAAGTAAAATTTGAATTTTTAGATTTAATAGATTATGAAGGAGAAGAATATGTAGTACTACTTCCAACAGAAGAGGAAGAAGATAATGATGAAGTTGTTATCTTAAAAGTAGAAGATGTAGAAGATGATCCAGATTTAGAAACTTATGTTAGTGTGGATGATGAAGATACTCTAAATGCAGTATTCGAGATATTTAAGGAAAAATTTAAAGATGAATTTAATTTTATAGATGAAGACTAAATACAATAAAAAAGAGGAGTAATTATATTTAAGTATTTAGAGAATAAAGGTAGCATGCTGAAAGCCTTTTATACAAGAATATAATGAAGGTAGCTTTTTTGTAGATATACTGAAAATGATTTATATGGAAAAGATTAAATAAAGTAAGTATATCCGGGTTGGCTCCGTTAAAAGCTATAATGAGTATTAATATTAAGGTGGTACCGTAAGAGTAATCTTGCCCTTAAAGGCAGGCTTACTCTTTTTTTGTTTTACATTATGAACTTTAAGAAATGTCCCTAAAGTTCATAAAAATAAGGAGGAATTTTATATGAGTTATGATCACAAATTACAGGACAAGTACAATCCAAAAGATTTTGAGGAAAAAATATATAAAGAAACAGAAGAAAAAGGTTATTTTAAACCAAATATGGATAAAACAAAAGAATCTTATTGTATAATGATGCCTCCACCAAATGTAACTGGAAAATTACATATGGGTCATGCATTAGATGGAACGATTCAAGATATTTTAATTCGTTTTAAGAGAATGCAAGGTTATAATACCTTATGGCTTCCTGGATCTGACCATGCATCTATAGCAACAGAGATGAAAGTTGTTCAAAAATTGAAAGATGAGGGAAAAACAAAATATCAAATTGGAAGAGAAGAGTTTTTAAAAGAAACGTGGGATTGGACACATTTATATGGTGGAACAATACAAGAACAACAGAAAAAATTAGGTTGTTCTTGCGATTGGGATAGACGTAGATTTACTTTGGATGAAGGACTTTCTGAAGCCGTAAAAGAACAATTTGTAAGATTATATGAAAAAGGGTTAATTTATCGAGGAAAAAGGATGGTAAATTGGTGCCCTAATTGTAATACCACTATTTCTGATGTAGAAGTTGAATATAAAGAAGAAAATACACATTTGTGGCATATTAGATATAAAGTAAAGGGTGAAGATAAATATATTGTAGTAGCGACTACAAGACCAGAAACAATGCTTGGAGATACAGCAGTTGCAGTCCATCCAGACGATGATAGATATAAAGATTTAGTTGGAAAAACATGTATATTGCCAATAATGAATAAAGAAATACCAATTATTGCAGATCGATTTGTAGAAAAAGAATTTGGTACAGGAGCTGTAAAAATAACACCTGCACATGATATGAATGATTATCAAGCAGGATTAAGACATAATTTAGAAATAATAGAAGTTTTTGATGAAAATTTCAAAATGGGTGATTTAGTTCCGGAATATAAAGGAATGGATCTACTAGAAGCAAGGGAAAAAATAGTAGAAAAATTAAATGAACTAGGAGCTTTAGTAAAAGTAGAAGATTTAACTCATAATGTAGGAAAATGTGAAAGATGCAAAACAACAATAGAACCAAAAATATCTGATCAATGGTTTGTTAAAATGGAAGATTTGGCAAAGCCAGCTATAAAGGCAATTGAAAATGGAGATATAAAGTTTGTTCCAAAAAAATACGAAAAAATGTATTTTAACTGGATGAATAATATTCAAGATTGGTGTATTTCTAGACAACTATGGTGGGGACATAGAATTCCTGCATATTATTGTGATGATTGTGGACATATAACAGTATCAAGAAATGAAGTTACAGAATGTGAAAAATGCAAGTCACAAAATGTGCATCAAGATGAAGATACTTTAGATACTTGGTTTAGTTCTGCACTATGGCCATTTTCTACATTGGGTTGGCCTAATACAGAAAGTGAAGACTATAAAACATTTTTCCCAACAAATGTTTTAGTTACAGCTTATGATATTATTACATTCTGGGTATCAAGAATGATAGTATCTAGTTTGGAACTTACAAAGCAAGATCCTTTTAAAGATGTAATAATTCATGGAATAGTTAGAGATAGCCAAGGAAGAAAGATGTCTAAAACATTAGGTAATGGTGTTGATCCATTAGAAGTTATAAATGAATATGGTGCTGATAGTTTAAGATTTTCTGTACTTTCAGGAACAACAATGGGAAATGATATTAGGTATATGCCAGAAAAATTAGACCAAGCATCTAACTTTGCAAATAAAATTTGGAATGCAGCTAAATTTATTACTAATTCACTAGAACCAGACGAAAAAATAATAGAATTTTATAATAAAATATATAATCCAGAAACAAAAGAATTTGATTCTGAATATTTAAAATTGGAAGATAAATGGATTTTAGCAAAATTAAATATATTAATAAAAGATGTTACCAAACTAATGGAAGAATATGATTTAGGAATAGCATTAGATAAAATATATAATTTTATTTGGAATGAATTTTGTGATTGGTATATAGAAATTTGTAAAACCAGAATATATAGTAATGATGAACAAGAAAGGGTTCAAGTAGATTTTGTATTAGATTATGTATTAAGGAATTCTTTAAAATTATTACATCCATTTATGCCATTTGTTACAGCAGAGGTATATTCTAAATTAGTTCATTATGACGATATAGATATAATGATATCAAGCTGGCCAAGTATTAACGAAAATTCACAATTTAATAAAGAAGAAGAAATAGTAGAAAAATTAAAAGATATAATTGTAGATATTCGTAATACAAGGGCTAACATGAATGTACATCCTGCTAAAAAGACAAGATTAATATTTGTAACAGACGAATATAAAAAAGCTATTGAAGAATCAGATGAATTTTTAAAGAAATTAGGATTTGCAACAGAAATAAAAGTTCAAGAAGATAAAAATGGAATTCCAGAAAATGCTATTGCAATTTTAAAAGATGGAATAGAACTATATATTCCTTTTGAAGAATTAGTAGATATTAAAGAAGAAATTAAAAGATTAGAAAATGAAATTGCAAAACTAGAATCAGAAGTTGAAAGATGTAACAAAATGTTGTCTAATCCAGGATTTGTAAATAAAGCACCAGAGGCAAAAGTTAATGAAGAAAAAGAAAAATTAGCAAAATATGAGGAAATGCTAAATGCATCTAAAGATAGATTAGCAAAATTAAAAGAATAAAAAATATTATATAAAAATTAATTATAAAAAGCCAAAAAAATGACCACACATTTACAATTATAATTGTGAGTGTGTGGTCATTTTTTATATATTATTCTTTATTGTAGCTAAAGCACATTTTATTCCATCAACTGCTGCTGACATAATACCACCAGCATAGCCAGCTCCTTCACCACAAGGATAGATTCCATCTATATTTGACATATAGTTTTCGCCACGAATAATTTTTACAGGGGAAGAGCTTCTTGTTTCAACACCTGTTAAAATACTGTCTGGATGAGCAAAACCATGTAATCTATTATCAAAATAAACAAAAGCTTTCTTCATAGTATTAGTTATAAATTTAGGAAATAACAAATTTAAATTATAAAAGGTTGTGCCTGGTAAATAAGTTGGTAACACTTTTCCAAATTTATCTGATAATGTATTATTCATAAAATCACCAAGTTTTTGTATAGGTGCAAAATAGTTATTACCACCGGCAATAAAAGCTTTTTCTTCTAAATTTTTTTGAAAGTCAATTCCTGCCAATGGATCTAAAGAAGAAAAATCAGATGGTGTTACATTAACTAAAACAGCACTATTTGCATTTATGCCATCTCTTTTAAAATAACTCATACCATTTGTAACGATACTATTTTGTTCACTAGATGATGCCATAACAGTTCCACCTGGGCACATGCAAAATGTATAGCAAGATCTACCGGTTTCTTTATCATGATATGCTAATTTATAATCTGCAGGAGGAAGTCTTAGTTTTGTTTGTGTTCCATATTGTGCTAAATTGATATCTTTTTGTAAATGTTCAATTCTGACTCCAACAGAAAAATTTTTACTTTCCATATTAAGGCCTTTTTCAAAAACTTTATAAAATGTATCTCTACTACTATGCCCAATAGCAAGGATAACATTAGAAGTAGAAATTATATATTCTTTATTATCTTTTATATAAGTAATAGATTTTAATTTATTATTTTTTATTTCAAAATCAACCACTTTACTATTAAATAAAAATTCTCCACCTTTTTCTACAATATAATTTCTAATATTTCTAATAATCTTTATTAAATTATCTGTTCCAATATGTGGTTTTGACAAATATAATATTTGCTCTGGAGCACCAAATTTATAAAAATCTTGTAAAACTATATTACATAATGGATTATTAATTCCAGAAGTTAGCTTACCATCAGAAAAAGTCCCAGCACCACCTTCACCAAATTGAACATTAGAATTTATATTTAATTTACCTGTTTTTAAAAAATTATCAACATCTTTTTTTCTTTCTTCTACCTTTTTTCCTTGTTCTATAATAATTGGTTTTATACCATTTTTTATAAAGGTTAATCCAGCGAATAATCCAGCAGGACCTGCACCAATAATTACAGGTTTAATATGATTATTATTTTTTATATTGATATTTGGTAATTCAAAATTTTTATAATCTTCAAATTTTGAATATAGTTTCTCTGATTTAAAATTTATTGCGATGTTATATACATAATAAATGTTATTTTTATTACGTGCATCAATAGATTTTTTTAGAATATGCCAATTCAGAATATCCTTAAAATCTATCTTATATTTTTTGCAAATATGTTTAATTAAAGAATCATTATCTAAATCATCATATATTTTTATATTACAAATCTTTTTCATATGAAATCCTTTCTTAAAAAACTCATCTTTAAAATTATAACATAAAAAATGGTTTAATAAAATATGTAGAAAAAAGTCGATGATTTTTTTGACAATCGACAAAACTTCCCTTTAATCGCTATTGGAAAAAATTACCAATGGTATTATAATAACCTAAAAGGAGGGATATTGGTGCAAATAAAATATTTGGACAAGGACAAGCTGTTATTTTTTGCATTAGAAGAGGAAATAGACCATCATACTACAAAAGAATTAAGGAGGAAAATGGATTATGAAATTGAAAGACATATGCCTAAAAAAGTTATATTTGATTTTAATAGTGTTAGCTTCATGGATAGTGCAGGAATAGGATTATTATTGGGAAGATACAAAATAGTAAATATGTTGCGGTGGAGAGGTTGCTTTAATAAATGTTAAAAAAAGCATAAAAAAAGTGTTAGAAATGTGTGGAATATTAAAATTAATACATATATATGATGATTTAGACATGAAATTTAATGTGTGTTAGGAGGAAAAAATGAATAAAAAATACAAGAATAAAATGCAATTAGAAATTTTAAGTAAATCAAATAATGAAGCATTTGCACGTATCACAGTAGCAGCATTTGCAGCACAATTAGATCCTACTATAGAAGAACTTTCTGATATTAAAACAGCTGTATCAGAGGCTGTAACTAATTCAATTATTCATGGATACGAAAATAAAGAAGGTATCATAAGAATAAATGCATACATTTACGATAATACAATAAGGATAGAAATAGCTGATCAAGGAAAAGGAATAGAAGATATAGAAATTGCAAAACAACCATTGTATACAACCAAACCAGAATTAGAAAGATCGGGTATGGGTTTTACAATAATGGATAGTTTTATGGATAGTTTAAAGGTAGAATCAGTTTTAGGAATGGGAACAAAAGTAACAATGGAAAAGAATATAAATGATAAAAATACAAATGACAAGATGGATCAAGAGGAGAATTTTTATGCATGAAAATACTATTAATGAAATTTTAAAGGCTCAGAATGATAAAGAAGAGTTAGGTAAAATTGTAGAAAATAATAGTGGTTTAGTATGGAGTATTGTAAAAAGATTTAAGGGCAGAGGATATGAAACAGAGGATTTATATCAAATAGGGACAATAGGTTTAATAAAAGCAATTAAAAATTTTAATCCTGAATATAATGTAAAATTATCTACATATGCAGTTACATATATTATTGGAGAAATAAAGAAATTTATAAGAGATGATGGAATAATAAAAGTTAGTAGAAGTATAAAAGAATTATGTATGAAAATAAAGGATGTGGAAAATAAAGCGATAAAGGAAGGAAAGAATATAACAATTGAAGAGTTATCAAAAGAATTAAATGTAGATAAAGAAGAAGTTATACTTGCAATAGATTCAATGAAGCAAGTAGATTCGATTTACGAGGAAAATTCTGATAACAATAAATTAGCCATAATAGATAAAATAGCTTCAGAAAAAGATGAAACAGATACGATGGTAAATAAAATTTTTATAAAAGAATCTCTAAAGAAAATGAATAGCAGGGATAGACAGATTATAATGTTAAGATATTTTAATGGTAAGACTCAGGCACAAGTAGCAAAAATGTTAAATATTTCACAAGTACAAGTTTCTAGAATAGAAAAAAAGATATTAAATAAAATGAAAATAGAATTAATATCATAGGAGGAAAAGTGAAAAAAGCTATAATTTATTTTATAGGAATAATTATTCTGATTTTTTTGATACCCATTGTTTGTACATTACAGACAAAAGAAACATCAGCAGAAACTAATAGTATGAATACTGTTGTAAGTGAGAGCATTATAGAAAATAATTATGATTATAAACAATATCAAACAGTTAAATTATTGCATACAGAAAATAATAGTATAGAAGAAATAAAATTAGATGAGTATTTATATGGTGTAGTATCAGCAGAAATGCCAGCAAGTTTTAATGAAGAGGCATTAAAAGCACAAGCAGTTGTTGCTAGAACATATACTATTTATAAAATAATAAATAATAGTACAAAACATGGAGATGCTCAAATATGCGATGACTCTGGTTGTTGCCAAGCTTGGATTTCAAAAGAAGATAGAATGGCTAAATGGAGTGAAAATGAAAGAGAAAGTAATTGGAATAAAATAGTTAATGCAGTAAATAGTACACAAGGGAAAATAATAACATACAATAATGAGCCAATAAATGCATTTTTTCATTCCAATAGTGGAGGAAAAACAGAAATACCAATAAATGTATGGGGTGGCAGTGGAATGCCATATTTGCAAGTAGTTGAAACTTCAGGAGAGGAAAATTATAGTCAATATAGTTCTGAAGCTGTCTTTAGTAAAGATGAATTAAAAAATAAGATGATAGAAAAGTATTCAGACTTTGAAATAGATTTTAATGATCAGAGTTGCATATGTATATTAGAATATACAGAAAGTGGAAGAGTAAAAACTATAAAAATAGGAAACAAAAATTTATCTGGTGTAGAGGCAAGGACTATTTTTGGCTTAAGATCTGCAAATTTTGAAGTGGTAATTGAAGGAGATAATATTAAATTCACAGTAAAGGGATATGGTCATGGAATTGGAATGAGCCAAACTGGAGCTGATAGTTTAGCAAATAATCGGAAGTAATTATGAAGATATTATCCATCATTTTTATATTGGAGTTGAGATAAAAGATATGTAAATATTGTATAAATTTATAAAAAAAGGAAATACTCTAAGTAAATAAAGCAAGGAGGAAATTTTTATGAGAGAGAATAGAAAGTTGTCCAAAGGTGTTATATATGCAATTGCAGTTGCAATATTATTAATAGGTATTTCTTTTATATCAATATTTTCATTAGGTAAGGAAGAACCGAAAAGTCAAGGCAAAGAACTTGCTGACGCTGTAAATTATATAGAAGAGGGAAATTCTGTAGAAGAAGCCAGTATTACATCAGATAAAACTGTAAATGAAGTAAAAGAAAATAGAATAGCTTTAAATACAGAGAACTTAGTAAGTACGGAAAATACAAACTCTGTTCAAAAACAGACAAATACAATAGCGAAAAATACTAATACAGTAGCTACAACTAAAAAAGAAGAAAAAACAACTGAAAAAGAGGAAATTAAATTTGAAAAACCAGTAGAAGGCGAAATTATAAAAGAATTTGCAAAGGATAATTTGATTTTTTCTAATACATTAAATGAATGGACTACACATATGGGAATAGATATAAAAGCTGATAAAACAACTGTTGTAAAAGCTGCATATAATGGAACTGTAGAATCTATAAAAAATGATCCTAGATATGGCTTAACAGTTATTATAGCACATGATGATGGATATAAAACTGTTTATTCTAATTTGCTTACTTCTGAATTTGTAGTTGAGGGTGAAAAAGTTACTACAGGTCAAACTATAGGAACTGTAGGAAATACAGCTACATTTGAAATAGCAGATGAAAGCCATTTACATTTTGAGATATTAAAAGATAATGTTCAGGTAGATCCTAATATCTATATTAAATATTAAAAGCGACAAAAATGTCGCTTTTAATATAGTAAAATTGAATTGCTAGCAATACTGCTTGCAGTATAAAAAATATTATTTAATGGTGAACAATAATCGATGGATTTAATTTTTACGTATATTTAAAAAATCTAATAAGGAAAAATAAATTTTCAAAGTACGAATGCAACATGTTAATAATAGATTTAATTTTATGATTTGGTGTAATATAAAAATAGTATTAAAAAATATAAAGGCTAGTTTTATTGAGAATATTAACTAAAATATATCGAGTTAAAAATTACCAAGAAAAAATAGTAAAAAAAATGAAAAAATATGTTGACAATAAAAAGGTGATGTGTTAATATAATTAAAGACCGAGTAACAAGAGAAAAA
>CALXYJ010000024.1 GCA_944392945.1 uncultured Clostridia bacterium | reverse complement strand
ACTTAAGTCCTTGCCAGTAACAAGCCCTTATAGGGCTAGAGAAAACTACCCGTTGAACGGGTAGTTTTTTTTATGTATTTTCCTTTGACAATTGTAAATTTTAATATCAATATTTATAAATATATGGTATAATAATAAAAGTTAGGGGGAATTATGCAAGGAAGAGTAATAAGTAATATTTCAAATTTATATACTATAGAAGCAAATAATAATATATATAGTTGTAATGCTAGAGGAAAATTAAAAGAAGATGGAATTGTTGTTGGAGATATAGTAGATTTTAACGAGAATGAGAATATAATAGAAAAAGTAGAAGATAGGAGTAATTATATTAAGAGACCTAAAATTGCAAATATAACCCAAATAATATGTGTTATATCTGCTAAAAATCCAAAACCAGATTTATTAATGCTAGATAAACAATTGGCATATGCAGAATTTATTGGAATAAAGCCAGTAATAATAATAAATAAAATTGATTTAGATGAAAGAAAAGTAAAAGAAATAAAAGATATTTATGGTAATATAGAGTATCCTATACTAGCAACTAATGCAAAGGAAAATAAGGGAATAGAAGATATAAATAAAATATTGGAGAACAATATAAGCGTTTTTGCTGGTAACTCAGGAGTAGGCAAATCTACGTTATTAAATGATATATTCGGAGAAGAAATAACTAAATCAGGAATAATAAGTAACAAGAATAAAAAGGGAAAAAATACAACAACTAATATTACTTTATATAAATTAAAAGAAAATGAATATATTGCAGATACTCCAGGATTTTCGACATTTGATGTTTCTGAAATAGATTCAAAAGATTTAGCAATATATTTTAAGGAATTTAAAGATAAAATAAAAAACTGTGAATTTATAGGGTGTAGACATATAAAAGAGGAAAACTGTGGAATAAAAGAGGCAGTAAATTGTGGGAAAATATCAGAGAATAGATATGAAAATTATATCAAAATATATGAATATTTAAAAGATAAGGAGGAACATAAATGGTAGAGATATCTGCATCAATATTAGGTGCAAAAGAAGAAGAATCAGCAAAGATATTTTATAATTTAGAAGTAGCGAAAATAGACTATTTTCATATTGATGTTATGGATGGAAAATTTGTAGAGAATAATACTGTAGAGAAGATGAATAAATTTTCAAATATATTAAAACAAATTACAACATTACCATTAGATGTTCATTTAATGGTAGAAGATATAGAAACATATGTAAAATTATATAGTACATTTGAACCTAATATAATAACTTTTCATTTTGAGGCATGTAAAGATAAACAAGAAGTTTTTAAAATGATAGATCTAGTAAAATCAAGTAATATTAAGGTAGGGATTGCAATAAGTCCTAAGACAGAAGTAAGAGAAATATATGAGTTTTTACCATATATAAATACAATATTAGTAATGACTGTGGAACCAGGAAAGGGAGGACAACCATTAATTCCAGAAACGTTAAGGAAAATTAAAATATTAAAAGAATATTTAACACAAAATAATCTGGATACATATATAGAAGCAGATGGAGGGATAAATTTAGAAACAATAGAAGATATCAAAGATGTAGGAGTTGATATTGCTGTAGTTGGAAATGGAATTTTAAAAACAGATAATTATAAAGAAACTGTTAAAAAATTAAAGATTTAAAAGGAAAAACGTAGCATTATTTTGCTACGTTTTCTTCTATATTAGAATTTTTATGATTTCCATTAAAGAATAAATTGTAAATTATAATTCCAAATCCTATGATTGATATAAATATTGTAACTATTATTCCTATAAAAGGAATCATTTGTAATGCACTTAAGACTACTCCTATTAAAATTGCAAGTAAATATTCTAATGGCATTTTTGAAAATTTCTTATTATTATAAATTCTTCTAGCTAAAATTGATGCAAAGATATATGGAGAAATTCCTATCATAAACATATATAACATTAAAAGTAATAATCCAGGAATTAAACCAACTTTTGCTATTATTAATATAATTGATATTATTGGAATAGCTATTAAAGAAACAATACCAGTTAAAACAACTTTACCAAATTTATGAGAAAGGCAAGAAGAAGATTTCTCTAATCCTTTTTCCAAGAAAAATCTGTAAAGTAAATAAACTAAACTTGTTGCAAAAATACTATTTACAATATTTATAATTATATCCCATATCGTATTATAAGTTTTTCCTGTGTTATTAGCTAAATAAGTTATTTCTCCAGTAACGGCATTATCTGGTAATTCTAGCTGGGTATCAGAAGAATAATTTAAGTTACCAGTTATAGATCCTTGTGAAGAATCAGAAGACATGATTAATTGTGAAGTAAAAATATTAGCATTTCTTCCAATTGTACCTAAAAGTGTTGTTTTAGTTGTTATAGCATATAGGTCTTTATAAGTACCATGATTTTCTGGTATAGATAATTCATTACATGCAACATATAAAGAATCTGAATATGCATTAAAGTTTACATTTTTAGCTACAATATAAGTACTAGAGTCAATATAGGCAGAATCTTCAAAAGTAACATTTCCAGCACAGATAAATAAGTTGCCATATACTTCTCCAGAAATGTTTACATTTTTTCCAAAAATATAAACATTTCCATCTACATTTTGGTTCATTGTAATATCATTACCATATAAGTATAAATCATTTTCTACAATTGATGTTGTATTAGTTTCTTCAATTGTTGTATTTTCTGTTGAACGAGTCTCTGTAGCAAAACAAGTCGTACAGATAGATAAAACGATAGTTAACAAAATTATTAATATTATGCTTTTAAAATTTTTCATTAGTAAATACCTCCTATTTTTATTATACTTGAACTATATATTATACAATTTTTTTTGTCAAGATAAATTAATTTTTATGTTCAGCTTTATATTTTTTACAAAATTTTTGAATTGTGCATTGTTTACAATTTGGATTCCTTGCCATACATGTTTTTCTTCCATGCCATACAAAAAGATGATTAATGTCTTTTAAATAGTCTTTTGGGAAGAGTTTTATTAAGTCTTGTTCGATTTTTGATGGATCTTTTTCCTTAGAGAGTCCGATTCTGTTAGAAATCCTTTTTGCATGTGTATCTACTGCAATTCCATTAGCAATGCCAAATACTTCTAATAAAATTACGTTTGCACTTTTTCTTCCAACACCAGGAAGAGTTACAAGTTCTTCCATAGTATGAGGAACTTCTCCATTAAAGTCGTTTAAAATCTTATTTGCACAGGCACGAGCATTTTTTGCTTTATTTTTATAAAATCCACAAGGATGTATTATTTCTTCTAATTCAGATATATCACAATTAGCGAAAGATTCTATTGTTGGATATTTTTTAAATAATATAGGAGTAGTTAGATTTACTCTTTCGTCTGTACATTGAGCAGATAACATAACTGCAATTACAAGTTGAAAAGGAGTTTTAAAATTTAAGCTACAGGTAGCATCTGGATATGTAGTTTTTAATGTTTCTACTAATTCTATAACATCTTTTTTATTCATAAATTTTTCATTCCTTTTAATTTATATTTTATCATTTAAAAAGATTATATCATAATAATATATCTACATAAAGTAATCACAGTAATTTTTATTTTTTCATATTATATAAAAAAGGAGGTAATAAAATGTGTAAAATATTAAAGAAAACACTTGCAGTTATATTAATTGGTTTAGGAATAGGAATTCTATTGGTATTATTACTTCCTTTTGCGGGATGGCTTTTTATAATAGGAGTTGCTATTATTATAGTTGGAATAATATGGCTTTCTAACTAAATTAGATCTAATATATTCATGAATAGGCAACAAATAAAGATAGGAGGAGTGAGGGATGACAATTGTGGTAAAAAAAGTTCCAAAATTTTTAAGGGGAATTGTAAAATTAATATTTAGAATAAAAGACTAATACATAAAAATATTGTTCTTTGCAATATTTTTGTACAAAACAAAAAGGAGTTACTTTAATAGTACTCCTTTAAATTTTATATTATATAATTAAGCTCTTTTAACTTTTCCAGAACGTAAACATTTTGCACATACTTTAATTTTCTTTGGTTGACCATCTACGATTGTTTTAACAGTTCTTAAATTTGGTTTAAAAGTTCTTGTAGCTCTATTACTAATGTGAGAACGTGTTATACTAAGTTTATTACCATGAGATAATGTTTTCTCACAAATTGCACATTTTGCCATGATTTATTGCACCTCCTATTAAGATAATAAATTGACTGTTTATAATCTTACCATATAATAACAAAAAAAACAAGACTTTTTATAAAAAATAGTATATAATTGTACAAAATTATACTTCATATGGGAGGTAAAAATGGCTGATTTAAATAAAGAAGTTCAATATATAAAAGGAGTAGGTCCGAATAGAGTAAAGTTATTAAATAACCTTAATATTTATACATTAAAAGATTTAATTACATATTATCCTAGAGATTATGAAGATAGAAGTAAGCCTAAAAAAATAGAGGATTTAGTAGATAATGAAGAAGCTTTAATCGCGGCAATTCCAGTTGCTAGAATGAACGAAATGAGAATAAGAAACAGAAAAATGACTATATATAAGCTTATAGTTGAAGACGAAACTGGAAGATGTTTAATTACTTGGTATAATCAAAGTTATTTAAAAAATAAATTTAAAGTTGGAGAGATATATCATTTTTTCGGAAAGGTAAAGAGGGTTCAAAATAGGATAGAAATGGTTTCCCCTGTTTTTGATGAAGAAACAAAAAGTAAAAATACGGGAAAAATTATACCAATATATCCATTAACATATAATTTATCTCAAAATGTTCTAAGAGGAATAATCGAAAA
This sequence comes from uncultured Clostridia bacterium, assembly GCA_944392945.1. Classification (GTDB taxonomy): domain Bacteria; phylum Bacillota; class Clostridia; order TANB77; family CAG-508; genus Merdicola. The sequence goes on along the minus strand of CALXYJ010000024.1, from coordinate 22,128 downwards.
TGCAATTTCTTTAGTAAATAATACTTTACAAGAAACATTGCCGAAATATATCCTAGATGAATATAAATTATTAGGAATAAATGAAGCAATTAATAAAATTCATTTTCCAGAAAATTTTGAAGAATTTGAAAAAGCCAGAGGGAGATTAGTATTTGAAGAATTATTAGGAATGCAATTAGCATTATTAAATTTAAAAAATAAATATGAAGCAGATACAAATGGTATTCAATTTGATAAAAATGTAAAAATGTCAGATGTTATAAATGTTCTTCCTTTTAAACTTACTAAAGCTCAATTAAGAGTTTTAGAAGAAATAGATAAGGATATGGAAAGCAATAAAAATATGAATAGGTTGTTACAAGGAGATGTTGGCTCTGGAAAAACAGCAGTTTCAATTATTGCATCATATAAGGCTGTTAAATGTGGATATCAGGTAGCGATAATGGCACCAACAGCAATTCTTGCGAATCAACATTTGGAAAGTTTTAAAGAGATTTTAGAACAATTTGGAATTAGATGTGAACTTTTAGTTTCTAGTAGAACCAAAAAGAAAAAAGAGGAAATATTAGAAAAGTTAAAAAATGGGGAAATAGATATTTTAATTGGAACACATGCTTTGTTAGAAGAAAATGTAGTATTTAAAAAATTAGGATTTGTTGTAACTGATGAACAACACCGATTTGGTGTAAAACAGCGTACTACAATTGTAGAAAAGGGTCAAAATCCAGATGTATTAGTTATGACAGCAACTCCAATTCCAAGAACATTGGCATTAATTTTATATGGCGATTTAGATATATCTATTATTGATGAATTACCACCAAATAGAAAGAAAATTGATACTTTTGCTGTAACAAAAGGAATGGAAGAGAGAGTTAATAATTTTATAAAAAAGCAAGTTGATGAAGGTAGACAGGCTTATATAGTTTGCCCATTAGTTGAAGAAAATGAAGAAATGAATTTAAAATCTGTTACAGCTTTAGCAGAAAAATATAAGAATGAAATATTTAAAGATTATAGAGTTGCGTATTTACATGGGAAAATGAAAAATAAAGAAAAAGATGAAATTATGGAAAAATTTAAAAATGGAGAAATAGATATTTTAATATCTACTACTGTAATTGAAGTTGGAGTTAATGTACCTAATGCTAGTTTAATGGTTGTAGAAAATGCTGAAAGATTTGGATTAGCACAGCTTCATCAATTAAGAGGAAGAGTTGGAAGAGGAGAATATAAATCCTATTGTATTTTAAAATATCAAGGTAATTCAGATGTTATTAGAAAAAGAATGAAGGTTATGACAGATACGAATGATGGATTTATAATTTCTGAGAAGGATTTAGAACTTCGTGGAAGTGGGGAGTTTTTTCGGAACAAGGCAACATGGTCTTCCTGAATTTAAAATTGCAAATCTTTTTGAAGATATGCCGATTTTAAAACAAGTTCAATCATTGGCTATAAAAATAACTGATGAAGATCCAAAATTGGAAATGCCTAAAAATAAAGAATTAAAAGTTTTGATTGAGGAAAAATTTAAAAATAGAGTAGAGATATAATAAATTTATATTGTAATAGGCTAATTTTATAAATGATAAATTTTTATTTATGATAAAAATGAAGGTATATAGATTTACAATATTATGTAAATGTGGTATAATATAAGGTGTAACAAAAAAGTTTAACCACTCCCTTTATTAATTTAAGGGAAACACTAAAGAAAGGAGCCTAAAATGGCAGAGAGAACAAAAGAAAAAAATGTAGAAGAGAAACGAAGCAGGTATTCAGGTGTCTCAATAATCCTTCGGCAGATGTTTGGAGTGAGATTAACAGGGATGCCGGGTTATATCCTTCTTCAGGATGTGGTGTATAAGCACCTGGAAAAGCCAGCAATGTCCTTGGATAGACTTATCGAATGGGCATGTAAACACTTCGTGTTTGACATTACTCCGGAGGAAGCTAAGAATGAAATTTTGGAAGTTATCACCAATCGGTTACCAGAAAGTGATGATGGTGATAATTTTCAGAAAATCATAGAGGCAGTTCTTGCTGAGGCAACAGACCTGTATGAAAAGCAGGTATTATATGCCAAAGTTTCCGAAGCAGTTCGCAAGTTGTATTTATCTCCTTTATTGGAGCAAAATATTATCAAAATTGTTTTTGAACTGAAGAGAGGTAAAACAATTGAAGAAGCACTCCGGAAATTAGCAACAGAAGATCTCTCAGGTGTTCCCGCAGAATCGCAGAAGGGCGCGATAGAAAAACAGATGAAATCATACAGAAACACAATTATGATCGCTTTCCATTCTGAATCTGAATTATCTGAGTTTGCTGGAAAAATCGGATAAAATTTATTTTATTGGCTAGAAATTGTAGTTTCTAGTAGATAAAATAAATAGACTTACTTCGACTCACATTCGAGCCCACAAATATGTTAAATGTTTGTGGGCTCGAAGTGTTTTATAACTTTAAAGATTATTAATCAATAAAGATTTGAATGGCATATAAATTTAAATTATAAAAAATATAAAGATTTAAGGGGATTTTGTTGACTTTTAGTAAAAAAATAAATAAAATAAAAATAGAGTAAAAAATAAAAAGGATGTAAGAAATGGATATACAAATTATATTATCAATAATAGGAGCATTAATATCTTTAGTTGCAGTTATATTAATATATAATGCTCGAAAAATTGTAAAAGAAAGATTCAGTTTTGGAGATCAGAATAGTGGAGCATTAGCAGTAAAAACGATTGGTCTTATTTTATTTTTTATTGGTATGTTAATAATATTTTTTAATTTAACATAGGAAAAAGAGGGGGAATACAAATGAAACAATTAAGTTCAATATTATCAGTACTTTTTGCAGGAATGTTTTGGGTGTTTAGAGTAGTATTAGCATACACCACTGCAACAGGAAAAGATTTAGGTTTTCCTGTACAAAATTTTACAATAGAAGTAATTTTATTGTTTGTAGTTTTAATATTACTGGTATTTATATATAAAAGAAATATAATTGCTGCAATAATTTATCTATTATTATATGCAGGTTATTTTGGTCCACAGCTATTTAATGCAGTTTTAACAGTTGCTACATCAACAACTGGTACAGATATATATACATATGATACAATAATTGCTTCTACAATTGGTATAGCAGTTGCATTATTTGCATTTTTAAATATATTAGCAGATAGAAATAGATCAGCACATCCAACAGATAAAAAAACTGATTGGTTTTATAAAAATGAACAATATGATAGAAAATTAGATGATAGAGCAGATAAAAATAATTATAGAACATTATAAATAAATGTGCCTATTAATTCAAAATAGCATACAAAAGCAGGCTATAACTTATATAGCTTGCTTTTTACTTAGTTTTTCAATATACGAAATTTTAATATTTATAAAAGGAAAATTAGAGGGGATTTTATGATAAGTGCAAGAAGGAATTTTATTAGAATATTAAAAATACTAATAATTATATGTATACTATATACAGCATATGCTTGGGTTATGACAGAACTGCGTTCTGAGACGATGTATGGAATATATCAAGAATATGGTACAAATGAACAAACATTAGACGAGATAAAAAAAGAATATATAGATGGATTTTGGGATAATTTTCCAGGTCATGTTTCAATCTTTATATTTGCATTTTCATATTATTTGTTTTTTAATTTATCAGAAAGATGGATTTTAAATAAAAAAATAAATCCTCTAAAAATAGCTTTGTTAATAGTATTAAATATATTAGGTATTGCTGGTTTAATAGGATATATATTTTTTGAAAAATACGAACCTGTAAGAAGAGCTTTTAATATATCATTAATACAAGAAACTATATCTGAAGTTGTTATATGGATTGCAATAATTTCGAGTATATTATGGATAATTTTATTAAAGATACTTACATCAAAAAATAAAAATATAAAAACTCTGGCATTTGAAAAATTATATGTTTATATTAGAAGAATATTTATATTTACTTTTTTAATAATTGAAATTTATTTTTCTATGGGAGTTACTAATTATTATCAAAAAAAGTTATATAGTGATTATGTAGAAGAGAGTATTGCAAAACTTGAAAAAAATGAGTACTATGATGAGCAAGTTGACCAATATAATTATTTATTCCAAACCAATATAAATTATTGGGTACAAGTAGGTTTTCCAATTTTAATCATAGGTGCAATTATAGGATATATATATATTAAAATATATAAAGAATTAAATGAAGAAATACATCCCATAAACTCAAAACGATATGTTGATAAAACTTTAATAATTTATTGTAGCCCATGGATAACAGGAATATCTCCTTATAATACGATGGGAATTTTATCTAAAAAAAGAACAATTAATCATGATCAATTAAGTAAAAACTTTAATTATATAATTGAAGATGCACAATATATTTTTACTGATTATAGAGTAATTGACAATAATATTATAGATATAACAAAGTTTGAAAATATTGTTTATGTCTTTGAATATGACAAAGATTGTGAGAAAAGATGTGATAAGAGATATAATAAAAAATTTCTAAATATTATAGACGAATGTGAAAAAAATAAAATTAAATTTGCCATTATTAATAATAATGGTGAACCAGATAAATATTTTAGTAGAAATAATGTAATAAGAAAATTAAAAGAAAATTATTCATATGCATATTTTGAAAATATTTCAGATTTATATAGTGTTATAGATGAACTAGATAATAAATTTAATAAAAGAATTACAAATATTATTAACTTATTAGGAGAAAGTGATTCTAGTCAATATATAAAAGATTCGCTAGAAAGTATATGCATATTCCATAATTTTATCGAAAAATTTTATACTTTGCTAAAATTGTTAGAATATATAATTCAATATGAGGCATTAGGCTATATTGCAGAAAATAAATTGTATGAATTGGATAAGAGTTTTTATGGACTACCAACATTAGGATATTGGGATTCTATAAATAAAGACGAAAAGATAGAAATATCAAAAGAAAAGCAAATAAAAATTAAAGAATTATTAAGGAAATTAGATTTTAATTTTTCAGATAATATTACATTATTCGATCTAAAACATGCAATTACAGAAATACATAATAGAAATTTAGGACATGGAACAATTAGTTATAGTATATCTAAAGATTATAATGAATTATTAATAGAAATTTCCGAAATTTTAATACCAAATTTTGAACGAAAAAATATTTCTTTAGATGAATATAGATTTATATATAAAAATAATGAAGAAAAATTTTCTATAAAAGAAGATGAATTTGAATACATTTATTCTGGAATAAGTCATAATACAATAGAGTACTTTTGCTTTGAAAATGGAGAAACAAAGAAATTATATAGAAATGACGGAAAAAAATTTATTTTAAATTTAGGAGAAGAACATATAGCATGAAAGAGAAAAATATTTTAAATTATATATATATAACTGTTATAGTTAACCTATTTCAATATTTTTTAGTTATTGAACCTTATACTGTATGCAAAAATGAAATTATTAATTCAATATATTTCTATTTAAAAAATATATTGTGGATATTTTTTATTTTAAAAAATATTATTGATTGTGTTAGATATAAAAAAATGGATTTAGAAGATAAACCAATTTTTGAAATATACAAAAAAAGTAAGATATATTTAATTCATAATCAGTTATATAAACAAAATATAGTATTTATAATTATTTTTATAATGAATTTTTTATTAGGAGATATAATAGATGAATTTGTAATAGATATAAATTTTTTGGAAAATATAATTGTATGTATAGTTTTTGTATTATATATAGATATATTTGTTTATGGAACACAATTGATTTTAGAAATTATATTAGATTTTAGAAAAACATGGGCATCAAGGAAATTACAAATTAAATACTTAAAAAAATACTTAACAGGAAAAGCCGATTTATTAGGAGTTAATATAGTTTTATTTAAAGACGAATATAACATGATAACAAATTATTTTTCAAGAAAAGATTTAGATAGTAAGAAGGAAGATAAAAATTTTGTTAAAAATGCAGAATATCTACCAGATATACTAATAGATTTAGGTATTAATTTTAAAAATCTAAAAGAAGCAGAAAAATATCATGCTATTAAACTTTTATTTGAAAAATTTATAAATGAAGAGAATGAAATTATTTATTTAAATATAGATAAAGATATAGGATTTTTAAAAAAAGAATTTCCAGATATAGAAGTTGAAGAAAAATTAAGACCATATGTTATAGCTTATATGGAAACTATATCGAACAAAGAAAATTATGATGCAGAGATCTTGAAATTTGAAGAAAAATGTAAACGAGAATATAATGATATAAAAATACAGCATATATTGGTTTTTGAAAATTTAGGAAGCTTTAAAAATAAATCCAAATATGAATATATGAAATATTTAAAATTTTATGATAAAGAAGACTATTTTGCAAATATTAACAATTATTCTTCAAAATATGTAGAGTTAATAGAAGATAATGGAGCCATAACTATAAAAGCTAGATATTCAAATACTAAAAGTAAATATTATCCGTTAGAACCTATGTATGATATAAAAAAGAATAATAGTGGCTATCAATTATATAAATCATCATTTTATTGTGATTCTTCATACCAAAGAGTTTTACTATTATTTAATTATATACAATATATGACCAAGATTATAACATATTATATCTATTCAAAGAATGAAAAAAATATCAAAGAAATTAATAAAGATATAATTAAAGATAATTTTGATAAAGCTTTTCAATATATATTGGATAATGTACTCCCCCAAGATTATTTATATGATAAAGTAAAAAGTAAAATTGTAATTTCAAAATATTTTGAAGAATACATAGTAGATTATATTATACCAATTATAAGTATTGAAATTTTGCAATCAGATGAAGATGATGAAGATGACGAAATAGAAATGAGTTTTGCGGGATTAGGGGACTTATTAACAATATTAAGAAATAAGATACAAAGCCATGGAAATATAAATGAGAATAATATTGAATATATAGAAAAAACTTTAGAAATATTAACTATATATTTTAATACATTCATAGCAATGGATAAAATAGAAATGAAAAATGAAAATGGAATTTTAAATTTAAGATATGTAACTGAAAAATTTATATCACTAAATAATTATGCAATATGTAGGAATAATGTTGTTTTACTATTACAGGGAACAGCTAAAAAAGAAGGAAAACTTAGATATATTGATTATTTCAATGGAAAACATAATAAACCAAGTGAAGTAGAAATTAGTTTGTAAAAGGAGAGATTATATGAGAAGATTAGAATTATATCTTGATGAAAGTGGACAATTTATAGATGAAAAGGAGGCTCTTAACCCATCATTAATCGGAGGAATTTTAGTAGAAAAAGATAGATTAACAACTAAAAGGGCTCAAGAAATAATGGAAGTTGCAACTAAACAAATCACTGGAAACTATGTGCATATAAATGATATAAGCAAAATTGATAAAAAAATATCCGGAGATGTCTCAATAGAAATAATTAGGCAAATAAGAAAGATACCTGCTAATATAGTAATTTTTGAAAATAACGAAATGTTAGATTTTAATGATGATAAAATATTATATCTAAATATTATATCAGAAGGAATAGTTAATTTATTAGAGAGATTATCTATAGAAAAACCGGAAGGAATAGAATTAAATGTCATTGCAGCTGTAAGAAGAGATTTAAAAGTGCATGATGATAGAACAATAATTGAATATGAAGAATATAGTAAAAGAATAAAAGAAAAAATCTATATGAAAATTGCAGAAAAAAATATATTCTTATCAAAAGATTGTAAAGTAAATTTTGAACTTTCATCTGCTAGAAAAAATGCAAAATTGATGTTGGCTGATGTAGTTTGCAATTCAAGACTAACAAGGAATAGTAGTAAATTTAATAATGAGCAAAAGGAATTTTTAGAGCAGACATTTAATAGTCAAAAATATATGTTTAATGTTTTTAGAACAGATTTACAAAAGAAAATTTCAGCATATCTTATACAAAATAATATTGCGGATGCTATATTTTTAATAAATGAATGTGATGATGAACAAAAGAAAAAACAATTAGCTTCACTTATAGTAAATAATATAAATTTAATGCCAATGTCAAATTTAAAGATACAGCTGGAATTGTTATCGCTTAAAATCAAGAGTTTAATTAATGTACATAGAAATTTAATTTTATGTGAAAAATTGCTAATAAATATACAAACAATGATAATTCCTAAAATAAAATTAACTGATTATGTTATAAATAAATTAATATTGGATGTATCATTATATTTATTAACAATATATACACATTTAGGAGATAATGTGCATAGCAAAGAACAAATACAGATAAGTAATAAAATTTTAGAAAAAATAAGTGGATCATTTGAATATTTTGATTATTATAATATTTTGAAGATAAGAGAAGCTATATATTATAATACATGTTTTAATCATGAGAAAACAGTAGAGGTAATGACAGATTTTATACAAAAGAATGAAGCATTTATAAAAGCAATTACTGAAATTACGGGAGCAAAGGACATAAAATCAGATTCACTTGCCAAAGCTGTTGGTACAAGATTACAAGCATATACATGTTTAATAACACCTAGTACTGATAGTAAATTAAAAGAGGAATATTACAAAAAAGGTATAGAAGATTCAAATTTTGCAATTGAACAATTTATTTCAAAATCAGACAAACAAAGACAATATCAATATCGTTGTATGTTAGAAATTTCATATGGAAATCTAGATGAAGCAATAAAATATCTAATGAAAATATTTGATTTAAATGGAACAGACTTTAAAGAATTTATAGAAAAGTTGGCCAATGTAACAGATTATTCAAAATATTTTATATTAGTAGATTATTTAGAAATAATGCAATTTGCTAAGAATAATGGAAAAGAAAGAATTGCAGATGAGATGTTTAGCAAATTGAAAGATAACTTGAATGTGTATAGCCAATTTGCATTTAATCAAGAAGAAAGTACAGCAATATTTGAAAATAAAGCTAAATCAGAAAGCTTTCATCCAATAGAGTTTATTTATTGGGATTTTGCAAAATATTTCAAAAAAAATAATAAATATCTTGCTAATTTATATTATGATATGGCAATAAGAATTTGCTCAGAAATGAATGAAACTACAATGGAAATTATTAAGATTTCAATTATTGCAGACAGACTTGAAATATCAGAGAAAATTTTAGAAGACAAGGCTAATATAATGGAAATATATGACAAGATAATGAATAATAATCTTGAAGTAGGCTTACATGAATTTTTAGATACTCTAAAAGGCGAATTTGCAAATTTAAGAGATGAAAGTGATATACAGAAAATAAAAACAATAGGTAAAAAGATATCTGAAAAGATAAAAATATAAAATAGTTTTTAGAAGGTACAAATTAGATTTTGTACCTTCTATTATGATTAAGAAAAGTAGTAAATATAATACTTTATAAAACTGTATAAATATGATATAATAATGTTGGTATATAGAACTTGAAAAATTTAGGAGATCAAAAAGTTTTTTAAACAGAAAATTGATAAAGATGAAGTAATAATATCATATAATGCAGAAATATTAACAAATGAAGAAATCTACAATTTTTGAACATCTCTTATATTACTACTAGAATTTTGAAGCCAAAAAAGTAAATTATATTTTGTAATATAGTTACAAGAAAAAATATATAGTAGGTGATGTCAAATAATGAAAAATATGTGGTTAATTCCTTTAGTGATTGATATAGCTCTATTAATTATATCAACTGTAAAAATAAAAAAGTTAGAAAAATAAACAAGTTTATAATAAGACATTAATAGAATTTGAAAAATATAGAATAAAGTAAGATGATTTATTGTTAGAAGAAGTAAAAATCAGGAGAGTGAAGAGAATGAACAATAATATGAACATTAACTGGTATCCAGGTCATATGGCAAAAACAAAAAGACAGATACAAGAAGACTTAAAACTAATAGATGTAGTAGTAGAACTATTAGATAGTAGAATACCGTTATCTAGTAGGAATCCTGAAATAAATGCAATTGTAAAAGACAAAAAGAGAATAATAGTATTAAATAAGAGTGATTTAGCTGATGAAAAAGAAACAATAAAATGGTTAGAATATTTTAAATCACAAAAAATTCCAACAATTATTACAGATGCAAATTCTGGAAAAGGAATAAAAGATGTAATAAAAAAAGCAGAAGAAATAATGGAAGGTGAATTAAATAAAAGAGAAGAAAAAGGAAGAATTGGTAGAAAAATCAGAATAATGATATTAGGAATCCCAAATGTAGGAAAATCTTCTTTTATAAATAGATTAGCAAATAAAAATTCTTTAGAAGTTGGAAATAAACCTGGTGTTACAAGAAAAAAACAATGGATAAAAATTAGTAATAGTATAGAATTATTAGATACTCCAGGAGTATTATGGCCTAAATTTGAAAGTGAAGAAGTTGCATTAAATTTAGCATATACAGGAACAATAAAAGATGATATATTAGAAAAGACGGAAGTGGCATTTTATTTCCTAAAATATATGTTAGAAAATGAAATAGATAAATTGTCAAAAAGATATAATTTAAATAAAGAAGAGATATTAAAATCATTAGAAAATCAAAATAGGCCAGAAAATGAAATTATATATGATATAATGTTAAGAATTGGAAAAACTCGTGGAGCGGTTGTATCTGGCGGAAATATAGATGATACAAAAACTGCAAATATAATATTAGAAGATTTTAGAAGTGGCAAATTAGGAAGAATTACATTAGAAAAAGTAAAATAAAAGTATTTTAGAATGAAGTAAATATGCTAAGTTACGAAGGACTTTATATAAGAGTTAAAAATAGAATTGATGATGTATGGATAGATAAGGAGCTATAAATGGAAGAATTAATAGAAAGAAAAAGAGAAAAGCAAGATGTAAATTTAATGTCACCTCTTATTTGGGCATATGTTGGAGATAGTGTTTATGAATTATTCATAAGGACAAGTTTAGTAAATAATTCAAATGAAAAAGTACATAAATTACATATGAATGCGATTAAATTTGTTAAAGCAGCAGGACAAGCAAAGATACTAAAAGCAATGGAAGAAGAATTAACAGATGAAGAAAAAAATATAGTAAGAAGAGGAAGAAACACACAAAATCATCATATAGCAAAAAATGCAACTCCAGCAGAATATGCATATGCAACAGCATTTGAGGGATTAATAGGATATTTATATTTAACTAAACAGGACGAAAGATTAAAATATATATTAAATAGAACATTAGAGGAAGGAAATAAGTAATATGAATGAAGAAAAGAAAAAATATTATTCTAGAATATTATTTAAATCAGTAATATTAGTATTTACTTTATTACTGCTATTTCTTGCATATAAACTTGCAATGTTTTATGTACCTTTTATAATTGCATTTCTAATTGCTACAATGATAGAGCCATTAATAAAATTTTTTATGAATAAATGCAAATTAAAAAGAAAGGTTTCAGCCAGTATTTCACTAATATTGGTTGTAATAATCATTGGTTCATTGCTTACAGTATTAATATCAGCTATAATTTCTGAATCAAAAGTATTATTAAACAATTTGAATGGTTCAATGGATGAGGCATATAATTGGGGAATGAATCTTATAAATGATTTCTCAAATGGAAGATTTAGTATTCCTTCAGATTGGATGACTATAATTCAAGATTCATTAGGAAGTTTAGTAGAAGTTATAAAAAATATCGTATCGAACTTTGCAACAGGAATAATAAATTTAGCAGGTCAAGTGCCAACAGTAATTACATATACAGTTATAACTATTTTAGCTATAATTTTTATGTGCTATGATAGAGATTATGTAAAAAATTTATTAAAAGGCCAAATACCAAAAAAATGGATAGAAAAAGCAAACGAAATCATATTAAAATCTTTAAAGATTATATGGAATTACATTAAAGCAGAGGCAAAATTATCTTTATTATGTTTTATATTAGTTACAATAGGATTATGCATATTTAATTTATGTGGTTTAAATATAGAATATGTCGCAATAATGGCAATACTAATAGGATTTGTAGATTTATTACCACTGTTTGGAGCAGGATTTATAATGGTTCCATGGTCTATTATATTAATAATTCAAGGCAACGCACCAGCAGGAATTGCAATATTTGTTCTATGGCTCGCATGGTCTGTTATAAAACAATTTATAGAGCCAAAGTTTGTAAGCAAACAAATGGGAATGCATCCAATATTTACCTTACTTGGAATGTATACTGGCTTTAAATTATTTGGAGTAATTGGATTATTGTTAGGACCAATAATATTCTTAGTTATAAGAGAAGTATTTTCAAATAATGTACATAAAGGAATATTAAAAGATTTTTTTGAATTAGAGTAATTAGAAAATATTGTAAAAATAATTTTATAAAAAGGAAAGTAAAATGAATAATGAAGAAATTAGAAAAAAATTAATAGAATTAAGTGATGCAAAATATAAGGAATTTCATTCTGGTTTATGTCCCGGAATGGACACAGAGATGCTTGGAGTGAGTATTCCAAAAGCCAGAAAATTGGCAAAAGAAATAGTTAAAGATAATCCAGAAGAATATTTAAAACAACCAGAAGAAAAGTATTATGAAGAACTTTTACTACAAGCACTAGTAATTGCAAATTTAAAAATAGACTTAGAAAAAAAGAAAGAGTATATAATTAATTTTGTACCTAAAATAAATTGTTGGGCAGTATGTGATAGCTTTTGTGCTGGGCTAAAAGATGCGGACAAAAATCCAGAGTTTTTTTGGAAAATAATAAGCAAATATTTTAAATCTAAAAAAGAATATGAAATTAGATTTGCAGTTGTAATGCTATTAGATCATTATGTAAAAGAAGAATATATAGATAAAATTTTTAAAATAATAGATAATATAAAAAACGAAGAATATTATGTTGAAATGGGAATAGCATGGCTCGTAGCAGAACTGTATATTAAATTTCCAAAACAAACGATGAAATATTTAAAAAATAATAAATTAAATAAATTTACATATAATAAAGCTTTACAAAAAGCTAGAGAATCATATAGAGTGAGTAAAGAAGAAAAAGAAATATTAAATAAAATGAAAAGAAAATAGGAGGAATAAAAATGAAAAAGCCAGAACTATTAGCACCAGCAGGTTCATATGAAAAGGCAAAAACAGCATTTAGATATGGAGCAGATGCTGTATATTGTGGTACATCATCATTATCTTTAAGAACAAGGGCAGAGATGGATGACAATGCACTTGCAAAAACAATTGAATATGCACATAGTATAGGAAAAAGAGTACATGTTGCACTAAATATTTTTGCATGGGATACAAATTATGAAGAAATAAGAAAACAAGCTAAAATGTTACAAGACATGAAGGCAGATGGAATAATAGTAGCAGATGGAGGGGTTGTTGAAACTGTAAAAAAATATGCACCAAATGTTGATTTACATATAAGTACGCAAGCAAATGTAGTAAGTTTAGAATCAGCAAAATTTTGGTATAAAAATGGTGCAAAAAGAGTAATTTTAGCAAGAGAATTAAACAAAGAACAAATTAAATATATTATGAAAAATAAACCAGAAGATTTAGAAGTAGAAATGTTTGCACATGGTGCTATATGCTTTGGTTATTCAGGAAGATGTTTCTTAAGTGATTTTTTAGCTTGTAGAAGTGCAAATTTAGGAGATTGTGCACAAAGTTGTAGGTGGGCATATAATCTTTATGTAGAAGAGGCAAATAATCCTGGAAATTTAATGCCTGTAGAAACTGATGAAAAGGGAACATATATATTTTCATCTAAAGATTTATGCTTAATACACGAAATTCCAGAAATTGTAGACATGGGAATTGATAGCTTAAAAATAGAAGGAAGATTAAAAACAGAATATTATTTAGCAACAATTGTAAATACTTATAGAACAGCAATAGACGATTATGTAAAAAATCCTGAAAATTATAATGCAGATAAATATATGGAAGAACTAGAAAAAACTAAAACAAGAGGATTGACAACTTTCTATTTTAATGATAGAAATAATAAGGACTTTCAAGAATATGAAGGAAAACAATATAATCCAAATTTTGAATTTGGAGGAAAAGTAGTTGAAACAATTAATGGAAAAACAGCCGTAGAAATTAAAAACAAATTATCTGTTGGTGATGAAATGGAAATTATAATTCCAGGAAAGATTGAAGTTGTAAAATTTACAATAGAAAAACTATGGGATTATGAAACAGATGAGGAAATAGAAACTATAAATCCAGGAGTAAAGGATCAAAAAGTAAAAATGAAATTACCAATTGAAGTAAAAGAAGGTTGGGTATTAAGAAGGAAAAAATAAACTAAAGATAAGGTGATAGTATGACTGTTTTGGATAAAGAAAAAATATTTGCCGAAATAAAGAAAATAAGAGAAGGAAAAGAAAAAAGAGATGATTTAAAAGCTTTATTAGGTGGAAAAGAATTAGAAGAAGTTTTTGATGAACAGACAATAACTAAATTGCAAGAGACTTTAGTAGAAACAAATAAAGTACATAAGCTTTTAGAAGAGCAGGAAGGCTTTGATGTTTTAGAAGGATTATTAAATAAAAGAATAACAGGAAATCTAGGAAAATTTTATAATATAAAACCAGAATATATATTAGGCTTAGATGCAGAAGAACAATCAAAACTAGCTCATACTTTTGCAGAAGGAGAGCCAGAATTAGAAGAGCTTTTAAAGAAATTATGGTCCGAAAAGATTAGAACAAATGCTTGTGCAGGAGAAAAAGATGAAGCATATTTATATGTAACTTTTCCTAAAAGTGATATAAATAACATATCTAGAATGGCAGAAGTTTCGCAAAATACAAAAGCAAAAGTTGATATAACTACATATGAAGATGATATTTCAATAACTTTATATGGCAAGAAACCAGATTTATATAAAGAGTTATTAAGTGAATTTGATAAAGAAGTTGTACCTAATGAATTTATGAGTAAGTTAATGACTTCACTGGAGTTTGAAAAAGAAATTGTAGAAGCAAGAACTAGAGTAGAAAGTGGAGGAGAATATACTGAAAGTGAAGTAGAAGAAATTGTTACAAATACAGCAAAAGAACTAGATGAACAGCATCAAGATGAAATAAAAAAAATACGAGATGAACAAAAAAAATTACAACAAAAATACGACAAATTATACGAAACACATGGTAGATTAAAAAATTTTGTAGTACATAGAATAGGAAAAATTCCTTTTTTAGGAAGAAGAATATTAAAAATGATGGAAAATGAAGTAAAAGCTCTACCAGAAGCAGATTCTCAATTTGATAATAGTGAAGTGGATACAGGAAGATAGGGATTTAGGAACGACCTAAAATCCCTTTTTTGAAGTTATTAATCTTTGCTTTTGTTCGTTATAATACAAGATAAGATATCATTTCGCTGAAAAAGCTGATGAAATTATAATACCAATAAAGCAAAACAGAATTGATACTATACCTGTTGTGTTAAATCCAATATTAGGTACTAGAATAAAAATTGAACCTATAACAAAACCTAATATAGAATAATAAGTTTGTGAATGATATTTATTAAGTAAAAATTGTATTAATTTCATACATAGAAATCCACCAATTAGCAAACCTATTCCCATAGGTAATAAAATTCTAAAATTTACGATAGAAACTGCATAAAGGTATGTTTCGTACACACCTAGTAACATTAAAATGATTGTACTACTAACTCCTGGAACAACTACTCCGACACTCATTAAAAATCCAGCAAGTAATAAAAATTCAAAACTGTAGTTATCCCCATAATATATTCCAAGATTGCTAGTTAGTTTGTTTTCTAATATAATTAGAAGTATAGCAATAATAAATGATATTATAAAAAAAGAAATATAACGTAATTTGAATTTTTCTTTTGAATTACATATTTTAAAAATTGAAGGAATACATCCTAGTATTAGTCCTATAAAAGTAAATGATGTGATTTCTGGATATCTTTCAAATAAAAAGAGAATAATATTGCTAAATATTATTATTCCAGTTAGTCCACCAAATACAAAAGGAGTAAGAAATTTTATATTGTTTTTCCAATCTTTAAAAAAATTTAATATACTATTTAAAAGTTTTTCATAAATGCCAAAAACAACACATAAAACACCACTACTTATACCAGGAATTATAGCACCAGCACCTATAAAAATACCTTTAATGTAATTTGCAAGAAAATTCATAATACACCTCTAATATATTTATATGGAAGGAGCTAGAAGAGTATGACAAATAAAGAAATTATTGAAGGTTATAATAAATCAAAAGAAAGTTTAAATCCAATTTTAGATAAGTTACAAGATATAAATGGATTTGTGTCTAAAGATGATATTGCTAATATAGCTAATTATTTAGAAATCACAGAAAAAGAAATAATGATACTTTTAAAATATAAGAAGAATATAAAGCTAGAAAAACAGGGAGATAATATTGTTATTGTGTGTAAAGGACCTAATTGTTTAAAAAATGGAAGTTTAGATATAATAAAAGCAATAGAATATGAATTTGATGTTAAAGAGGGGAATACAAGTAAAGATGGAAAAATAAGTTTAGAGACAAAGAATTGCTTCAAAAAATGTGCTTTCGCACCAAATGTAGAAATAAATGGAAAACTATATAGTAATTGCAAGAAGAATGATATTGTAAAAATTTTAAAAGATATGATATATTAATAAAAAATATAAGAAAGAAGGTAATATTATGAAAAAAGTGGCTGTAATGATAGCTGATGGAAGTGAAGAAATAGAAGCTCTTACTGTTGTTGATGTTATGAGGAGAGCTAATATTAAATGTGATTTAGTAAGTGTAAATGGTAGAGAGATAAAAAGTTCACATGATATCGCAATTCTTGCAGATAAAGTGATTGATAATAGTATAAAAGATTATGATATGATTGTATTACCAGGAGGATTACCAGGTGCTTACAATTTAGCTGACGATAAATTACTAATAGAAACTCTAAAAGAATTTAGTCAGGATAGCCATAAGTACATTGCTGCAATATGTGCATCTCCAGCTATTGTTTTATCTAAAGCTGGAATAGAAGAAGGAAAAAATATTACATCTTATCCCGGAAAAGGATTTGAAGATTTATTAAAAAAGGCTAATTATTCTGAAAATTTAGTAGAAGTGGATGAAAATATTATAACAAGTAGAGGTCCTGCAACAGCTATGTTATTTGCATACAAATTATTAGATGTTTTAGGTCATAATTCTAAAGAAGTAAGTGATGGAATGCTATGGAATTTATTAGGAGTTGAGGACATTCAATAAATAAATTTAAAACGTAATAGAAAATTACAGGAGGAAAATAATGGAATTTGAAAGAGAAATAAATTATTATGAATTAGATGGAATGAATGTAGTACATCATTCAAATTATATAAGATATATGGAAGAGGCAAGAATACATTTATTAGATGAAATTGGATTACCATATAAAAAAATAGAGGATAATGGAATAATGATTCCTGTTTTAGAAGTTAATTATAAATATAAGAATCCAGCAAGGTTTGGTGATACAATAGTAATAAAGGCAAGTATTTCTAAATTTGATGGTATAAAATTAGAAATGAAATATGAAATTACAAATAAAAAAACAGGAAAATTACTAGGAATAGGAGAGACGAAACATTGTTTTACAAATTCTAATATGAGACCTATTTCATTGAAAAAGGTTAATAAAGAATTTTATGAAGTATTTGAAAAAGAAATGGAATAAATCCTAAATAAAAAAGGACTCTTTAGTCCTTTTTTAATTTAGCTTCTAATTTTTTTATTGCTTTAGTTTCTATTCTAGAAACATATGATCTAGAAATTCCTAAATCTTTAGCAATTTCATTTTGAGTTTCTGGTTTATGACCATTTAGTCCAAATCTTCTAATAATAATATCTTTTTCTCTATCTTTTAATATTGTATCTATATTAGAATAAAGCTTTTCTCTTTTTAATCCAAGATCTACTTCATCTTCTATACTTTTAATATCTGCTTCTAAGACTTCTTGCAAAGTAACAACATTATCATCTTTGTCTTTACCAATAGGATCATTTAACTTTACTTCAGCTTGAAATTTTTTAGAAGATCGTAAAAACATTAAAATTTCATTATCAATGCATTTAGCTATATATGTAGAAAGTTTAACACCTTTATCGTGATTAAAACTATTAATTCCTTTTATAAGACCAATAGTACCAATAGAGATTAAGTCATCTTGTTCAATGTTTGAGGTAGAATATTTTTTAGCTACATGAGCAACTAAACGCAAGTTTTTTTCTATTAAAATGTTTCTGGCTTCATTATCACCAGATTTAAATTTATCTAAATAATATAATTCTTCTGATGGTGAAAGAGGTTCTGGAAATAAACTAGAACTTTGAATATAACCAACAACGAAAATGGCAGAACTTAAAAAAGAAATAAATCCAGCCAATGAAATAGTAGAGAACATACATATACCTCCATAAAAAAACACTATATGAAAATTATATGTAAAAAAACTATTTTTGTGCCTGGACCATTGAAAATAAAGGCTTGTCGGAATATTTTAATTTAAAAAATAAATATTGCACATAATTATAATAATTTTATCATAAAATCATAAAAAATACAAATAATAAGAATATATAAACAAGTTTAAATAAATATAAAATAAAAAGAATTAATGAGATAACTTTAAAAAAACACAAAAATTGCACAAAATAGATATTGAAATATAATTAATAGTATGTTAAGATACTTATAAATTAAATAAACGACAAACAAAAACTTCCCTGCATAGTGCGTGTAGACTGGAATTTTAGAACCAACAAATTTTATAAGGGAGTCCGCCTTTAAATGTGGCGTGCAAGCTTACACTTTAACTAGTAGTAAGAAGCCCACAAGCATTTAACAAGACACCCACCTACGCGAGTAGGCTCTTAAAATTTCTAAACTTCTTACGGCTAAGGCGGGGTAAGTTTTTTTATGTGGAAGGTTTTTATGAAGATAAATGAAATAATAAAAAAGGGTATAGATGAATTAAAAGAAAATAATATAGAAGAACCAATACTAAAAATGAGAATTCTAGTTGCAAATATTATAAATAAAAATAAAGAATATATAACAACTCATGGAGAAGATGTTTTAGATGAGGATTCTAAAAAAGAAATATTAAGTGGTATAGATAAATTAAAAAAACATCTTCCAATTCAATATATAACTAAAAATCAAGAATTTATGAAATTAAAATTTTATGTAAATGAAAATGTATTAATTCCAAGAAGTGATACAGAAATATTAGTAGAAGAAGTTATAAATACATATAAAAATGAGAAAGTTAAAATATTGGATTTATGTACAGGAAGTGGATGTATAGCGATTTCATTAAAAAAATATATTCCAAATGCAATAGTATATGCTTCTGATATAAGTAAGCCTGCATTAAATGTTGCAAAAATAAATTCTACTAATAATAATGTAGAGATTAAATTTATTTGTTCAGATATGTTTAAAAACATAGGTAAAAATAGGTTTGATGTTATCGTGTCAAATCCACCATATATAAAAAGAAAAATTATAAATACTTTAGATGAAGAAGTAAAGAATGAACCAATTATTGCCTTAGATGGAGGTAATGATGGATTAAACTTTTATAGAGAAATTATTAAACAATCCTATGAATATTTAACACAGAATGGTATGATATTTTTAGAAATTGGATATGATCAAAAAGAAGAATTAATAGAATTAATTAGAGAAGCTAAAAGATATGAATTTATAAAAGCTAAAAGAGATTTAGGAAATAATGATAGAATAGTTGTTATAAGGAAGGTGTAAAATGTCTTTTTCATCTGAAATAAAAGAAGAATTAAGTAAATTAAATAATTTAAAAGATAAACAAGCTGTATATTATGAGCTTGTAGGATACTTAATATCTAAAAATACAAAACTAGATAAAAAGATTAAGTTTTCTACTGAAAATGAATATAATATAAATAGATTAAATAAATTACTAAATAATATGAATATAAAATATAAAATAGAGATGCAAGGAAATTTATATGTAATTACATTTAATAAGGTAGAAGAATTAAAAGATTGCATTTTTTGCGATAATCATATAACATTTAAAAATGTTGAAAATTTAGAAGACAAGAATATAAAGGCTTTAATAAGAGGTTCTTTTATGGGAGCTGGATTTGTAAATGAGCCTAGCAGTACATATCATATGGAAATTAATTTTAGCAATTTAGAGAATCTTTTATGTATAAAAAAATTATTAGAATTATATAATATAAATTCTAAAACTTTAAATAGAAATGGAAGTTTTTCTTTATATATTAAAGAGGGAGAAGATATATCAAATTTTTTAGCTTGTATTGGTGCAAGTAATGCGATGCTAAAATTTGAAGAAATTAGAGTTATAAAAGAAGCTAGAAATAATGTAAATAGAATGGTAAACTGTGAAGTAGCAAATTTAAATAAAACAGTAAATGCAGCAACAAAACAAATAGAGGCAATAAAAAAATTAAAAAACAGCAGAAAATTTACTAATTTGTCAAACGAATTAAAAGAAATTGCAGAACTTAGATTAAAAAATCCAGATGCAAGTTTAATAGAGTTAGGAAATATGTTGAGCAAACCAATTGGAAAGTCTGGAGTAAATTATAGATTAAACAAATTAATACAAATAGCAAAGGAAATTTAAAATGGAGAATATAGGAATATATGTGCATATACCTTTTTGTATTCATAAATGTTATTATTGTGATTTTATTTCATATCCAAATAAATTAGATAAGCAAAAAGAATATGTACAAGTATTAACTAAGGAAATAGAAGTACGCAGTAAGAATGTAAAAAATTATGTAGATACAATATATATTGGAGGAGGGACTCCATCAGTTATAGATTCATCATATATAATGGAAATACTAGGAGCTATAAGAAAGAATTATAAAGTAAAGAAAAATGCAGAAATCACTATAGAAGTAAATCCGGGAACTGTAACAGAAGAAAAACTAAAAGATTATAAAATGGCAGGAATAAATAGATTAAGTATTGGTCTTCAATCTACAAAAAATAACCTGTTAGAAAAAATTGGTAGAATACATAAATATGAAGATTTTTTAAATACATATAAATTAGCACAAAAAATAGGATTTAAAAATATCAATGTAGATTTAATGATAGGTTTACCAGAACAAAGTTTGCAAGATGTTGAAGATAGTCTTGTTGAAATTATAAAATTAAAGCCAAGACATATCTCTGTATATTCCTTAATATTAGAAGAAAATACAAAATTAGAGGTATTAGTAAATTTAGGAAAATTAGACTTGCCAGATGATGAATTAGAAAGACAGATGTACTGGAAGGTTAAAGGTGTTCTAGAAGATAATGAATATGAACATTATGAAATTTCTAATTTTGCTAAAAAAGGATATAAGTCTAAGCATAATTTTAATTGTTGGAAACAACATAATTATCTTGGCTTTGGTGTATCAGCACATTCGTATTATAATAATATTAGATATTCTAATACAAATAATTTAGAAGAGTATTTGAAAAATCCAGAAGGAAAAAATATAGAGGAAAAGCAAACGTTAGAAGAAGCCAAAAAAGAATATATGATGTTAGGCTTAAGAACTTTAGATGGTATAAGCATTTCTGAATTTAAACAAAAATATGTGGATAATCCTTTGTATTTATTTAAAAATGAATTAAGTAAATTGACAAATGAAGGGCTATTGGAAATAGACTTAGATAATATAAAACTTACTAATAAAGGGTTGGATTTAGCAAATTTAGTATGGGAAGAATTTATCTAAATAAATTATCCTAAGAGAAAAGTTTACATAATTGAAAAAACATGTAAATAGTGGTAAAATAAAGTAAATTAGTTTATTTAGTTGAAACAATTAATTCAACAATAAATTAATTTGTCAGATGGCAATAGATAGTGTAAAGTAGTCTATGAAAAAATAGAATATGAAAAAACTATCAAGAAAAGGTAAAAAAGTACATTGAAAAG
>CALXYJ010000023.1 GCA_944392945.1 uncultured Clostridia bacterium | reverse complement strand
TCTACATATTCTTTGATACTTATTTGGTCTGTTGCTATATCTTCTTGTAATTGTTTTTTGATGTATTCTTCTATTGCTTTTTTATTTTTGCCTACTGTATCCACATAATAGCCTCTACACCAAAAGTGCCTATTTCCATATTTGTACTTGTAATTTGCATGCCTATCGAATATCATCAAACTACTTTTTCCTTTCAAATATCCCATTATACTTGCTACACTATACTTTGGCGGAATACTAACTAGCATATGTATATGGTCTGGGCATAATTCTGCTTCTATTATTTCTATTCCTTTCTGCTCACATAATCTCCTTATTATTACTCCTATATCTTTTCTTATTTTCCCGTATATTTCCATCCTTCTATATTTTGGTGCAAATACTATATGATATTTGCAATTCCAAGCACTGTGTGCTAAACTATTTTTGTCTTTCATGACAAATTCCTCCTTTTTGATTTTTATTTGCGGTTGGCGAACCACATTTATTATATCAAAAAGGAGGAATTTTTTTACTCATAGCTAGAAGCTTTTAGAACCCCCTGTAAAACAGGGGGTTTTCATTATCCAATTATTTAAAAAAACCGAAATTTCGGTTTTTTTATTTTGTATATATGACTTGTTTTACTATTTCTTTACATTTTCATAACTTTTTTTACTTTTTTCTTGCTTTTATATTCTTTTATTTGTATAATTTTCGTATTAGGAGGGCTGTTATTATGAGAAAAAACCAAATCAATGCACAAAGTACTGGTTTTAAAATAATTGCCGTTGATGATGAACAAGGAATATTAGATTCTTTATCAATCTTTATGAAAAGATCTGGATATGATTTTGTCGGTATAACAGATCCTATAGAAGCAATTAATCGTGTAAAATCAGAACATTTTGATTTAATGATATTGGATTTTATTATGGATCCAATTCATGGTGATAAAGTTGTAGAAGAGATTCGTAAATTTGATAAAGATTTATATATTTTACTTCTAACAGGGCATAAGGATTTGGCTCCACCATTAGAGACAATTCATCAATTGGATATTCAAGGCTATTGCGAAAAAAGCGATAAATTTGATCAATTACTTTTACTAATAGAATCTGGTTTAAAATCTGTAAGCCAAATGAGAACTATCAGTAAAATGAATGAGGATCTAGAAAAAGCTTATGTTGATAGTATAGAAATTTTAAGACAAACAGTTGAGGCAAAAGATCCTTATACAAAAGGTCATTCTGAAAGAGTTTCTGCATATGCAGTTTTACTTGGTCAAAAACTTGATTTGTCAGATGAAGATATAGAAAAATTAAAAATCGGTGGTCTTTTCCATGATATAGGAAAAATTGGGATTCCAGACAGTATTCTTCTAAAAGAATCTAAATTAACAGATGAAGAATATTCTAAAATAAAAGAACATCCTGTAATAGGATTTAACATCCTAAAAAATGCAGAAATGTTTAAAAATATTTTAGATATAATTAAATATCATCATGAAAGATTTGATGGTAATGGTTATCCAGAAAGACTATCAGGAAATGATATTCCTTATCTTGCAAGAATTACTTCTGTTGTAGATAGTTTTGATGCGATGACATCAAAAAGAAGTTATAGAGATTCTTTACCAATGGACGTCGTAAAATCTGAAATATTAAAAAATCTAGGATCTCAATTTGATCCTGAAATAGGAATTGCTTTCCTAGATATTTTAGATAATGATTTTAATTCTATTAAACAAATACAAGAAAAGTACTAACTTTAATTGTATTTATATATAATTAATTAAGGAGGGGATTTTAATGACTTTAACTGCTTCAGAAGCAAGAAAACAAGCAAGAGAATCTTTAAAAGGAAAATGGGGTGTTGTTGCACTTATTAATTTAATCTTCTTAGCAATTTCTATAGCAGTTTCACTTCTATCTTCTATTCCAGTATTAGGATTTTTAATTGCCATTGCAGGTTTCATAATTGATGTTCCTTTAGCATATGGTTTAATTATGTCTATGATGAAAGTAAAAAGAGGCAATAATGTTGGATATGCAGATTTCCTTACAGATGGTTTTGCTAATTTTGGAAGAGCATGGGCTCTTGTTGGAAGATTAATTTTAAAGATGATTGTACCAATAATCTTAGTTGTAATCTCAGTTATCGTACTTATATTTTCAGGTACAGGAATATTTTTCATCGTTGCAATTGGAGGCGATATTACTGATGCAGCTGTAGGAACATTAATTTTAATGTTTGTTGCTCTTGTTGTAATGATTGTTGGTTATGTTTGGTTATTTATTAAATCATTTACATATGCTTTAAGTAATCTTTTAGCAATTGATAATCCAAATATGTCAGCTCTTGAATGTGTTAACAGAAGTAAAGAATTAATGGATGGAAACAAAGGTCGTTTATTCTGCTTAGAAATATCTTTTATTGGATGGGCATTATTAGCAGGAATTTTAGCAGCAATACCTGTTGTAGGGATAGTTGCAACATTTGCAGTATCACTAATTTTAGTACCATATATGCAAGTCGCAATTATAGTTTTCTACGAGAACAGATTAGGAATAAATTATTCTGCACCTACTGATGAAAATACTACATCTAATAATGATAATTCTAATAACAATAATGTTATACAAGAACAATCTGGTTCACAAGATGTAAAAGCTGAAATTGTAGATATTCCAAATATGGATCCACATAAAGATAGTGATGATGAACAATAAAAAAAGCTTCAATCGAAGCTTTTTTTATTGTTCAAATTATATTATCCAATTTTCATAGAAAGCTTTACTTTCTGTCTTTCATTATCTATTCCAATAACCTTAACTTTTACAATATCTCCAACAGATACAATATCTGAAGGATTCTTAACAAACTTTTCGCTCATTTCTGATATGTGGACAAGTCCATCATGTTTTACACCAATATCCACAAATGCTCCAAAGTCTATAACATTTCTAACTGTTCCTGTTAAAATCATTCCTTCTTTTAAATCTTCAAATTTTAATACATCCTGTCTTAGTATTGGTTTTGGCATATCCTCTCTAGGATCTCTTCCTGGCTTTGACAATTCATCTACTATATCTTTTAATGTCATTTCACCTATATCTAATTTTTGGGCTGTTTCTTGTAAATTTATACTTCCTAGTTTTTTTCTAATCTCTGCTAATTTTTCTTTATCTCGTAAATCTTCTACTTGGTATCCAAGCATCTTTAATAATTCTTCTGCTTTTTCATAACTTTCTGGATGTACAGCAGTATTTTCTAGTGGATTTTTTCCATCTGGAATTCTAATAAATCCAGCACATTGTTCATATGCAACTTTACCTAATTTAGGAACTTTTAGCAATTCTTTTCTTTCTTTAAGTTTTCCATTTTCATCCCTATATTTAACAATATTTTTAGCAATAGTTTTATTAATTCCAGAAACATAAGAAAGAAGTGAAGGAGTTGCAGTATTTACATCTACACCAACCTTATTAACACTATCTTCTACAACACCTGCTAAGCTTTCTTCTAATTTCTTTTGGTTAACATCATGTTGGTATTGACCAACACCAATTGACTTAGGATCTATTTTAACAAACTCTGCAAGAGGATCTTGAAGTCTTCTTGCAATAGAAATTGCTCCTCTTATAGAAACATTTATATCTGGGTATTCTTCTGTTGCAAGTTTAGAAGCAGAATATACAGAAGCTCCTGCTTCACTTACTATTGTATATAAAACCTCATGGTCACATTTTTTTATCATTTCGGAAACAAACATCTCAGATTCTCTAGAAGCTGTTCCATTTCCAATAGCAATCATATCTACATGATCTTTATTAATTAATCTTACCAATTCCTTCTCTGCACCTTGTACATCATTTTGAGGCTCTGTAGGATATACAGTTGTTATATCTAATACTTTTCCTGTTTCATCTATTATTGCTATTTTACAACCTGTTCTATATGCAGGGTCAAACCCCATAACTGTTATCCCTTTAATTGGAGCTCCTAATAATAATTGTTTTGCATTTTTTCCGAATACTTTTATAGCTTGTTCTTCTGCTTTTTCTGTTAAATCTGATCTAATTTCTCTGTCTACAGATGGTTCTATAAGTCTTGTGAAACTATCTTTTATTGTATCTTTTAAGTAAGAAGTAAATTGTGTTTCACCTTTAATTATGTCTTTTTCTATTTTCTCTAAAATTTTATCTTCTTCTTTTTCTATTTTTACTTTTAAGAATTCTTCCTTTTCTCCCCTATTTATTGCAAGTATTCTATGACTTGGAATTTTATTTACATTTTCACTATAATCATAATACATCTCATATGCTGAATTTTCTTCTGGCTTTGTAGCATTTGTTTTTATAATTCCTTTTGAATATATAATCTGTTTAATCATTTTTCTATATTCCGGATTATCAGAAATCATTTCTGCAATAATATCCAAAGCTCCTTGTATAGCTTCTTCTTCTGTTTTTACTTCTTTTTCTTCATCTATAAATTCTTTAGCTATTTCTTTTAAATCCTTAGTTTCTTCTTGTTTTAATATAATCTCTGCTAATGGTTCTAATCCTTTGGCTTTAGCAACAGTTGCTCTAGTTTTCTTTTTTTGTTTATATGGTCTATAAATATCTTCTACTTCAGCAAGAGTTATAGCATTTTCTAAGTCTTTTGCTATTTCTTCTGTCATTTTTCCTTGCTCTTCTATAGAATTTGTAACCTCTTCTTTCCTTTTTTCTAAGTTTCTTAAATAATTTAGTCTTTCTCCAAAAGTTCTTAAAACTTCATCAGAAAGTCCTCCAGTCACCTCTTTTCTATATCTTGCAATAAAAGGAATTGTATTTCCTTCATCTATTAATTTTATTGTATTTTCTACTTGTGATTTTTTTATATTTAACTCATTAGCAATAATTTGTACAATTTTATCCATTTTTACCCCTCTTTAAAAATTATTCTAATCCTAAGTATTCATTATAAGTACACTCTTTATCTATTAATTTTCCATCTTTTTTAATATCTAAAATACGATTTGCAACTGTTTGCATTAATTGATGGTCATGTGATGCAAATATCATATTTCCTTTAAATCTCTCCATTCCTTCGTTTAGAGCAGTAATACTTTCCATATCTAGATGGTTAGTTGGTTCATCAAAAATTAAGAAATTAGCACCAGATAACATTATTTTAGATAAAACACATCTTACTTTTTCTCCTCCTGATAGAACTTTTACATTTTTTAAAGCTTCATCACCAGAAAATAACATTCTACCTAAAAAGCTTCTTACATATGTTTCGTCAGGATCTTTTGAGTATTGTCTTAGCCAATCCGTAATACTTAAATCCTGTGTAAATAAATAACTATTATCCTTTGGGAAATATGCTTTTGTTATAGTTGTTCCAAAAGATATTTCTCCTGAGTCAGGTTCTAATTCTCCAGCTAATATCTGGAATAATACAGTTCTTGCATTTTCATTATCTGCTAATACTGCAATTTTATTATCAGCTTTTACTGTAAAAGAAATATTATCTAGAACTTTTTCTCCATCCACTGTCTTTGTTAAATTCTTAACTGTTAAAATATCATTTCCAACATCTCTGTCTGGTTTAAAATCTATATATGGATATCTTCTATTTGATGGTTTAATTTCATCCAATTGTATTTTCTCCAATGATTTTTTTCTTGATGTTGCTTGTTTAGATTTTGATGCATTAGCACTAAAACGAGCTATAAATTCTTGTAATTCCTTTATTTTTTCCTCTTTCTTTTTATTTGCATCTTTCATTTGTTTTAATGCTAACTGGCTAGATTCATACCAGAAATCATAATTACCTGGATATACTTTAATCTTTCCAAAATCCACATCAGCTATATGTGTACAAACTTTGTTTAAGAAATATCTGTCATGTGATACTACAATTACTGTGTTCTCAAAATTAATTAAAAATTCTTCTAACCATTGTATTGTTTTTAAATCCAAATCGTTTGTAGGCTCGTCCAATAATAGAATGTCTGGATTTCCAAATAAACTTTGTGCAAGTAAGATTTTTACTTTCTCTCTATCTTCTATTTCTTTCATTTGTTTATAATGATTTTCTGGAGATATTCCTAAATCATTTAATAATGTAGCTGCATTTGTTTCTGCATTCCATCCATCTAATTCTGCAAATCTTTCCTCAAGTTTTGCAGCTTTCATTCCATCCTCTTCTGTAAAATCTTCTTTAGAATAAATTTCTTCTTTTTCTTTCATTATACTATATAACTCTTGATTTCCCATTATAACAGCATCTAATACATTGAATTCATCATAGGCAAAGTGATCTTGTTTTAAAATAGATATTCTCTCTCCTTTATCTACTGTTACATCACCTTTACTTGGTTCTAATTCACCAGAAAGTACTTTTAAAAATGTAGATTTTCCAGCTCCATTTGCACCAATAATTCCATAGCAATTACCTTTACCGAATTTAATATTTACATCTTCAAATAGTATTCTTTTTCCAAAACGTACTGTTACACCATTTACAGATAGCATATTTTTTCCTCCTTATTTTTAGCTTGAACTATTATATACTATTTTTATTGTTTTTACAACCAACACATATACTAGCCATTATTATTTTTATCTTCTAATATTGTTTTTCTCTCATCTTCTATTACTTTTAAAATATGTTTATCATCTGTTTGTATTTTATCTAAACTTCTTAATGCCTCTTCATATTTATTATTTTTATATTCAGCTGTTGCCATACTTAAATAATATGTATTTTTTAAATCTTCTGTAATTGGTTTTTTCTTTATATTCTTTAATTTATTATAAAAGACTTTTTCGTCATTTGTCTTTTGATATTCTCTCATTATTTTATTATATTCTATACAGAAATTTCTTTCTAATATTTTTTCTATAAATAAATTAATTACATAATATATTATGCCAAATAAAATAACAAAAACTACTTGTGTTATTATAAAAATACTAGTATTTTCAATTTTAAAATATTTAAAAATAAACATTATTATAAATTCTAATATTAAAAATATAATTAAATATATTCTATCCGGTTTATTCTTCATTTTTCCTCCTCGTACCACTATTATAATAGAAAAAGGCGAATGAGAAAATTATTAAATTTCAACATTCGCATAAATTTTTAGCTTAACATATCTTTTTTCTTTAGCCAAATTACAGAAATGATTGTAAGCAATGTTGCTATAAAAATCATAATCCAAAATCCTAGTGTATTTCCCTCGAACGGTAATTTTACATTCATTCCCCAAAAACTTGCAATCATTGTTGGAACTGCAATTATTATTGTTATTGATGTTAAAGATTTCATAACTCCATTTAGATTATTAGAAATTATTGAAGCATATGCATCCATTGTTCCATTTAGGATATCACTATATACTTTACTCATTTCTATAGCTTGCTTATTTTCTATTATGGCATCTTCTAGTATATCCTCATCTTCTTCATATAATTTTATATTTTTAATTTTTAATGTTCTTTCCATAACTGCTTCATTTGATCTTAATGATGTTGTAATATATACTAATGATTTTTCTAAGCTTAGTAGTTTTAATAACTCTCTATTTTTCATAGAATTTTTTAAAACATTTTCTGCAATTTCTGTTTCTTTATTAATCTTTTTTAAGTATTCTAGATAATCAGAAGAATTATTATACATCATCTGTAAAATAAATCTACTTTTTTTATAAGTACAAAAACTTTTTATTTTTCCAGATTCAAATTTTTTTATTAAATTACATTCTCTTAATGTTACTGTTATAAAAAAATCATCTCTTACAACTATCATACCAATTGGCATTGTTGCATACATGTATCCACCTGTCTCTGTTTTTTCTGTAATTGGTATATCTATAATAAACAATATTGTATTATCTTCATCTTCTACGTCAATTCTGGCTTTTTCTTCATTATCTAATGCATATCTTATAAACTCATCTTTTATATTCACATTTTCGCAAACTTCTTTTATTTCGTCTTCCGAAGGATCTACCATATGTATCCAAGTTCCTCTTGTATATGTATCCACACTTTCTAATTTATTTGTTTCTAAATCTGTATTATAAAGTTTTATCATATTATAAATCCCCCTACCTTTCTATTTTCTATGAGTTTACCAAGAAAATAGGAGCCTTAGTCTAAAGCTCCTATTTTAATGTTCTTTATTTAGTTTACTTTCAATTTATTTTTTTGTCAAGTTTTTACTATAAAACTTTCTTTTTAATTACTATAATTCCAGTTACTAGGATTCCTAAAGCAGCTACTAAGATAATTACTAATGCTACCTGTCTATTTGCACCAAATGGTACCATAAATTGTACATTCTCTGCTAACGCTGTATCAGGTTCGTCTAAATGAATCTCTGCTACTGGTTCTGCATTACCAGGTATTTCTACGATCTCTGTATTATTTGTCTCTTCTTCAAAGTATGGTCTTCTACCATTAGCAATTTCTACTCTTATAATCTCTGCTACATTAGATTTATCATCCTGTGTTGTTTCTTCTGGTCTAGCTATTACTTTTGTAACAGATAATATATCATCTAAATCTATATATCCTTTTTCAGCCAAAGGTGATTGTGTATTTGGCAATTCTGTTAATAATATTTGAGTAATATTTTGAACATCATCATATGCATCAGGTGATAATAATATACCTTTATATTCAGCTTCTGGTAATGTCATAGATTGATTTTTATCTGCAACAATTTGCCAATAATTATTTGAGCCTGCGATAGATGTAGAGAATGAATTTCCTACACCTGGAGTTGTTATACCTCCATTTATTGACAATAGACCATTTGCCATTGTTTCTACATCACTATATTGTAATGAGTTTGGTAAGTAATCAATTATAGCCATTGGTTTTAATGTATTTGCGGTATTATAATTTGATACTACACCTGTGTAATAATATGATTCTTCATTATAGTCTTTTTCACTCTGGTTTTCAATTCTTAAATGATATCTTACAGTTACTGTAGATCCATATAATAAGTTCTCATCAACTGTTCCTTGTACGAATCCAGGTGATCCATCAAGATCTCCTCTGTTATTATATTGATTTGGAACCCATGTTAAGTTTGAAACTGATTGATCTGAATCAAATATTGTAGAACCATCAGTAGCAACTAATTTAACATGTGATACATCTTTTTGTAATAAAATCTTTGTTCTTGGTCTTTCTATAATACCAAAGTCAACATTTGTAATATCATATGCTGTTTGTTCTTGTCCTAAATACTCAATCTCTACTGACATTCCTGTTGTTTCGGCATCCATTTGAGTATTTGCAGCAAGTTCATCTAATAAATCTGGGTTATTAGATGGTGTTGAATTTAATACAGTCGCAACATCATATTTATAATCTTTACTATAATTATTTACTTCTTGTCTTCTAGTATAATTATCTCCCGCATCATTACTTCTTGGTGAAGTATTTTGATACCAGTATACATTATTACTATAGTTGCTTTCATTATAAATTGTAGATTTATAATCTTGTCCTGAATATACTTCATTATCAACTTGCATTGCTTTTAGACAAGTTTCATCACCATATGTAAATTTAATATAGTAATCTCCTGGAATATATCCTTCTATTGAATAATTACCATTTGAATCACTTCTATCAGAAATTGTTGTTACTTCGTTATTATTTGTACAGATTAATTCTACATTAACCTCATTTATTCCATGTTCTCCAGATTCATATTCTCCGTTACCAACTCTTTCGTTATTATTTTGAAGTCTAGCTAAGTCTGGAGCATCCTCGAATATAACACCTGTTATTGTTCTATTTTGATCTTCTCTTATTAGTCTTAATCCTGGAGCAACATCGGCATCATCCTCGAATACTTCACTACTTCTCTTTGTCTTCTCTTCTCCATCTAAGTTTTGGTAAGCATCTGTCTTAGATTCTGCTACAAAGTTTTGAACTTCTGAATCTGTTGGGTTCATGTTATCTGGTGTAGAGTCTATATCTAATAGTCCTGCTACATCTCCTGCATTTGTAATCTTATTACCATTTAAATCATATCTATCATTAGTATATGTATTTCTATATCCTGCAATTTCTGCAAAGTTTTCCTCTAATGTAGATCCTGTATTTAATACTTCTCTTAAAGTTTCAGCAGAAACTTTATATTGCATAAAGATCCATTTTTGATCTGTAATTCCTTCATTTGCTAGATCTGTTGTATGCATTTTATAATATCGTTTTCCATTTCCACTTACATCGCTTTCTTGAGTCCAATTTATATTATTATTATTTTCATCATAAGATCTTACTAATTGATATGATGTATCATAATAATCATTTAAGTCTGTTATATATCCTGTAATTTGACCCATTGATTGATTTCTTATTTGTATCTTATATGTTACATATACTTGTAATTTATCTGAATCATTATCATATTGTGCAGCTGATTTAAATTCTAAATCGCTTCTTCTTATTGTTCTTTCATAATCTGGTACATCTGTACCTCTTATTGTTACTTCTAGGTCTTCTCCTGAACCATTATATTCATAAGTATGGCTCTTTCCATTAATTGTAAGATCAACTTGAACTAAGTCTTTTCTTAAGTTCATGTCAAATTCTTCTCTAGCTTTAATACCAAAGTTAACATTTCTTAGTTCTTCCTTAGTATTAGCTTCACTATATGTTAATAGATTTTGAAGACCATTTGAACCTGTATAAGCATAAATCATAAACTCAGCATTGTTGACATCATCTCTACTTGGATATACATGGCTTGCATCTACTGGTGTAAATTTATTGTTAAAGCTTTGTCTATTTTGTACACCATCTGTTGCATAAGATCTTTCTGCAATTGTTGTATCTACTTGATTATCTCCTTCACCTGTATATTTCTTTTGAGTTTGATATGTTGTTGGTTCATAAATTTGTCCATTATATTTAAATCTTACATAATATGTTTCTGTGTAATCTAAGTGTAAGAATTCATAATGACCATTTTCATCTGTTGTTGTTTGTCCTACCTGTGTTCCATTTGAAGTAAATAATGTTACTTCAACTCCTGGTAAGAACTCATCTCCTGTACTTATAATACCATCTTCTCTACCATCTTTTTGAGCTATATTATCTTTAAATACTACACCCTCAATGCTTAAGCTTAATCTTGTAGGTTGTTGATTATTATTATAAATATATCCTGTATTGCTTGATGTATCTTGTAATTTATCTTCTGCAACAACTACTAAGTATAATGTAGTATCTTCACCTCTATAATATGCAGGTGTTCCATTAGCTTTTAATCCTGGTAATCTTTGTGTTAAAGTAAATGTTTTTGAATATGTACTTCCATTAGATGTCCATCCATTTTCTTTTCCAGATTGTAATCTATATCCTACATCTGGAACATCATCTATTGTTACTTGCATATCATCATAAGTACGTCCAGGTCCTATATTATATATTACCCATTCATATTCTACTAAATCTCCATCTTCTACATATGGAACTCCATTTTCATCAACATCACAGTATTTTGAATAATCTGGATATTGTACATTTGTTACTGTTGCATCATTTGTTCCTATGTTTGCTACTGTTAAAGTTGGTATTTCTGTTATATTAAATAACTCTATATAACTTCCATCGCCTTGTAATTGTTTAATTGATTTTATATATTTGTATGTTACAATTTTTGGTTTTAATAATTTTGTATCATTTCCATTGTTATTTTGAATTACTTCTGTTTGGTCATTTACCTCTTCTCCAACTACTTCTAGGTAAATTAATGTATCACTACCCATATAGTATGATGGTGTACCATTTGCACTTAATCCTGGAAGTCTAGTACTTAAAGTTATTGTCTTTGTATAATTTCCTCCACTAGCTGTCCATCCATTTTCTTGTCCTTCTATTAATTCATATCCGGCATCTGGTGTATCAGTTAGTGTTACTTGTGTATTATCATAAGTACGTCCAGGTCCTATATTATATATTGCCCATCCAAATACTACAATATCTCCATCTTCTACTTTAGGGAATCCATTTTCGTCTACTTCACAATATTGTGAATAATCTGGATAATTTATTCTTGTTAATGTAGCACTATTTTCTCCCGCATTTGATACAGTTATTGTTGGTGGATTTGCTATATTAAATACAGTCTCGTATGTTCCATCATCTTTTAATCTTCTTAATTCTTTAATGAATTTAAATGTTTCTAGTTTTGGTTTTAATAACTTTGTAGTATTTCCATTATTATTTTTAATTGTCTCTGTTTGATTATTTACTTCTTCTCCAACTACTTCTAGGTAAATTAATGTATCACTACCCATATAGTATGATGGTGTACCATTTGCACTTAATCCTGCAAGTCTAGTACTTAAAGTAATTGTCTTTGTGTAATTTCCTCCACTAGCTGTCCATCCATTTTCTAGTCCTGCTCTTAATTCATATCCTGCATCTGGTGTATCAGTTAGTGTTACTTGTGTATTATCATAAGTCATTGCAGGTCCTATATTATATATTGCCCATCCGAATACTACAATATCTCCATCTTCTACTTTAGGGAATCCATTTGAATCTACTTCACAATATTGTGAATAATCTGGATAATTTATTTTTGTAATTGTAGCATTTTCTGTTCCAGCATTTGATACAGTTATCGTTGGTGGATTTGCTATATCAAATACAGTTTCGTATGTTCCATCATCTTTAAGTTTTCTTAAAGCTTTTATGAACTTAAATGTTTCTAGTTTTGGTCTTTGTAATGCTGTTGGAACTAACTGATTGTTATAAATACGGTTTGTGCCACTTGGTACATCTTCTGCATTAACTTCAAAATAAATTGTTGTATCAGTACCAGTATAATATTTTACATCTGTTCCTGATTTTATTCCTGCTAAAGAAGAATTTAATGTAATAGTTTTTGAATAAGTGCTTCCACTTAATGTCCAGCCATTTTGTTTACCTGACTGTATTACATAACCTTTATCTGGAACATCATCTAATTTTACTGTTGTTCCTGGACTTGTGTTTCCAGGTCCTATATTATATATTACCCAAGCAAATTCTACTAAATCTCCATCATTTACAACAGGTTCTCCGTTTGATCCAACTTCACAATATTGTGAATAATCTGGATATTTTACGCTACTAACTGATGCATTATTCTTTCCAAGATTTGAAATTGTTAATGTTGGAGGTTGTGTTATATTAAATAATGTTTTATATGAACCATCTGTTTGTAATTGTTGTATTGATTTAATATATTTATATTTTACAATCTTTGGTTCTGCTGGTGGAACTTTTAATGTAAGTTCTGCACTTCCATTTGTATCTTTTGTAGTAAATACTGCCAATCTTTGATGTGATTTACCAGCTAATAATAAAATTCTTGTAGCATGTACTGTTGATCCAGTTGTTTGTAATTTAATAGAAGTTATTTCTCCTGGCACATCATTTATTTGTATATAAAAATCTTGTCCACTTGGTATTGAACCAATAGATATAGGTTGTTTTGAACTATTTAAAATAGTTATTCTGCTAGTATCATATGTTGCATTAGAACATGTTATGGTAATTCCTGTTACACTTGCTCCACCTGTTATATTTAATCTATATGGTCCTAAAATTGCTGCATTAGAAGTATATTCAATTGATGGATCTCCTGTTGTTGCATTTGTAACTCCCCCAACAACTCCTGCCTCTAAATTTTCTGCATAAGATCTTGCTTCTTCATATACAGATTCCAATGATATTGCAACATCTGTATATGTATTTGGAGTTTGCCATGCTGTACCATGCCATTGTGGAAATCTACTTCCTGTATATTCTTCTTCAGGTATTTTATCATTTGCCATAATACTTAATGCATAACGTGCAGGTGAAGATGAGCTTCTTGCATAAGTACAGAAAATATTAAAGTTAACTTGAAGATATGTATCTATTAATGATTGTGTACTGTATACTTTATCTGTTAAACCTGAATTACCATGCAATGCCCAGTTCATAATACCAGATATAAATCTAGCTCTTTTTATTAAATCTGCCTCTGGAACTTTCCATTGACCAGGCACTGTATCATAAGTAGTCTGGTCTGGAACTGTTACATTAAGCCCTGTCCAATCACTTAAGCTTGTATTAAATGGATTATCAATATCCACTATAGCTTGTATACTATATGGTTGATTCTTTAGGGCATCATCAGATGTATTAGCATTATGGTCTGGGTCAATACATGCTATTGTATCTCTACCTATACTTCCATTATTATTTGTTCCATCAGGACTTACCCATAATTGCAATTCACCTACATTTCTATAATCTTTAGATAAAAAAGTATCTACATTATCATGTGCTTCTGCTCCTAAGTCTATATCATATATAATGTCTGCTTTTGATTCCTTAACAAAGATTATAACTGCTGCTATTATTATTACAAATACTAAAGCGAGATTTATTAAACATTTTTTTCTGCTCTCTTTTTTATTAATCATTTCTTCTTAAACCTCCCCTCCTTTTTATAATAATTGTAGCTATTATTCCTAAAACTAATAATGTTAAGATTATTCCAATTGTTATTTGTAAAGCACCTGTTTTAATACCAATAATTAATTGTGCTGTATTATTTTCATTATTTATATTAATATTTAAGTTTTCATTATCACTTGTTACACTAGATATATCTGCTGCATTTGTAACATTTTTACCCTGTCCTTCTGATCCTGTTGTTGTTACCATTGTTAATGTTACAGATTTTGTTTCACCTGGTGCTATTATTGTATTTTCTAATTGACTTGTTGCTAATTGATTTCCTTTTGTATACCATAAATCAGAATCTCCATTTATTTGTAAATCACTACTTGGATTATCTATAATTTCTTGGATTGTTTCTTCTGTTTCACCAGTATTTTGTATATCTATTGTATATTCTACTTCTATTACTGCATTTGGCATTTCTTTAGAAGCAATTTCTACTTTTGCTATTTGTTTTCTGTCAAAATCATATGTTTGTGTTCTCTTATTTGTTCTAACTGTTACCCCTGTAATCGTCTTTGTGATATTTAAACTACGTTCAGAAAATTCTATAAATCCTGCATTAATATTATCCATATCAAATTCATCTATAACAATTTCTTCTGTAGCTGCAACTTTCTTTCTTTCTCCATTTTCTTCAATTTCCATTTCTAGTACATCAGAATTACTATCTTCATCAATACCATTTACTTTATATGGAGAAATATAGTATGTAGAACTATCATATTCAAATACTATTCTATATGTTCCAGGAGCTACATTACTAAATTCGTAATATCCATTTTGACTTGTAATTGTCTCTTCAACAATTGTACCAGTTCCTGTTATTAATAATACTCTTATATTAGATATATTGTTTTCTCCTGTATCCTTAACACCATCTTTATCAGCATCATTCCAAGCAAATCCATTTATTTTCCTTGTTACAACTGGTTCTTCTGTTCCTGGATTATCTGGGTTTGGATTATCTGGGTTTGGATTATCTGGGTTTGGATTATCTGGATCTGGTTCATCTGGATCTGGATTATCTGGATCTGGATTATCTGGATCTGGATTATCTGGATCTGGATTGTCTGGATCTGGATTATCTGGATCTGGATTATCTGGATCTGGATTATCTGGATCTGGCTTGTCTGGATCTGGCTTGTCTGGATCTGGTTCATCTGGATCTGGATTGTCTGGTTCTTCTGGATCAGGCTCTCCATATTCATCTATTATCTTATGTGTTACTGTATTAGATGTTTGTGGATTTTTTAATTGTCCTGAAAGTAATGATACAGTATTTGAAATTTCTTTATCATTATTTATATATGTGTTTATTGTAGTATCTATTATTAATGTAACTGTTTGTTTAGCTTCTATTATTATAGAAGTACTAATAGTTTGTCCTGAGAAAGTAATTTCACTTCTTTGTCCATTAATCTCTAGATATACATGGTTTATAACTGCATTTTCTGGAACATCGTCAGAAATACTAACCAATGCCTCTTTATCACCAGTATTTGTTATTTGTGTTGTATAAATTAAATTATCATCTTGTTCTACTTCATTTTCTATATTTGAAGTTTGTACAATTGTAAATTCTGTTGATACTTTATTATAAGTAAAATCTAATTGTCCTGATATATATTCTGTATCATCATATAATGCATTAGTAAAAGTATAGAAACTTACAACACCATCTGCATTTGAAATATCTTTTGCATAACCATATATGTAGAACATAAATTTCTCTTGTGGTTGTATATTTGTAATATTTACTTTTAATACATTATTTGCATTTTCTACAATTTGACCTCTATCGTCATTTTGATCTATTTTTGTTATATTAGCAAAATCTAGATATTCTGTATAATAAGTATTTGTTACAACATTTTCTAAAACTTCATCTGTTAAATTTTGTACCGTTATTCTTAATACTACCATTGATGTATCATTAAGATCATCTGGATATCCACTTGTTGTCGCTGGATCAATTGTAACCTTTAATTTACTATCTACAATCTCATTTTCTATTGATTGTATTTGTTTTTCTTCTATAGAATCTGCAGATACTGTTACAGTTGCCTGTGTTGTACTACCATCTCCTGCTTTTTTAACTATAACTTGGTAAGATAATTCTACACTTTGTCCTGCTGGTAAAGATTCTACTGTAAAATCTTGCTGAGTTTTATCTGGATTCTCATAAAATCCTTTATTTATTAAATCTTCTCCAACTTCTTTATCCATGAATTCATAAAATACTGCATTAGTATTTTTAGCACTTACTTTTATATTATTAATTGTATTTCCTGTTGTATTTGTTAACTTAACAATATATTTTAAATTTTGTTCATTATTTACATAGTCTCCATCCTCTAATGAAACATTACCTTTCATTACAGAAATTTCTGTTCTTATATCTCCCTCTTCTACTGTAGAAGATAGTGGCTCTGCATTATTCATTGCTGAACCTTCTGTTGAAACTTTCATTCCAGACCAGTTATTTACTGTACTATTATTTTGTGTTCCATTTGCAATAAATGCTAAATATGAACTTTTATTATTAGATATATTATCTGGAATTTTTAGGTCATATTCTAATGTTATATTATCACCTTTATTTAAATTTGAATTATCAAATGTTATTTTAAATAAGTTACTATCTTCTGTTTTAGTCTCTGACCAATTTACATTATCTTCTGAGAAATATATTTTTGCATCATTTCTATTTATAGATATATTTCCATCTATTTCTGCATTAAAGCTTGAACTTATTTGGTTGTCTCCTAAAGTATATTGTTGATTTTCTAGTGGAATCATACCTGTTAATTCAAAATTGCTTACTTCACTATCAAAGTTATTTATTATTGTTTCTTTTACATGTACATCTTGTTCAACAGTATTTGCTCTTACTGTTACTTCATTTAGCTCTCTATTTTTTGATTTTGTATCTTCGATTTCTGTTGTCATTATAAATCCATAAGGAGCTGTTACTTTAATAGGAAGATTATAAGTTCCATTATTATCATATGTTATTGCTTTTTCATTTGTATATATATATGTAATATTTGTATCATGTGATGTTAAATTTTGATATACCTTTGCACTTCCACTTATAGCTATTTGTGTATTTGCTGTTATATCATTATTTAAATATTCAAGTTGTTCCCCTGTTAAGAAAATTGTTAATGTTTTAGTACCATCTTCATTATTTTTCATTGTACTACTACTTAATTTCAAACCATTTTCAAAAGATATTCCTACAGTATCTATATTTACTGTTTCAAATTCACTTGGGAATATAACTTGTAATACTGGATTTTTATATAAATCATAATCTATATTTTGAGTATTTAAATTTATTCTCATATTTATTTTTGATAAATCTTCATTTGTAAAGAATTCTGTTTTATCAATTTCTAATGTAGATTTTGTAACTGTATCATGTAAATTTATTTCTCTTTCTGCTGTATTTCTAAATATCATATTATTATTTTCAAATACTAATTTTAGTTTGTTAACAGCTTTAAGAGTTTCATTATTTATACCATGATTACTTCTTAATTTTTTATTACTATTTATATGAATATTTCCTAACTTTTCTGGATTTCTAATTAATATTCTTATTCTAGATACATTCTCATAATTTATAGTAATATTTCCTGATTCATCTGCTTGTGTATCTTTATTAATAGTAGTTATTAAATTACCAGAATTTGCATCATATATTTCTAAAGAACCATTCTCACCTAATATATTTGTAACTTCGTTCTTAGAAATTACAGAATCTACATAGTATGTGCTATTTATTACATTAAGATTTAAATTTTCTCCAGTTAAATCATTTTCTCTTTCAACAATTTCTATATCTCTGTTTGGTAAGATATATTTTATTTGTAAATCCATATCAACATTAAAAGGTGTTTCTCTGGTTTGCCAATACATATATCCTTTACTTAAATCTTCTACAGATTCAATATTTAAAACTGTTGTCTGGTTTGTTCTTTCTTTTTCTAGCACATTTTGGAATGTAATATCTGTTTCTTCCATTGTATATGGTTTTACCTTTAATTCTTGGTTTGCATTATATGAAACTTTTTCTAAATTAAATTGATTTGCATAAATGTATACAATACTATAATTTACATTTCCTGATAAGCTACCAATTTCTTCATTATCATTTTGAGCATTTTCTTTTCTTATTGTAAGAGTCTTATTAGTTTGATCATATGTAAAACTATTAGTATCAAGATTTTTTCCATCTTCTAATACATTTACTGTTTCTGGTAAAACTCCATTTATCTCTGGAACATTTGATGTTAATTCCACATATTCCATTGGTAAAGTAACATTACTAATTGTTCCAACAGTATTAGAAATTATTACTGATTTTCCATCTGCTTCAATATAGTTTTCTATATTAGATTCTAAATTTCCCTCTACAGCAGATGACCATTTTACTTTTACAGAAATCTTTCCAGATATTTCTTTATTTGTTTTTTCACTGTTTGTATAAATACCTTCTAAATTAATTTCTGTATCTTTTTCTATTTCTGCTAGATTTGTTATAGATTTGTACTTTACTTTAATAGGAATCTCTGTATTTGAAGATATTTGGTTTAATTCAATGCTATTTTCAGTACTATCTACATTTTTAATAGTAGAATTTGTTTTAAGATCTTCATAATCCACTTCAAAGTTTGGATTATTTAATGTAATCTTTGCATTCTGAATTATACCTTCTTCAAGTGTTAGATTTAAGTACAAATAATTTTCACTATCTGTATTTAAAGTAACATCATGAAGATTTGCCTCCTCACTTTTAAAATAAGCATCAAAATGTACCTTTTTATCTCCAGCTTCTGTTTTTTGTCCTTCATAATTAAGAACAGCAGCAGTTGCTTCAGATAGAAAAGTTCCATAAGATGATAGTATAAGCATTACTATAACGAATGCTGATACTAGTTTGTTGCATAAAATTGCTTTCTTTTCTCTTTTCATAGGAACACCCCTCATAACTTGCTAAAATATCTATAATCAAATATAACAGGATAATTTTTTAAATTCAATACACTTATTTTCCATCTACATTTTTCGTCTTAAATGTTTCTACGGATAGTCATTTTGACTAATTATTACAAAATTATTAAATATATGTTTATTTTTTATTACCTATACTTTTTTCCTCTTCTTTACAGATTCTTATTTTCCCCAAACTTAGTATTTGCCTAGCAATCTAGCAAATATATAAGTCTGTTTTTCTACATATTTTTCATAAATTTAAGACTAATTTTGCTAAGGATTTAAAGCAAAAAAACACACTATAGCTTAAGTTTTACTATAATCTATAGTGTGTTTTTTATGCCTATAAGTATTTTGATGGATCTACTCTCTGTGATCCGTTTACTCTTATTTCAAAATGCAGATGTGCTCCACCCCTAGGGTTGCTTGGCGTAGGTCTTGGGCTAACATTACCTGTATTCCCTACTGTCATTATTTGTTGTCCCTGATTTACCTTTTGTCCTTCTTTTACTAATCTACTTCCTGGCTTTCCATGTGCATATAATGTAATATTTCCGTCATCATGTAAGATTGCTATATATTCACCATAACTTCTATATTTTCCTATTAAATTACCATTTGAATCATAATTAGGAATTGTTCCAGTTAAAGTCTCTGAAATTACAACTGTTCCACTTTTAGCAGCAACTACTGGTTTTCCATAATTTCCTCCGAAATCCACTCCACCATGTCCAGAATATCCATAAAATCCACATGTAATATTAGCTTTTGTTAATCCAGGTATTGGGCATATGTATCCATATTTGCTGATTCCATTACTACCAGTGCTATTATTATTTGACGAATTACCAGAGTCATTATTTGGTTTCTTATTTGCATTTGCAATTTCTTCTAATCTTTTATCTATAACTGCTTTATCTTTTTCAAATTGTAATAAATCCTCCTGTAATTCCTTTGCTTCTCCTTCTAAGCTATCTATGTATTTTTCTTTTTCTTCTTTATTAGCATTTAATTCTTGATTTTTTATCTCTTTTTCATTTTTTAAATTTTCTACTTGCTTTTTGTCATTTTCTAGCGAATTTTTAGTTTCCTCTATTTCCTTTTGTTCATTCTCTATTTGTTCTAACAAATCTAAGTCATATGATGCTAATTCTGTTATTAAATAATAGTTTGATATAAACTCTGTTAAACTACTTGAAGATAATAACATATCTAAATATGATACAGAACCAGATTCATATATTGTTACTAATCTTTTATCTAATAAATCTGAATTCTTTTCATAATTTTCTTGCTTTTCTTCTAATTTTTTTTGATTTTCTTGTATGTTGGTATTTAAAGTATCCAGTTCGTCATTTAAGCTATCTATATCTCCCTGGCATTCATCTATTTTATTTTGTATATCTTCAACTTGTTTTTCTGTATCTGTTTTATTTTTATTTACTTCGTTTAATTGATCTTTTGTTTTATCTATTTTATCTTGTAAATCTTGCGAATCCTGTGATGATACTCCTAAAGAAATATTGGTAATAATCATTATGAATAGTATTAATAATGTTAAAATTCTTCTTAATATTATTTTCATGATTTTCTCCCCTTTTATAAGTATTATATTGCCTTTTCTTTTAGTATAGCAACTAATAACTCATTTTCTTGTATTTTTTCTTTTTTTCCTTTGTATGTATATTCCTCTCCAGTTTTATATACTAAATAACCTGTATTCATTAATTTTTGTGCAATTAAGCTTAAAAAAGTTATGGAGTCTTCTTCTGATAAATTTAGCTTCATCCTGACTTCATAAAAAGAAAATTTTAATATTTCATTATTCTGTGCTAGTTTTGCATTTAAATAATTATCTACAAATTCTA
Source organism: uncultured Clostridia bacterium (assembly GCA_944392945.1). Taxonomy (GTDB): domain Bacteria; phylum Bacillota; class Clostridia; order TANB77; family CAG-508; genus Merdicola. Next base: position 6,067 of record CALXYJ010000023.1, on the reverse strand, counting down.
ACGTCATATATAATACTCCTTTATTTTTTTGTATAATATCACATTTTTTTACTATTGTAAATGAAAAAACATTTATATTTAGTAGTATATGTTCATTATATAAAGATTTTTATATAAATAAAACAAGTAAGTCAGCATGCGTTTCTTACACATACTGACTTACCTGCTTTTCTATGGTTTTTATTTTTTTATATTTTTATAATATCAGCAAAAAAACCTTACCATAGAAATTGTTTCAGCTTTTCCCATCACGGTCGGATGAGTAGCTAATACATTTTCTTCGATTGTTTCTAAATTCATAAGACGTGTTCTTTGGCTTGAAACAGAAACCATTCCATCTGCATTCTTATCCAATCTTAAATATTTGCCAACACGTTTAAATACTGCATCTGCGATAGTCGGATTAGCCGGACACTTATCCCAAATCAATATTATTTTATGTTTTGACAAATGGTCCAAATTTAAGTGGCTTATGAATTCTGACCCTGGATCCATATCCAAGTCCACCGATCTTTCGCTACCAATAAGATGGAATAATGACTGGTAAAGCTTAATCTCTGCCTTTTGAAAGACATTTAACTCATGAAGCTGTTCATATCGTCTAAACACTTCGTCAACCTTAGCCTTACTGCCAGTTATTGTTCCAGAAAATGGTGGAGCAACAAAAATAATTTTGCTTGGTTGTTTTATATCTAAACCAGCAATAAATAATGCTCCTTTAGAATATCCTACATATGAAACTTTCTTGCCATGTGTTCTCTGCACACTTCCATTTGTATAATATTTAGAAAGTTTCCCATTAAGATATTCCGAAAATTCTTCTTGTGCATCTTTGATTCCCTTACATTCTGGCGAGAAATACAAAGAATACACTTCCTTTCCCGAAAATGGCTCAAGCCGTTTCTTTTGCCCTTCAAAAATAAATGGATCAGGTTTGTTGGACCTATCTTTGAACGGAAGAGTTCTCAGCTGAGTTAACAACCAATTTTCATTGATTGCTTTATCATCAATCGTGTATCCTGACGATTTAATGACAATATCTCCACCTTCTTGCTCTTTTACCAGGAAAAAATTTTTCCCCCGTACGTACTCTTTCATACCTTTTTTACCTCCTTATTTTAATATGCGTATTATATCATATTTATTTTGAAAAACATATATATTTAATATGGATTATTGTTTTTTATTATATTAATACAAATTTCGTTGAATCATTTTCTATATCATGATATTATATAAATCATATAAAAGAAGGGAAAGAATGATTTTATGAAAAAAGATGATTTTTTAAATTTATTAGAATATTTGAACTTTCCAAAAGATGAATATTATGTATTATCAGGAGCTTCCCTTGTATTAAGAGGAATAAAAGAAGAAGCAAATGATTTAGATTTATGCATTTCGGAAGAATTATTTAACAAAATTAAAAGCAAATATAATTTAACTTCTGAAAAGAAAAATGAATGTGGCTTTTATAGAATAAATGATAATTTAGAAATCGTAGTAAATAAAAAAAATCAATTTAAAATGGAAAAATGTGAAAAATACAATTTAGAAGATTTAAACACTATCTTAGAATTTAAAACAAAAAGGAATAAACCCAAAGATATAAAAGATATCGAAATAATTAAAAAATATTTAAAAGCAAAAAGCTAGGATTTTTTTATATATCCTAGCTTTTTTGGTGCACCACCGGGGGGTCGAACCCCGGACCTTCTGATTAAGAGTTGACGCACTTTATAAATAAATCTAAATTTATGAAACATTTGATATAACTATCTTAGCAGAAAAACGCTTAAATTTCAACACATTAGAAAGAAATAATCAAAATTTATTATAGTTTAAAGAGGTTTAAAATAAATTAAATCAGGTTAATTTAAAATATGTTTTTGGGGAATTTGTGGGGAATTTTTTCACTCATTCCCCATTTAAAATTTGTCATAATATTATATGTTTTGAGGTGATTTTTTTATGATACACTTTCTAATTGGTTTAATTGTAGGGGCTAATATTAGCCTCTTTTTATATGCTTGCATTTTATCAGGTGCAAGAGCAGATAAAAAAATAAAAGGAGGCAAAAAGTGAATGAGGAAAAAATTAATTATTATGCTATTATACCTGCTACTATAAGATATTCAACAGAATTAAAAGCAAATGAAAAATTATTATATGGAGAAATTACAGCACTTGCTAATAAATATGGTTATTGCTATGCTCAAAATAGATATTTTGCAAGTTTGTATAATGTAAATATTGAAACCGTAAGTAGATGGCTTTCACATTTACAAGAATTAGGTTTTATAAAAATAGAAATTAAAAGAAATGAAAAAAAAGAAATTATTGCAAGATATATCTATATTACCGATACACCCTATTGCGTAAATAATCAATACCCCTATTGTCAAAAAAGACAATACCCTATTGACGAAAAAGTCAAAGAGAATAATACAAGTAAAAATATAGATGACTTATTTTATTTAATTATAAATAATAAAAGCAAAATTCCAACAGATTTTTATATGCAATTAGAAAGATTAGAATTTGTCTATACAAATGAAATATTACAAATTATGCAAGAGGAAAATATACAAAAATTAAAAGAAATCATTTATACAATTTACTGTATTTACAATAGTAATTTCAAAAATATTATTCCTTTACTCGAAAGAACAACAATAGTAAATTTATATGCTTCATGTAAAAATCACTACTCAAAAGATTTTTTTAATTACTATCGACAAGCAATAATAAACAAATATACTGAAAGGTCGTGAGAAATGTTAGAAAGTTATATAAATAATTTTGAAAATATTGTTTCATCCACCATATTTATAGTTTTTAAGATAACTTTGATAATATTAGTTAGTTTGCTAATGCTATCGCTAATCTTACTAGCAATAGGGTGTTTAATAAAATCCCAAAAGATAAAATCTAAATTTTTAATTGCTGTACATAGTTTACTTATAGGAATTGTGTTTTTATTAGCAATTCCACCTATCTTTGTACACTTTAAAAATATGATTTAATAAATATAGTGCATCTCCTTACAAAATTGCCCTAACACTATATAAGGAGATGATGTTTAAATGAATTTTAAGAAAAGAAAAAAGCAGATCGTTCCTAAATTAAAAGCCATAGGAACAATGATTACATTATTTGCTATTAAAACTAATATGGCTTTTGCTGCTGAAGGTGGAACTACTATTGGAACAGCAGAGGTAACACAAGCAACAGATAATATTAAAAGAGTAATTACTTCTATTGCAATGCCACTTGGTGGTGTACTTATCTTTGCAAGTGTTGTAGTAGCTGCAATAAAAATGATAGCAAATTCTAATAACCCACAAAAAAGAGCTGAATCAATAGGAAGTTTGGCTTGGATATGTGGTGGTGGAGTTGTTTTAGGTGCAAGTTTGATAATCGCTGGAATAATTGTGAATGTGGCAACTAACAATACTGGTGGATTACTTGGTGGATAGGTGGTGCTTATGAGAGTATTTAAAGTTCCTTTTGATATTAAACACGAAGAAAAAATCTTTGGCGGATACCTTAGTTTAAGACAAGTTGTCTATTTAATGCTAGGTGCTTCAAGTTTGGCTTTACTTGCTACACCACTTCCAATGGTATTGAAAATAGTATTTATTTTAATTATTGCAAGTTTCTTTTTATTATGTACCTTTTTGAAAATTGGAGAACAGACCTTTGATAAGTTCTTTTTTTATGCTCTAAAATACTTATTTCGTAAGAAATATTTTGTATATAAGAGGTGTTTGAAATGGTAATAATGATTATATTTTTAATATTAACTGTACTTTTTGTTATAGGTACAGCCTTTTATTTAAACAATAAAAAGAAAAATGCAAATGCACCAAAACACAGTTTAGATGCAAAAGATAAAAATGTAGATAAAACTACTAAAAAAATAAGAAAAATCAAGATTTTTCTTTATGAGAGTTGCTAACGCAACTCTTTTTTGATATACTCCTACCAAGAGGTAAAATGGAAAATATCGAAACTATTAAAGAGTGTGAATTTTTGGAATTCTATAATAGTAGATCTTTTAGCGCTAACTGTTTTAATCCTGATGGCTCCTTAAATAAAAACTATAACTCCTTTAAATCTACTGGTTTAATTGCTTCTATATTCGAAGACCATTGGGAAAAAACTTATTTAGAGAATAAGTCTCTTATCGATAATTATCGCCCAAATGCTACCATTGAAATTCCAAAAATTATTGATTGTGCTAATAAAAACTTAGGTTGTTCTCTTTATGTATGTTCTAAATGCAATGATATTGTATTCATTGGACATACCTGTAAATCTCGTTTTTGTTCTTCTTGTGGTTACAAATATAAAAACGATAGAGTTGAAAATATCCTTCAAACTACTTTTAATTGTAATCACAGACAAATTGTTTTTACTATTCCTGAACAACTTAGAAATTATTTCTTCTTTCCTTTTGAAGATAGAATTAATATCCTTTTTAAGGCTGTTAAAGATACTATTTATTCTATTCTAAATGAATCTTTTAAAAGGAATAAACAAGGTATCTTAAAAAAATATATTTCTAAAATTAAATACTCTCCTGGTTTCTTTGCTTTCCTTCATACTTTTGGTAGAGATTTAAAATGGAATCCTCATATTCATATTCTTATTGCTGAAATTAAATTGGGTAGTAATAACACCTGCAAACCTTGGAAGTTTTTTGATTATGATGCTCTTTCTTTTCGTTTTCAAAAAATTCTTTTAACCCTTCTTTCTAAGGAGTTGGGAAAATCTTTTGATAAACTTAAATCTTTTCTTTTTAAAAATTATTCTAAAGGTTTCTACGTTTATGCTGAGCCTAAAAAGTTTAAAGATTTAAAATCAGGTGTTGAATATGTTACTAGATACTGTGGTAGAGTTCCTATTAGTGAAAATCGTATCGTTAATTATGATGGCTCTAATGTTACTTTTTCCTACATTGACCATAAAGATAATAAATATCAAGAAATTACTCTTTCTGCTTCACAATTTATTATGGTCTTGTTAAGACACCTATTACCTACTCAATTTAAGATAATTAGGTATTATGGTTTTTATAGAAAAAAACATTCTATGCACAATAAAATGATTCCATTAATTAAAGAACATTGCCGTTCTTTTAGAAGAAAACTTCTAAAACATGAGCTTAGTATTTCTTTGGCTTTTCATAGAAATCCTTATAATTGTCCTAAATGTGATACCAAAATGGATTTTGTCCTCTGCATAAATTAGAAATGAGGTTTTATTATGTTTAATTTTGATTCTTTTCCATTTAAATTAAGTGGTAAAACAGTTTCTTACATCTGTCCAAAATGTAAATACAAATTTGATGCTCCAATTGAAGCCGTTTTAGAATTTGAACAAGAAGATGAGTGGAATGGATTACCTATTTCAACTCCTCCTTATACTATATGTCCTAAATGTCAATTCGATAAATGTGTTCCAATTGATTATGTATCAAGGAGAGGTTTTCATCACATTTATAAGGATAATTAATTATATACTTTTTGTCTTTTCCCAGAATTATACTTTTGTTCTGGTAGTTTTCTTGTGTTTATTGTTTGTATTTATGTAAACAATCTTTGCTTACAACTCTTGATAACTTTCCTATTATAGAACAAAAGTGAACTTCGTTCACACTGGCACTAATTAATTTTAGTGCCTTTTCTTTTTCTTGTTATAGTGCATCGCTACCAGGGCTCAGTATTACTTTATATAAAGTGCTGCACGACAACCGTGTGTAGCTATCGCTGTAATTCGGATAGATGCCGTTACGACCGTCTGCTGGATAGTTTGTACCATTGGGGTAGCAACTGCCACCCCTAAACACCCTGTAGCCGGTACTGTCGGCCTCCATTGTCCAGTCCTTTACGTTTCCGGCTAGGTCGTATATGTTATTGGCTTTCGTGTATTCTGCACTTCCTGTTGGAATTTTTGTACTACTATTTTCGTTTTTTGTCGCTGTACTTCCACTACTATTTACATATTCAAATGTCGCATTATAATAGTTCCCCCAACTTGTTGAATCATCTGCTATTTGTTC
>CALXYJ010000022.1 GCA_944392945.1 uncultured Clostridia bacterium | reverse complement strand
TGAACTTCCTATTTGTGCAGAGTCTCCTGAACTTCCTATTTGTGCAGAGTCTCCTGAACTTCCTATTTGTGCAGAGTCTCCTGAACTTCCTATTTGTGCAGAGTCTCCTGAACTTCCTATTTGTGCAGAGTCTCCTGAACTTCCTATTTGTGCAGAGTCTTTTCCCTTATCACTATTTTCTTCATCTTTATTTTCCATTACGTTTTGTATAAAATCTATTAATTTAGATGTAAAGTCTCCTACTAATTTAACTCCTAATTTTTCTATCATTCCTTCAAAAAATTTAAACATTTCATTTCCTCCTAATCTACTCTTGGAATATGATTATAATTAACTGCTTCATATCCTTTTTGAGTTATCTTATAAACAGTTACTGCTTTACCTGTGTATTCACACTTTTTCTTTGCTGTTTCTTCCACATATCCCATTTTTTCTAATTCTGTAAGTCTAGGTGCTGTATAGTTTCTTTCTGTGCTAGGAATAAATCCTAAATCAAATAATTCTACTGCTATCTCTTTTGCTGTCTTATTTCCTGTACTTAATCTATCTAGTATTTGCATATATCGTATTTTCTTTTTAGGCTTTATATCTTCAAAGCTTAATTGCCTTGTTATCTGTGCTATTTTCATTTGTTATCACTCCTCTAACATTTTTACATCCATCTTATTCGCTAAATTTCCTATCATATTTTGCATTTTTTCTGGTAATAACTTTTGTTGTTTCTCTCTATTTACTAAAACATCATATTGCTTTAGGAAATTGCTCCTAACAACGTCCATATTAAAATCTGTATTTGTTGAATATGCTTTTAGTTGTTCTTTATTTCCAAAAAATTTTTTTACTTCTGGACTATGACTATCAAACTCTTCTTGTGTCATATATGAACCATTGCAAATCATTTTGTAAGCTTCTTCCCACGCTTCGATTCCTGTTCTTTGTGTAGTTGGATTTATTATTTCTACTGCATTTTTTCTAATTTCGTGAATTGTTGGAGGATATGGACTTTCAATTATTGTTTTCTTAACAGCTTGTAATACAAGTTGATAATCTAAATCCCCTAAACACTCTAACCAAGTAGCAATCATTAACTGCTTTTGATTTTTGTCCTTATTGGCTATACTATCGTAGTTACCAGCCAAAAGAGTTATTACTTGTATTGTTTCTGTTTTGTTCATTGTTAGCCTCCTCCCATAATTCTTTAAAATCATTCATTCCATTCTTCTTAGTCTTTGATGTTTGTTCTACTTTTTCTACAACCCAACTAAGAATAGCTCTATAGTCGCTTTTATATGTTTTCCCTTTACTGCCTTTATAGTTGTCCAAAGTATAAATACATTGGTCTGCAAATTCTTTTCCATAAGTGCTAACTAATTTCTCGTATTCAGCATTGGTCATGGATACAAACTCTGCAAAGTGTATCTTCTCTTCTTCCTTTTTCCCCTTAGAACCCTTTTTTCTATTATCTTTAATTTCAATATCATTTTTATTTATATTTTCATTTTCATTTTCCATATGTTCTTCATATGAATTACATATGTTTTTCATATCTTTTTCATATGTTTCTTCTTTCTTTTTTCTATTATTTCTTCGACTTTCAGAATATGCTTTTCTTTTATTTGATTCATATTCTAATCTTTCATTATAATAATTTCCTTCTTCGTCTTTTTTAAATTTGCTAAATATATCTTCATTAAATGATTTACATATACTTAACATTTCTTTTTCTTTAAGATGTCCTTTTTGATGCTGTAAACAAAGTAGTCTTATATATTTCCCAACATCTTCATCTGTCATTAACATTGTTCCTGAAAGAAAATCACTACTATAAAATAAGAATGCTGGGTCTTTCATTCGTTTTCCTCCCTTTTGTAGTATTAAAGGAGCAGTTGCTTATGTCTGCTCCCCTAGTTGTATTTTCTAAAATATAAATTTTCTTCTTTCCAATCTTTATATTTTCGTTTTAAATAAGTTTTTATCTTATCTTCATATAATTGTGTATCTTGTCCATGATCTTCCTCATAATGACATTCTAGACACATTGTAACTATATTCTGTTCTACGCCAAGTCCTCCTTGACTTCGTTTTATATAATGCGCATTTGCACAACTTACTGGAACCCATTTCCCACAAATTATGCAATGCTCATTATCTCTTTTCCAAACTTTTTCTTTTACCTTCTTAGGTATTTCACAAGCTCTACTTCTTTTACTCATTTATTTCTCCTCTGTGGGGGATCCTTCGTGGCACTAGCTGAAAAGAGTGCTCTTCTCCCTATTTTTTCGTCACCAATTAGTGCCACGTTGATAATAAACTTTCTATTTCTTGTTCTGTTTTTACTTCTATATTTAGTTGTTTTGCTTCTTCTACTAGTAGTTCTATTAATAAACTCATTTCTTTGCTGTCGTAAGTACTAGAGCCATAATAACAATGTACTTTTACACATTTGTTTTGCCTAGTTACTTCTTGTATTAGAAAGCCTAAGCCTTGTTTCTCCCATATTCTTTTAAAATTTTCAAATGCTTTTTCTTCTACTATCATTGACTCAAATGTTCCAATATTTTTTATTGCATCTCTGTAAATTTCTTCTTTTGTCGTAATAGCTCCATCTTTACTTAATTCCTTTGCTATCTTGTCACATAATACCCAACAATAAGCATTTGCATCTAAACTACGTTTTTTTCTATATTTCTTTATATCTATGTCTAGCTTGTCCTCATTCTTAAGTTGTTCTATTACTTCTGGTTGTTGCATATTTAATAACAACGTTATTTTAGGTTTATGTGTATTAAAATCTATGTTAATATCGGTTATATTTCCTGTAGTTTGCATCTAAACACCTACTTACTTTCAGTATTCTTCGTATATACAAAAGCTCTCTGTTTTAATGTCTCATTATATATTGCCAATCCAGTTATTTCTTTATTTGTAATTTGTATTTTTTCTACTATAAACTTATCGTTACATGTGTATATAATATTTCCATTTTTATCTTTTCTTTTACTATCTTGTATTTGTGCATTCTTATTAGTTACCCAAATAAACGGTGCTGTATATAATTCTCTACCTATTCCCCAATTAAATCCTGCTCTTTTAAAACTGTCACTTGCTAACCCTTTTTCTTTTTGTGTAAAACTTTCTACTCCTGTATCTTCTTTAGAAATCCATTGTTGTTTTTCATTGTCCCAAATTTCTATAATACAATTTGCATTTTCTCTACTATGTTTTCTTTGCCAATTCTTAGGTCCAACTGTTTCATCTAGTATATCCATATCTACTCTTGCATCTTTATATAGTAGAAGGCTAACACCATTTATTCTTACACTAGCAATTCTTACATCTATCTCACTAGCTTTTAAATCTCTAAACATTGCTTCCATTTGTTATCCTCCTTTTAAACTCTTCTTTAAGCTCTTTATCCATTATGTATAAATTATCTTTCTTTCTATCTAATATTGCTCTTTCATATACAAGATGTTCATAATCTAGTCCTTTTAATATTTCAGAGTACTTATTTTTGTTGACTTCTTCTTCCATCAAATTACACTCCTCCAATATTCATTCTCTAATTCTTTTTTTTCGTTTTCCCAGATGCTTTCTGTATCATCTTTTATTGCATCAAATTCTTCTTGTAATTTATCTTTGCAATTTTCTAATATACTAACTACATCTTTGTCTTTACTTTTTTTTATTTGCATTTCTAGTGTAGATATTGCTTCTTCTAATTCATAATATTTATCATCTAAATTATTACTAATCATCAGCTTCTCTCTCCTCATCAACTTGTTTTATAGCTCTTGCTTTTTCCATTTTTAATTTATTGTTCTTTTTTTCTATTTCTGCATCATAAACTTTTTTAATAAGTTCTTTATAAAATTCTTTATCTATAATTTTTAAGTAATTTAAAAAATCTCTTGCAAAATCCCAACTGTCTTTTGCCTCTATTTTTTCTCCACTTAATTTACAATTATCTGCTATAAATTCTCTTATTTTACCTAATATCCATTTATCATTATCATTAGGTCTTTCTTTTAATAATAATTCCTTATATTCTTCTAAACTTATTGTTACTTCATTTTTATTAGCCATTTCTATTCCTCCTTGATTTTCTACCCAAACTATGCTAAAATAGTTTTAGGTTCATTTATGAAATTTTTTTATTTTAAGAAGTAATTATCTAGTTTGGTCGCTTGTAATTACTTCTTTTATTTTGCGTTCTAATACGAAATTATTTCTTTCATATATAGGTTTCTTTTCTTCTTCTTTTATTAAATTCTCAATTGTATTTACTTTTTGAAAATGCGTTACTGCTCTTAACTCTGCATTATTGCAATCTTCTTCTAGTTCTTTTATTTGTTTTTGTACTATTGTTTCTCTTACTACTATGTAAGCTATTAAGATTCCTATTACAGCAAGTAATATAAAATATTCCATTCTTTTTTCACCTCCTCTATCCTAAAAATATATGTGCTAAACATACTAATTCGATTGTTCCAAAAAACAATACTGTTCCTACAAAAGTTGCTGCTTTTCTGGTAAATTTTCCTAACAAATAATCAAATTTTTGTTGGTTGCTCATCTTTATCCCTCCTTTCTATATAATTTGTTTTGCTATTTCTTGTAATATTTCTTGTTTGTCACTTCCTGTTAAACCTAAATCATAAAGAAGTACTGCTCTCTTATCTGCTAGCTGTTTTACTCCAGTACCTTTAATTCTTGGAAAATCTTTTCTGTTAAATATTTCTCTTGCCTTGTTTTCTCCTATTCCTCTCCATTCTGCATAATCAAAAGGTGTTATTGTTTCATCTAAATCTTTATAATTTTTTGTCGGTTTCTTCTCTTGCATTTCTTATCACTTCCTTTCTGTCAAAATTTGTATTATAATTACCTCACACATAAGAGAAAAATATTTTAATTTGTAGAAAGTGAGGTGTATTATTATGTCATCTTTTTTAATTAGTTATGATTTAATATCTAATAAAGATTATTCTAAATTATATGAAGCAATTAGAAATTATGGCTCTTTTGCTCATGTATTAGAATCTGTTTGGATAATAAAATCTACTAAATCATCAACAAATATAAGAGATGATTTAATGTCTTATATTGATTCTGATGACAAATTATTTGTTGCTAAATTAACTGGTGAATCTGCTTGGGTTAATTTAGCTACTGAAATATCTAATTGGATAAAAGAAAATGCTTAATAGTTTGAATCAGCTTTTAATGCTGATTCTTTTTTATATGTAATTTCTAATTTTTCTATTTCTTTTGTTCTAAACAATTCTAAAAGTTTTTGTTCTGTTTCAATTTTGTTTAATATTTCAATAGCATTTTCTGTATCATTTCCATAGATTATCTTTATTTTATCTTCCTTTTTTATTGGAACTCCTACTTCATCTCTAATCACTTTTACTTCATCACAATTAACAAGTATTGAAACTTTCATATCATACTTTTCACTTATGTAATTTCTTAGTGGCTCTGTTAATTTTATTAGTTTTTCAAATTCTTCTTCCATCTTCTCACCTCTTTATTTTGTGTTCTTTGTTGTGTTTTGCAACTTTCTTTGTAAAAAAAATTCAGCAAATTCCTCTTCTTTTATATCTAATTCATCACATAAGACCATAACTTCTTCTAAATTAATAGGTGTTTCATTTGCTATCTTTTGTCCTAAAGTATATGGAGAGCAAGGAATTTTTGGTGCTATTGCCTGTATAGTTTTTCCTTTTTCTACTATTCTTCCTTTTATTTTAGCTGTATTAACCATTTACCCACCTCCTTAATTTGTTTGTTGTGTTTTGCAACTTAAATATATTATATAGTTTTTATTTTGTCAATAGCATTTTGCAACTTTTTTTATATTTTTTACAAATTTTGTTGCAAAAGTTGTAAAATATGTTATAATTTGAATAGTTAGGAGAATTATTATGGATAAAATTATTTTTGAAAAAGTTGGAAAAAGATTAAAACAAGCTAGAGAATTAAGACATATAACTTTAGAAGATGCAGGAAAAAAAGTAGATGTACATAAAAGCACAGTTTTAAGATGGGAAAACGGAGAAACTGAAAAAATTAAACTACCTGTAATCGAAATATTGGCAAATTATTATAATGTCAATCCTGTATGGCTTATGGGATATGATGTACCAATGGAAAGACAAGAAATAGAAAGCAATGTCTTCCCTATTACAGATACACCAAAAAAAGTACCTGTTGTTGGAAGAATTAGTGCAGGCTTGCCTATTTTAGCAACAGAAAATATTGAAGGATACGAATTTGCTCCTTCTTCTCAAATAAAAGAAGGATATACTTATTTCTATTTAAGAGTACAAGGAGATAGCATGAACTTAAAATTTAATGAAGGAGATATTGTACTTGTACAAAAACAAGATGATTTAGAAAATAATGAAATAGGCGTTATTCTTGTAAATGGCTTTGATGCAACTGTAAAGAAGTATAGAAAAGAAAATGGACTAGTTATATTAGAGCCTATGAGTACTAACCCTGAAAATACTGTACAAATATATAATCCTAAAGATATACCAATAAAAATTATAGGCAAGGTTGTATCTTATCAAGGTAAAATATAGAGGTGTAATTATGATTAAAGATTTATCTGGTCAGAAATTTGGAAGATTAACTGTTTTAAAATTTAATAATATAAATCGTAAAAATAGACATGCTGTATGGCTTTGCATATGCGACTGTGGTTCTGAAATACTTGTAGAATCATCTCGATTAACAAGTGGAAATACTAAATCATGTGGTTGTTTAAAAGCTGAACTAAACAAATCAAAAGCACTTAAACACGGGCATTATAACGAAAGGCTTTATAAAATTTGGTTTGATATGAAACGAAGATGTTACAATAAGGAAAGAAAAGCATATAAATACTATGGAGCAAAAGGTATCACTGTTTGTAAGGAATGGTTAAATAATTACAATAGCTTTCATGATTGGGCATTATCTCATGGATACAATAATAATTTAACTTTAGAAAGAATTGATTTTAATGGAAACTATTGTCCTGAAAATTGCAAATGGATTTCGCAAAAAGAGCAAACTCAAAATTCAAGTCATAACCATTTTATAAAATTTAACAATAAAACTTTGACTATAACTCAATGGAGCAAAGAAATTGGAATTGCCCCTAAAACAATCCTAGAAAGATTAAATAAAGGTTGGGCTACTAACAAGGTTTTATCTGCACAAAGATATACTGGATATGATACATCTAATTTTTAATCTTGCCTGTTAAAATAATTGGTGTAGTTGAAGAATTTAGAAGAAAGAAAAGGAGAAAATAACATTGGATACTATTTTTACATTAATAGGTTGTTTGCTTGTTGGAATTATTGTCTCACTTATTATATTTGCAATAATAGGTTCTAGAAATTATGAAAATAATTTCAACAAATCTTTATTAGTTTCTACAATTATAATAGGAATTGTTTTATTTGGACTAGATTTTATATATCAATCAAAAATAACCGAATATGAAGATATGATTTATAATGCTAACTCTTTGAATGAAATGCAATCTAATTTAGAAGAAAAAAATATTGAAGTGGAGGAATAATTATGGGATTTTTTAAAAGTGAGGAAGAAAAACAAGCAATTAAAGAAGAGAAAATTAATAAAATGATGGCACAATATGGACTAGAAGATTTAGACAATAAATATAGAAATGCTGTAAGAGCTATTAATTCAGAACTATCTGGTACAGGCATGATGGAATTAGGCAATATGCTATCTTTTGATGAAAAAACTGCAGCCAGATTAAATACTTATTATACAAATGCTTTAATTCAACAAAATTGGATAATTATTAGACAATTAGATGAAATTAGTAAAAAATTAGATAAATAATAAAAAATAACTAACTACTCTCGACTCAATTGTATATCTTATCAAGGAAAAATATAATAAAGAAGGACTAACAAATGGAAAATAGGATTGAATATAACGTTTACATAGATGAAAGTGGAGATGAAGGAATAAAAAGAGGTAGCGAATGGTTTATATTAACTGCTATTATAGTACCTAAAGAATATGATTTAACTTTATCCAATAAAATTGTAAAAATAAAAAATGCAATGAATATGGCAAGAAAAGAACAATTACATTGGAATAAAATATTAAAATATGATAAAAAAATACAAATCATTTATGATTTAATATCTGAAAATTTTAAAATTATTCATGTAGCTATAAACACTTATGAAATTAATAAATTAAAATCTAAAGATATTTATCCATATTTTATGAGTTATTTAATTGAAAGAGTATCTTACTATGTAAGTAATAACAAAGGAAAATGTAACATTTATATAAGTACAAGAAATGAAAATAATAAGAAAAAGAACTTACATTTAAAAAACGCATTAATGAGTAAAAGGCATTACCATCATATTAATTTTAAATGCATCAATGATATTAAATTTATAGATAATAGAGATAGAAATCTTTTACAATTAGCCGATGTATGTTGTAGTTCTTTTGCACAATCGATTAAGTATAATACAGCCCAAGAATGGGAATATGTTTTAAAATTAAAAGCAAATATATGGAATTATAAAGGTAAAATTATTGGTTATGGCATTAAATTCTATCCTCCAATAGAATGGTTTAACTTATTTCCATCATTAATTCATTTAATTGCATAATAACATAATAATAAGAGTAATCCCCCCGATTACGTTATCCCATACGTCTATGCGTACTGCCAATAGACAAGCTATCGACCCGTAATTAACTCGGCGAACGAATTACTCTTACTATATATATTATACAATATTTTTTAAAAAATGCAAGTTTTTAAAATATTTTTAAAAAAAATGAAATATTATTGTAATACAAAAATAGATAATGTATCCCTCGCCAAAGTTTTACATTATCTATTCTCAAAATCACTCTTGAAAGAGTTTTATTTATTATATATTTCTTTTTAACTTCTTTCAAGAGAACAAATTTTTGAAAGGAGTATTTTTATGTCTAAACGTGGAAATGGAGAAGGATCTATCTTCTATTCCGAAAAACTTAATAGATGGGTTGGACAATTTACTGCAGGTAGAAAAGCAGATGGAAAATTAAATAGGAAGTCCGTTTATGGCAAGACTCGAAAAGAAGTAAAAGAAAAAATAACTAAAGCTTTAGCAGAAGTGCAAACTAATACCTATATTGATAAAACAGATATTACTATTGGACAATTAGGAGAAGAATTAATAAATAATAAATATGAAAGTAATAATATTAAAGAAGCAACCTATGGTAGGCTATTAGGGACGTTTAATCATATTAAAGAAAGTAACCTATATGATTTAAAAATACAAAAAGCAACACCGGAAGATTTACAAAATTTTATAAATACTAAAAAAGATTATGCTAATTCCTATATAGATAAAATATATGAATTATTAGGAAGTATTTTTAAAGAAGCAATAAATAGAGACTACATATATAAAAATCCATTAAATAGAGTTTTGAAGCCTAAATCAATAAAAGAGGACAAAAAAATAGAAGCTTTTACAATAGAAGAACAAAAACAATTTTTAGCAGCAGTTAAAGGCGAGCCATATGAAAATATATTTATGGTAGCTCTATATACTGGAATGAGAATTGGAGAAATATTAGCACTAACTCCTGATGATATAGATTTAGATAAAAATATTATTCATATTAATAATACTCTTACTAAAACAAAAGATAATAAAGTAATAGTTGGAAAAAGTACAAAAACATATAATTCATGTCGTGATATTCCAATTACAGTACTGTTTAAATCAAATTTAGAAAATGCGTTGAATAATTTTACACATAATGAAAATAATTTAATTTTCGTCCATTCTAATGGCAAAATAATAGCTCCTGCTTCTATTAATACAGCTTTTAAAAAAGTTTGTAAAAATGCAAATATACATTGTATAAAATATCCTATAAAAAGAAATGACAAAACAATTAATTTAAACACAAGTACTTGTAATACACATATGTTAAGACATACTTTTGCTACAAGATGTATTGAAGCTGGAATGTCTGCTCCAGTTCTCCAAAAATTATTAGGACATAAAGATATACAAACGACTATAAATACATATACATCTGTATTCGATAAATTTAGAGATAATGAAATTGACAAATATATTAACTATATTAATGCATTAAATAGCTAGTTGCATTAAAATTGCATTAAAATAGTATAATAAAAATCCTGTAGTTCTTGATATTACTGAACTACAGGATTATACTTTATTGGTGGGCAGGGATGGATTCGAACCATCGTACTCAAATGAGAACAGATTTACAGTCTGCCGCCTTTAGCCACTCGGCCACCTACCCAAATATTATAAATTTAAAAATGGTGCTCCCTCAAGGATTTGAACCTTGGACCCACCGGTTATGAGCCGGTTGCTCTGACCAACTGAGCTAAGGGAGCTTGTCGACGAAATTTAGTATACTATTTTTAATATAATATGTCAATACTTTTTCTTATTTTTTTATGAATTTTTTTCATAATTTTAAAAAAATATCCTAAATTACAATTTCATTTATATATTATAATATTCTTTACCTAAAAAATCCTATATTGCAAATTTTGTATATAATTACAATATAGGATCTTATTGGCTTCATTTAATTTTCTGATTTTCCTTCTGGAAGTGCTGGAACTTCTAGAACGACTCTTATACTCATAATATATTTTATTGTTCTTACAAATTTACTATTTTTAAATCTTTGCCATAAACTTGGTTTTGCCTCAAAAGTTTCTGTTTTATACTCTTCTTGTGAAGGTTGAACTTGCTCAGCTTTTTGTATTGTTTGAGCTGTTTGAACATTTGAAACTTTTTGTTTTTCTACTTTTTCTTCTACTTTAGGATTTTCACTTTCTGCAATTGCTGCAACATTAGCCTTTTTCTCTTTCTTTTCTTTTTTAGCTTTAACTTTCTTTACTTTTTGTATTGGCTCTGCAACAGTTTCTACTTGTTCTTGTACAACCTCAGCTTCTGGAGCTGGAATTTCTTTTAAAGCATCTGCAATCTCTAGTCCTATATAGCTTAAAGCTTTTGATCTATCTTCTATTCTTTCCATATCTATTTCTATATGTAAATTTGACTCTAGATTAGATATCCTTGCCTTTAATAATTTTAATGCATCTTTATAATTATCTGTTTCTTTACTTCTACTTCTTCCAACTATTAATAATGTATTTATTATATCTTCATCAAAATCATCTTGAGCTTCTTTTACTGCTTCTTTCCAATTCTTTTCTTTCTTTTCTGCTTTTTGTAAAAGTTCTTTTAGTTTACTTCCTTGACTTATGTTAAATTCTCTTTGTCTTATTAAGTCTTCTATTTGCTTAGTATTTTCCTCGAATTGTTTTGTTGCAAATTCAACTAAATCAAATGCAGCATTATAAACACTGGCAGGGAAATTTTGTTTCTTTGGATATTCTATCAAATATGTTTTTATTGCCTCTACTAAATCCTTAAAATAAGTATCCTCATCTAATTGGATAATTTGCTTCTTACTCTTAGGATTAATCATTTTATGTACTTTTTCTATATTTGATAATATCTTCTCCTCAGTTATTACCATTCTAACATTTACTATGCCAGATCTAGACATGTAAATTCCCTCCTTCATCATACGTAAATTAATCAATACTAGATTTATTATACATCTTTCTTCATAAATCTACAATAATTTTATCTTTAATTATTTATTTCATTTTCGTAACGTTGTCGTAATATTTTTGTAATATTATTTCTTTATTCCTGCTATTACTACCTTTTCTATTTCCCTATACATAGATTGAATATCTAAATCCTTTTCCGTCTTTAATTTATATATTAAACATGAACTTGTAAGACTAAATATATTAGAGGCTATAATTTCTGGCGAATTATCTACTATCTCACCTTTCTTTATTCCCTCTTCTACTATTTTTTCTACAATACTTAAATATTCAAATACATATTGTCTACTTCTCTTATTTCTTTCTTCTTTACCCCACATTTGACTAAGAATGATAGTAATTAAACTTTCATATTTTACAATAACTTTTATTTGTATTAATATAATAGCTCTAATTTTATCTATATAATTTGAAACTCTATCTGTTTTTATTTGAATACTATTTTTTAATAATTTCATTCCTTCTTCTACTAAGAAATTAAATATTTCTTCCTTACTAGAAAAATGATAATATAAAGTTCCTTTAGCAACACCAACTGTTGCTGTTATTTCTTCTATACTTGTTGCTTCATAACCTTTATCTGCAAATAGCTTCATAGCTGTCTCAAATATCTTCCTTTTAGTTTTATTCATTAACATATCTCCTATTTTTTCCAAATTTTAAAATAAAGAAATTTCTAATTTTAGTCCATCTACTAACTTTAACTACTAAATAAAATTTATTTGGATCTTTTTCTTCCATTCTTTTCTCCTTTGTATATTTTCTTTTTTAGTTTACTATAATAACATATTTTTATCAATACACTTTTTCTAATTTTCCTATTAATTCTATACCTTCATTATCTATAATTTTGACATCAACAATCTTATTTTTCAAATTTTTTTCATTTTCTTGTATTTTTACCATTATATAATTGGTCGTATGTCCTTTAAAATATCCATCTTCATATTCTTCAACTAAAACTTTAAGAATTTTTCCTTTATACTTAATATTTTGTTCAACTTCATTTTTATCTGATAATTCTATTAATTTTCTACTTCTCTCTTCTTTTATTTTTGCATCAACTTGATTTGGCATCTTTTCCGCTTTAGTTCCATGTCTTTGTGAATATTTAAAAATATGCATCTTATAGAAATTTATATCTTTTAAAAAATTATAAGTGGTATTAAATTCATCTTCTGTCTCACCTGGAAAACCAACTATTATATCTGTTGTTAATGCAACATTTGGATATACTTTTCTTAATAATTCTGTAGCTTTTTTAAAATCTTCTGTTGTATAATGTCTATTCATTCTCTTTAAAGTTGTATCACAACCACTCTGTAAAGATAAATGAAAATGATCACATATTTTTTCTAATTTACTCAATCTTTCTACAAACTCAGATGTAATTAATGTTGGTTCTAAAGAGCTTAGACGTATTCTTTCTATTCCATCTATTTTATTAAGTTCTTCTAATAAATTTATTAATCCTACATCTTCTTCTAAATCTTTTCCATATGATGCAACATGAATTCCTGTAACTACGATTTCCCTAATTCCTTTTTTAGCTAGACTCTCTACCTCTTGTTTTACATTCTCTATTTTTCTGCTACGTATTCGTCCCCTTGCATATGGAATAATACAATATGTACAAAATTGGTTACAACCATCTTGAACTTTTATTGCAACTCTATTTTTATCAGTATAATTTACATTTCCAAAATCTACAAACTCTTTTTGATTCATAACATCTGAAATATATTCTTTTGGTTTTCTATCCTTTAACTCTTCTTCTACATGTTTTACAATATCTTTTTTCTCACTAATGCCTAAAATTAGATCTATATCTTTAATTTCTTCTAATCTATCTTTAGCAACTTGTGCATAACATCCAACTGCTACTACAATTGCATCAGGATTTAACTGCTTTGTTCTTCTAATCATTTGTCTAGATTTTTTATCCGAAATACTAGTTACTGTACAAGTATTAATTACATATATATCAGCTTTTTCAGAGAATTGTGCTAATTCATATCCTTTTTCTAAAAAAGCTTGTATCATTCCATTTGTTTCATATTGATTTACTTTACATCCCAATGTATAAAACGCTACTTTCATTTTTCTCCCTTTCCTTTTAATGCTTATTATATCAACAAAATGCTTATTTTTCAACACTTTCATTTGTATTTACGAGTTATACTTAATCTTTGCACTAAATAAACCCATGTTTTAAAATACATGGGTTATATTTATTTAGTTTTATTTTATAATTGTTTTAATTTTTCTATTTTGTTTTTCTTTTCAGTTGTTATTTTTTCATAATAATTAATTAATTTATCTAATCTATCTGTTGACAATTTTTCTAATAAATTTGGATTATTTTCTATTTCCGCTATAAATTTTTTTAATTCATATTCTTTATTTTTTGATAACATAGAATCATTTTGCATTTTTTCTCTAAAAATTTTAGTTTCTCCTTCCACTAATTTAGAGCTTTCTATTTTATTCTGATTACTTAATTCATTTTTGTTTTTGCCAAATTTACTTTTAAAAAAGTTCTTAAGCCTGTTCCAAAATGATAAGTCTGTGTCCTTTATAATTTGATTATTCATCAACTTCTACTCCACCTTCCTGGCTTTGTGTTATTTGTTTTTGCTTTAACCCTTCTATTTCTTTGTCTTGTTTTTTACTTAAAGACATTAACTCTTTAACTCTTTTTATTTTTTTAGCTCTGTATGCTTCAGAAACTATTGAATACAAATATTTACAATGTTCTTCAAATTTTTCTGAATCTTTTTTATAATCTCCATATTTTGTACCATTATTAGATGCTGTTAAACACCATTCATAGCCGTAAAAATTTGATCCTGGTACATACAATCTTCTCGTAATTATTTTTTTAAATCTTCTGATTCATCTATTTCTAATCTATAAACTTCACCATTTTCTCCTATAGAATATTCTGGATTGTATTTTACATATTCTTGAGCAATATCATCTTTTAATTTTCTTACCGTTTTCAATTCTTCCAAAGTATATTCACAATCGTTATAATCATAAGGATCAGCAATGTGATCTTTTATTAGAGGATCTATAGTAATATATTCATTTATTTCTGTACCATCTATTCCTGTTCCAGTTGTTAAGTATAATTCTCTTTCAAATTTTACTTTTCTTACATTAGGTTGATCTGCCTTGTGATAGCTTATAAATTCTATACCTTTCAAAAACCTGCTTTCAAAAAATATCGAATTGCTATCTATTTGTCCAATTAATCTTTCAGTTTCATCAAAAAAATATATTCTAGATGGATCTTTAATATCCACTCTAAATCCAATATCTCCCTTTTTCCCTTCTACTCATCTTCCTGTTTGCTTGCAATATTCTATATAATCTATCATTTCTGATACATTTTCTTCTCTATGTTCTTCATCAAAAGAATATTCCCCTCTAAAATTATTCCATCTTCTTCTATACATAACATCTTCTTTTATTTTTTCATAAGTTGCAGAATCAACTTTTGGAAATTCATCTGTAACCGAACTATAATTTTGTGACTTTTTCTTTAAGCCTTGCACAATTTTCCATTCATCCAT
Source organism: uncultured Clostridia bacterium (assembly GCA_944392945.1). Classification (GTDB taxonomy): domain Bacteria; phylum Bacillota; class Clostridia; order TANB77; family CAG-508; genus Merdicola. The sequence goes on along the minus strand of CALXYJ010000022.1, from coordinate 12,334 downwards.
CATTTTTCTCCTTTATTTTTTACAGCATTTTAGCATATAGCAAATTTATATACAATATTCTCTGAATAAATAATTACTAATTTTTGAATATCCTTAATGCATTTAAAACTGTTAACAATGTAACACCTGTATCTGCTAAAACTGCAAGCCAAATTGGAGCTGTTCCAAATAGTCCCACAATTAATACTACCAATTTTGCCAATAATGAAAATGTAATATTAAATTTCACAATTCTCATTGTTTTCTTAGCTATTTTTATAATTTTTGGTAACATTCCAATATCATTTGAAATTAGAATTCCATCTGCCGTGTTATTCGCAATTTCTGAACCTGTTCCCATACTCATTCCAAAATCCGCACTAGCAATTACTGGGCTGTCATTAATTCCATCACCTAAAAATGTTACTTTTTCTCCTTTTGATTGTAATTCTTTTACCTTATTTAATTTTTCTTGTGGTAACAATTCTGCATATACTTTTTTAATATTTAATTTTTTAGCTACCTTTTGAGCAGCTTTTTTATTATCACCAGTTAAAATTGCAACATCTTTAACCCCAGCATTTTTTAAATTTTCCATTATATTGTCTACATTATCTCTTAAACCTTCTTGTAAAGTAATATATCCTACAATGTTTTTATCAACAGCAAGTGTTATTGTATTTTCTATATATTCATCAGTATCTATATTATACTTTTCTAATAATTTCTTATTTCCTAATAATATTTCCTTACCTTCTATAATTCCATATAATCCGTGACCTGAATATTCCTTATAATCTTTTACTTCTAATCTTTTTATGCCACTTTTATAATTCATTACTGCAGTTGCTATAGGATGATTTGATAAACTCTCTATACTATAAATATATTCTAGCATTTTATTTTCATCGATTTTTATTGCTTTAAGCTCATCTATAACCATCTTACCAGTTGTTAATGTCCCTGTTTTATCAAATGCTATTATATCTGTTTTAGCAAGATTTTCTATATGCTTAGTTCCTTTAATTATCATTCCATTTTTAGAAATTGCACCTATGCAAGAAAAGAATGATAATGGAATAGAGATTACTAAACTACATGGGCATGATGCAACTAAGAAAAATAAGGCAATATCCACCCATTTATTCATATCTGCACCTAATATTAATGGGATTATTACTAATAATACCGCAATTACAATTACTATTGGTGTATATACTTTAGAAAACTTAGTTATAAATTTTTCGGTTTTTCCTTTATTATTAGTAGCTTCATACACTAAATCAATTATTTGTGAAGCCATAGAATCTTTATATTCCTTTTCTGCTTTAACATATATTGCACTTGTTAAATTTATACTTCCAGAGACAACATTATTATTTGTCTCTACATTTACTGGTTTACTTTCTCCTGTAATTGGTGATGTATCTAATTTAGATGAGCCAGACGTTATAATACCATCAACAGGTATTTTTTCTCCAGGTTTTACTAATAAAATATCTCCAACTTTTACATCTTCTACTTTAATTACCTTTATCTCATCTTTTTCTACTAAATTAGCATTATTAGCCTTTATTCTAGTGATATCCTCTATATTCTTATTAGATCTTCTCTCTGCAAAATCTTCTAAGAATTCGCCTAATTTAAACAATAAAACTACTAAACAACTTTCGGCATATTCTCCTTTTACAAATGCACCTATTATAGCTATTGTCATTAATGTACTTTCCTCAAAATTAAATTTAAATAAATTTTTAATACCTTTTATTAATAAGTCATATCCAGCAAGTAATACTGCTACTAAGTATATCCATATTTTATAAGTAGCAAATTGTTGAACAAAACCTATTCCAAATATAATTAGTGATAATACATATAAAATTATTTCACTTTTCTTATTTTCTTTTTCTTCACATTCTTCGTGATTATGATTATTACAACATTCCATTTTTTTCTTCCTCCTCTACAATATGATCTAAGGCCATTTGTATAATGAGTTCTACATGTTCATCATCTAAACTATAAAATATCTGTTTTCCTTCCCTTCTAAATTTTACTAATTTACTACTTCTTAATAATTGCAATTGATGTGAAACTTGTGATTGATTTAAATCTAATAATTCACATAAATCGCAAACACATAATTCTTCTTTTAATAAACTACATATTATTTTTAATCTAGTTTCATCAGAAAACAATTTAAACATATTTGATAATTTCTGATATTCATCTGCCTTTGGTTCAAGTGATTTTACATTATTTATTTTATTAAAATGTGGGCATTTTTCTGAACAAACTAATTTATCTTCTTCCATTTTTACCTCCTAGCGCAATATATGAACGTATGCTCATATGTTTATTTATTCATATGATAAAACAAAAAAAATATTTTGTCAAGATAAAATTTAACTATATATTGAAAAAGAAGAGTATACAGTCTTTACATCTTACTGTATACTCCTCTTTTTAGTTAATTATGACCGACAAATTCACTGTCCCATCGCCATATCGGCGACAATTGCTATCCACTACTTTTTCAGTTTGCTTACAAAAGCTTCTGCTTCTGCCGCCAGAGCCTGTCCTTTTGCAGATACTGCTCTTACGTTTTCGATATCTTCGCGATACCGTGCGCTCTGCGTTATGTTAGGAATTTCGGCTCTAAGATTTTTCGTGTTAAGCTTTGGAATGTTTACTTTTACATTTGTCATAATTACTCCTCCTGTTTCTGTGGTTTTTGCTGTTACAAGTTATATTATAGCACACTTTACATAATTTGTAAATGTGTTTTATAAACTCACTATTTATATCAACATTTCTATATACTATATAAAAAAGGAAGTACCTTTTTAAAGTACCCCCCTTTTAAGTATTATTTTTATTATTCTTCATCTTTTTTTGTTTCTTCTGAATCAGCTTCTTTAACTTCTTCTTTAACATCTTCTTCAGCTTTTGGAGCTTCAACAGTTTCTTCAGCTTTAACTTCTTCTACTGGAGCTTCTGTTGTTACTTCTTCCTTAACTTCTTCTACTGTTTCTTCTTCTATAGCTGTTTTTACTGTAATTTCTTTATTTTCAATTCTTGCACCAATTTGTTCCTTAGTTTTAGCAGCTTTACCAACTCTATCTCTTAGGTAATATAATTTAGCTCTTCTTGCTCTACCTACTCTAACTAATTCTACTTTTTCTACTAATGGTGAATGAATTAAAAATGTTTTTTCTACACCAACACCAGAAGCAATTCTTCTAACTGTAAATGTAGCGTTTACTCCTCCACCTTGTTTTTTAATAATAATCCCTTCAAAAACTTGGATTCTTTCTCTATTTCCTTCTTTTATTCTTTGGTGAACTCTTACAGTATTTCCAACCTTAAGAACTGGTATCTTTTCTTTAAGATGCTCATGTTCTATTGCTTTTATGATATCCATTATTTACTTCCTCCTTCTTCTAAATTTTTATAATCACTTAATATTTTTTTGTCTTCTTTAGATAATTCAATTTCTTGTAATAAATCTGGTCTCTTTAAATATGTATTAATAATAGACTGACTTCTTCTCCATCTTTTTATATTTTCATGATGTCCAGATAATAAAACTTCTGGGACTTTTTTTCCTAAAAATACTTCTGGTCTTGTATATTGTGGATATTCCAACAATCCATTTGTAAAAGATTCCTCTTGAATTGAGTCTTCTTTTAAAACACCCTTTATATATCTACTAACACTGTCTATTAATACCATTGCGGGTAGTTCCCCACCAGTTAATACATAATCACCGATAGAAATTTCCTCATCTACAATTTCATCTATAACCCTCTGGTCAATACCTTCATAATGACCACAAAGTAATATGATATTATCTTCTTTTGCAAGATCTTGTACAATTTGCTGATTTAAAGTTTTACCTTGTGGTGACATGTATATAACTTTTGCATTTTGCTCTTTAATAGAACAATATGCATCATATACAACTGTTGGTTCCATAACCATTCCAGCTCCTCCACCATAAGGAGTATCATCTACTTTTTTATGTTTATTTTTTGAAAAATCTCTAATATTTACTACATTAATATCTATTAGACCTTTTTCCTTTCCTCTACCAATAATACTTTCATTTAAACTAGAAAACATTTCTGGAAAAAGAGTTAAAACATTAAATTTCATTTTTCCTCCTATAATAAACCAGGAATTAGGTTTATTATCATCTTTCTATTATTTAAATCAACTTTTTTTACAACATCTGCTATTGCAGGAATTAATATTTGTTTTCCGAGATTGTCTTTTACTACATATACATCATTACTACCAGTTGGAAATACATCTTCTATTTTACCCAAATATTCATTTTTCTCTGAATATACATCAAGACCTATTAAATCTATAATATAATATGTATCTTCTCCTAATTCTTCTTGGCTTTCTTTTTCTATTTTTATATAAAAATTTCTTAGTTTTTCTGCCTCTTCTATAGAATCTATTCCCTCAAGTTTTAATAAGACTTGATTTTTGTTATATCTTACTTGTTCTATTTTTACTTTTTTAAGTTCATCTTTTAATTGTATATATATATATTCTAAATTATCAAATTTGTTAACATCATCTGTAAAAGGATTTATTTTTACAACACCTTTTAGTCCATTTGTATTAACAATTTGTCCAATCTCTATATATTCCATATTAACCTACCTTTAGTTAATGAATTCAATTGTAACTTTTTTATCTTCTTTAGATGCTATAGATTTCATTATAGCTCTTACTGCCCTTGCAACTCTTCCTTGTTTTCCTATAACTTTACCCATGTCATCTTCAGCAACTTTAACTTCGTATACAACTGATTTTTCACCATTTAATTCTTTTATAGATACTTCGTCTGAATTATCTACTAAATTCTTTATCATTAATTCTAAAACTTCTTTCATTTGTTCTTCCTCCTTATGTCATTAGTTTTTGCTTGCTAATTCTATTAATTTTTTAACTGTATCTGTAGGCTTTGCTCCATTTTTTATCCATTTTTGGGCAGCTTCCATATCTAAAACTATTGTAGATGGTTCTGTCATTGGATCATATGTTCCTACTTTAGCTATAACTTTTCCATCTCTTGGACTTCTAGAGTCTGCTACTACTATATGATAAAAAGGTGCTTTTTTCTTTCCTTCTCTTTGTAGTCTTATTTTTACCATTTATTTCACCTCCTAAAAATCTAAGTAATCTATTATTAATTAATATTAATAATCTATATTTTAAAATCTTTTAAATCATTAAGATTTAAATTTTTCATCATGTTTTTCATTCCTTTTCCTGTTTTTATTTTCTTCATCATTTTTTGTGTTGTCTCGAATGAATTCATGAATCTATTAATTTCTTGTACTGATGTTCCACTACCATTTGCAATTCTTTTTCTTCTACTAGCATTTAATAATTTAGGATTTCTTCTTTCTACATTTGTCATTGAACAAATAATAGCTTCTATTTTATCGAACTCTTTATCATCAACTTTAACATTTTTTAATTGATTCATCCCCGGAATCATTTTAAGTAATGATGAAAAAGAACCCATCTTTTTTATTTGTCTTAATTGTGCTAAATAATCATTTAAATCAAAATTCTGCTTTCTTAATTGTTCTTCCATTTTTTTTGCTTCTTCTTCATTAAATGACTCCTCAGCTTTTTCTATTATAGATAAAACATCTCCCATACCTAAAATTCTTGACGCCATTCTATCTGGATGGAATTGTTCTATATCACTTAATTTTTCTCCTGTTGCAATATATTTAATAGGTTTTCCTGTTACTTTCTTAACAGATAATGCAGCACCACCACGAGTATCTCCATCTAATTTTGTTAAAATTATTCCATCTATTCCTACCTTTTCATTAAATGTTGTTGCTACATTTACAGCATCTTGACCTGTCATACTATCTACCACTAACAAAATTTCTTGTGGTCTTACATTTTGTTTTATGTTTTGTAGTTCTTGCATTAAATCTTCATCTATTTGCAATCTACCTGCGGTATCTAGTATTATTACATCATTTAATTTTTTTATTGCTTCATCTATTGACCTTTTAGCTATACTTACAACATTTTTGGAATTTTCATCACTATATACTGGTATATTTAGTTGTTTTCCAATAACTTGAAGTTGCTTTATTGCTGCTGGTCTATATACATCACAAGCAACTAAAAGTGGTTTCTTACCTTGTTTTCTTAATATATTAGCAAGTTTACCTGCAGTTGTTGTTTTACCAGAACCTTGCAGACCTATTAACATTATAATCGTTGGCGAATTTGGTAAAAATGTAATCTTACTTTCTGTTCCACCTAATAATTCTACTAATTCATCCCTAACAATTTTAACTACTTGTTGACCAGGTGTTAATGATTTTAAAACATCTTGCCCTAACGCTTTTTCCTGAATTACAGATATAAATTCCTTTACAATTTTATAATTTACATCTGCTTCCAATAATGCAAGTTTTACTTCTCTTAACATATCTTTTAAGTCAGATTCTGTAACTCTTGTTTTACCTTTAAATTTATTTGTTATATTTTGTAATTTAGAAGATAATCCTTCAAAAGCCATTATTTTCTCCTTACCTTATATTAATTTTTTTAATTCTTTTTTTATTATTTCTAAAGTCTTTTTATCGTCTATATTTAAATTATCTAATTTAGAAATCACATTACTTATTATTTTTTCTTGTTTTTTTATTTTTTGCATAAGTTCTAATTTTTCTTCTAAATCATATAATTTATTTTCTGCATTTTTTATATTGTCCCTTACAGCTTGTCTTGTAATATTATAATTTTCTGCTATCTCTGATAATGAAAAATCTTTATTATAATATTCGTCTAAAATCTTAATTTGTTTATCTGTTAGCATATTTTTATATATTTGGAACAATATGCTTATTTCCACATTTTTTTCCATCATTACACCTCTTTATCTGTAATGCTATTATACTTTACACTATTTTGGTGTAAATGTCAAGAGCTTTACACAAAAAAACTATAACTGTATTCTATTTTAATACAGTTATAATTTTTTAAAATATATTTTTAATTAATAAACTTTCTTTATCATGTATATGATTTAATATAAATACACATTCATCTAATTGTGGAATTGCCTGATTATATTCTTCTACATCAATATTTCCTTTTATTAATGTTAACTGTCTTGCCACTTTTTCCAGTTCATTATGTTCTATATAGCATGATAAAATTTTAAAATTTTCATTCCATTGTTTTTCTACCTTTTTTAATTCATCATTTATTTTACCTTCATTTTTATTTTCGTTTATCATTTCATTTCTTAAATTACCTAAATTTTCATTTAAATTATCAAAAACTTTTTTTGTATAATTATTACTTATTAAATCCATACTAATTATTAAAATAATAACTATAATACATACAACAATTTCCTTATACATTTTTATTTTTCCTTTCTTTTGCTTGGCAAAAAAATTGTCCCTCTCCATCTATTGTAACAACTAGTGCATCTTGTGGTTTTATCTTAAATTTAGCAACTTGCTTTTCTAGCCATTTTTCATCTTTACCCAGCTTTTTTAAATTATCTTTCATTATAACTCCATCTATAACAAGATCATATGATATTCCTTCATATTCTGGTTCTATATTAAAATCTTTTATCACTACATTTCTTTTTTCTGGTTTAGGAATTACTGTAATTTGACCACTCGTTTCTAATATTGCATATTCTACATCACCAATATTAAAAATATTATTTGATCTTAGTCTTTCTTCTAATTCATTTATTGTAAATCTTTCCTTTTTTAATATTTTTTCATCTATTTTTCCCCTATAAATTAGAATTGATGGTTTACCACAAATAACTTCTCTAAATTTTAAACTCTTCATATTAAAAACTGAAATTAAAAGATGCATAACAAGTAAGCCTAAAATAGGAATTAAACCATTTAATATTGGTGTTCCTATATCAGACATTGGAATTGATGCTAAATCCGCAATCATAATAGAAATTGCAAGTTCAAATGGTTGTAATTGCCCTATCTCCCTTTTTCCCATTAGTCTCATAACTAATAAAACAAATATGTATATAATAATTGCTCTTAAAAAATTTGATAACATAATACCACCCACATATTATTAATTCATTTTTATTATGTCATTTTTTAACTTTTTTATTCATTTTGAATAATTATTTTAACATTGTAAATAATACTATTATGAAACCATTTTAAGGAGGTTTTATATTATGGCTGATAGTCAAATGAATGTAAAAGGAAATTCAACTACAAGTACCATGGGACAAATACTATGGAGATTAGTAACATCTGCTGTAGTTCTAGCTATAACTGCTTTTTTCACTCCTGGTTTCTCTATTAATAATCTTTGGACTTTAGCAATTGCAGCTATTGTTCTTAGTATTATGGACTTTATAATTACAAAATTTACTGGTTTACATGCTAGTAGTTTTGGTAGAGGTATCGTAGGTTTTGCGCTTGCTGTTGCTACATTATATGCTACACAATTTTTCGTTGCAGGATATACAATATCTTGGATGGCAGCAATAATTGGTGCTTTAATTTATGGAGTTGTAGATTATTTTATTCCAGGTACTCAAAGTGTATAATTCTAGAATAATTTAATTTATATATATTCTGGTAATTATATTTACAGAAAAAGAGCAAGGATTTCTCCTTACTCTTTTCTTTTTTATATATTATATTTTCTCTACAATTTCATTTTTATTTTTATAAATTGAATTTGCTGGTATAACACCTCTTACAAAAGATAATGGATATATATTAGTATTTCTTCCAATTACAGTTCCTGGATTTAATACTGAGCCACATCCAACTTCCACTTCATCACCAAGCATTACACCAAATTTTTTTAGACCTGTTTCTATATTCCTAGCACCATTTTTTACAACCACTAATTTTTTATCTGATTTTAAGTTTGAAGCTATAGAACCAGCACTCATATGTGATTTATATCCTAATATAGAATCCCCTACATAATTATAATGTGGAACTTGTACCTTATTAAATAGAATTGTGTTTTTTAATTCTGTAGAATTTCCTACCACAGCACCTTGACCTACAATTACTTTTCCTCTTATAAACGCACAATGTCTTATTTCTGCATTTTTATCTATTATGGTTGGACCTATAATACACGCTGTTTGAGCTATTTTTGCACTTTTTGCAATCCATACATCGTCATCTTGCTTTATATATTCATCATTATCTAATTTTTTACCTAATTCTAGGATAAACTCTTCTATCTTTGGTAATACTTCCCATGGATAAGTCACACCATTAAAAATATTCTTAGCAATTGTTTCTTGTAAATCATACAAATTTTCTATTTTACACTCTTCCATTTTGCTTCCTCCAATAGTCATTATATAATTTTCTTGCTGTTTCCGGACTGTCTACACCCTCTTTATTCTTTATAGGCGCAAAATCCTCTTCTCTTTTTCCTCTTACAATAGAAATCTGATCAAAAAATTCAAATGAGTCAAATATAAAATATTCAAACTTATATGCATTTGGCTTATCTGGAATAAACATTTTACAATTTTCATCCATATAACTATATTTTTTATGAGCTTTATGATACTGTAATGTTTGCAAACTAATCTTTTCTAAAGCTTTCATGCTAAATAGATTACACATTACATGTGACTCACCAAATAAAATTTCTCCATTTGCATCTTTAGCTTCTATCATGTCTTTAGGTAACTCAGAATACTCTATTACTTTTACCTTTCCATCTTGAATACACAATGAGCCTATTCTTTCTGTAGGACAATTTTTAAATATTGATCTAGTAGCTATTTGGGAACCTTCCTTTATTGCAACTCCCATTAATAGTGGATCTACCATTTTTAATAGCACATTATCAATAGAACCTATGTATACCCATTCTATTCCTTTTTCTTTCATATCTTCTAAAACACCTTTAATATACATAGATTTAAAAATACTTCCATTTCCATCTGAAGCTTTTTCTATATTGCAATTTTCATCAAACATTATCTGTCCATCTTCGGTTATTAATGGCAATTCTCCCTGTTCAAAAAATCCTACAAATTCTTTATTATATCCAAAATAATTATGTTTCTCCATAAAAGAAACAATTTGATCATTATTTTCTGGACTTGTCATAATATACCATGGAATTATAGTATTATATTTTTTATTTGCCCTTTGTAAAGTATCCACTATTATTTCAAACAAATATTTTGGTTCGGGTTCTACATCAATTTTAAATGTTCCTTTTGGACCTTTAAAACCCAATCTTGTTCCCTGCCCTCCAGACATTGTAGCAACTGCGAATTTTTTATTTTTTATAACATCTTCTCCTATTTCCTCATATTTTTCTTTTTCTTCTTTATCCATTTTATCTGGATTTAAAGATTTTATTGGTTTTAATTCTCCCACATTAACTTTTGCTTCTTCACTTATATTTTTATATAAGTCTTTTAATTGTACAAAATCTATCTCTTTTAGTTGTTCAACCATTTTATCTCTATTTAATTTATCTATATTTTTTAATATTTTTAAAGTTCTTGTTTGATTATACTTTTTTAAATTTTCAATTAATTCTGCATCATTCATAATAGACCTCCAATTTTCCGCTTTATTTTATCATATGATTTTTCGGTTTGCAATGTTTATAATTTTTACCTATTTTTGTTTTAAATTGGAATAAGTTAAAACAAGAACTAATATACTTAACTAAAGTAACTTAGTACAAACATTTTCTATGAGGAGGTATTTTATAAATGGAAAATATTAATGTATACGAGGATATTGCAAAACGTACAGATGGTGATATCTATGTTGGTGTTGTTGGCCCTGTAAGGACTGGCAAATCAACCTTTATAAAAAATTTTATGGATTTACTAGTAATTCCAAATATTGAAAATGAATATAAAAAGGAACGTGCTACTGATGAACTTCCACAAAGTGCTTCTGGCAGAACGATAATGACTACTGAACCAAAATTTGTTCCAAATGAAGCTGTAGAAATTACTATTGGAAATAATATAAAGCTTAGAACTAGATTAGTTGATTGTGTTGGTTATTTAGTAAATAATGCAATTGGATATTTGGAAGACAATATGCCTAGAATGGTAAAAACTCCTTGGTCAGATGAAGAAATGCCTTTTGAGCAAGCAGCAGAAATAGGTACTAAAAAAGTAATAACAGAACATTCTACAATAGGAATTGTAATGACAACAGATGGCAGTTTTACAGATATTCCACGAGAGGATTATATTAATGCTGAAGAACGTGTAATAAATGAATTAAAATCTTTAAACAAGCCATTTGTTATAGTATTAAATTCCGAAAATCCTAATTCTAATTACACAAAAGATCTTGCCAAAAGTTTGGAAGAGAAATATGGTACAACAGTTATAACTATTAATTGTTCAGAATTAACATTGGATGATATAAATAATATATTCTCTAAAATATTATATGAATTTCCTATTAATCAAATTAATATTAATTTTCCAAAATGGATTGATATTTTAGATGAAACACATCCTTTAAAAAATTCTCTTTTGGATAGTTTAAAAACATCTTTTGAAAATGCAAAATTATTAAAGCAAATTGATTCTTCTGTTCAAAGCCTATCTAATTCCGAAATAATTCAAAAAGCATGTGTAGACAGAATAGAACTTGGCTCTGGAACAGTATATGTATCCATAACTCTTGAAGAAACATTATTCTATAATATATTAACAGAAATATCTGGAGTAAACATTTCAAATGATGGTGAATTATTTAAAACAATGTCTGAATTTTCAATGATAAAAAAGCAATATGATAAGATTTCTTTTGCACTAGAAGAAGTTAAAGCAAAGGGATATGGAATTGTTACTCCTTCAATTGATGAACTTATTCTAGATGAACCAGAAATGGTAAAGCAAGGATCTAGATTTGGTGTAAAATTAAAAGCTAAGGCTCCTTCTATACATATGATACGAGCTGACATAGAAACTGAAGTTTCTCCAATTGTTGGATCAGAAAAACAATCAGAAGAATTAGTAAATTATTTATTATCTGAATTTGAAAACGATCCTAAGAAAATTTGGGAATCTAATATTTTCGGAAAAAGTTTGCATGAACTTGTAAATGAAGGTTTACAAAGTAAATTAGCACATATGCCAGAAGATGCACAAATCAAATTACAAGAGACCTTAGAAAGAATTGTAAATGAAGGTAGTGGAGGACTTATCTGTATAATTTTATAATAAATTAAAATTTTATTAAACCAAAAAAAAACTACCCGTTCAACGGGTAGTTTTCTCTAGCCCTATAAGGGCTTGTTACTGGCAAGGACTTAAGTCCTT
>CALXYJ010000021.1 GCA_944392945.1 uncultured Clostridia bacterium | reverse complement strand
AGGACTTAAGTCCTTGCCAGTAACAAGCCCTTATAGGGCTAGAGAAAACTACCCGTTGAACGGGTAGTTTTTTTTGAAATTAAATTAGAGTTCCTATATATAGTTTAAATAATAAATATTGTAAAAATATCTAAAATATTATATAATATAGCAGAATTGACAAGGATTGGAGATGGCATTATGGCAGATAAAAAAAGAACTTTAACAGGAGATAGACCTACAGGAAGACTACATATAGGTCATTATTTTGGATCATTACAAAATAGAGTAAAAATGCAAGAAGATGATTCTTTAGAGAGATTTGTAATGATAGCTGATGTGCAAGCATTAACAGATAATTTTAATAATCCACAAAAGGTAAGAGATAATGTATACCAAGTATTATTAGATTATTTATCAGTTGGAATTGATCCTAATAAAACAACAATATTTCTACAATCTATGATACCAGAGCTTGCTGAGTTAACAGTTTATTATTCTAATTTAGTAACAATTGCAAGATTGGAAAGAAATCCAACAGTAAAGACAGAAATAGCTCAAAAGAAAGAACTTTTCGGAGAAAGCGTAACTTATGGATTTATTGGTTATCCTGTAAGTCAGGCGTCAGATATAACTGCTTTTGAAGGTGAATTAGTGCCAGTTGGTGAAGATCAATTGCCTTTGATTGAACAATGTCGAGAAATAGTAAGAAAATTTAATAGTATTTATGGAGAAACTCTAAAAGAGCCAAAAGCAGTATTAAGTTCTAATAAAAGAATAAAAGGCTTAGATGGAAATGATAAAATGGGAAAATCTTTAGGAAATGCAATTTATTTATCAGATTCTGAAGAAGAAATAACAAAAAAAGTAATGGGAGCAGTAACTGATCCAGGAAGGATAAAAAAAGATGATTTAGGAAACCCTGATATATGTATGGTTGCATATTATCATAATTTATTTAGTAAAGAAGAGGAAGTAAAGAAAGTATGCGAAGAATGCAGAGAGGGTAAAAGAGGTTGCGTTGCTTGTAAAAGACAATTAGCTAAAAATATTATAGAAGAACTAAAACCAATAAGAGAAAAAAGAAAATATTATGAAGAAAGACCAGAATTACTTGAGGAAATTTTAAAAGATGGAACTAAAAAAGCAAGAGAAATTGCAAAAGAAACAATGAGAAAAGTAAAGAGGGCAATGAAATTAAATTATTTTGAATAAAGGAGAAAAAAATGTATACTGATTATACAAAAATATTCGTTAAATCAGGAAATGGTGGAAATGGTGCTATATCATTTAGAAGAGAGAAATATGTAGCAGCTGGAGGTCCTGATGGTGGCGATGGCGGAAAAGGCGGAGATGTGTACTTTATCACAGATAAAGATGCTAATACCTTAATAAATTTTAGATATAATAAAAAATTTAAAGCAGAAAATGGACAAAATGGTAGTGGAGCTCGTTGTAACGGAAAGCAAGGAGAAGATTTATATATAAAGGTTCCAATAGGTACTGTTGTAAGAGATGCCGAAACTGGTGAAATTGTTGCAGATTTATCAGAAGAAAATTCTAAGGAGTTAGTTTTGCCAGGTGGAAGAGGGGGAAAAGGAAACTCACATTTTGCAACAGCAACAAGACAAGCTCCAAGATTTGCACAAACAGGAGAAAAAGGAATAGAAAAAGAATTAATTCTAGAATTAAAATCTTTAGCAGATGTTGGATTAGTAGGATTTCCAAATGCAGGTAAATCAACTTTCTTAGCATCTGTTACAGATGCTAAGCCTAAGATTGCAGATTATCCATTTACAACATTAAATCCAAACTTAGGGGTAGTGAAACTAACTGATGGAGAAAGTTTTGTTATTGCAGATATTCCTGGTTTAATAGAAGGTGCAAGTGAAGGTGTTGGTCTTGGAATACAATTTCTAAGACATATAGAAAGAACAAGATTATTGTTACATTTAATAGATGTTTCAGGGTTCCAAGGAAGAGATCCTGTGAAAGATTTCTATGATATAAATAATGAGCTTAAAAACTATAGTGAAAAACTAACTAAAAAGAAGCAAATAATTGTTGCCACAAAATTAGATGTAGCACAAGATGATTCTTTATATAGAAAGTTAGAAGAAGTTGCAAAAAAGGAAAATTTAGAGATATTTAAGATTTCATCTGTAACTAAACAAGGTATTAAAGAATTATTAATAAGAGTAGAAGAATTATTAAAAGAAATTCCAAAAGAGAGTTTAATTGATGTAAATCAAAGGAAAGTGTATAAATTAGAAGAAGATAGAAATGAATTCCAAATTGTAAAAGAAGATGATATGTATGTTGTTATAGGACCTGCTGTAGAAAAATTAATGTCTAGAGTTAATTTGGAAGATACGGAATCAATGTATTATTTCCAAAGAAAACTAGATGAGTTAGGAGTTAATGAAGCATTAAAAAAGGCAGGAGTTAAAGATGGAGATACTGTAAAAGTAGTAGATTGGGAATTAGAATGGTATGATTAATAAAGTAAAAATATAACTGTAAGTGCTTTAATTAACAGAGGATAATTAAAGAGATAGAGAGCAAATTAATTTGCTCTTTTTATTGACAATTAAGAACAAATGTTTTATAATTTGGTTGGTGAAACACATGGAAAGAGAAATTTTACATGTAGATGTAAACAATGCGTTTTTATCTTGGCTTGCAGTATACAAATTAGAATGCGGAGAAAAATTAGATATAAGGACAATACCAGCAGTAATTGGTGGAGACGAAAAGCAAAGGCATGGCGTTGTTTTAGCTAAAAGTAATTTAGCGAAGCAATTTGGAATAAAAACTGGTGAGCCATTATATAGTGCAAGGAAAAAATGTCCAACCATAAAAATATACGAAAGTAATTTTAAAGTATATAAAAAATATTCAGATATGTTATATAGACTATTATCAGAATATTCATATAAAATAGAACGATTTTCAATAGATGAATGTTTTGTGGATATGACAGAGTTTTTAAATGGCAGAAAATTAATAGATGTAGCTTATGAAATAAGCAAAAGAGTAAAAGCAGAATTAAAGTTTACAGTAAATATAGGCGTTGCCCATAATAAATTATTAGCTAAAATGGCTTCAGATTTTCAGAAACCGGATAGAGTACATACATTATACGAAAAGGAAATTCCTAGAAAAATGTGGGAATTGCCAATAGCAGATTTATTTATGGTAGGAAGAAGAACATTACCTAAATTATATAATATGAATATAAAAACAATTAAAGATTTAGCAGAATCAAATAAAGATTTATTAATAAAAAAGTTTGGTAAGTTTGGAAAAACTATGTGGGAATATGCAAATGGAATAGATGATTCCGAAGTAGTTTTTACCTATCAAAAACCAAAATGTGTAGGAAATTCAACAACTGTTTCACAAGATATAACAGATATAGAAAAGATAGAAGAGGTTTTATTAGCATTAACAGAACATACGACATATCGATTAAGAAAAATAAAAATGCTCTGTAATGTTGTAAGTGTACAATTAAGAACAAATGAATTCAAAAATTATTCCCATCAAAGAAAATTAGATTTTTCAACAAATTCAACAAAAGAAATATTTAAGGTAGCAAAACAATTAGTACGTCAATTATTTAAAGGAGAACCAATAAGGTTAATTGGTATAAGAGTAGATGACTTATGTGATGAAAATGAAAAACAAATTTCCTTATTCGAGAATCAAGAGACAAAAAAACAAGAAAAATTAGATAAAGTTATAGATTTAATTAAAGATAAGTATGGGTATGAAAAAATTACTAGAGCCGGAGATATGAAACAGTCACAAAATATAAATAGAAAAGATTAGTTGTTGCAAAAAATTAATAAATGATATAAAATCTGTAAAAAACGGAGGAAAAAATGGCAGAAATAATTGATGGAAAAGGTCTAGCAAAAAAAATAAGAGAAAATTTAAAAAAAGATGTTGAAGAACTAAAAAAACAGGGAATAAATCCTAAATTTGCAGTAATATTAGTTGGAGATAATCCTGCATCAAAAATTTATATAAAAAATAAAAATAAAGCATGTAATGAAATTGGAATACAATATGAAGAATATCTTTTAAAAGAAGATACAAAAATGGAAGAATTGCTAAATTTAATAGATAAATTAAATAATGATAATACAATTAATGGAATTTTGTTGCAAAGTCCATTACCAAAAAATTTAGACATCAATGAGGCTTTTAGGAAAATAGATTATAGAAAAGATGTGGATGGCTTTAATCCAATTAATGTTGGAAAGTTAGCTCTTGGGCAAGATTGCTTTGTATCATGTACACCATATGGAATTATTAAGATGATAGAGGAATATAAAATACCAACAGAAGGAAAAAAAGCTGTTATAATAGGTAGAAGTAATATAGTAGGAAAGCCATTAATACAATGTCTTTTATCCAAAAATGCAACGGTTACTATATGTCATTCTAAAACAAAAGAGATTGAAAAAATTACAAGAGATGCAGATATTGTAATAACAGCAATGGGGCAACCTAGATTTTTAAAAGCAGATATGGTGAAAGATGGAGTTGCTGTTATAGATGTAGGAATTAATAGGATGGAAAATGGTAAAATAACAGGTGATGTGGATTTTGATGAAGTTTCCAAAAAAGCATCATATATAACACCAGTTCCTGGGGGAGTAGGACCTATGACTATAGCAATGCTTATGAATAATATAGTAAAAGCAACTAAGGAACAGAATAAATAAAATATAATAAAAGGGGGAGTTTTTATACTTCGCCTTTTTCTATTATGTAAAAATGTACATAAATTATAATTTAGGAGGTTTTATGAATTATAAAGAGTTAAATTTATGGATAATGTTTTCAGAATATAGTAAATTAAGTAATCATAAAAAAATTGAATTATTAAAAAAATATAAAAATATAAAAGACATTGCTAATTTATTGGAATTTAAAGAAAATATAAAAATATATAATTATATAGAATATATGAATAGAAACAATATAAAAATTTTAAAATATCTAGATGAAAAATATCCAAATGATTTTAGATATCTATATGATGCACCAATAATTATATATGCTTTAGGAAATATAGATATCTTAAATACCAAAAGTAAAATTGCTGTAATAGGAGCGAGAAAAGCTAGTAACTATGGAATTAATGTTGCACAGAAAATAGGTACTTTTTTATCAAATAATAATATACATACAGTAAGTGGTTTAGCTTTAGGAATAGATATGAACTCTCATATTGGAGTCTTAAAAGAAAATATTAATAATATAAATTCGGGTAAGGCAATAGCTGTTATAGGTAATGGTTTGGACAATATTTATCCATATAGTAATCAAAATATAGCAAAAAAAATATTATATAATGGTGGTTGTATAATTACTGAATATATAGTAGGAACAAAACCATTAAAAATGAATTTCCCTGCAAGAAATAGGTTAATAAGCGCATTATCAAATAAACTAATAGTAGTAGAAGCAGAAAGTGAGAAAAGTGGTACGATGATAACTGTAGATTATTCCTTAGAACTAGGAAGGGACATCTTAGTAGTTCCAGGAAATATAACAAGCAAAATGTCATTAGGAACAAATAAGTTAATAAAAGAAGGAGCAAAGGTTATTACAGAATTTAATGACATAATTGATGAAGAATATTAAAATTTACTTAAAAAACTTTAATTTTTATAAGTTTTATAATATAATAATCATGATTTAAGTTTTTACTTAGGGAGGGTAAATATGGAAAATAAAAAGGTAAAAGGAAAAAACGAAAATAAAAGTAAAAATACCCAAACAAATGGAAAATATAAAAAAGTAAAAAAACCAAAAAAGAGAAGAGTGCTAAAAGTAATATTAATAATTATATTTTTATTATTTATCATATTTGCAGGAATATGTGCAGGAATATTTTTTGGACTTTTTGGTGATGACTTTAAGATAACAAAAGAAGATTTAATTATACAAAATATGAATACTATTGTAAAAGATAAAAATGGTAATATAATTGCTAATTTATCAGGAGAAGAAAATAGAACTATAGTTTCTAAAGAAGAAATGCCAGAATATCTTCCAAAAGCATTTGTATCAATTGAGGATGAGAGATTTTACCAACATCATGGTGTAGATATAAAAAGAACTTTAGGAGCAACTTTTCAATATATCGTAAATGCAGGATCTTCATCATATGGAGGAAGTACAATAACTCAACAGTTAGTTAAAAATTTAACAGCTGATAAAGATGACACAGGTTTTGCTGGTATGATAAGAAAAATAAAGGAGATGTCAAAAGCATACCAGGTAGAGAGACTTATATCTAAGGATCAAATATTAGAATTATATTTAAATATTATTTTCTTGGGGGACCAAGCATATGGTGTTGAAGTTGCATCAAAATATTATTTTAATAAATCATGTAAAGATTTAGATTTAGCAGAATGTGCTTTCTTAGCAGGAATCAACCATTCTCCAAATGCATATAAGCCTTTTGAAACAGATAATGCAGAAATGCAAGAAAAAATAAAAAATAGAACAAAGACAGTTTTAATGAAAATGAAGGAATTAGGAGCAATAAATAGTGATGAAGACTATAATAATGCTGTAGAAGAAGTTAATAATGGTTTAGCTTTTAATAAAGGAGAAACAACTACAAATGCAGCTAATTATTCATATCACACAGCAGCACTTATAAACCAAGTAAAACAAGATTTAATGGAGAAGAATAATTGGAATGAAGAGTTTGCAGATTTACAATTAAGAAGTAAAGGCTATGTAATATATTCAACAGAAGATCCAGATATTCAAGCTACATTAGAGGAAGAATTTGCAAAATCCGATAAATATCAAAGAACAAGAAAAAATAAAGATGGAGAACAAGTTAAAACTCAAGCAGCAATGGTAGTTATTGATCATACTACGGGTCAAGTAGTAGGTGAAGTAGGTGGTCTTGGAACAGATGTAAATGCTTCAGGTTTAAATAGAGGAACACAAGCCTATAGACAGCCTGGATCAACAATAAAACCAATCGCTGTAATAGCTCCAGGGTTGGAGGAAGGAACTTTAACAGCAGGAACAGTTTATGCAGATGTTCCAACCAATTTTGGAACAAAGTCAAATCCATATGAACCAAAAAATGATAGTGGAAAATTTGAGGGATCCATGACAATGAGGGAAGCTATAGAAAGATCACAAAATATTCCAGAAGTAAAAGCCATGTCAGATTTAGGACCATTAAATTCAATAAATTTCTTAAGAGAAATCGGAATAAGTAGATTAGTTACAGCAAATGAAAATAAAGAGTTAAATGATGAAAATGTAGCATTAGCTTTAGGAGGAGTTACAAATGGTATAAGTCCGTTGGAAATGGCTGCAGCATATGCAATGATTGCTAATGATGGAGAATATATAGAACCAACATTCTATACAAAAGTAGAGAATAGTGATGGAGAAGTAGTATTAGAGCCAAACCAAGAAAGAAAACAAGTTATGACAGAGCAGAATGCATATGTTTTGCAATCTATATTAACAGAGCCTGTAACCGGTAGCCATGGTACAGCCACATATTGTGCAATTTCAGGAATGGATGTGGCAGCGAAAACTGGAACAACTAATGATTCAGTAGATAGATGGCTTTGTGGATTTACGCCATATTATACTGCTGCTACTTGGTATGGTTATGATGATAACTTAGAGATAAACTTTAGTGGTAGAAATCCTGCAGGACAAATATGGGATGCTGTAATGACTAGCATAAATAAAGATTTAGAAAGTGCAAGATTTGATGAACCAAGTGGAATTGTTAGAAAGAGAATATGTAAAGATACTGGCTTATTAGCTGGCTCAGGATGTGCAGAGACATATGAAGAAGTATTTGTAAGTGGAACAGAGCCAACAGAAAGATGTAAAGGTGGAAGAACAACAGTTACATTATGTTCAGAATCAAAGAAGATAGCTACAGAATATTGCCCAAGCACATATACTAGGACATATAAAATAAAACCTGAAAAAGAAGAAACGGGAAATTGGACATCTGATTATTCTGGATATTATGGAAATCCACCAACTGAAATTTGCACGATTCATACAGAGCCAGAGAGAACGCCAAATGAAAATAGTATAACTAATGAAGTAGGAACAAATCCTTCAACGAGACCAAGTGGAAATGAAGTAACAGGAGGAAATAGTGTAACAGGAGGAAATGGTTCAGATGATCCTCCTGAAGATACAACAGGAAATAAAGTAACTGGTGGAAATACAGAAAATACAGATGAAGATGCTTAAGCTATAAGATAAATTCAAATATTCAAAAGAAAAATTTAAATAAGAAAACATCTTAAAAGTGTACCTTTTAGGATGTTCTCTTAATAATATAAAGTAAAAAGGAGATTAATTATGGATATATATTTTTATAATACATTGACTCATTCAAAAGAAAAATTCAAACCAATAGATGAAAATGAGATAAAAATATATTCTTGTGGACCAACTGTATATAAAGATGCAACGATTGGAAATATGAGAACTAATATATTTCAAGATAATTTAAGAAGAACATTAGAATATAATGGATACAAAGTGAAACAGGCAATGAACATAACGGATGTTGGTCATTTGGTTTCTGATGGTGATGAGGGCGAAGATAAAATGATTAAGTCAGCAAAACAAGAGGGAAAAACACCTTTAGAAATAGCGGATCATTATACTAAATTATTTTTCAGAGATTTGGAAAGATTAAATATAGAGATGCCAGAGATAATATGTAAAGCAACAGATAATATTAATGATATGTTAAAAGTCGTAGAAGAACTAGTAAAAAAAGGATTCGCTTATGAAACGTCAACTGCTATATATTTTGATATATCAAAATTAGATAAATATCCAGTATTATCAAATTTAGATGTAGAAAAACAAAAAGCAGGAGCAAGGGTAAATGTAGATACAGAAAAGAGAAATCCCCAAGATTTTGCAGTATGGATAAAAGCTCCGGAAAACCATTTAATGAAATGGGATAGTCCATGGGGGCCAAGTTATCCAGGTTGGCATATAGAATGTTCTGTCATGAGTCAAAAATATTTAGGAGAAGTATTTGACATTCATACAGGAGGAATAGATTTAATCCCTACACATCATGAAAATGAAATAGCACAAAGTAAGGGTATGTGTGGTAAAATTCCAGCACATTATTGGATGCATGGAGAATTTTTACTAATAGATGGTGGAAAAATGTCTAAAAGCCTAGGAAATGTATATTTAATACAAGATATAGTAAATAGAGGATATGATCCTTTAGTATATAAACTATTTAATTATTCAACACTATATAGAAAAAAATTAAACTTTACATGGGATGGTATGGATTCTGCAAAAATATCTTTAGATAGGTTAAGAGATGCATACCAAAAACATATTAATGGAACTTATGATATTGATGATTCAGAACTAGAAAAATATGAAAAACAATTTTTAGAAGCAATAAATGATGATTTAAATATGCCTGTTGCAATGAGTGTTGTTTGGGAAGTTGCAAAAAAACCAGAAAAATCTAAAAAGATTGCAAAATTACTTAGAAAATTTGATAGAGTTTTAGGAATAAAAATAGATAAAAGTAAAACAGATGAAATACCAGAAGAAATCAAAGAGTTATTAGAATTAAGAAAAAAAGCAAGAGAAGATAAGAATTGGGATGAATCAGATCGCATAAGAGAAGAAATAAAAGAAAAGGGATATATTGTAAAAGATTCTAAAAATGGTCAAACAATAGAAAAGGCATAAAATAGGGGAAATATTCTAAAAAGCTTGCAAAACAAGAGTATTATATGATATAATAATACTCGTTGAAAAAACACATAAAGCTAATTCAAGGAGAGTGCTCTATTTCTAGAGTTTCCAAGGATGATGATACTTTATGGAAGATTAAAAACTAAGAGGAGGAATTAAAAATGGCAGTAGTTGCAATGAAACAATTACTAGAAGCAGGTGTTCATTTTGGACATCAAACAAGAAGATGGGATCCTAGAATGGCTGAATACATATTTCAAGCTAGAAATGGTATCCATATTATCGATTTACAAAAAACATCAAAAAAATTAGACGAAGCATATAGCTTTGTAAAAGAACAAGCTGAAGAAGGAAAAACAATATTATTTGTTGGAACAAAAAAACAAGCACAAGAATGTGTTAAAGAAGCAGCAGAAAAAAGTGGAATGTATTATGTAGATCAAAGATGGTTAGGAGGAATGTTAACAAACTTCAAAACTATCAGAACAAGAGTAGAAAGATTAAAAGAATTAGAAAGAATGCAAGAAGATGGAACATTTGATGTTTTACCTAAAAAAGAAGTAATCGTTCTTAAAAAAGAAATGGAAAAATTAGAGAAAAACTTAGGAGGAATAAAAGAAATGGAAGAACTTCCAGGAGTTTTATTTGTAGTAGATCCTAAGAAAGAAAGAACAGCTATTTTAGAAGCTAAAAAATTAAATATACCAGTAGTTGGTTTAGTAGATACAAACTGTAATCCAGAAGATGTAGATTATGCAATCCCTGGAAATGATGATGCAATAAGAGCTGTAAAATTAATTACAGATGTAATTGCTAATGCAGTTATCGAAGGAAATCAAGGAGAAACATTTGAAACAACAGCTTCAGAAGAACAAGTAGCTGAAGACAATGCAGAAAAAAGTATGGAAGAAGTTGCTGAAGAAGCAGAGGAAGAATAATAATGGAGGGTGAGAAAATATAAAATATTAATTAAATCTAGAATTGATGTTTTAAATTCTCATCTAATTTTTTATATATTAAACAAAAAATAAGAGGAGGAATTAAAATGATAACAGCTGCTCAAGTTAAAGAGTTAAGAGAAAAAACAGGTGCAGGAATGATGGACTGCAAAAAAGTTTTAACAGAAACAGATGGAGATATGGAAAAAGCAATAGAATTATTACGTGAAAGAGGAATAGCAAAAGCTGCTAAAAAATCAGGAAGAGTTGCAGCAGAAGGTTTAGTTGAATGCTATGTTTCAGATGATGGAAAAGTAGGAGCTATAGTAGAAGTTAATGCAGAAACAGACTTTGTTGCTAAAAATCAAGAATTTAGAGATTTTGTTATGGATGTTGCAAGACAAATCGTAGAGAAAAAACCAGCAAATGTAGAAGAATTATTAGCACAAGAATCAATTGCAGAAGCTGGAAAAACAGTTCAAGAAGTATTAACAAATAAAATAGCTACAATCGGAGAGAATATGAATATTCGTAGATTTGAAAGATTTGAAACAACAGGTTTAATAGAAAAGTATATTCATGGAGATGGAAAGATAGCTGTTTTAGTAGAATTATCAAATGGAAATTCAGAACTTGCAAAAGATATATGTATGCAAATAGCAGCAGCAAGACCAGAATATGTAAAAGATACAGATGTACCAGAAGAAAGAGTTCAAAAAGAAATGGAAATCTTAAAAGTACAAGCTATGAATGAAGGAAAACCAGAAGCAATTGCCGAAAAAATGGTACAAGGAAGATTAAAGAAATTTTATGCAGATATTTGTTTAGTAGATCAAGAATTTGTAAAAAATCCTGATAAGAAAATAGCAGATATTTTAAAAGAAAATAATGTAGAAGTAATAAGATTTGCAAGATTTGAAAGAGGAGAAGGAATCGAAAAGAAAGAAGAAAACTTTGCAGAAGAAGTTGCAAAACAATTACAATAATTTTAATAAAAAATGGGGTTTAGATAATCCCATTTTTTTATATGCAGAAAAATTTGCTATATTAATATGAAATTTATAAAAATATATTAAAATCTATACCATATAATATTAATATGTAGTATAATAGTAAAGAATTTTGGAGGTTGATATGGAAGAAGAAAAATTTTCAAAAAGCATATTTATTAAAAGTATAGTATTAGCAATATTAGTTACGGCAGTAGTCGCTTCTATGATTACAATCATAATATTAAATAATATTGATGAAACAGATTTAATGGGAAAAATAACCGATAAATTAACAATGGTCGAAAAAATAATAGATAATGATTATTTAGGAGATATAGATGAGAATGAAGTTCTAGATTGGACAATAAAAGGATATGTATATGGATTAGATGATGAATATTCAGAATATTTTACTAAAGATGAATTAGAAGAATATAAGACTGATAATATAGAAGGAGAATTCGTAGGAGTAGGAATAAATATAGTGCAAGATACAGAAAAAAATGCTATTAGAGTCTTATCACCTATTAAGGGTTCTCCAGCAGAAGAAGCAGGAATTATGGCAGGAGATTACATTACAAAAATAAATGATGTTTCATATACAGGTGAACAAATGACAGAAGCAGTTAATAATATGAAAGGTCAGGAAGGTACAACAGTTAAGATACAAGTTCTAAGAGGAGAAGAAACAAAGGAATTTAATGTTGTAAGAAGAAGTGTAAGAATTAATCCTATAGAATCTAACATTTATGAAAATACTATAGGTTATTTAAAAATTTCTAGTTTTGACGAAGGATGTAGCACGGAATTTGAAGAAAAATTAGAGGAATTAAAGAATAAAAATATCAAATCATTAATTATAGATTTAAGAAATAATGGCGGAGGAATAGTTGATGAAGCAACAGATATTGCTGACTTATTTACAGATAAAGGTGCAACATTATTAATAACTAAAGATAAAGAAGACAATGAAGATATTACATATGCAAATAAAGATAAAGTAATAGATGTTCCTGTTATAGTTCTAACTAATGAAAATACAGCTAGTGCTTCTGAAATATTAGCAGGAGCGTTAAAAGATAATAATGTGGCACAAATAGTTGGAACAACATCTTTTGGAAAGGGAGTTATACAAGAATTATTAACATTAAAAGATGGAAGTGGCTTAAAATTAACTACTAGTGAATATTATACTCCAAATAGAAGCAAAATAAATAAAATAGGGATAGAGCCTAATGAAACAGTAGAGCTTCCAGATGAGTATAAAAATGTACTTGAAGTACCATTTGAACAAGATACACAACTAAAAAGAGCGATAGAATTACTAAAATAAAGGAGAAAAAATATGAAATATGCAGAGCATCAAAAGAAAAAGAGAATTAGTAAACAAAGAAAACAGATTTATATTATAATAACAATAATTACACTATTATTATTAATATCAACAGCAGTATTAGCTAATAAAATAGCACAAAATGGTTTGTCATTAAAAGGAATGTTAATGACTAGTATTGGTCAAAATGAAACAGATATACAAAACTTAGAGCCTTTTTATTGTTTAGTATTAGGTGTAAGTGAAGATATAGAAGTTGAATTAACAGATACAATTATGCTTTGTGCATATTATCCAAATGAACAAAAAGTTTCAATATTATCTATTCCTAGAGATACATTTGTAGGAGATAGTACAAAAAATGTTAGTTCTTATGATAAAATAAATGCGTTATACCAAACCTCACCAGAAAAGACTTTACAAGCTGTTAGAAATTTAACAGGAATTGATGTACAAAATTATGTTGTAATTAGTAATAATGCATTAAGAGATGTAGTAAATGAAATTGGTGGTGTATATTTTAATGTACCAATGGATATGGAATATGATGATACAAGCCAGGATTTACACATAGATTTAAAAGAAGGATATCAATTATTAGATGGAGATAAAGCAGAACAATTAGTTCGTTTTAGACATAATAATGATGGTTCTACATATCCATCAGATTATGGAATGGAAGATATTGGTAGAATGAGGACACAAAGGGAGTTCTTAAAGGCAGCAGCAGAGCAAATATTATCAGGAAGTAATATTTTTAAAATAGATGACATTATGAAAGCAGTATTTGAAAATGTAGAGACAAATTTAACTTTAGATGAATTAATAAAATATGTTCCATCTGCTACAGAATTTAATACAGAAAATATTCAATCAGAGGTTCTTCCAGGGGTACCTGACTATATTGGAATTTTATCTTTTTATGTAAGTGATGAAGAGGAAACTAATGAAGTTGTAACATCTTTATTTGGATTAACAGAAGAACAAATTGAGGCAAATAAAGAAAAATTTGCTGAAGAAAGTGGAAAGAAAGTTATAAACAAAACAAGTACAAATACAAATACTACTAGCAGTTCAAATAAAAATAATACTACTAAAAATAATACAAATACAAGTAATTCTAAAACAAATACTAATAACAATACAAATACTAATACTAATTCATCAAAAAATAAAATAAACACAAATATACCTACAACTGGAACATCATCTAATAATGAAAAAACTCCTACAGAAAATAATAGTAATTTAAAAGGTGATGAAAATGCAACAACTAAACCTTCGACAAATACCGAGCCAGAGAAACCAACAACGCCAGTTCCAGAAAAGGAACCAGATACAACTACAAAGCCAGAAACAGGCAATACGAATACTGTAGAATAATAAAAAGAACACTGCAAAGTGTTCTTTTTGTTTAGAAAATTTAATATAATCTAATTTGTTAACTCAATAACTTTATTTAAAATATTACCATATTTTCCAAGAGCTGTTTCACCGGAATTTATTAAAAAATTATCTAATGATAAATCATTTTTAGTATAATTCTTAATTTTATTATCAATATTTTTATATACAGTGCTAGTAATATGGTCTTTCTTCCCATTTATTAGGTCTAAAGTATCTTGAGCATTAACTTTTACGAGACCTAATACTTCGTTTGTATCAAATATAAAGTCTTTTTCATTGCCATTATATTCACATACATAAACATTAGAAAAAGCTCTGTCTTTAAAGATAGAACCATCTTTTTGGGGCTTATCCATAATAAATGTATCTATAGTTACTAATTTTGCTTTTTCATAGTTTATATTAATTCCTATTTCTTCTTTTATTTCTCTTGCAAATCCTTGCTTTACAGTTTCACCTGATAAAATATGTCCAGAAGCTGTAGTATATAGTTTATTAACATCTTTTCTTATCTGAAAATATACATTTCCTGATTTATCATATAACCAGCAATGTACTGTTTTATGCCACAATGCATTCTTGTGGACATTTTCCCTTGTTTCTTTGCCTATATAATTTCCCTTTTTATCATAAATATCTAAATATTCCATAAAAATTTCTCCTTAAATATATTTATCCATTATTTTACCATAATTAATAGAAATAAAAAGAGGATTTGAAAATTTTTTTTTATATATCTCAAAAGTAAAATCTAATATTGTAGAACTCTTTTTTTATTGTTATAATATAAAAAGTTAAAAAATATAGTAAAAGGGGTAATATTATGAAAAAATATTTACAAGCAATTCCAATTATACTTTTTCCGTATATATTTGTAGTTTTATTAATTATAGCAGTATGTATTAATATCGATGTGGAAACTGTTAAAACTATATTTTTTTCAATAATGATTGCATATACTGTATTATTAATATATTTCACAATAAGTAAAATGGAATCAAAAGAAATGGTAAATGTTAATTTAGCTATAAAATTATTTCAATTGCCATGGTATATATTGTCATTTATTTTAGAAATTATTTGTTTTATAACCGGAATCTTTGGAGTGATTATTACAGCATTATTTATTATTATAAACTTATATGTTAGATGTATAGCTGGATTATACTCTATAGGATGTGTAATAAAATTGAAGAAGAATAAAAATATTGGTATTCCAAAAACCATATTTTATTCAATAGGTTCTTTTATTGTTGTTTTTGATTTTATTGTAGCTATAATTATGAAATTTGATATAAATAAAGTGAAAAAAGAGGTTAACGTAAAAGAAAAAGTTAATTCTTAAAATTATAATATATAAAAATAAAAAAGCAGTCTGCTATAAATGCTTAAAACTACTACTACTAATATTATTATTGCTTTTTATGTAAATTTATGGTATGATTTTTATATAAAATATAGAAGGGAGGTATACAGATGTATACAGACATTCCGACATCGGAGAGCTTTCGGAATGACGTGTCGGTTGTTCAAGAGCACACAAAAAGAATAATTGATGCGTTCAATGAGGCTCTTAATAACGGTCAAATGGCGTTCGATGTGCAGGGTGAATTCAAAAAGGATATTTTACGTCCTATTCTGAACGATTTGGATGGGAAGGGATTCCGTATTACATTCACCGACGAGGGAATTCATGTTTCCGTGAAGGAGTAACAGAATTCCAACAGGAGCAGCTAATATTCTATTCAGGATGTTAACTGCTCCTGAATTCTTTTTATAAGTATGTATTTATAACTACAATACAGGTTACCATAATAAGTTGTAATGAGTATAAAAAAATGGTATAATATTTTTAGAGTATTTTAATAAAAGGTAGGTTTATTATGAAAAAAGAATTAAATGGAAAAAATGGCATATCAATTAAAATAATAACTTCTAAGATAAGAAATGAATTAAATGGTAATACTCCCAAAAAAACTAACAAAAGAACATTAAAAAATGTTTCAAAGAGAGGAAAAATACAGACATCTGATTTGCAAAACCTTAATATTGGACTAGGAATTTTAGAAAAAATGGTCCATGAAGGTTTTAATATAAGAGATGAGCGACTATTACTTGGAAAAAATGATATTAGTAAAGCACAAAAGAATATAGTTTCTTATAGAGGTGTGATGGAAGACTTTTTGCGTAGAATATCATCAGCTACAAAAACGGAATATCAATTAAAAAAGAGAGAGGAAGATTTAGCAAATTATTCTAAAATAGCACAAGCTGCTAGAGATGGAATAATTTTAAAAAAAGAAAAAAGAATTGAGGTAGTAGATGGAACAGAAAAAGAAATTACATATGATACAAGTATGTCACCAAAAGAAGTAATATCAATTCTTGAAAATTATAAAGATCAAACAAATAGATTAACGTATAATAAATTGAATAATTATTTAGGACTTGGTATGGGAATAGTGGCTAGTTTAGGAGCATTAATAAAGTCCAATAAAAGTAAAGATGCTGAAAATAAAGCTAATGTTCCGCTAGTAACAATGGGTACATTAGTAATTAGTGGTATGAAATTATTATATGGGTTGCGAAAATCAGAATATAAAGAACAACTTTGGAAATTAAGAGATCAGGAATTTAGTATGACTGATGATTTGCAATATAATGAACAAATAAGTTCTAAGGCAGAAGAAAGTACTATACAAAGCATACAATCAATAATTGCCCAAGAGAAAAAATTAGAAAATAAACTTGAAAATAGAAGATTTGCATATAGTATTTGCTTGGATTTAGCTATTGCTATAATAGCTGGGGCCTATATTAATAAAATGGTTATGACAAAGGAAGATGGAAAAATTGATGGTAGATCTTTTGCCAATGCTTTACTTAGTTTTCAATCTGCTCAAGGAATTGCAAAAGATTTTGTAAGGGCAACTCAGGGAATAGTAGATAATAGAAAAGAAGAGGAAAGTTTTCAACATACTTGTGCAAAAGTTAGAGAAATACTAAAGCAAATGGATGAAAAAGTTTATCCTTTAGAGGGTGCTAAACATTCTTTTAATTCCATTTCTATTAAGAACTTTACAGGTAATTTTTATCCTAAAATGGATTATGAAACTGGAGAGATTAAATATTCTCTATCATTAAAAATTCCTGAATTTAGTATGAAACGTGGTGATGTAGTACTATTATCTGGAGAATCTGGTACTGGAAAAAGTACATTGTTAAGATTCTTAAAAAGAGGTGATATAAACAATAGGGATGCAATACAATTAGATAATGGAGAGATGGTAGATAATCTAGGAGATGAATATATATCATTTAGACCAAATACAAATTTAGGAAATGAAACTAATGTATTATTTCAAATTACAGGAAAGAGGAACATTTCGGATTTAAAACCAGATGACCAGAAAAGATTAAAAGAAATACTAGGAGAGCTAAAATTGGATTCTCCAGATTTATTAGAACAATTGGCCTCAAAAAAATTTATGGAATTTTCTACAGGTCAGCAAAGAAGGCTTGCACTATCTAAAATGTTCTATAGAATAGAGGATGGAAGATCAGTTATTATTGTAGATGAACCTGTTGGAAATGTTGAAAATAGTCTTATTAGAGAACAACTAGAAATGATAAAACAATATGCCAAGAAGAGAGATGTTATGCTAATACTGACAACTCATAGATTGGAACTTGCCGAGGACTTAGCTACTAAAAGATATAATATTAATAAAGATGGAGTATTAGAACAACTTCCAGTTAAGCAAAAAGAGCAAAGTAATGATTTTATAAGGTAAAAAGAATATTTATTGTAGAAAAATGCTAATTATATATTGAATATATACAAATTTATTAGAGTAGAAAATTAGAAAGAAAAATTTAAATTAGAGAATAATAGTATAAAACAAAGTGCATAAGACCAAACTTATGCACTTACTTTTTTATATAGGAAATTAACTTATTATAGTTACTTTCTTGAATAATTTTTATTACTTCTGGTAATTCTTCTAGACCAATTTTCTTTCCCATATGTCCTATTCCAGAAATAAATACTGGTTTAGAATCAACAACAGAAGTATAATCTTTTAATATTTTAAATGGTACAATATGGTCATTATCACTATATATCGAATATTTTTCTTTTATTAAATTTACATTTTTACATTTTTCTTCATTACTAATTTTTAAAGGTCTGATAACTTGATTTAAAACATCTTTGCCTTCAACGTAAAATGGATCTGCAAATCCAGCTAAGCTTATATAAAGACCTATATGGATATTATTTTTGCAAATATATTTTATAAACATTGGATTTCCAATAGAATGTGCAACTACAATTAAATTTTCATTCATTATATCTCTATACTTATCAAATACTTTAAAATACTTACTTATATTTATTTCTTCCCTAGTAGGAAAATTTGGAATTATAACATTATATTCTTGAGATTCTAATTCTTTTTGAAAATAATAAAAAATTTTGGGTATTCCATTAAATCCATGAATTAACAATACATTTTTTTTCTTATTCATATTCTCTATTCCTTACATTCTAAAATTTTAATTATTATATGATTTATTTACTAATTATTTGTAGAAAAACATATTACTATCTTAATTTATATTTGATTAAATTATTATACCTTTTTATATTAAAAAGAATATGTTAATTCGTATAACTTACCTATAATTAAAATAACCTAAATATCTAAGAAAAGTTCATAAGAAACGTTATTGGTGCCATTGGGCAGAATCGAACTGCCGACCTTCGGGTTACGAATCCGCTGCTCTACCAACTAAGCTACAACGGCATGTATATGTATTTTATACTCAAAAAATCACAAAAGCAATAGTTTTTTAGTTATTTTATAGAAATTTCATAAATATTATGGTACAATACTAAAAATTATAAATTTAAGTAAGAAGGAAGAAGTTATGGGTTTTTTTAGTAAATTAAAAGAAGGTTTAAGTAAAACAAAGAATTCATTTGATGAAAAAATAAATAATGTATTTAGTCATTTTAGAAAAGTAGATGAAGAACTTTTAGAAGAACTAGAAGAAGCTTTAATTATGTCAGATGTAGGAATGGAGACATCAGTACAAATTATTGCAAATTTAAGAGATAGAATAAAAAAAGAAAAAATAGAAGATGAGGAATCTGTAAAAAAAGCATTAAGGGAAGAAATGTACAAATTACTAGATGTAGGTGAAAATAGCTTAAAATTAGAAACAATTCCATCAGTAATATTGGTTGTTGGAGTAAATGGTGTAGGTAAAACTACATCAATTGGAAAAATTGCGAATAAGTTAGTAAAAGAAGGTAAAAAAGTTGTAATTGCTGCTGCAGATACCTTTAGAGCAGCAGCAGTAGAGCAATTAGAAATATGGGCAAATAGAGTTGGATGTGAGATGGTAAAAAAAGAAGAAGGATCAGATCCAGCATCTGTAGTATTTGATGCAATAAAAATTGCAAAAGAAAATAATGCGGATGTATTAATATGTGATACGGCTGGAAGATTGCATAATAAAAAATATTTAATGGATGAACTTGGAAAAATTAATAAAATAATAAACAAAGAACTTCCTGATGCTTCAAAAGAAACTTTATTAGTATTAGATGGAACAACTGGACAAAATGCAATTATGCAAGTAAAATCATTTAAAGAAACTGTAGATATAACAGGATTAGTTTTAACAAAATTAGATGGAACAGCTAAAGGTGGAGTTGTAATAGGAATAGTTGCAGAAAATAAAATACCTGTTAAATTTATTGGAGTTGGAGAACAGATAGATGATATGGAAAAATTTAATGCAGAGGATTTTATAAATGCGATTATATAATGGAGGTTAAAGATGGAAGAAAAAGTTGAAGAAAAAAATATAGAAAAAACAGATAAAAAAAGTAAAACTAGGATGTTACTAGTAATATTATTTCTTGTAACAGTAGCTATAATAGGTTATATTGGCTTAAGGGGAGAATACTTAGAGTTATTAGAAATTGGAGAAAATTATACTTCTGTTTTTTGGCAAAACCTAGAATATAAATCTGTTACATTTGGAATTAGTTTTGTTATCTTATTTATAACTATTTACATAGCAAATAGAGGAATAAGGAAAGGATTAAAACCATTTTTTGATGCAGAAAAAAGGAATGAGCCAAAATTACCAAACAAATCATTAGCATTAGTTGTAGCGATAATAGGAAGCACTATAATAATGAATATATTTACAGAAAAAGCGATGTTATTCTTAAATAGTACTCAATTTGGAAAAGGAGATCCTATATTTGGACTAGATATCGGATATTTTATTTTCCAAAAACCATTTATAGAAATGCTGATAATGCTTTTAGTTGGAATTACTATCTGTGTATTAGTATATTCTGTTATTTATTATATTGTTACATTTAATGTTTGTTTTGATGGAATAGATAGAAATACATTAAAACAAAGTAATTTAATGAATAAATTATTTAAATGTGTAAAAGTTTTAGTAGTATTTTTAGCAGTATATATTATTTTTAAAATTCAAGATTTAGGAATAGACCAAAGTATAACCTTACAAGATGATAATTCAACTAAAATTTATGGTGCAGGAATAACAAGTGTAACAATAAAATTATGGGGCTATGTAATATTTGCTTTCCTAATTATAATTGCAGTGTTTAAAGCAATTCAATTTTTTAAAGAAAAGAAAACTAAGAAAGTAGTAATTGCTTTAGCAACAATTCCTGGATATTTAGTTGCATTATTTGTTGTAATGATAATATTCCAGTTTGCATTTGTAAATCCAAACGAGTTAGATAGAGAAAAACAATATATAGAAGCAAATATAGAGAATACAAGAGTTGCATATAATATAAATATAGAAGAAAATGATTTAGATAGTTCAAATTATAATAATATAGATGTTGTAAATGAAAATGCTGAAATAGTAAATGATACAGTAATTGTAAGTCAAGATACAACATTGGATACCTTAAATGATAAACAAACAAGTTCTAATTATTATAGTTATGATAATACTCAAATTGGTAAATATAATATAAATGGTGATGATGAATTAGTTTATTTATCTCCAAGACAGATAGAAAGTGGAAATAATTCAAGTTATAATAATAAAACTTATGAATATACACATGGTTATGGAACTGTAATTACTTCTGCAACACAGACAGATGAAACTGGAAATATAATTTATGTGCAAAAATCATTTGATGGATCAGATAATCAAATAAATGTAACAGAACCAAGAATATATTTTGGACTTGACGAAAATACGCCAATAGTTACTAATTCAAAAGATAAAGCAGAATTTGACTATCCTAAATCTGAAACAGAAACAGCTCAAAATACATATGATGGTGAAGCTGGATTAAAAACAAGTTTTCTAGATAGACTAGTGTTGGGAATAAGAGAAAAAAATTTAAATATTGCTTTTTCTTCAAGTATAACAAGCGAAAGTAAAATATTAATAAATAGAAATATATTAAAAAGAGTGGAAAAGGTATTTCCATATATAATATATGACGAAAATCCATATCAAGTAATAACATCAGAAGGAAAAATTGTATGGGTAATAGATGGTTATACAATTTCTGAGAATTATCCATATTCACAAGCTTCAGTAATAGAAAGAAATGGTACTAGAGAAAGAATAAATTATATAAGAAATTCTGTAAAAGTAATAGTAGATAGCTATGATGGAACAGTTAAGTTTTATATTACAGATACAACAGATCCTATTATAATGGCTTATAAAGAAATATATCCAGATCTATTTATAGATAAAGAAGAGGAAATTCCTCAAGATATTTCGTCACATTTTATATATCCAGAATTTTTATATAATATACAAGCAGATATGTTAGAAAGATATCATAATGTAAAGGCAGATGTATTATATAGAAGCAGTGATGTGTGGGATAGAGCAACACATACAACTGGTCAAACATTAAGAACAACTGGAACACCAATAGATCCTTATTATACAATGGTAAAGACAGTAGATAGTGATAGTGAGGAATTAGGATTAGTTTTACCATATACATTATATGAAAGACAAAGTTTGATTTCATATTTAGTAGGTACATGTGACGAAAATGGTAATAGTAAATTAACTTTATATAAATACTCTACTGATAGTAATGTTATAGGACCAATGCAATTGGATACTCAAATAGAACAAGATGAAGAAATTTCTTCTACATTACAAAATTTAAATGTAACAGGAACAAGGTTAATAAGAAATATGATAATGGTTCCAATAGATAATACAATTTTATATGTTGAACCAATATATCAAGTAATGATAAATGAATCAGAAGTTCCTGTACTGAAGAAAATAATTGTTGCTGTAGGAAATAAAGTTGCAATTGGAAATAATCTAACAGAAGCATTAAGAAATCTAAGTTCACAATCTGCAATAAATATTGAAGTTTCTAATACAGATGATATTAATTCTATTATAGATGAAATTATAAAGGCTAATAAGAATGTAGAAAATTCAACCCAAAATAATGATTGGGAAATGATTGGAAAAGATTTAACTAGCTTACAATCATTAATTGATAGATTAGAAGAATTAATAAATGAGCAAAAAGAGCAAGAAGAGGAAGATGCTCAAAACATTGATGAAGAAGGGAACACTATAGCAGAAGATACAAATACAGTAGATATACAAGCAAATGAAATTGAATAAAAAATTATAAAAAACACACCATAATATTGGGTGTGTTTTTTATGAGAGAAAAAGATATAAAAATATTATCTGAGCAAATAGAAAAATTAAATTATAATTTAAATAAAAATAAATTTATAGATTTAATAGAAGTAATGGGTAATAAAAGAGAGATGATTTTTAGAAATTTATTTTCTGGATTATGGAAGGGAATTGGAATAGGTATAGGAGTTAGTTTAGTAACTGCAATAATTATAATAATTTTACAAAAAATAATTAAATTAAATATTCCAATAATAAGTGAATATATAACTGATATCGTAGAAATTGTCGAAAAAACCAAGATGATTAGATAAATAATTTATATAAAATCTAAAAATAGACTTTAAAAATAGAAATAGATTGTATATAATAATGTATATCTGAACAGGAGGTAGACAAATGAACTTACCAAATAAATTAACAATATTTAGAATAATATTAGTACCAATAATGGCAATAATACCATTTTTTAATTTTGATATAAAATGGATAATTATAGATATAATTTTTTTTATAGCATCAATAACCGACAAACTAGATGGATATATAGCAAGATCCAGAAATCAAATTACTACATTTGGAAAATTTTTAGATCCAATAGCAGATAAAATACTAGTTTTAGCAGCAATGCTTATTTTAGTAGAAGATGGTAGATTACCAGCAATTATTCCTATAATTGTGTTATTTAGGGAATTTATTGTGTCTGGATATAGATTAGTAGCAGTAGAAAAAGGTGGAAAAGTTATAGCAGCTTCCGTATGGGGAAAATTAAAAACTGTTACACAAATGGTTGCTATAATTTTAGCTTTTGTGGATCAAAATGGATTTGCTCAATGCTTTTTGGGAGGCTTAACAGGATTTGAATGGACATATAATTTTATAACAACAATTTTAATGAGCATATCTGTTATTGCAGCAATTTTATCAGGAATGGATTACATATTAAAGGGTAAAGATTTATTCAAAGAAGAGGTAAAGACAAATGGACAAAAATAAAGCAAATGAAGAAATTTTAAAACTTAGAAAACAATTGGAGATATGGGCTAAAGAGTATTATGATGAAGATAACCCAGAAGTATCAGATTATGAATATGATATGACAATGAATAAATTAAAAGCTTTAGAAAAGGAATTTCCAGATTTAATAACTAAAGATTCTTTAACTCAAAAGGTTGGAGGACATGTAAAAGAGGGTTTTGAAAAGGTTGTTCATGAAGTCCCTTTGCAAAGTTTACAAGATATATTTTCTTTTGGTGAATTAGATGAATTTAAGGAAAGAGTTTATAAAGCTGCAAAAGAAAATAATATAAATGAAGAAGATGTAAAGTTTGTAGTAGAAACTAAAATAGATGGTCTTTCTGCAGCTTTAGAATATAGAAATGGAAAATTTGTAAGAGGTGCTACAAGAGGAGATGGTCTAGTAGGAGAAGATGTTACAGAAAATTTGAAAACTTTAAAAACTATTCCAAAAGAGTTAAAAGAGCCAATAAATATAATAGTAAGAGGAGAAGTATTTATTGGTAAAAAAGAATTTGATAAAATGAATGAAGAAAGAGAGTTAAATGAGGAGAAGACTTTTGCAAATGCAAGAAATGCAGCAGCAGGATCATTAAGACAATTAGATACAAAGATAACAAAGCAAAGACCATTAGATATTTATATTTTTAATGTTCAAAAAATAGAAGGAAAGGAATTTAATTCTCATTTTGAAGAATTAGAATATCTAAAAAAATTGGGATTTAATGTAAATCCAGTAGTAATACCTTGTAAAGATATTCCAGAAGCCATAGAAGCAATTAAGAAAATTGGAGATGATAGAGAAAAGTTGACTTTTGGAATAGATGGAGCTGTTATAAAAGTTGATAATCTAGATTTAAGAGAAAAAATGGGAACAACTTCTAAAGTTCCAAGATGGGCGATTGCATATAAATATCCACCAGAGAAAAAAGAAACAAAACTAAAAGATATAATTTGCCAAGTAGGAAGAACAGGAGCAATAACACCTATGGCAATACTAGAGCCTGTAAAGGTTGCTGGATCTACAATATCAAAAACTACACTACACAATGAAGATTTTATAAAGGAAAAGGATATAAGAATTGGTGATACAATAGTAGTTCAAAAAGCAGGAGATGTCATACCAGAAATATTAGAAGTAAAAAAGAAAAAAAGAGATGGAACAGAAGTAATTTTTGAAATGCCAAAAGTATGTCCAGTGTGTGGAGCTCCAGTAATAAGAGAAGAAGGAGAAGCTGTAAGTAGATGTATAGGTATTGAGTGCCCTGCAAAATTAGTAAGAAATATTATCCATTTTGTTTCAAGAGATTGTATGAATATTGATGGATTGGGAGATAAAATAATAGAGCAATTAATAAATAAGGGATTAATAAAAAATATTGCAGATATATATTTCCTTAAATTTGATGATATAGCTTCATTAAAGAAAAATGGACAAAAATTTACTCAAAATTTAATAAATGCAATAAATGTTAGTAAAAACAATGATTTATATAGATTAATTGCAGCATTGGGAATAAGACATATAGGTGTTAAAGCTGCTAAAACATTGGCAAGAAAATATAAAAATATGGATAATCTTATGAATGCTTCTGTAGAAAGTTTATCTATGACTGATGATATTGGAGGGATTTCTGCTAAAAGTTTATATGAATTTTTTAGACAGAATCAAACAATCGATTTAATAAATAGATTAAAAGAAGCAAATGTTAATATGGAAGCTATGGATACAGAAGATATAGATAATAGATTTGAAGGGAAGACATTTGTTTTAACAGGTTCTTTAGAAAAATTTACTAGAAAAGAAGCAAGTGATTTAATAGAAAAACACGGAGGAAAAACATCATCATCAGTTTCTAAAAAGACAGACTATGTTTTAGCTGGAGAAGATGCCGGAAGTAAATTAACAAAAGCACAGAGCTTAGGAGTAGAAATTATTACAGAAGAACAATTTGAAGAAATGATGCAATAATTATAGAAAGGAAAATATTATGGATGGCACATATACATTTGAAAGATTTGAAAAGGAATTAGATGATGGATATCAAATGTATTATACTTATGTACGAAATAGATATTTATTATTTAAAACAGCAGAAAATTGTTATACGCAAAAATTAATATCCGATCATCCTAAGAATCCACAGCCAAAACAAATTGTAATAACACATAAAAGGATTGAAGAAATGTTTCCTTTTATGGAGGATATTGAATATAAAATTACTTAAGAGATAATTATATTCTACTTTTGTAGAAATTAATTATATAAATAAAAAACTAAGGAGGAAAAAAATGAGTATTGAAAGATTTGTATTAAACGAAACATCTTATTTTGGATTTGGAGCAAGGGAGGTTTTACCAGAAGAAATAAAAAATAGAGGATATAAGAAGGTTTTAGTTGTTACAGATAAGTCTTTATTCGAGATAGGTTTAACAAAGAAAGTAACAGATAAATTAGATGAAGCAGGAATAGAATATATGGTTTATAGTGATGTAAAACCAAACCCAACAGTTACAAATGTAAAAAATGGAATTGAAGTATGTAAAAATTTTGGGGCAGATGTAATTGTTGCAGTAGGAGGAGGCTCTAGTATAGATACAGCTAAAGGAATATCTATAGTTATGACAAATCCTGACAGAGCAGATATAGTTTCTTTAAATGGTAATTCAAATACATTACACAAAGGGATGCCATTAATTGCACTTCCTACAACACATGGAACTGCTGCAGAAGTTACTATAAACTATGTTATAACAGATGAAGAAAGAGAAGTAAAAATGGTATGTGTAGATCCACATGATATACCACTAGTTGCAATAGTAGATACAGAACTTATGTCTACATTACCAAAATCTATTGCATCATCAACAGGTATGGATGCTTTAACACATGCTATAGAAGGATATATAACAAAAGCTCATAACACAATGTCAGATATGTTCCATATGAGAGCTATACAATTAATATTCGAGAATTTACCAGCAGCCGTAAACGAAAAAAATCAAGATGCAATAGATAAAATGGGACTAGCACAATATATAGCAGGAATGGGATTTTCAAATGTAGGACTTGGAATAGTACATTCTATGGCACATCAACTAGGAGCTGTTTATGATACACCACATGGTTTAGCTAATGCTATTTTATTACCAACAGTTATGAGATTTAATGGACAAGATCCAGCAACTGCACAAAGATTTAGAGAGATATTAGTAAATATAGGAAGACCAGATGCAGAACATTTAAATGATCAAGATGTTATAAATACATTTGTATGGAAAATTTCAGAATTATCTAAATCAGTTGGAATTACACAAACAATAAAAGATGTAGGAGCAAAAGAAGAAGACTTTGGAATGCTTGCAGATAAAGCTATGGAAGATCCTTGCAAACCAGGAAATCCAAGAGAAGTAACAAGAGAAGACTTTATAGAATTATTTAGACAAGCTATGTAATGATTTTGAACTTTAGGGATGTTCCTTAAAGTTCAAAATTAAATATTTCTAATACAGAAGTTATAAGTTTAGCTAAAATAATAAAAACAAAGGCTACTGAATTTAAATTCAGTAGCCTTCATTTATATATAAAAACTATATTGTTAAAGAAACCTAGGATATCTTTAACAAATATAATTGTCCATTCTACATTAGTCTAGATTATTTAAAATATTTGGTAAAATTTGTTTCTTTCTAGAAACAACATTTTCAAGCATTGCAGTATTGTTATCAACAGAAACTCCGAAAGCTTTTTCTACAACTGGTGCATCATTTCCTAAAGAAATAATTTTTGAATTAGAATTAATTATATCTGTTGCTGCAAATACGTATAAATCTAAGTTTTCTTTTTCTATATCTTTTTCAATTGCTTTTTCAAAATATGCTTGATTTTTAAAGATTGAATCTAAATCAGCTGTATTTATTTGAGCAATTCTAAATTTTTTGTTTCCTTTTTCAAATAATTTACAATCTATATTTATAATTTCTTCTGGAGTATATTCACTAATATCTGTACCAGCCTTTAGCATATCTGTTCCATAAACAGTGATATCAAGTCCAGAGATTTCTTCTAGTTTTTTAACAACTTTTCTATCTTCATCAGTTGTTGTAGGTGATTTTAAGATTAATGTATCAGATGCTATTGCACTAAGCATTAATGTAGCGATATTTTTATCTATTTCTACATCATTTTCTTTATACATTTTATATAAAACAGTTGCAGTACAACCAACAGGTTCAGCTCTATAATATAGCTGATATGGAGCAACAAAATTCATTGTATGGTGATCTACAACTTTTAATATTTTAGCATTAGATATATTATCTACTGTTTGACTAGCTTCATTATGGTCAACTAAAATAACTTCTTGGTTATCTTCTACATCATTGATTAATTCTGGTGCTTCCATACCAAGAAATTTTAAAACATATTGAGTTTCTTTATTAACATTTCCTAATCTAACAGCTTTTGCATTTTCATTTCCTAATTTTTTTTCTAAATTTTCCATTACTAATGCAGATGTAATAGAATCTGTATCTGGATTTTTGTGTCCAAATATTAATGTTTCTTTTATCATATGAGTTCCTCCTTAATTATCACACTTTACATAAACTATTATACACTAAAACTAACGGAAAGTCAATATATAGAGCATATTATCAGTGGTAACGAATAAAAAATTTTTTCTTAGAAAATTAAAGTTTTTAAAGCTTATTTTCTGTATATTTTTCGCAATG
>CALXYJ010000020.1 GCA_944392945.1 uncultured Clostridia bacterium | reverse complement strand
AAACTCATCAAAAAAACTGATAGAATTCTATCAATTTTATTTTGAATTTTTCTATCAGTTTTATTTTAACATTTACAAATATGCTGAATTATTGATAAATACAAGCTTTTATGGTATAATTGAGAAAATTTAGTTAATAAACCAATTATTTTTTATAATCTCCTTTGGGAGTTAATCATAAAGAAACATTTGCAACACAATAATTATTGAAGGAGGAATTTACATGAAAGAACGGCTTAAGAGTACAATGAGGTTTTATCTTTTAGCTACACAGCTGAAGTATAAAATTAGAAGTGGCTGGAATGAAACACATTGGAACGTGAGTAAGGAGAGAATTGAAAGTATTGCTGAACACATCTATGGAACATGTATACTGGCATTGAGTATCGATTCTGAATTTGAAACACATTTAGACATCAGTAAAGTAATAAAAATGCTGGTACTTCATGAATTAGGAGAAGTTGTCATAGGAGATATTACTCCTTTTGATAATATTACTCCAGAGGAAAAAATGCAAAATGAACATGCAGCAATCAAGGAAGTTCTCGGAGACTTAATTAAGAAAGAAGAATATTTTGCATTATTGCTGGAATTTGATGAAAGGAAAACAAGAGAAGCAATTTTTGCTTATCATTGTGATAAATTAGATGCTGATATACAGGCAAAGGTTTATCAGGATATGGGATGTCAAAATCCTTTGGATAAGCAAGAAAACAATGTTGTTTTCAAAAGCAAAAGAGTTCAGCAAATAGTGCAAAATGGAGCAACAACAGCATTTGACATTTGGTACGAATGGGACAAGTCATTATATGCTGATGATGAAAAATTCTCTGATCTTCTCGATTATATTAAGGAGGTTGATACTCAAACAGACTTTTAATGTAACTCGTAAACAGAATTGTTAAGGAGGAAAATAGAATGGCAAAACTTACATTTTTCTCAGTACTGAAGAGTAACTTAAAATGTGCTTTTTGTAAAAATAAGAACTGCCCTGTGAGGTACATGCCTCAAAGGAAAAAAACTCAATATTACGATGGCACAAGATATGTTACAAGATGTGAGAAAGACAGGAAAGCACATGAAGATGCAATTTTGAAAAGACGGTTGCCGTGAAAAAGTTAGCCAACAGACAAACAGAATGTATCATACATTGATGGTGGTACATTCTGTTTTTATAGTTATGAATTTAAATACTTAATATCTGTATCATTTAGAATTTGCATTTGTGATATAGCAATTTTATTTAATTTTTCAAGTCTTTTACTTTGTTTTAATCCTTCATTTATAAAAACAGAATTTAGGTTTTCTAAGTTTGATAAACATATTAATTCATTCATTGTTGCATAATCTCTTATATTTCCATTTAAATTAGGATTTTTTTCACGCCATTCTTTTGCTGTCATACCAAATAATGCCATATTTAATACGTCAGCTTCTTCTGCATAAACAAAGTTAATTTGATTTTTAGTTAATTCTTTAGGTACTAAATTATTTTTTATAGCATCAGTATGTATTCTATAATTGATTTTTGAAAGTTCTCTTTTAGCATTCCAACCTATTTGTTTCTGTTCTTCTGCTTTCAATCTTTCAAATTCTTTTATTAGTAACAGTTTAAATTTTGGACTAATCCACATTCCAAATTCAAAAGCAATATCTTTATGAGCATAAGTTCCTCCATATCTTCCTGCTTTTGATATTATTCCAATCGCATTTGTTTTTTCTGTCCATTCTTTAACACTAATTTTATAACTATTTAAACCTGCTTGACTTTTAATTATGGCGAATTCGCCATAATTAAAATTAGGATTATGAATTTCTTCCCAAATGCCTAAAAATTCAATAGTGTTTCTGTTCCTTA
Source organism: uncultured Clostridia bacterium (assembly GCA_944392945.1). Classification (GTDB taxonomy): domain Bacteria; phylum Bacillota; class Clostridia; order TANB77; family CAG-508; genus Merdicola. Next base: position 30,480 of record CALXYJ010000020.1, on the reverse strand, counting down.
GCCAATCTGAAACAAAGAAATCTCCATCTTTTGATTTTAACATATCAGTAATTGATATATAATCTTCATCATTAATTTGTATATAGTTTATTTTTTGATTTAAAACGCTTAATTCTGGCATATCTTGACCTCCTCTTTGAAATAATATAACAATTAATTTTTATTATTATACCAAACATAAGTTTTGTAATCAATACTATTTGAAAATTTTGTAAAAATATTCTATAATATTGTAAAAATATGACAAAAGGAGAACTTAAATGTATATAGATGATTTGTATGATAAATCAATAAAGAAAATGAAAAATATAGCTAAATTAAAAAAGATGGATTTACATATTCATTCCCCTGCATCTAAAGATTATATTCGTTCAAAAAAAGATATAGACGTTATGAAAGAATATGAAAAGTTTATAAATAAATTTATAGATTCGGATTTAGATGTTATAGCAATAACTGATCATAATACCATAGAGGGATATAAACAAATAAAAGATATTATCAATAAAAATGTTGAATTGAGAGGCAAATTAAATGGAAAATATATAATGCCAGGAATTGAAGTTACATGTTTTGCAAGACATTTTTTAATTTATTTTTCAGAAGGAACTAAAATTTCAGTGATAGAAGAATTTATAAAAAGATGTGGAATAGATAATGAAAAAGATAATGATAAAGCAAGTGCTGATAGAGTAACACCATTAACATTATGCGAAATTGCAAATGAATATAATGCTTTTGTATGCTTACCACACGCAGATGGAGATAAAGGATTTCTCAAAGACTATATAAAAACCTCTAAAAAAGATGAAGAATTTATAATTAATGGAGGAATTGTTGAAAAAGTACTTAAATCTCCAAATATGCTAGGAGTTTGCATTAGTAATGAAAGCAATAGAAATGAATTGAGTAAATTAATAAAAAACTTTAATAAAGATTTAAAAATTTTTAAAGCATCAGACAGCCATAGTATTTTGAATATAGAAAATTATAAAGGCTCAGGTAAACCAATGGGAACGCAATTTTTTTATGCTAATTTAGGTGAATTAAGTTTTAGAACGATAAAATCTTTTTTTAAAAATCCTAATACTCAGATATTTGAGAATATTCCTATTAAGAAAAATCCTTATATAATATCTACTTGCATAAAAGGAAGCTTTGTAAAAAATAAAAGTAAAGATTTCGAATGGGAAATAATACCTTTTTCACGAGAATTAAATTGTTTTATTGGAGCTAGAGGAACTGGAAAATCAACTATTATAGATATAATAAAGTATGCTTTTAATTTTTATGATACGGAAACATATTATAATTCAAATAATGATGATTATTTAATATATAATGTTGATGAAGTTGAAGAATATGATGAAATTGAGGAAAAAGAAAATATTATAAGTAGATTTGATGAAATTGTCTTATTTGTTAATAAAGATGATGAAATTTATGCTATAACTGTTGCTCCAAAAGGATTAAATAGTCCAAATGTTACAATCTATAATTATAAAAATAAGTTTAAAAAACAAGTAAATTCTGTTAGGCTAGATACTACAAATATGGATAAAATTATATCATTTCTCAGTGATATAAAACCAATAATATATCAACAGAAAAATATATTGGAAATTGGAAATAACAAGATGAAAGTTACTAAAACTATTTATTCGATTATAGAACGAATTATAGGAAGAGAATATCAAGAATTATGTTTAGAAAAAAAGATATTACAAGATGAAGTTAATGAACTTTGCAAAAAAATAGAAATTGAAAGAAATAGAGATGAAAATGCAGAAAATAATTCGAGAGCATTAATATCAAAATATAATAAATTGTTTGATGTTTCTGAAAAGATAAATACTTATAATATTGAAACTCTTGATAAAATGAATAAAATTTTAAATGATAAATTAATACTAACTTATGAAATTGATTTACCAAGAAGATATAAAGAGAATATTATTGATGAAATAGTAAAAAACAATAAATATAAAAGCAATTTTAGTGGATATGAAAAAGAACTTGAATTAAGAAAAAGTTTAAAATTTCTATTTTCTAAAATATCAAATACACATGATTTATTATATTTATTATTTACAAATCAATATATGGAAATATCTAAAAAAACAGGATTAGATGAAGGGTTATCAAAGGGAGCCTGCGAATATACATATAAATATTTTCAGTCTAATTACGTTTCTAATATACCACAAGTAATTATTGATTTTAAACTAAATGTTAACTATGGTATGAGTAAAAAGAAAATATATAGAGAAAGAACGAATTTATCTTTTGGACAAAAAGCCGTTGGAATATTATTGATTTTACTTTATGGCACGACTATCTCTGATAATAATCAATTATTGATTTTAGACCAACCAGAAGATGATTTAGATAATGCATATGTATATCACACATTAGTAAAAGAATTGGATAGAGTTAAAGAAAAAAGACAATTAATCGTTGCTACTCATAGTCCAAATATAGCAGTTGCAGGTAATTCAGAAAATATTATAGTATTAAAAGGTAATGGCGAAAATAGTTGGATTGAATGTAATGGAACAATATATAACAATGCAGTATCAACGGAAGCAATAAATATACTTGAAGGAAATGAAATAGCATTCAAAGAAAGAGCTGAACTTTATGGAATAATTATCTAAATATATCTTGTCAAAATTGATAAATTATGTTAAAGTAATAATAATAAATCGAGTTATATAAGAGAGATTGAAACAGAGTATATCATTTTTTCGCATACCTGTTTCGAAATCGCTCCATTTAAAAACAACTTACGGACTATAAAAGTTTCGTAAGTTGTTTTTCTATATAACGATAATGATCTTTTTCTATTTCTTTTGGACAATTTATTACTTCATAATGATTATTAGAAAATTTTTGCTTCCAATAAATTTATATTGCTTTGTAATTTAGCATTACCACCAATTACAACTTTCTTTATATAATCCTTCTTTACATTTTAATTATTTTCTTTAAATTCTCATCAGCAGTACCTACTAATCTAACAATATTTGGTAGTTCATAAAAAGCAACTGTATTTTCGATGCTAAATTCTTCTTTAGTTTCAGAACATAAAAATACTTTTTTATTTAGTGCCATTGCCATTCCTAACTCAATATGTGCTCCTCTTCCTGCCGGTAATAGAATAATAACAATATCGGAATCAACAATACCTTGTGACTCCAATGTTGCATATTTTATCATATCTTCTAAAGACACATCATCACTAACATTCTTTACCCAGTCATAGGTTTGTTCCCAACCATTGTCTTTTAATATCTTTGCATAATAATTAACCAATTCACAATTTTTCATTCCTGATCCTATATAAAATTTCACTTTAACCCCTCCGTTTTTCAACTTTAAATCCAATAGAATTATACAATAAATAAGAAAATTTTACTATACTACCATTTATCATATATAATATTTTAAATTTTATTAGATTTATTATAACTTTTTTCCTCCAATTATTTTAATACTACATGCAATTATAGTACTGATTATAAAAATTTTCAAAAAATATTATCATAAAAAACAAATATAATAGGTCTGTCCCTCTCCAAGTCCGAAAAATAATTTGAAGATTTTTACTTTAGCTATTCTATAAATAATGCCACAATATTTTTATTATTCTTCCCTATATTGAATTATATGTCTATTTTTGTTAAAATTTGTTTTAGAATAAAAATTAAAAGAAAAGAGGCTTTATATGACAAGTTTTGCTTTAAAAATAATTGCAATGATTACAATGTTAATAGATCATTCTGGAGATGCTTATTTTAAGAGAACTACTGCAATGAATTTTATAGGTAGAATTGCATTTCCTATATTTGCCTTTCAAATTACAGAAGGATATACTCATACTAAAAATCTAAAAAAATATTTTCTTAGATTATTTATTTTTGCATTATTATCACAAATTCCTTTTTGGCTATTTGAGTCTACTTTTACTAGTAATTTTACACTTAATATTTTCTTTACATTATTCTTTGGATTATTAGCTATTTTTTGTTATGATAAATTAGTTAATTCTAAATTTATAGTAGTAAAAAATGAAAAGATTAATACGATTTTAAAAATAATATTTGGAATTTTACCTGCAATTATATTTGGAATTATTGCAGAATTAGCTAAATTTGACTATGGATTTTTTGGAATCGCTATTATATTTATATTTTACATTTTTAGAAATAAAAAGCTTACTATGAGTATAATTTTTATATTAGCATGCATAATTAAATATTTCATTGAATATTTAAAATATGGAAATATAATTTTCTATTCACTAATTACAACATTTACAATATCTTCTATTATTTTTATACTTTTATATAATGGAAAACAAGGAAAAAAAATAAAATACTTCTTATATGCTTTCTACCCCGTACATCTGCTTATTTTATTTTTATTATTTAAATAAATAATTTAATCTGCTCCGACAAGTTAAATTGTCGGAGTCTTCTTATTTAGAATTTATAATCTTTTAATATTTCTTCATATTTTTCGTAATTTGGAAAATACTTTTTTAATAAGTTATAAAATCCTTTTGCATGTGTTTTATATTTTAAATGACATAATTGATGCATTACAATATATTTTATACAGTTCTCGTCTAATTCCATTATTTTAGAACTAACATATATTTCCTTTGAATCATAATCAAATTTAGCAATTTCCTTTTTATCTTGAATTATTTTATAATCTTCTGGTGCTAAGCCTGTTTCTATTCTTATTTCTTCAAAAACATTTTCCAAGTGTTTTTCAGCTAATTTTATATACATTTTATTTAAAATTATATCTATAATCTTACTATTATTTTTCTTTTCCAAATTGCTAGGTAGTTTTATTTCTATATAATTATTTTTTAAATTTAACTCTGGAGCTTTTATATTACTATAATTAATTTTTATAGCATAATTTATTCCTAATATTTTAGTTGTTTTATATAAAGTTACATCTTCTATTTCATTTAATTTTTTTAAAATCCATTTTTTATTTTCTTTAATTGTATCTTGTATTCTTTGTTTAGAAAAATACCAAGGAGCTTTTACTATAACTTCTCCATTATTTACTAATATGGATAAATTTCCAAAAATAGCTTTATCTATAGTATATGTAATTAAATTTTCTCTTACTTTTTTCATAATTTACCTCCTTGATTTTTCAAACTTTTGTTTGGTTGTTTGTATTTTATATTTTTATATATTATTTGTCAATACTTTTTGCGAAATTTTGTTCGTTTTTTAAATATAAAAAAAGTCGTTAATACACATTTGCAAATTTCTTTACAATTGTACATAATCAACTTAATATTGCTATACATATTTTTCAAAATAAAAAACCACATATTTTTTATATGTGGTTTTGGTTCGGGTAGTTAGATTCGAACTAACGATCGTAGGGTCAGAGCCTACTGCCTTACCGCTTGGCCATACCCGAATATATAAAGCTAGGTATATAATACTATATATCTAGCTTTTTTTCAACTATTTCTTTGGAATTTTTTCTTCTAAATCATAAATTATATTTATCATTTTTTTAGAATATTCTCTAATCTTTTCCCTATCATCTTTTATCTCTGTAGGTATTTTTATTGCGTCACCTATAACAACATATACTCTTTGAAAAAGATGTGGTCTTCTTGTTATAAACACAGGTAATATATCTACATTTGTTTCCGCTGATATATATACTGCTCCATTTTTTACTTTATTTCTTAAATCTTCCTTTTTCTTTAGTATTCCTCCTTCAGGGAACATTAATAATTTTGAATTTTCTTCTAAACTCAAACATTCTATTGCATGAAGTGTACTTTTAACATCTCTTATTTTTCTGTTTACAGGGAAAACCCTATAATAAGTAAATAATTTTGCCAAAAGTTTATTCTTAAATATTTCTGATTTTGCCATTATAGACAAATTATCTACTATTGGAAATATAAAAGTTGGATCCAATACATTTGAATGATTTGGACAAATAATATATTTTTTATTATTGTCTATCTTTTCAATATCTATATATTTAACTCTATATATAAATTTACAACAAAGTCCTTTTACTAGTGCTTTCATTATGCTGTACATGCCTATCTCTCTCCTGATCTAAAACTTTATTTAAATAATTGTGTAACTTTTGGGAATAAATAATGACTTCCTCCTACTGAATTTGCATCTTCTACCATACTTACAACAACTAGTTGTTTTTCTAAACTTTCATCAGCAGTAAATGCATTAAACCATCCTAATACTTCTCCTTCTTCATCTTTGCTTGCTTTTAATTCTGCTGTTCCAGTTTTCGCTCCAATTGTAACTCCATCTATTTTTGCATTATGAGCTGTCCCATTTGGATTCTCTACTACTTGTACTAAATCTTCTTTTATTGTATTTGCTGCTTCTTCTGATATTGCATTCTCTTTTAAATATTCTGGTTCTTTATTTTCCTCATATATTATAGTTGGTTTTATCATATTTCCATTATTTACAAAAGCCGAATATATTGAAGCCATATGTATTGGATTTACTAATATTTGACCTTGACCATATCCACTATCTGCAAGTTGAATTTCATCATCTATAGTTCCATCTGTATCATATGTAGATTTTTCAGCATTCAACTCAAATTTTATGTCTTCATTAAATCCCAAATTATTAAGACCTTCCATAAAACCTTCATATCCTATCTTTAGGGCAGCCTTTGCAAAATAAATATTATCTGACCTTATTAATGCATTTTTCATATTTGCTGTTTCATTATATGGAGTTAATGTTGTTATCATATAATTTCCCCAACTACTGTCTTTTTGCCAACTAAGTCCGCTTCTTCCAAAATCCTCATTTGGATCTATTTTTCCTTCTGTAACTCCAATTGCTCCTGTTACAGGTTTAAATGTTGAACCTGGTGACCAAGTTTGCAAAAATCTATTTATTAAAGGCTTATTTTCATCTTGATTTAATGTATTCCATTCATCAGTACTCATACCTAAAACAAAATCATTAGAATCATATGATGGTGTACTTACTAAAGCCAAGATTTCTCCTGTTTTTGAATCCATTGCTACATATGCACCTTTATTTTCCTCTAAACTATCATATACTTGTTTTTGCGTATTTGCATCAATGGTTAATTTAATATCTTTTCCGTTTTCTGCATCTTTTTTTACAATTGTTTTTGTTTTTTCTCCATCTTCATTTTCTATATATATTTCTTTTCCATCTTTTGCTCTTAATGTATCTTCATAAATTTTTTCAATTCCAGCTTTCCCTATTACACTATTACTATTATAGCCTTTTCCTGCATTTTGCTCTAATTCTTCTGCACTTATTGCTTGTACATACCCAATAACTTGGGATGCTTCTTTACCTAAGCTATATACTCTTGAGCTTTCTGTTGTTATTTTTACTCCAGGAATTGTTAATGCTTGTTCCTTAATTTGTGTTTCTGTTGTTGCCACATTTTTTATTGGTACAAAAGTATCATCTTTTACATATGACATATTCAATTTATTATTTATTGAATCTACAGATACACCTAATATGTTAGATAATTTTTGTATATCTTCATTCTTATTTTCACTCATTTTTCCTGGTACAAGTCCAATTGATGAAATATTTCCTTTACCAGCAAGTAAAACATTATTTCTATCATATATATTTCCACGTTCTGCTTCTATTGTTTTTACTCTTATTTTATCATTCTCTCCTAAATCAGGAAAAATTATGCTATTTGACCAATTTAATTTATATTCTTTATCTTCTTTTACAAGAGTAGCCGTATTCGTAAAACTTACTTCTCCTGCTGATGTATTCATCTTTTGATTATATGTTATTTTTTCTCCATTATCTACTTTTTCTACATTAGTAATTTCTGTTGTTAAATCTGTCATATCTATTCCACTATAAATTGATTCATTCTTATCTACAAATGTATCTTTAGCTGTTTTATTTTTACTTGTACTACTTAGTTTTTCATATGCTTCTTCATATTTTTGTTCACTTATTTTCATAAAATAACTATTTAATGCTTCTTCTGGATTTTCTACTTTATTTGCATTAATTAAAATTATTACTACAATAGCTATAATTATTAATATAATTGCTATTATTCCTCCAATAATTAACTTTTTATTTTTCATACATTTCCCCTCCTCTTTTGGTATGATATATCAATTCCATAAAAAAGTAAAGTAGAGCCCTCGAAAATGGACTCTACTTTTAGTTTAATTATATAATTTTTATTATAATATTAACATATTTCCCCCCACACTAGTTTATACTGCATATTGTTCTAGCATGGGGGTTGGGAGAATAGATTAAAAGTTTCCAAAAATTTCTTTTAACCATCTTGCAAGAGTTCTTCGGGTTTTAAATACTATTGTTACTACATTTATCACATCTAATGGATTGTTCTTATCCATTTCACTTGGTTCGCTAAAATATAATTTGTACTCGCACCGATAATATTCTTTTGTTCTAACGTGTAATCCTCTGATTTTCAGCTTTCTTTTAGTCTTAATAACACTTTTGTCAACTTCAAGTTGATTTTCATGTATAATCAGCTCCATACAATCGTCAAATACTTCGATATCCTTCTCGTCCAAATGCCCAAGTGCAATTACTCGAAACCCTATTTTATCAGTTTTACCTCTGATTACCAGTTTCCGAATACTTTTGTTTCTAGATGTCATCTCCACCTGCATATTTCTCCTTCCTTTTTTTATAAAAACAACAGTGTCTTTTTTTATTTTAGCATAAATTAAAGATTTTATCAATTTATTTTAATTCATTTTCTATGTTTAATAATCTATTATATTTTGCAACTCTGTCCGTCCTACAAGGCGCTCCTGTTTTTATCTGCCCTGCATTTACTGCCACAGCAATATCTGCAATCGTAGTATCTTCTGTTTCTCCAGATCTATGGGATATTACAGCTGTATATCCAGCCTTCTGTGCCATTTTTATTGCATCCAATGTTTCTGTTAATGTTCCTATTTGGTTTGGCTTAATTAATATGCTATTTGCTACTTTATTTTTAATTCCTTTTTTTAATCTTTCTGTGTTTGTAACAAATAAATCGTCACCAACTAATTGAATCTTATTTCCTAATCTTTGAGTTAACTTTTTCCATGAATTCCAATCTTCTTCTGCTAAACCATCTTCTATAGATGTTATTGGATATTTTTGTACCAAATCTTCTAAATAATCAATCATTTCATCACTTGTTTTAAATGTTCCTGTTTTCCAGAATAAATATCCACTTTTCCCTGCTTTTTTAGCTTCATCATACATTTCTGTACTTGCTATATCTAGAGCAATTGAAATATCCTTTCCTGGAATGTATCCAGCTTTTTTTATTGCCTCTACAATTAAATCTAATGCCTCTTCTTCATTTTGTAAATTAGGAGCAAATCCTCCTTCATCTCCAACAGCAACTGAATACCCTCTATCTTTTAATACTTTTTTTAAATTATGATATGTCTCTACTCCCATTTGTAAACATTCTGCAAAATCTTTTCCAGAAATCGGCATTATCATAAATTCCTGTGAACTAATATTATTATCAGAATGTTTTCCTCCATTTAATATATTCATCATTGGTGTTGGCAATTTTTTTGCATTTACTCCGCCTATATAATTGTATAAAGACATACCAAGTGAATTTGCAGCTGCTTTACTTACAGCAAGTGATACTCCTAATGTAGCATTTGCGCCTAATTTTTCTTTGTTATCTGTTCCATCTAAATCTATTAGCTTTTGATCTATTTTTAATTGATCATATACATTCATTCCAGTTATTTTTCTAGATATAATCTTATTTACATTTTCTACAGCTTTTAAGACTCCTTTTCCCATATACCTTTCTTCATCATTATCTCTTAACTCCACAGCTTCAAAACTACCTGTTGAAGCACCAGAAGGAACTTTAGCAACTCCACAAAATCCACCATCTGTTACTACTTCAACTTGTACTGTTGGATTTCCTCTTGAATCTAGCACCTCTAATGCTTCTATACTTTCTATTTTCAAAAAATCTTTCATAACATACCTCCATTTATATTATTATTACCAATTATTTGAAAATATATCCAAAAAATAATAAAAAGACTGAATGTAAAACACTCAGTCTTTAAAAATTCATATTTAATTGCATAAATCTACATATTTTAAGCCTTCATAGCTTCTTCTACTGCAACAGCTACTGCAACTGAAGCACCAACCATTGGATTATTTCCCATTCCAATTAATCCCATCATTTCTACGTGTGCTGGAACTGAAGAGCTTCCTGCAAATTGTGCATCAGAATGCATTCTTCCCATTGTATCTGTCATACCATAAGAAGCTGGTCCTGCAGCCATATTATCTGGATGTAATGTTCTTCCTGTACCACCACCAGAAGCAACAGAGAAGTATTTTTTACCTGCTTCAATTCTTTCTTTCTTATATGTACCTGCAACTGGATGTTGGAATCTTGTTGGATTTGTTGAATTACCTGTAATAGATACATCAACATCTTCTAACCACATTATGGCAACACCTTCTCTAACATCATTTGCTCCATAACATCTAACCTCTGCTCTTTCTCCATTTGAATATGGAATTTCTTCTACTACATTTACTTTTCCTGTGAAGAAATCAAAATCTGTTTTTACATATGTAAATCCATTTATTCTAGAAATTATTTGTGCTGCATCTTTTCCTAAACCATTTAAAATAACTCTTAATGGTTGTTTTCTAACTTTGTTTGCTGATTTTGCAATTCCGATTGCACCTTCTGCTGCTGCAAAGCTTTCATGTCCTGCTAAAAATGCAAAACATTTAGTATCTTCAGAAAGTAACATAGATGCTAAATTTCCATGTCCTAAACCAACTTTTCTATCATCAGCAACTGAACCAGGAATACAAAAAGCTTGTAAACCTTCCCCAATGGCCTTAGCTGCATCTGCTGCTTTTGTACATCCTTTTTTTATAGCTATCGCAGCTCCTAAAGTATATGCCCAAGCTGCATTTTCAAAACAAATAGGTTGTACTCCTTTTACTATTTCATATGGATTAAATCCTTTATCTGTACATATTTTTAATGCATCTTCAAAATCTTTTATTCCGTATTTTTCCATTACTGGTGTAATTTGGTTTATTCTTCTTTCATAACTTTCAAATGTTACTGCCATTTAATCTTCCTCCTCTATTATATCTTTCATATTATTAATAATCTCATTTATATCTGTATATGGAATAATTTTTAATCTATTATTGCCTCTTAACATTGTTGTAATTTTTGGCGTTACAGTTTTGTCATAAACACATATTATCCTTTTATTAGACTTATCTGCATAACCAATTTCATAACCAACTCCTAATGATGGAATTGTCACTTCTGCAAAAATTAAATCTGCACTATCTAATCTATGTTCTAAACTCATAAATACATCATTATCTGAAATATTTTCTTCTTTATCTAAAACATTATCAGAAGCAACTTCTTCTGTTAATACTTTTCCAAATTTTCCGAGTTCTTTAACTAATTTTTTATATGAATCCAATTTTTGCCTTCCACCATATATTGATCCTGAAAAATAAATATTCATAATACATTCTTCCTTTTTTAGAATTATTGTTTTCTTGGATCTATTTTCTTAACAGCTTCATCAAATCTTCCATATGTTCCAGAAGCTTTTTCTATTGCTTCCATAGGATCCATTCCTTTTTTAATATTATCCATCATTTTTCCCATATGAACATATTTGTAACCAATTATTTGATCATCTTTGTCTAAACCAAGTTCTACTATGTATCCTTCTGTTAATTGTAAATATCTTGGTCCTTTTAATGTACTAGAATATATTGTTCCTACTTGTGAAGTATGTCCCTTTCCTAAATCTTCAAGTCCAGCTCCTACAGGAAGTCCACCTTCTGAGAAAGCTGTTTGTGTTCTTCCATATACTATTTGTAAGAATAATTCTCTCATAGCAGTATTTATAGCATCACAAACTAAATCTGTATTTAATGCTTCTAATATTGTTTTTCCTGTTAAAATTTCTCCTGCCATAGCAGCTGAATGTGTCATTCCTGAACATCCTATTGTTTCTATTAAAGCTTCTTGGATAACTCCATCTTTTACGTTCAATGTTAATTTACAAGCTCCTTGTTGTGGTGCACACCATCCAATACCATGTGTTAGACCAGAAATATCTTTAATTTCTTTAGCTTTTACCCATTTACCTTCTTCTGGTATTGGAGCTGGTCCATGGTTTACTCCTTTTGCAACTGTGCACATTTCTTCTAATTCTTTTGAATATATCATTTCTATTTCTCCTTTCACATTTTATTAGTATCAATAATTTGATTTTTATTTTTTGGTTTACTTTCTACAACTATATATTTTTTATCATGTGGCCAAAATTCACTATCTTTTTCTAACTCATATACTTCTTCCATTCTTTCTTCTCTTTTAGATTTTGTTGGAGCATCTTTTTCAAAATTAACTAAATTTTTATTAGGTGCTATATATAAGGACTCTTCATATTCATCTGTTTTTTTATCAGAAAATTGTTCCTTATCCATATAATCTAAAACCATCTGTTTTTCTCTTTTACTATATGAATTTAAACCTGTTTTTAAATATTTATATCTAAAAACTAAATGTCTCTCGTAATTAGTATATGGGGAGCTTGCCAAATTTTCAAAGCTATATTCAACTTTGAACGTAAAATCTTCTATTGAAATTACAAGATTACTCCATAAAGAACCATTAACAGCAAAATATTCTTTTCTTAGTTTCTTTATAATTTCATATAAATTATCTGCTAATTTATAATAAGCTGATTCTTCTAAATTAAATCTATTTGGCACTTCATATACATTAACAGGTTCTTTTTTTAATATTCCCTTTGGAACATAGTAAAAATACATCTCACCTGTTTCTATTTTATCTTCACCATCTAAAACAGATGCATATAAGAATATTTTATTCCATTTTTCTGGTATCATGTCAAATAGACTATGTTGTATTTCTTTATAGAGTTGCTTCATCCTAGCCGAAGTTGACAATTTGCTTCCCCCCATAATAATATTATTACTCTTTTATTATTAAACTTTCTCCAGTCATTTCTGCTGGTTTTTCTAGTCCCATGATTTCTAGCATTGTTGGTGCTAAATCTGCTAATTTTCCTTCTTTTAATTTTACATCCTTCATTCCTACTAATATTAATGGAACTAAATTTGTTGTATGTGCAGTATGTGGCTCTCCTGTTTTATAGTCTATCATTTGCTCTGCATTACCATGATCTGCTGTGATAATAACAACACCATTTTGTGCCTCTACTGCATCTACTACTCTTTTTACACATGTGTCTATAGTTTCTATTGCTTTTATTGCTGCATCTAAATTTCCTGTATGTCCAACCATATCTGGATTTGCATAATTTAAAATAATTGTATCATACTTTTTAGAATTTATTGCATCCACAACTTTATCTGTAACTTCTATTGCACTCATCTCTGGTTTTAAATCATATGTTTCTACTTTTGGTGAAGGTACTAATATTCTATCTTCTCCTGGATATTGTTTTTCTTCTCCACCATTAAAGAAAAATGTAACATGTGCATATTTTTCTGTTTCTGCAATTCTTAATTGTTTTAATCCTTGTTTGCTTACATATTCACCAAATGTATTTACTAATCTTTGTGGCTTAAATGCAACTTTTACATTTGGCATTGTCTCATCATATTGTGTAAAACAAACATAATCTAAATTCATTTTCTTTGTTTCAAATTCATTAAAGTCTGGATCAACTAATGTTCTCGTTATTTCTCTTGCTCTATCTGGTCTAAAATTAAAGAATATTACAGAATCATTATTCTCTATTGTTGCAATAGGTGTATCTCCATTGCAAATAACTGTTGGTTCTATAAATTCATCAAAAACTTCTTTTTGATAAGAACTTTCTATTGCAGATATTGCACTTGTTGCTTTGACTCCTTCACCTTTTACCATTGCATCATATGCTTTTTGGATTCTGTTCCATCTTTTATCTCTATCCATTGCATAAAATCTACCAGATATAGAAGCAATTTTTCCAACACCTTTTTCTTTCATTTTTTCTTCTAGTTGTGTTATATAACTTTCTCCAGAAGTTGGTGGTGTATCTCTACCATCTGTAAAACAGTGAACATATACATTTTCAAAATCTTTTCTTTTTGCAAGTTCTAATACTGCAAATAAATGACGAATATGGCTATGAACTCCACCATCTGAAACTAAACCAAGTATATGCAATTTTGAATTATTTTTCTTGCAATTTTCTATTGCTTCAACTAATTCTGGAATTGCAAAAAAGTCACCATCTTCTATTGATTTAGTAATTTTAGTTAATTCTTGATAAACTATTCTTCCAGCACCAATATTTGTGTGTCCTACTTCTGAATTTCCCATTTGTCCTTCTGGAAGTCCTACACTTAATTCACTAGCATGGATATCAGTTGTTGGCCAAATTTTCATTAGTCTATCTATATTAGGTGTATTTGCAAGTTCAACAGCATTTCCTTCTTTATTACTGTTCTCACCAAATCCATCTAATATCATTAGCATTGTTAGCTTATCTTTCATACTTTGTTACCATCCTTACTTATCAAAATTTACTATTTTAGCGAACTCGTCAGCCTTTAAACTAGCACCTCCAACTAATCCTCCATCTATATCTGATGTAGTAAATAGTTCTTTTGCATTTCCTGACTTAACGCTTCCACCATACTGTATTATAACCCTATCGGCAACTTCTTGTCCATAATTTTTTGCTATCTCTTTTCTTATTTCTTTTATAGAGTTATTAGCATCTTCTGATGTTGCTGTTTTACCTGTTCCAATTGCCCAAATTGGTTCATATGCTATTATTGTTCCTTCTACTTCTTCTTTAGAAAGTCCATCTAATGCTAATTTCGTTTGTGTTGTTATAACTTCTGTTGTTTTTCCTGCCTCTTTTTGCTCTAAACTTTCTCCAACACATACTATTGGTTTTAACCCATATTTATGCGCTGCTTTTACTTTTTTATTTACAGTTTCATCTGTTTCTGCAAAATATTGTCTTCTTTCTGAATGTCCTATTATTACATATTCTACTCCAATTGATTTAAGCATTGGTCCAGAAATTTCCCCAGTATATGCACCTTTTTCTTCAAAGTGCATATTTTGTGCTCCTATTTTTATATTTGTATTCTGTGCAGTTAATAATGCATAAAATAAATCTGTATATGGAACACATAAAATAACTTCATTATCTGTATCTTTTACTAATTTAGATAATTCATCAACACATGATATTGCTTCGTTTGGAAGCATATTCATTTTCCAGTTACCAGCAATTACTTTTTTGCGCATATATATTCTCTCCTCTCTTCAGTTTGATTTAAGATATAATTCCTCTATATTTTTTAATAATTTTAATATGTCTTGCATAGCTTCTCTTCTAGAAAAAGCATAGCTTACATCTTTTTGTTTTATTAGTCGTTCTAATTCATCAAATGCTATATATTTTACTTTGCTTAATTCTTCTATTTGTATTTTATAGTCTTCTATTTTTTTATTTGTTTTATAAAAATAATATTTTGTAAAAGTATTATTAGTTGTCTTATCATTTTTAAAAGGTTGTTTATACAAACCTAAATCTATTAATTCATTTTCTTTTATATCTATTCCAATTTCTTCTTTAACTTCTCTTATTGCAGCTTTTTTATATTCTTCTCCTGATTTTACATGACCTGCAGTTAAGCACCATTTATTAGGAGCTTGTTTTTTGTTCGCAGATCTTTTCTGGATTAAATACTCACCTTTTCATTTTGAATAAAAACTGCTATTTCTCTATGCCATAATCCTTTTTCATGAATTATATCTTTATCTTCCTGATTTCCTGTTAAATTATTATTATCATCCACTATATCTAATAGTTCCATTCTATACTCCTATATTATTTATCCATTAGACATTCTATTCCTGGTAATTTCTTTCCTTCTATAAATTCTAATGAAGCTCCTCCACCTGTAGAAATATGTGTCATTTTGTCAGAAAGTCCTGCTTTCTTTATTGCTGCTGCTGAATCTCCTCCACCTATTACTGTAACAGCATCAATTTCTGCTAAAGTTTTTGCTATTGCATTTGTTCCTACAGCAAATTGGTCAAATTCAAATAATCCTACAGGTCCATTCCATAATACAGTTGCTGCATGTTTTAATTCTTCTGTATACATTTTTATTGTTTCTGTACCAATATCATAACCTTCCCATCCATCTGGAATTTCTTTGTAGCTAACTACTTTACTTTCTGTATCTTCTTTAAATTCTTTTCCTACTTTTGTATCTACTGGAAGCATTAATTTAACACCTTTATCTTTAGCTTTCTTTAATAAACTTTGTGCTAAGTCCAATTTATCTTCCTCACAAATAGAATTTCCTACTGTATATCCCATTGATCTAAAGAATGTGTAAGCCATAGCTCCACCAATCATTAATGTATCTACTTTTTCTAATAAACTGTCAATTACTCCTATTTTATCAGAAACTTTCTTTCCTCCTAAAATAGCTACAAATGGTCTTTGAGGATTATTTATTGCATCTCCTAAAAATTTTAATTCTTTTTCAATTAAAAATCCACTTACAGCTGGTAAATAATCAGCAATTCCTGCTGTAGAAGCATGTGCTCTATGAGCTGTACCAAAAGCATCATTTACAAATATTTCTGCCATATCTGCAAATTTCTTAGCAAGTTCTGGATCATTTTTTTCCTCACCTGGCTCAAATCTTACATTTTCTAATAACATTACTTCTCCTGGTTTTAATTCTTTTGCTAATTTTTGAGCATCTTCACCAACTACATCTTTTGCAAGTTTTACTTCTTGTCCTAATAATCTTGATAATTCTTTTGCAACTGGTGCTAAAGACATTTCTGGAACAACTTGTCCCTTTGGTCTTCCTAAGTGAGAACATAAAATTACAGCACAGTTTTGCTCTAATAAATATTTAATTGTTGGTAGTGCTGCAACAATTCTTGTATTATCTCTTATTGTTCCATCTTCTAATAATGGTACATTAAAATCACATCTTTCGATTACTTTTTTTCCTTTTAAGTCAATATCTTTAACTGTTTTTTTACTCATAAAAAATTCACTCCTTTTATTTATAAATATAATATTTGTGACTAGCACATGCATATGCCTTTTTAACAAAATCAGAGATTTTGGCAGTGTCTTAGCTCCGCATATAGTCACTGATACAAAATCAAAGATTTTGGCAGTGTCTTAGCTCCGCATATAGTCACTGATACAAAATCAAAGATTTTGGCAGTGTCTTAGCTCCGCATATAGTCACTGATACAAAATCAAAGATTTTGGCAGTGTCTTAATTGTAAAGGTTGCATATATGGCTTATATTTTAAGGCACATATGTAACCTTTACAATTAATTAGAGTTTTAGAGGTTACTTAAAAAAGCAACCTCTAAATTTTTATATTCATTACATATTATCTTTTGTAGCCATATAGCAAGCTAAATCAACTAATTTATGAGAATATCCCCATTCATTGTCATACCATGCTACTAATTTTACAAATGTATCTGTTAATTGAATTCCTGCAGCTGCATCAAATATAGATGTATGTGGATCTCCTAAGAAATCAGAAGATACAACTGGTTCATCTGTATATTCTAGAATTCCTTTTAATTCATTTTCTGAAGCTTTTTTAACTGTTGCACAAATTTCTTCATATGTTGCTGGTTTCTCTAAATTACATGTTAAATCAACTACAGAAACATCTAATGTTGGAACTCTGAAAGACATTCCTGTTAATTTTCCATTTAATGATGGAATAACTTTTCCAACTGCTTTTGCAGCACCTGTTGATGATGGAATAATATTTCCAGAAGCAGCACGTCCACCTCTCCAATCTTTTTTAGAAGCTCCATCAACTGTTTTTTGTGTTGCAGTTGTAGAATGTACTGTTGACATTAATCCTTCTTTAATTCCAAAATTATCATGTATAACTTTAGCAAGTGGTGCTAAACAGTTTGTTGTACAAGATGCATTAGAAACTATGTTCATGCTTGGATCATATGTTTCATTATTAACACCCATAACAAACATTGGAGCATCTTTTGATGGTGCACTTATAAGAACTTTTTTAGCTCCAGCTTCTAAATGTGCTCCAGCTTTTTCCATTGTTGTAAATACTCCTGAGCATTCAAATACATATTCTACTCCTAATTCTCCCCATGGTATGTTGTGAGGATCCATTTCATTATATACTTTTATTTCTTTTCCATTTACTATTAACATATTTTCTTTTGCTTCAATGCTTCCATTAAATCTTCCATGCATTGTATCATATTTTACCATATAAGCCATGTAGTCAGCTGTTATAAAAGGATCGTTTATAGCAACGATATCTACTGCATCACCTTTCTCTAAAGCTGCTTGGAATGCTAATTTTCCAATTCTTCCAAATCCGTTAAAACCTACTTTAATTGACATTATAATTCCTCCATTTCTTTTTTGCCTTATAGGCATACAAAAATTTGACCTATTTTTGATCATAGTCATTCTATAACAAAAAAGAATACTTTTCAAGTATTCTTTCTTAATTCTTTACATTTTATACATATTTTTCTACTTTTAATATATATCTGCCTTTCTGCGTATTCCCTATAATTTCGGATATTTTAAATCGTCCCTTTCCTCTTATTGTAATAAGATCTCCCTGATTTATTTGTTTCGTTTGTTTTATTTCATTTTTAAAATTTATAAAAATTCTTTCCTGCATAATCATTTCTTTTGCCTTCATTCTAGATGTCTTTGCAAGTTCTGCAATAACATTATCCAATCTTAATGCAGAAACAATTATATTATATTCTTTTGTTTTTATTTCTGCCCTTTCTATTTCATTAATCTTTATTTCTTCTATTTCAGCTTTTCTTAATCTTGTTAAACCTCCCAAATTAATTATTAAATATCTTGATATTTCTGGTAAAACAATTATATCTGCTCCTTTTTCTTGTACTAAAATATCTCCTACTTTTTCTCTTACTATTCCTAATTTCATTATCATTCCTAAATAATTTTTATGAGAATATTCTCCATAAAGTTCATTTGGTAATTTTATTCTTATTGCTGATAATTTATTAAAATACTCCCCATTATCTATTATGAATTTTAATTTTTCTGGATAAAAAATTATAATTTTTCTTTCTGCTTCTTCATATCCTCCAAAAAATATATAGTCTTCAAATTTTATCTTCCTTAATATTTCTTCACATATTTTTATTTTATATCCATCTAAAAAATCGGTATTAGTTATTTTGTTTCTTTGTTTTGCCTCTTCTAATTTGTCTAACATTCTAGAAATAAGAATTTGATCTTCTTTATTATATCCTTCTACTAATTCTTTTTTATTCATAATTACTCCATTTTTTTATTAAATTTATTATATTTTCACTATCTAGTTTATATTCTTTTTCTATTTCTTCTACTGTAGCTTGCTTTATAAATTCATCTGGATAACCTAATATTTTTATTTCATTTTTCTTTTTATATTTATTTAATAATTCTAAAACTGTGCTTCCAAGTCCACCTTTAGTAATATTGTCTTCTAATGTAATGATTTTAGAATCCCCTATCCAGTTAATTATATTTTCTTCATCTATTGGCTTTAAAAATCTTGTATTTATAACTTGTATTTCTATTCCTTCTTTTTGCAATATTTTTGCTATTTTATAAGCTCTTTGAACCATTTTACCTATTGCAATTATCGTAAAATCTTTTCCCTCTGTTAATTTTTCAGCTTTTCCTAATGCAATTTTTTCTTCTTTCTCTATCTTTGTACCATCTTCCCCTCCTCGAGGATATCTTATATATATTGGCCCTGTATATTTTATTGCAAATTCTAACATATCTTCTAATTCTTTAAAATTTTTAGGTGCCATTATTACAAGATTTGGAACTATATTAAAAAATGATAAATCAAATATTCCTTGATGAGTTTCTCCATCAGCTCCCACAATCCCTGCTCTATCTGAGCATAGTACAACATGTAAATTCTGCATGCAAACATCATGTATAACTTGATCATAACCTCTTTGATAAAAAGAGGAATAAATTGGAACTACCGGTATAATTCCATCTGTTGCCATTCCTGCAGCCATTCCTATAGCATGCTGTTCTGCTATACCTATATCAAAAAATCTTTTAGGAAATCTCTCCGCAAATTCCTTTAATCCTGTTCCATCTTTCATTGAAGCCGTTATTGCTACAATATTCTTGTTTTTATTCGCTAAATCTACTAGCTTATCGCCAAAAGCTTTAGAATAATCTTTGCTCTTTGCTTTTTTTGGCTTTCCTGTTTCTAAATCTATTGGACCTGTTGAATGATATTTATCTGGATTTTTTTCTGCTGGCTCATATCCTTTTCCTTTTTTTGTTATAACATGAATTAATTTTGGTCCTTCAATTTTTTTAGCAATGTTTAATATACTTTCCAATTTTTCTATATTATGTCCATCTACTGGTCCTAAATATGTATACCCCATATCTTCAAATAACATATTTGCTATAAATATCTTTTTTATACTATATTTAATATCATGTACTAATTTTACTATTTTATTACCAAGCCAAGGAATCTTAGAAACTAATTTTTTAATAATATTATTTGAACTTTTATAAAATTTCTTACTCCTTATTTTACTTAAAAAATTAGAAATTCCTCCTACATTTTTTGATATACTCATTTCGTTATCATTTAATATTATTATAAAATTGGTTTTAGCACTTCCGCCATCATTTAATGCTTCTAATGCCATTCCTCCAGTTAAAGCTCCATCCCCTATTACCGTTACAACTTGATAATTCTCTTTTTTTATATCTCTAGCTCTAGCCATACCTATTGCTGCTGAAATAGAAGTACTGCTATGACCTGTATTAAATGTGTCATACTCTGATTCTTCTCTTTTTGGAAAACCTGCTATTCCATTTTGTTTTCTTAAAGAATTCATTCTCTCTTTTCTGCCTGTAAGCATTTTATGTACATATGTCTGATGTCCAACATCCCACACAATTTTATCCTCAGGAGTATTAAACACTGAATGTAAAGCAATAGTAAGCTCTACAACTCCTAGGTTAGACGCTAAATGTCCACCATTATTTGATACAACTTTTAATATTTCTTGCCTAATTTCATTAGCTAAGCTTTCCTTCTGTTTTATATTAATATTTTTTAAATCCTTTGGTAAATTTATGTTCTCTATTATACTCATAAGGTTCTCCTATACAAATTTCAAATCTATCAATTTTATATTTTTGATAATAATTTAATCAATTACTAAAATTTCGCCACATGTATATATTATCATATATTTCTACGAATTTCCATATAATTCGCTACCTATTTTCTTTACAAACCTTTTTGCTTCTTATATAATAAAGAAGCAAAGGAGAAAAAATATGAGTACATATATTTCACATTCCGAAGAAGAAACAAAAAAAATCGCATATAAAATCGCTGCTAATTCTAAAAAAGGCGATATAATTGTGTTATGTGGAGAACTTGGTTCTGGCAAAACTAAATTTACAGAAGGTTTTCTTGAATATTTTAATCTTCAAAATGAATTGTCAAGCCCTACTTTTACAATAGTAAATGTATATGATGCACCTAATTTTCCAATTTATCATTTTGATGTTTATAGATTAGAAGATATTGACGAATTTTATGCAATTGGTGGAGATGAATATTTCTCTAATGGTGTTTGCATTATTGAATGGGGCGAAAAAATTGAAGAAATTTTACCAGAATCTTATTTAAAAATTTCATTTACTAGAGATTTTGAAGATTCAAATACTAGAACTTTAAATATAGAAAGTTTTGGTAAATTTAATTTTAAGGAAGTGTAATAATGAAAACTTTAAGTATTGATACTTCAAGCAATATTTGTAGTATCTCCATATTAAATAATGATAATATACTTTATGAAGATTCACTATCAGATAAATTAACACATTCTGAAAATTTAATGCCAATGATTCAGAAAGCTTTTAATAATTTACAAATAAATTTATCAGATATTGATTTATTCACTTGTTCAAAAGGTCCAGGATCTTTTACAGGAATTAGAATTGGTGTTGCTACAATATGTGCTTTTAGAGACTATTATAATAAGCCTGCTATAGGAATATCTTCTTTAGAAGGTCTAGCTTATAATATTGATCTTAATGAAAATTCTTTAGTTTGTGCTATAATAGATGCCAAAAATAATAATGTATATGCAGGTCTATTTAAAAATGAAAAGACTCACTATTCTTTAATAAATAATTATATGTCTGATAGTATTAATAATGTATTAAATAAAATAAATAATTATTCAAATAATCCAATTACTTTTGTTGGTTCTGGCGCAGAACTACATAATAAGATGATACAAGATATTTTTACAAACAGCCAAATTGTAACTGGCTTAAAAAATAATTCTAGTGCTACATCAATAGCAAAAGCTGGAATTTATAAATATTATAATTGCAATTCTAAAGATGAATTATCCCTTTCTCCACTGTATTTAAAAAAATCTAGTGCAGAATTAGAATTAGAAAAAAAAATATTAAAGGATAATTAACATGGATTTAGAAATATATAATATGACATTTTTAGATTTAAATTTGATAAAAGATAATCTAATAAAAGACTTTGATGATTTTTGGACATATGACATTTTAAATGATGAATTAAATAATCCTAACTCAGAATATTTTGTTGCTAAATTGGAAAATAATATTTTAGGATTTGCAGGTATTTGGAAATCTGTTGATGATGTACATATTACAGATATAGTTGTTAAAAAAACTAATAGAAATTCAGGTGTTGGTAGTAAATTATTAGAAAAATTAATTTCTACTGCAATCTCTGAAAATTTTAAAGCAATTACTTTGGAAGTAAACGAGAATAATTTACCTGCTATAAATTTGTATTTAAAATATGGTTTCAAAAATGTTGGCCTTAGGAAAAAATATTATGATAATAAATATAATGCAATTATAATGACAAAAGATTTATAAGAAAGAAGGAAAACAAATGAAAAAGAATGAATTAAATTACAAAGATTTAAGAGTAATGTGTAATCCAAATATTTTTAATTTTGAAACCACAGAAAATTTGGAACCTATTACTTCTGGAATTGGACAAGAACGTGGTATAAAGGCTTTAGAATTTGGACTTAATGTAAATGTTAAAGGATATAATATCTATATTGAAGGTCCAAGTGGTGTTGGAAAAACAATGTATACTAAAAACTATTTGGATACAATTGCTAAAAAGAAAAAAATTCCTAATGATTGGTGCTACATTTATAATTTTGAAAGACCAAACGAACCAATAGCAGTTTCTCTTCCTGCTGGTCAAGGAAAAGAATTTAAACACACAATGGATAATTTTATAAAAGACATAAAAGTTGATATAAAAAATACTTTTAACAATGATGACTTTGAAAAAGAAAAAACTCTTATTAGACAAGAATTTGAAGAAAGAAGAAATATTTTACTAGAGAATTTAAATAAAAAAGCATTAGAATATGGTTTCTTTGTTAAAAGTGCTCAAAATGGTATCTACATGATGCCTGTAATTGATGGAAAAACTATTGAAGAAGAAGAGTTTGATAAATTAGATGAAAATGTAAAAAAAGAATTTGAAGATAAATCTGGCATAGTTCAACAACAAATCATTGAAGCAATCAGTGAAATTAAAAGAATTGAAAAAGAAGCCGATAAAAAGATAGAAGAATGGCAATCAAATATAGCTTTACTAACAATTAATGTTCATATTAATAATGTAAAATCAAAATTTAAAAGAAATAAAAAAATCACTAAATTTTTAAATGATGTAAAGGCTGATATATTAAAAAATATTTCTGCATTTACGGAAGAAAATTCAAATAGTCAACCATCAAATACACCTAAAATGGAACCTCCTGCTCCATGGCTTAATTATAGAGTAAATTTATTTATTGATAATAGTAGTTTAGAAGGTGCTCCAGTTATAATGGATTCTAATATATCATATCCAAACTTATTTGGTAGACTTGAATATGAAAATTATTATGGTGCATTAAAAACTGATCATACTATGCTAAAACCAGGACTACTTCATATTGCAAATGGTGGTTATATTATTTTCCAAGCTGATGATATTATTCAAAATAGTTTATGCTATGAATCTTTAAAAAAGGCTTTAAAAGTAAAGGAATTAAATATAGAAAATGCTTCTGAACAACATTCTTCTATGGTAATGATTTCATTAAAACCTGAACCAATTCCTTTAGATGTAAAAGTTATAATTATTGGAAATAGTAATATATATCATACATTACTTGCTGTTGATAATGATTTTAGAAAATTATTTAAAATAAAAGTTGAATTTGAAGATGACGCTCCTCGTAATTCTGAAAATATGGTAAAACTTGCAAGATTTGCACATGGTTTTTGTGAAAAAGAAGGTCTTCCTCAATTAGATAGATCTGGTGTAGCAAGCCTTGTTGATTATGCTACTGTTCTTGCAGATGATAAAGAAAAAATTTCTACAAAATTTAATGATTTATCAGAAATTCTTGGTGAAGCTGCTACATGGGCAAAACTTAGTCGTTCTAAGCTAATTACTGATAAATTTATCCACAAAGCTTTAAAAGAAAGAATTGAACGTGTAAAAAAATATGATACTCAATATTTAGAAATGATAAAAGAAAATACGCTACTTATTGATACCTCTGGTTACAAGGTCGGTCAAATTAATGGACTTACAGTTTTAACAATTGGAGATTATTCTTTTGGTAAGCCTACAAAAATTACAGCAAACACTTATGCTGGTAAACAAGGAATTGTAGATATAGAAAGAGAAGTTGACTTGTCTGGTTCTTCTCATTCTAAAGGTGTTTTAATCCTTACTGGATATTTAGGAGAAAAATTTGCACAAGATTTTCCTCTTGCATTAACTGCTAGTATTTGTTTTGAACAACTTTATAATGGCGTTGACGGAGATAGTGCATCTAGTACTGAACTATATGCCCTACTTTCTAGTTTATCAGAAATACCTATAAACCAATCTTTAGCAGTTACCGGATCTGTTAATCAAAAAGGAGAAATACAACCTATTGGCGGTGTTAATGAAAAAATTGAAGGTTTCTTCCAAATTTGTAAAGACAGAGGATTAAATGGTCAACATGGTGTTATAATTCCTATTCAAAATATAAGAAATTTACACCTAGATGATGAAGTTGTTGAAGCAGTAAAAAATAATTTATTCCATATATATGCTATTTCTACAATAGATGAAGGAATAGAGCTTTTAACTGGTGTACCTGCTGGTACAAAAGATAAAAATGGAAAATTCCCTGCTGGTACAATTAATCATTTGGTATATGAAAAATTAAAGAAATATTCTAGCTTAGAAAATAAAAATTAATCTACTATTAAAATTTAGCTTAATTAGATACTTTATCTTTAAAATTTTATAAAAACAAATTAGCACAAAAAAGCAAAATTATGTAATTCATAATTTTGCTTTTTTATCATATATAAAATTTATTAATTATTTTCATTTATTGCTGCTTGTGCTGCTGCAAGTTTTGCAATTGGAACCCTATAAGGTGAACAAGATACATAGTCTAGTCCAATTGAATTACAAAATTCTACAGAAGCTGGATTTCCTCCATGTTCTCCACAAATACCAATTTTCAAATCAGGCCTTGTTTTTCTTCCTAACTCTACTGCTAATTTCATCAATTTTCCAACACCTTTTCTATCAATTGTAGCAAATGGATCAAAATCATAAATATTTTTAGAATAATATTCATTTAAGAATTTTCCTGCATCATCACGACTAAATCCAAATGTCATTTGTGTTAAATCATTTGTTCCAAATGAGAAAAATTCTGCTTCTTTTGCTATTTCGTCAGCAGTTAATGCTGCTCTTGGAATTTCTATCATTGTTCCAACATGATATCTCATTTCTATATTAGCCTCTTCTAGTATTTTATCAGCGGTTTCAGTAACTATAGATTTTACGTATTTCATTTCTTTATATTCCCCAACTAATGGAATCATTATTTCTGGTATTACATTCATACCTTCTTTATTAACATTTATTGCAGCTTCTATTATTGCTCTAGTTTGCATTTGTGCAATCTCTGGATATGTTACATCTAATCTACAACCTCTATGTCCCATCATTGGATTAAATTCATGTAATCTTTGTATGGTCTCTCTTATTTTTTCTTCCCTTATATTCATTTCTCTTGCTAATTCGCTTATATCACTATCTTTTTTAGGTAAAAATTCATGTAATGGTGGATCTAATAATCTAATCGTAACAGTATATCCATTCATTGCTTTATATAATTCTTCAAAATCAGATCTTTGCATTGGTAACAATTTTGCTAAAGCTACTTTTCTTTGTTCAACAGTTTCTGAAAGAATCATTTCTCTTATTGCTTTTACTCTTTCTGGTGCAAAGAACATATGCTCTGTTCTACACAAACCAATTCCTTCTGCACCAAATTCATATGCTTGTTTCGCATCTCTTGGTGTATCAGCATTTGCTCTAACTTTTAATCTTCTATATTGATCTGCCCAATTCATAAGTTCTGCAAAATTTCCAGATACGGTAGCAGGTACAGTTTCTATTTTTCCATCATATACATTTCCTGTTGTTCCATCCAAAGAAATATAATCTCCTTCTGTATATTCTGAACCATCTGGTAATTCAAAATAACCTTCTTCTTCATTTACAGTTATATCAGAACATCCGGCAACACAACATGTCCCCATTCCTCTTGCTACTACTGCAGCATGTGATGTCATTCCACCTCTTACTGTTAAAATTCCTTTGCAAACTGTCATTCCATCAATATCATTTGCAGATGTTTCCAAACGTACTAAGATTAACTCTTTTTCTCCTTCTTCATGCAATTTTACTGCTTTTTCGGCACTAAATACTATTTTTCCTGTTGCAGCACCTGGTGATGCAGCTAATCCTTGTGTTATAAGTCTTGCTAATTTTAATTTTTCCTTATCAAAATTTGGATGTAATAATTGTTCTAATTGCTTTGGTTCTACTCTTAATACTGCTTCTCTTTCATCTATTAAGCCTTCTTTTACTAAGTCAACAGCTACTTGCAAAGCAGCTTGTGCTGTTCTTTTTCCATTTCTTGTTTGTAATATATATAAACTTCCGTGTTCAATTGTAAATTCCAAATCTTGCATATCTTTATAATGATTTTCCAATTTCTTAGCACTTCTTACAAATTCATTATAAACATCTGGATTAATTTCTGCTAATTTATCTATCGTCATAGGTGTTCTTATACCTGCAACAACATCTTCTCCTTGTGCATTCATAAGAAATTCACCATATATTTTATTTTCTCCTGTTGCTGGATTTCTTGAGAAAGCAACACCTGTTCCACAATCGTCTCCCATATTTCCAAATACCATCATTTGAACATTTACAGCTGTTCCCCAGTCACCAGGTATATCATTTAATCTTCTATATTTTATTGCTCTTGGATTATTCCAAGATTTAAAAACTGCTTCTATACATTCTAATAATAAAGATTTAACATCTTGTGGAAATGCAGTTCCTGTTTGATCATAATAAATTCCCTTAAATACTTTTACTAGATCTTCTAAATCATTTGCATCCATATCTATGTCTTGTGCTAATCCTCTTTGCATCTTTTTTGTATCTATTGCTTTTTCATAAATACTATTTGGAATTCCTTTTACGACATCACTATACATCTGTATAAATCTTCTATAACTATCATAGGCAAACCTTCTATTTTTTACAGCTAAAGTTTTTACTGTATCATCATTTATACCCAAATTTAATATTGTATCCATCATTCCAGGCATTGAGACTCTAGCTCCAGAACGAACAGAAACTAATAAAGGCTTTTGTACATCACCTAATTTTTTGCCAGTCATTTCTTCTAATCTTCCCAAAGCTCTTTCTATTTGCTTTATTATATCATCAGAAATCTTTTCCCCATCTTCATAATATTTATTACAACATTCGGCAGATATTGTAAATCCCTGTGGTATTGGTAGTCCTAAATTCGTCATTTCTGCTAAATTTGCACCTTTACCACCAAGAATATCCTTCATTTGTGCATTTCCTTCTTGAAATAGATATACATATTTCTTGTTTTCTTCCATGTATTTTCTCTCCTTTATCTTTTGAATCTCAATTTTATACAAATATTATATCACTTAATATATTTTAGTAAACCTTTTTGACAGATTTTTCTACTGGTATTACTATTTTAGAAACATTTACTTTTTTAGTTTTAAACAGCTCATCCAACTGTTGCTCTATATAATACTCTTCTTTAAAAAATATTCTTGTAAGCAATTTTCTTATTTTTTCAAATTTACTATCTTTTTTTACTATTAAACTTGTTTCCATAACATGCACCTCTTTGGTATCATCTAGAAAAATCTTATCATAAAGTCGATAAATGTAAAAGAGCGGATCCAAAATTTTTTTATAACCTTGCATAGCTAAGGATATACACATTTAAAAAATGTTAAAATTTCTGGTATCCGCCATTATTTTTATTAATAAAGTACTTCTCTTTATCAATTATTTACTAAAATTCAATTTTTTCCTCAATCCATTTTTCTAATTCATCAATACTTACTCTTACTTGTTCCATTGTATCCCTATCTCTTATAGTTACACAATTATCTTCTAATGTATCAAAATCAATTGTTACACAATATGGTGTTCCTATTTCGTCTTCTCTTCTATATCTTTTACCTATACTTCCTGCTTCATCATAGTCACACATAAATTTTTTAGCTAAATTGGTATATACTTCTGTTGCCTTTTCTGATAATTTTTTAGAAAGTGGAAGGACAGCAACTTTATATGGTGCCAATGCTGGATGTAAATGTAATACAACTCTTGTATCACCTTCTGCTATTTCCTCTTCTTCATAACTATTGCAAAGAAAAGCAAGTAATACTCTATCTGCTCCTAATGATGGTTCTATAACATATGGTACATATTTTTCCCCAGTCTCTGCATCTAAATATGTCATATCTTGTTTTGAATGATTCATATGTTGTGTTAAATCATAATCTGTTCTATCTGCAATACCCCATAATTCTCCCCAACCAAAAGGAAAAGCAAATTCTATGTCTGTTGTTGCCTTACTATAAAATACTAGTTCTTCTTTTGAATGATCTCTTAAACGTATATTTTCTTTTTTCATTCCTAAACTTAATAACCAATTTTCACAATAGTCTTTCCAATATTTATGCCATTCTAAATCAGTACCTGGCTTACAGAAAAATTCTAATTCCATTTGTTCAAATTCTCTTGTTCTAAATATAAAGTTTCCAGGTGTTATTTCATTTCTAAATGCTTTTCCTATTTGAGCAATACCCATTGGCATTTTCTTTCTTGATGTTCTTAATACATTTTTAAAATCTACAAATATTCCCTGTGCTGTTTCTGGTCTTAAATATATTTCCGCTGTCTTGTCTTCTGTAACACCTTGGAATGTTTTAAACATTAAATTAAATTTACGTATATCTGTAAAATTTGTTTTTCCACAATTTGGACATGGTATCTTATTTTCTTTTATAAAGTTCATTAATTCTTCATCACTCATACCATCAGCAATCATATCTCTTCCTTGATCATGTGCCCATTCTTCTATTAATTTATCTGCCCTATGTCGTGTTTTACATTCCTTACAATCTATTAATGGATCAGAAAATCCTCCAACATGACCTGATGCTACCCAAGTTTCTGGATTCATTAATATTGCTGCATCTAATCCTACTACATTTGGTTGTTCTTGTATAAATTTCTTTCTCCAAGCTGCTTTAATATTATTTTTTAATTCATTTCCTAATGGACCATAATCCCATGTATTTGCAAGTCCACCATAAATTTCTGACCCAGGATATACATATCCTCTTGATTTGCATAATGCTACAATTTTTTCCATTGAATCTACCATAATAAAAACCTCCTTTATTTTGCTAGGAACACTATTATTTATTTATATTTAACAAATATACCTTTTTATTACCAATAGAAATTTCTTTATAATACAAAAAACTTCCGCGCCTAGCAATAAGCTAGGGACGAAAGTTATATTCCGCGGTTCCACCCTAATTGATAATTACTAATTATCCTCTTAATTTTTATTATGCTCCAAAGCTCCCCATATTGTTTTGCTATTAGTTTACACCAACCACTAACTCTCTTAAAAGCTTAAACAAATACTTTTTCTTTTTCATCGCATTTTTTATTTACATATTTATATCATATTATTTACCAAAAATCAATAATTATTATTTTATAGATAGTGTCAATTTATTTCGGGAAATTTATTAAAAAATTTTTTACCCTCAAAATTGCTCTACAAATAAACTGTTC
>CALXYJ010000019.1 GCA_944392945.1 uncultured Clostridia bacterium | reverse complement strand
ATCATTGGAGGTTTTTCATACATTGCTATCGCTTTTTTTGAACCACGCGCATAGCACGTGGTTTTCTTATATACAAAGAGAGAGACTAACACTTGACGTGTTCTTCTCTCTCTCGTTCTTTGAAGGCTTTAAACAGTTTTCCTTCTAAAAATAGAAACTATGATTCCAGTTCTGCCTCGTCACTACCCGCCGAGACTTTAGTCATTAAGCTTAAAGGGATAATAAAGATTCCCTTTTGAAAATCAAAATATCCTTCCTCAAAAAGAATTTTCCGTGCATGATATTCTTTTTGAGTAGTAAGGCATCTGTCACCAAACTTGCAGATTTTTATGTTTTCACCATCTTTGAGCATAAAATAATCTGTGTTCTGCTTAATTTTTATTGGCGATAATTCACCTTTTAATGGCAGTTCGCATATTTCGTCTTTCACGATTCCTACAAGCACTTTTCGTCCATCTACTGTCTCTGCAATATATTCGTATATTGGTGATTTCGAGAAATGCTCTAGGTGAACATAGTCACGTTCAATCTTAACTTGGTCATGATATATACGGATGACCTTGTTACCATTAAACCGTGGTGAATCTGTTATCAAAGGGAATTTTTCCAATTTAATTTTTGACAACTCCCAATATGGTTCATTTGCCATTGGATGCTTAAAAATCATTTTTTTATAATGATCATATGTTTCCAAAATGCCATATTCAATACCACGTTGTCCATCTATTTTGTGATATTTTCCTTTAGCTTGAAGTAGAATTTTTCTAATTTTGTAATTATATGCTATAAATTCTTCTTCATTTGAAAAAGTCGCTACATTGTCAGTTTCAAAATCAAGTAAAAAGAATCCTTCTAATTCCTTGATTTCTCGG
The DNA here is from genome assembly GCA_944392945.1 of uncultured Clostridia bacterium. GTDB lineage: Bacteria > Bacillota > Clostridia > TANB77 > CAG-508 > Merdicola. The sequence goes on along the minus strand of CALXYJ010000019.1, from coordinate 31,617 downwards.
CATGATTTTAGGCTAAGTTCATATGTATGCTCACCTGTACATACAAGCCATATTGGTTCTTGTGGAATTAATATTCCTTGTACTTCTTCCCACTTAGAGATAGCAATAATTTCTAAGTGATGAACCAATGCACATTTTCCATCCCTTCTTCGATAAATACTGAAGGCCGGATACGCTACATCCTTGTCTTTTTTGTACACATTTCTTTTCCAAAAAACGGTCCGCAGATTAATGACAAGACTTAACCACAGTTGCAATTTTTTAATTAGCTTAATCATAGCTCTTCCTCCCGGCATTACGCCTTTTGCTTTGTCTACAAAGTTACATATCTATTGTACCATAATATAGATTTAAAGTCAAATTATGTAAATTAGTTTTTTGATATACAACACATAAAAATTCCCCCTATAATTCATATTATGAAAATAGAGGGAAATTTTTTTATTCATAATCTGTAGTACTTAAATCAGGATAAGTAAATACAATTCCACCTTCTGAGACTTGACCATTTAAAAAATGTGTTTTATTAAATTCAGTAGCACCCTTTAAAAAATATCTTGTTTTCGTTGTTATTGGAATTGTTCCATTTCCAATAATTGTTGGATCATCCCATGTAACATCTACTGCATACCACATATTGTGCAATAATACATAGTTCCAAGCATGTGACTCTGTCTGGCCAACAGAATTAGTACCTGTTCCTACTATTTCTACACATGGAATTTCCACTGCATCCATTAAATATTTAAATGCCTCTGCATAACCTTCACATACAACACTTTTCTCCACTAATGCTCCATATATATTCCTTGTATTTAGTCTCTCCATAGAAGTATCATATTCTATATAATCTACTAAAAAATCATGAATTTTTTTAATTTTTGTATATTTGTCATCATTTGCAACTTGATTTACAATATCATTTTTTATATTTTCTAGTGAATTTAAAGCATTATCAACATCACTTTTAGAATTAAATCCTCTTATTAAATAACTTCCATCATTAGCAGGTTCTATTTTTACTGTATATTTTGTACCTAAAATATTAGTTTTAGAATATATCATTAATACCATCTTAGTTACATCTATATAAAATACCTCTGGATAATCCAATGTAAAAGCGTCTAATGCTGCTTGATATGCTACATTTAACTTTTCTTTTCCTTGATCACTATTTAGTAAACTATTAAATTCTTCTCCAAAATCAATCTCTGCAGTTCCTGTCTTTAAATTCTCTATATTAGATTCAACAGCAGAATATATTGTCTTTGCATTTGCATCTAATTGATTAAAATAATATTTATATTTTCCAGATGTTGTTGTTGGCTGAACTTCTGTAGTTTGTGTATTCTGTTGTATTTGTTCCACTTGTGAGGATAATAAAGTATTAGATGTTCCTGCTGTTGGTTCTATTGGCTTTATAGTTTCGTTACTTACTTCATTAGTTCCTACTACTAATGAAATAATATTTGCTGTATCTATTCCCATATATTGAGCAAAGAAATAAACCATTCCACCAATTATTCCCAATATTAATATTATTAATAAAAAAGATAAAATATTATTTTTCATAAAATTCTCCTAATTTTTATATCTATTTTTTATCTTACTACAAAACATCCTCCTAACCGGAGAATGTTTTAGCTCTATTTAATTATATCATTTTTCATGTTTAATTGTATATAGTATTTTTTTGAAAAATGTACATATTTTTTAATTAATTGGAAATTAATAATTGTAATTATTATAATTTGGCAAATCATTTATTTTATAGGAGATTTATATGAATTTTTCACGTTTAAAAAAATCACTTTCTAATTTAATAACATATTCTGCACCAAAAGATTCTTATGATTTTACGCTAAATAACTCTACATCCAAAAATATAACTTATGAATCTGACGAAAATGTTTCTACAAATTTAAAGGAAAATAAAAAAATTATTGATAGTAGATATAATACTTTAATAAATAGTGATATTATAATTAGAAATTTTAAGTTAAAATCCAATAATACTCCATATTCTGCTTTTATTATTTACATTGATGGTATGTCTGATTCAAATTTAATTAATCAATTTATTTTAAAGCCATTAATGTTGCGTAACAAGGCTAATACTTATAAAACTCAAAGTTTAAAAACATATAATAAAGGAAAAAAAGTAGTTATAAAAAAAGATTCTAATAATTTAGCCGTAGAAATAGAAAATTCCCTATTACCTCAAAATTCTCTTGTAAAAGAAACAAGCTTTAGTAATATTTTTTCAGCTATAAATATGGGAAACTGTGTATTATTTGTAGATACTCTTTCAATAGCATTTAACTTAGATGTAAAAGGATTTAAACAAAGAAGTATAAGTTCACCTAATAATGAAATCATTATAAAAGGGCCTCAAGAAGCTTTTGTAGAGTCCATACGTGTAAATACATCTATGTTACGTCGTGCAACTAATACAGAAAATTTAATCATCGAAAATGTTTCTATTGGTAAGTTAAGTAAAACTCCATGTGCAATATGTTATTTAAAAAATATTGCAAATTCTGATTTAGTCTCAGAAGTTAGATATCGTTTAAATAATTTAGAAATTGATTCTCTTTTATCAACTGGACAACTTGAACAATTACTTTGCGAAGATAATAAATATAATATTCCTCAAGTTTTATCTACTGAAAGACCGGATAAAGCTGCCAAAAATCTATATGCTGGAAGAGTTGTTATTCTAGTAAATGGAAATCCCTATTGCATTATTTTACCTGCAACAATAGTAGATTTTATTTCTTCACCAGAAGATACTAATTTAAAACCTATTTTTGCAAATTTTCTTAAATTCTTAAGGTTTCTCGCTATGGCAATTACTCTTTTACTACCTAGTATATACATTGCTATTGTCGATTTTCACCAGGAGTTACTGCCAACAGAATTATTATTTTCTTTATGGGCTTCAAGAGAAAATGTTCCATTTCCAATTATTTTTGAATTGTTTGTAATGGAAATTTCTTTTGAACTAATTAGAGAAGCTGGACTTAGAGTTCCTTCGCCATTGGGTCCTACAATTGGTATTGTTGGTGCATTAGTTTTAGGTCAAGCTGCTGTAAGTGCAAGTATTGTTAGTCCATTTCTAATAATAATTGTTGCGATTACTGGTATTGCATCTTTTGCTATTCCAGATTTTTCTTTTGGTTTTCATTTACGTATTACTAGATTTTTATTTACAATTTTAGCATATATTGCAGGATTCTTAGGTATTGCAATTGGTCTATATATCTATCTATGTATTCTTTGTAGTATAAAATCTTTTGGCGTTCCATACCTAAACCCAAATGATACAATTAATTTTAATAAAAAATCTAATAATTTTTTTGTTATGCCTACATGGATGCAAGAATTTAGACATAATTATTTACATCCCAAAAAAGAACAAGCACAAAGTAAAATAAGTATGAAATGGAGGCACCATAATGAATAATATTAAATTAAGTAATCTAGAAGCTATCGGATTAGTTTTAATAATAATTATAAACCATATCATACTAAATTTTTCTAAAAGTATAATTTCTAATACTGGTTCTGCATCTGCTCTTAATATTTTATTTATTGGTATAATATTACTTTTATTTATACAATTACTTTTATTTTTATATAAACATTTTTCAGGTCAAGATGTTCTAGATATCTCACAATATCTTGGTGGAAAATTTTTAAAAATTTTAACTGGAATATTATTTATTACTTACTATATTGTTTTTACAAGTATTTTACTTAGAAGTTTTTCCGAAAATTTAAAAATAATATATTTAGATAAACTTCCTATAATAGTAATAGTCTTAATATTTATTTTTGCTATTACTTTTGGTAATAAATTAGGTTTTAAATCTATTTCTAAAGTTAATTTACTAATACTACCTGTAATATTATTTTGCATAATATTTGTATTTCTTGCTAATATAAAAAATTATGATTTCTATGGCTTATTTCCTATTTTAGGAAGTGGGATAAAATCAACTTTTATTACCGGACTTAGTAATATGTTTGCTTTTTCTAGTATCTCTATAATATATTTTCTCCCTCCTTTGTTAAAGGATGATAAAAATTTTAGAAAGATTGCTAGAATATCCACAATTTTATCTGTAATATTATTCTTTTTTAGTATAATTTCCTTTTTATCATTATTTCCGTTCATTAGAAATAGTGAAGAAATAATGGCGCTGTATCTTGCTACTAGATATATTGAATTCGGAAGATTCTTCCAAAGACTTGATGCAATATTTTTACTTGTTTGGACAATAGCAGTTATAAGCTATTTATGTATAGCAGTATCTCTTTCATTAAATATATTTAAAAAAATCTCAAATATTGTAGATAATAATGGTGTAATTTATTGCTTTTCTGGAATTATATATTTAATTAGTTTAATTCCAAGTAATTTATCACAATTAAACTTTATTGAGATTAATATTTTTAAATATGTTGTCTTTATTTTATTATTTGCTTATTGTCCTTTAGTTTTAATTTTTGCCAATATAAAGAAAAGATTGCGAGGTGGAAAAAATGAAAAAACTACGTAAATTTTTACTTTATTTTCTCGTTTTTTGTATTATTTCTGTTCTCATCTTTTCTCTTTCTGGATGCTATAGTATTCAAAGTATTGATGATTTAGCTTATGTAGTAGCTCTAGGAATAGATTTAGAACAAGATAATAATTTAGAACTTACAGTTCAACTTACCTTTCCCAATAGTTCAGATAGTACTTCTACATCAGGAGAAGCAGCCCCTACTATTATAAATAGCGTTGAATGTTCTTCTATTAATAGTGGAATTAATTTACTTAATAGTTATATAAGTAAAGAAATAAACTTATCTCATTGTAAAGTTATTATCTTTTCCGAAGCAATTGCAAATAAAGGAATTGGATTAGAAATATACACATTATCTAATCAAGTAGAAATAAGACCTGATTGTAATATAATCATTTCCAAATCCTCTGCTAAAGAGTATATTACAAATTCAAAACCTGAATTAGAAAATTTAGTCGCTAAATATTATGAACTAACACCATATTCTAACGAATATACTGGGCATATAGTAAATGCTACAATTTCTAGTTTTTTTAATTCTTTAAGCTCAAACTATAGTGATCCTGTTGCTATATTAGGTAATGGTAATAAGCTTAATTTTACATCTTCTGATGAATCTATTGATCCAGAAGAAGAATTTAATATAGTAGCTGGTCAAAATCCATTAATTTCTTACGAAAGAAAAAGCGAAAATCTTGGAGTTGCTGTTTTTAAACAAGATAAATTAGTTGGAGAATTAACAGCTTTAGAAAGTCTATTACATTTAATATTAACTAATCAATTTGAATCTAGTATTATATCTATTGATAATCCATACAAAGAAAATTCTTCAATAGATATTGCTTTATATTATCATAAAGATACAAAAATAGACGCTCAATTAGTAAATGGTGCACCATATGTAAAATCAAAAATTTTTCTAAATGCTCGTATACTGTCTGTTGATAAAAGTTCAGAAAGTCTTACTCCTGAAAGAATTGATGAATTAGAAAATTTAATAAATTCTTATTTAGAAAATGCTATTCTTAATTATCAATATAAAACAGCAAAAGTATTTGAGGCGGATATTGATGAAATCGGGAAATATTTAATTAAACACTTTAAAAATGATATAGAATGGAGCAATTACAATTGGTCTGCAAATTATAAAAATACTTTTTTTGACACTACAGTTTCAACAAATATTAAATCTAGTTTTTTACTTTCAAGTTAGGAGTTTAATATGTTTGTTATTATTTTAATATTTTCAATTATTATTTTTTTAAAAACAGTTAATTATGCTATTTATGAAATCAAAGTAAATAATAATAAAGGTGCTGGTATAGTAATTATTATTATGGCATTTATTGTTCTAGTTTTTGCACCTTTTATTAGCTATTTTAGATAATAATGCACAATTTAAAAAAACCGTAGATTAGAATTCAAATTTCTATCTACGATTTTTTATTAAATATATTAATTTAATTTTGCTCAGCTTCTTCAAAATCTACTATTCGTTTAAAAGTTATTTTCTTTTCCTGTTTATTTGCATCAACTACTTCTATCTTGATTTTATCACCTATCTTAAATGTTTCTTTTGTTTTTTCTCCTATTAATATTTTATGATCTGGATCATATTCATAGTACTCATCACCTAAATTTTCAAATCTAATTAAGCCTTCTACTGTATTTTCTAACTCAACAAAAATGCCAAATTGTGTTACTCCAGAAATGATTCCATCATATTGTTCCCCGATTTTTTTACTCATATATTCGGCTTTCTTTATATCTATACTATCTCTTTCTACTTGTGTTGCTATTTTTTCTCTATCTGATGATTGTTTTGCATCATTTTCTGCTACTTTTTTATAAAATTCTATTTGCTTTTCTGGCATTGTGTAATTATTTGCTAAATATTTAGAAATTATTCTATGAATAAATAAATCTGGATATCTTCGTATTGGTGATGTAAAATGACAATAATATTTACTTGCTATTCCAAAATGTCCTTTATTTTCTGAATCATATACTGCTACTTTTAAAGTCCTTAAAATCATATTAGAGATTATTTTCTCCTCTGGTTTTCCTTCCACTTCTTTTAAAATCTTAGAAAATTCTGCTGGATATATTTTTCCTTCTTTTATGTGAATTTTATATCCAAAATTAAATAATAATTTATTTAATTCATTTACTTTTTCGATATCTGGTTCTTCATGAACTCTATATATAAATGGTGCTCTAAGCCAATAAAATTTTTCTGCGATTGTTTCATTAGCAATTAACATAAATTGTTCAATAATCTCATTTGAAAAACTAGTTTCATATTTTTGTACATCTATAGCATAACCATCTTGATCCAATATTATTTTACTTTCTGGAATGTCTAAATTTAAATATCCTTTTACTAGTCTTTTATTCTTTAATATTAAAGCTAATTCTTCCATTAATTTAAAGTCTGTTATATATTCTTTATATTTATTTACTATTTCTTCATTTGAATTGTCCAATATTGCTTGTACATCTTTATATGACATTCTCTTTGTAACATTTATAATAGCTTTATATACTTCACTAGAAATAACTTTTCCTTTACTATCTATTTCCATACTAACAGATAATGTAAACCTGTCCTGCCCTTCATTTAAACTACATATTCCATTTGAAAGCTCTCTAGGTAGCATTGGAATAACTCTATTTAGCATATAAATACTTGTTCCTCTTAATAAAGCTTCTTTATCTAATAATGTATTTTCTTGAACATAATTACTTACATCTGCTATATGAACATCCAATTTATAATTTCCATTATCTAATTTTTGTACGCATACGGCATCATCTAAGTCTTTTGCATCTTCACCATCAATTGTAAAAATATCATATTTTCCACGTAAATCCACTCTGTTTTTAATATCTCTTATATCTATTTTATCTCCGAATTTTTGAGCTTCTTTTACAACATCCTTTGGGAATCTATATGGTAATTCATAATCTTTAATTAATGATAACATATCTATTCCAGCTTCATTTACATTTCCTATTACTTCTAATATTTTGCCTTCTGCCTTTTTTCCCTTTTGCGGATATTTAATAATTTGAACTAATACTTTATGATTATTTCTTGCTTTACCAAAATTTTTTTTAGAAATAAAAATATCTCTACATAATTTTTTATCATCAGGAATTACAAAACCAAAATTTTTATTTTTTTGGAAAGTTCCAACCAATGTATCTTTCTTATGATCTATTACTTTTAAAATGATACCCTCTTGTCTTGCTCCAGTTGATTTATTTCTTAATTTTACTAATACTCTATCTCCACTAAAAGCATCTTTTGTATCTTCTTTTGCAATATAAATATCATCTTCTTGTCCTTCTATTATAACAAAACCAAAACCTTTTTCATGTCTTCTGAAAATTCCCTCTATAAATTTATTTTCACCTTGCATTGCTGTCTCCTTATATAAAATATTTAGTGGTTAGAATTACACAAAACTTTATATAATATTAAGAACTCTAACATTCGTCATAATTATTTAATATATAAATTTTCCTTCAATGAGAGAGAAATTTATATATAAAAAAAAGCAGTTTATAGCTGCCTTTTATTTTTTAATCTATTAGCATAAATACAATTCCTAGTACAACTGTTAATACAGCAAAAATTATTCCTAAAATAATTGTCCATCTTTTTTGCTTTCCTGCTTTAGTTCTACCTTTATTTTTGTCATAAAAATTATTTGTTGCAGTATCTGTAATTGCTCCAGATGCGCCATTATCTTCTTTTTCTTGAACTAAGGTTAATATAATTATTGCTCCTGCAACTATGATATATACTGCTATTAAGGCATATTTTAATATTTCCATTTTGTAAATTCCTCCCAAGATTTAAAACTACTTTCACTATTCTAACATATATATTTTATAAAATCAAATAGTTTAATCATTTTTATCTTTTTTTAGTTTTTTTAATATAAAATTAGTTTTCTTTTCTTTTTCTGTTCCTTTATTTGTTACTATATTTTTTAATAATATTTTCTTTAAAGTTTCTTCATTTACATCAGCTATTAATGTTCCATCTTTTGCAATAGAAATTTTTCCTGTTTCCTCTGACACAATAATAGCAATAGCATCAGATTCTTTAGAAATACCTATTCCTGCTCTATGTCTTGTTCCTAATTCTTTTGCAATATCTTGGTCACTGGCTAATGGTAACATACATGCTGCTGCCTTTATTTTGTTATGACTAATAATAACAGCACCATCATGAAGTGGTGTTTTGGGTACAAATATATTTGTTAAGAGTTGTGGTGATACATCTGCATCTATTAAAATACCTGTATCTATTATATCTTTTATTCCTATTTCTCTTTCTATTACTATTAATGCACCTATTTGCCTTTTTGACATTTCTTCAGCTGCTATTACTATTTTATATATATCTTCTTTATTTTTTGTTTCTATATCATCTGTAAATCCCAGAAATTTTTTTAATTTATTTGTTCCTAATTGTTCTAGAGCTCTTCTTATTTCTGGTTGGAAAATAATAATTAAAGCTAATACTCCCCAACTTATAACTCTATCTAAAATTGCATGCAAAATAGTAAGTTTACATACTCCACTTAGCCAAGTTATAACTAATAAAAGCACTATTCCTTTTAAAACTTGCCATGCACGTGAATTTTTAGTTAACTTTAATATTTTATACGCCAAATATACAACTATTGTTATATCTATTAAAAATAATATTAAATCTAGTGGATGTTCCCACATTTGTATAATTCTTGCTAAAATATTACTTTGGTAAAAATCCGAGATTCCAGTAATTAAATCTTCTTTCATTCTTTGCTCCTATTACATACCAATTAAATAGTATATTAATGTTCCTCCTACACTAACAACCATTAAGGCTGCTAAAATTCCTGCTGTTATTTTTACAAAAATATTATTACCTGTATGCTTTTTCTCTTTTTTAGACATAGTAATTCCTCCTTGCATATACATAATACGAATATAGTTTACCACATTTTATTTTTTTTGTAAACCTAAAAATTTTGTAAAAAATTTCTGTTAATAATTAATTTTTTCACTAAAAAAATAATTTTATACTTTATTTTAATATTAAAAATTTTATGAACTTTAAGGAATGTCCCTAAAGTTCATTTTGAAATTTTTTGATAAATTTAAATTCTAAGAATCCTCCAAAAATAAATAGTATTACATCTATCATTGATATAATTAAATAAATTTCTTTTTGAATACTTTTTACTTCTTCTACATATGCATTTTGTTGTTCAATTGCTTTTTGTTTTTCTTCATCTTCCATTTCTTCTGATTCATTTATTATTTGTTCAGATTGAGTTTTAGCATAATCTATATTCATTAGTATCATAGTATAATTTATTACATTTCCAAAAGATACTATTATCATTAATAATATGTAAAATATTATTATATTTCTTTTAAATTTTCTTTCATTGTTATTATCCATTTTTTTATCTTTAAATATATCTGATGTAGCAAGTTTAGATGGAATAAAAATTAAGATTGCCATTGTAACAATTGAATATATTGAGGCAACTAATAAATTCATTTTTCCAGATAAAAGACCATATATAACAGCAAAGATTATTGAAAGTATTACATAATATATTATAAATCTCCAAATAAATCCCCATGTCATTTTTCCAGAAGTTTTTAGTTCTTTTTCCATTACTTTTTATCCTCCGTATAGCTTATAAATTTATATTGATATTATATTCTGTTTACTAATCCATGTCAAACTCTATTTTTATTGCATAGTAAAAAATTTTTGTATTATTTTAAAACCAATTTTAATTTTATGTAAATTATGATATAATGCATTTCGTAGTATTGCACATTGAAAAAAGAATAAGAAGGGAGGAATAATTTTGTCAGAACATTTAGCTGTTGTATAGTCACTCGTAAACAATTACTTTATAAAGGAGATATCTATGAACCCAAAAGAAAAGATGGCTTTAAAAGCTCTAGCAAATGATCTTGAACTACCATATGAGCACATCAATCCGAAGGCATTACTTCATGAGGTAAATGGACTTCCGCATGCACAGAATCTAGTAATTCAAATACGTTATGGGTTATTTGAAGATTCTCGGGATATTGCTGGATGTGCATCAAGATTACAAATATCAATCGTCCAAGCAAATAAACTGTTATATACTGCTCTTCAGATGTTGCAAAAGAAAAAGAACAGTTTTTATCAGCCGGATAAAACATTTACTGCCGATTATGAAACCGAAATCTCTGAACTTGGCGACATAAACGTTCGTTCATACAATTGCTTGATAAGAGCTGGCAAACAATATATAAGCGATATCGAAAATATGTCGCTCAGTGAATTGTTAGATATTCCTGGGCTTAAGCCTCAAGATTATAAGAATATCTTGCTGGCACTGGAAGAATACAGAAAAAAATATAAACCTTTCTAAATATTCTTTTAAGCGGTGGGGCTGCAACTTATCCCACCGCTTTTTTCATTTTTTATACTATAAATTTCAGCAAAATTTATCTTTCCTTATCTAACAAATCTTTAATAGTATGCCATGCTAAAACTGCACATTTAACTCTTGCAGGCATATTAGATACATTTTTAAATGCTATTGCATCTTCTAATTTTTCAAGTTCACTATCATCTTTTATTTCTCGTTTAATCATTCCAATAAAAGTATCTATAATTTTTAATGCCTCTTCTTTTGTCTTACCAATTAAAGTATCTATCATAATAGAAGTAGAGGCTTGTGATATAGCACATCCATGACCAGTAAATGCTAAATCTTCTATTACATCACCATTCATTTTTATTTCTAATTCTATTTCATCACCACAACTTGGATTATGTCCTTTTTCACATTTATCAGGATGATCTAACTTTCTTTTATTATGTGATGCCATACTATGTTCCATAATTAAATCTGTATAAACTGAATCTAAGTTATCCATTATTTTAAGTTCATTCCTTTCTAAAGTTAAACTACAGTTTAACGACGCAAAAATACAATTATTTTTAGGCTTTTCTCCATTTTTTAAACATATCATTAGCTTTATTAAGTGCCATTATTAATCTATCTATATCTGCTTTAGTATTATAAATATACATACTTGCTCTACATGTTGCAGGAAGATTTAAAAATCTAATTAATGGTTGTGCACAATGATCACCTGCTCGTACACAAACTCCACAAGAACTTAATATTGTTGCAGTATCATGTGGATGCACATCTTTTATATTAAATGATAGTACACCTATTTGATTTTCATTTGTCTTTGGTGCATATATTTCTACGAAATCCAATTTACTCATCTCTGCTTTTGCATAGTCTAAAAGCTCATTTTCTATTTTTTCTACATTATCCATTCCAATATTTTCTAAATAATCTATAGCAGAAGCTAATCCTACTGCTCCACCAATATTTTGTGTTCCTGCTTCAAATTTTGTAGGTGGATTTGCAAATGTTGTTTCTTGTTCATAAACATATTCTATCATATCCCCTCCCATAAGGAAAGGAGTCATTTTATCTAGTAATTCATATTTTCCATAAAGTACACCTATTCCCATTGGTGACATTAATTTATGTCCTGAAAATACAAAGAAATCTGCATCCATTTTTTGTACATCAATTTTTATATGTGGTGTACTTTGAGCTCCATCTACAATTACAACTGCACCAACATCATGTGCTCTTTTTATTATTTTTTCTACCGGTGTTTTCACACCTAAAACATTAGATATTTCTGTTACACTTACAATCTTTGTTTTTTCTGTGATCTTTTTATTAATTTCCTCATCTGTTATTTCATAATTATCATTTATATACATATATTCTAATTTAGCATTCTTTATTTTAGTTACTTTTTGCCATGGTACTAAATTAGAATGATGTTCCATAATAGAAATAACTACTGTATCTCCTTCTTGTAGGTTTTCTAATCCATAGGAATTTGCAACTAAATTTAAAGCTTCAGTTGCATTTTTAGTAAATACTATTTCTTCTGGTCTTCTTGCATTTATAAATTTTGCAACTTTGGCTCTTGCCTTATCATATTCTGCTGTAGAATCTATACTTAAATCATATGTTCCTCTATGTGGATTAGCATTATTTTTATTATAATATTCTAGGACTGCTTCTAATACTTGATAAGGTCTTTGTGAAGTTGCTCCACTATCTAAATATGCAATATCTCTATTTTCAAATATTTTGAAATCTTTTCTAATTGTTTCAGGATTCATTAATCTAGCCTCCTATCAACCTCTTCCAAAATCAAGTTTTGTATCTCTTCTTCTTTAATTCCTTGTATTACAGAATTAAATTTAGCTTTAACAATCATTTTTTTTGCTTCTTTTTCACTTATTCCTCTTGTCATAATATAGAATAATTCGTTCTCATCAACTTTACCTGTTGCTGTACTATGTTCTCCTTCTACATCGTCTTCTGTACATAAAAGCATTGGTAATGCTTTTGAATATGATGTATCAGAAAGTAATGTACAATATTCGTTTTCTTTTCCTTTAGCTTTTTTAGAACCTGTTTTAAAATCTATTGTACCTTTAAAGTTCTTTTTAGCTTTATCTTTTAATGCTCCATTTACTTCTATATCTACATTTGTTTTTTCACCATATAGTTCTGTAATATAATTCAAGTCTATTCTTTGTTCTTCTTTTCCTAAATAGATTGAATGTAGTTTATTTACAGATTTATATCCAGCTAATTTGGTATAATAATTTACCACATTATATTTTCCACCAAATTCTACCATAGAAAATAATGTTTTGCTTTCATCTTCTATGTTAGAATTTACAGAGTAAAAATTGTTTATTTTTGTATTTAATAAATTTACAATTGTTACATGAATATTTGCATTTGCTCCGATTTCTGCATTACAAATTCCATTGTGATATCCATTGGTTTCATCTGCTGATTTATATATAACAATTATATTTGCTTTTGTATTATTTTTTGCATCTACATTTATATTATCAACTAAAACATTATTAACTTCATCCAAATTATATTCTATTATAATTGGCTCTTTTAATTTTTTATCTATATTTATCTTTAAATCTATGTTTGATTGTTTATTTGATTGATTTAAGAAATATTCTCCTAAACCAAATTTTAATTTTATATTTTCTTTTTCTGAACTTACACAATTTTCATTGTCTGTTATTTTTATATTTTTAAATTCTTTTATAACTGGTTCTTCAAAATCTTTTATTTCTATATTGTTGATTCCATAGTTTCTTGATGTTCTAACCGGAGTTTGGTTTAATACTATATTTTTCATTATCCTATACTCCCTTCTAATTCTAGATTTATTAAGTTATTCATTTCTACTGCATATTCTAAAGGAAGTTCTTTAGAAATAGGATATGCGAATCCCCTTACTATCATCGCTTTTGCTTCTTCTTCTGAAATTCCTCTTGACATTAAATAAAATATTTCTTCATCACTTATTTTTCCTATTTTGGCTTCATGCGAAAATTCTACTTCTTCTGTTCTTATATCACTTACTGGAATTGTGTCAGATCTAGATCTATTATCCAACATTAGTGATTCACAAGATACAGATAATTTAGAATTTTTTGCCTGTGGCATAACCCTTTCTAAACTTCTAAATGTCGCAATTCCGCCATCTTTAGAGATTGATTTAGAGTTAATTACAGATGAAGTATTTGGTGCATTATGCACAACTTTTAAACCTGTATCTAGGTTCTGTCCATGTCCTGCAAAAGAAATTCCTGTATATTCCATTTTAGAATTTACTCCATTTAAAACTGCCATTGGATATAACATAGAAACTTTTGAACCAAATGAACCTGTTACCCACTCTATTTTTCCACCTTCTTCTACTATTGCTCTTTTAGTATTTAAGTTCATCATATTTTTAGACCAATTTTCTATAGTTGAATATCTTAAATGTGCATTTTTCTTAACAAATAATTCTACACAGCCAACATGTAAATTTACTTTGTTATATTTTGGAGCAGAACATCCTTCTATAAAATGTAAGCTTGCTCCTTCATCTACAATTATTAAAGTATGTTCAAATTGTCCAGATTCTGGTGAATTCAATCTAAAATATGATTGCAAAGGAATATCTACTTGTACACCCTTTGGTACATATACAAATGATCCTCCTGACCAAACTGCTCCATGTAATGCAACAAATTTATGATCTGATACTGGTACACATTTCATAAAATGTTCTTTTACAATATCAGGATAATCTCTTACAGCTGTCTCCATATCTGTATATATAACACCTTGTTTTACTAAATCTTCTTTTATACTATGATACACAATTTCTGAATCATATTGTGCACCAACACCTGCTAAAGATTCCTTTTCTGCTTCTGGAATTCCTAGTGCATCAAATGTATTTTTTATATCTTCTGGTACATCAGCCCAACTGCTTTTCATATCTGTTTTTGGTCTTACATATGTTGCAATTTCGTCCATATTTAATTCATCTAGATTTGGTCCCCATGTAGGAAGCTCTAACTTATTATATATTTCTAATGCTTTTAATCTAAATTCTCTCATCCATGTAGGATCATCTTTTTGTTTTGAAATTTCTTCCACTATTTCTTTCGTTATACCTTTTTTTGATTTAAAACTATATTCGTCTTTATTTTTTATATCATAGATATTTCTAGAAATATCTTCCACTTGAGTCTTCTTTTTTGTCTCTGACAATTTTTTCACCTCTATTTCTTGTATTCTTCATATCCTTTTGCTTCAATCTCATTTGCTAAATCACCTGTACTTGTTTTTATTATTTTTCCGTCAACTAAAACATGCACATAATCTACATGTAATCCTTGTAAAATCTTTGTTCCATGAGTTATTATTAATACTCCATTGTTTTCATTGCTATACATTTTTATTCCCTTAGAAACTGTTTTTATAGCATCTACATCAAGTCCTGAATCTGTTTCATCTAAAATTGCAAGTTTTGGATTTAATGTAAGCATTTGTAATATCTCATTTTTCTTTTTCTCTCCACCAGAAAAACCAACATTTAAATTTCTATTTGCATATTCTGGTTTCATTTTTAATTCTTCCATATTTTTTTCTAATTCTTTTTTAAATTCAAATATTTTAACAGGCTTTCCTGTTGTCGCTATTTTTGCATATTTTAAAAAGTTTGTTACACTAACTCCTGGAATTTCTTTTGGTGATTGGAAAGACATAAATATTCCTTTTCTAGCTCTTTCATCTGTTTTTAGACCATTTATATTTTCACCATCTAAAATAATATCTCCTTCTGTTTGTGTATATTCTGGATTTGCTAATATTACATTAGAAAGTGTAGATTTACCAGCACCATTTGGTCCCATAATTACATGTACTTCACCTTTATTTATTTTTAAATCTAACCCTTTTATTATTTCTTTATCTCCAGCTTTTGCATGTAAATTTTTTATTTCTAATAATGTTTCACTCATCTTATTTGCTCCTTTTTTATTTTTTGTTAGCTTGTGCTAACTCTTACTCATATAATATGTGCAATCTACAAATTGCACTACCATTACTTGTGAAAACAAAATCATAGATTTTGACCACAGATTAATTTTATTATATATGCAATTGTTTGTCAATGCTAACACTTAAAATTTATTACTATATCATATATTTTTAGATTATTTGTTTCTTCTATAAGTTTTAACCAATCAAAAAAGTACCAGCGACTCTTAATCAGCTAGTACTCCTTTGATAATCATTTCAGACTTGCAAGATTCTTTATTTTTTCAATTTCTTCCCCTACATAAATTGGTTCCAATTTTTCTTTTTCAAAATCATAGTCATAAATCCGAAGTTTCATTGTGTAAAGCATATCTTTACATAGATCAGCAGTTACTTCCATACTATTTTAACATTTTTATGTATACTTTTCAATGAATTTGCTTATATCTTCCATTTTTTTACTATAGTCATTGAAATTTCGCAATCATTAACCAAATCAAATATTTCTTTCGGAATACCATTTATAAGCCAATCTAATAATATTTCTTTTTTTACTGGTAGCTCATTTTGTATTTCTAATATTATCATATCAATTAAAGATCTTGAAGTCATTTCTACTAGAAATTTTAATTGTTTTGTAAGTTCAGAAGAAGTTTTATATTTTATAATATTAGTCAAATAAAACCTAGTCTTATTTAAAATTATGTTTTCAAATGTTTTTCCACTATCATTTTGTATTGCATGAATATAAAAATTTTTCTTTTCTTCTAATATATTTAATATATATTCTAACCAACTTTTTATACTAAATTTTTCTTCACCAGTATAAATTACTGAACCACAATCTTCTTCATACATCCAATTGATCAATTCATATTTATCTACAAAATATCTATAGAATACTTGTCTTGACATATTACAATTTACTGTTATGTCAGTAATAGTAATTTTATCTATAGGCTTTTTCTTTAATAAATCCATCATTGAACTTGCAATTTTTTTCTTCGTTTTATCACGAACTCTCACGTCCTCACCTCACATAAATTTTTACAAACATATTAGGTATGTAAAAATTTGTCGGATTTTAATTTTTTTATATTTACTATCTCTTTTTTTATCTATATGATTATAGCATAAATTTATAAATCAATAAAGCAACAAGGAGGATAAATAATGAATACTATAAAATTAAAAGAATCTCCAACTAAAAAATTTAATAATATAGATAATACTATATTATCTATTATAAGAAATGATAATAAAGAAATAAAAGAAGAAAATTCAAACAAGAATACTATGCTAGCTTCAACACAACGTGACTATATAGCTGGTGAAGTTTCTAAAGATTTAACTAAAAGAGCTTTATTACCACAAAAAATAGTAGAAGCTCATAAAAATGGTATTTTACATTTTCATGATATGGATTATTTTATACAACCAATTCATAATTGTTGCTTAGTAAATTTAAAAGATATGTTTGAAAATGGTACTGTTATGAATGGTAAATTAATAGAGTCTCCAAAAAGTTTTAAAGTTGCATGTATAGTTATGACTCAAATAATAGCAATTGTTGCTAGTAATCAATATGGTGGTCAGTCATTAGATATTAGCCATCTAGGTAAATATTTAAGGATGACTCATGATAAATTAAAAAAGCAATATAAAATAGCTTTTGGGAATACACTATCAGACAAAGAAATAGAAAAAATTGTTAGAATTGGTGTTGAGGAAGAATTAAAATCTGGTGTACAAACAATTCAATATCAAATAAATACATTAATGACTACAAATGGTCAAACTCCTTTTGTTACATTATTTTTAAATCTAAAAATAGATGACCCATACATAGAAGAAAATGCTATGATTATAGAAGAAATTTTAAATCAAAGAATTCAAGGAATAAAAAATGAAGTTGGTGTCTATGTTACACCAGCATTTCCAAAACTTGTTTATGTTTTAGATGAACATAATTGCTTAAAGGGTGGAAAATATGATTATTTAACAAAACTTGCAGTAAAATGTTCTGCAAAAAGGATGTACCCAGATTACATTTCTGCAAAAAAAATGAGAGAAAATTATGAAGGTAATGTTTTTAGTCCAATGGGGTGTAGAAGCTTCTTAGCTCCTTGGAAAGATGAAAATGGAAATTATAAATTTGAAGGCAGATTTAACCAAGGTGTTGTAAGTATAAATCTACCCCAAATAGGAATTATAGAAAATGGAGATGAAAATAAATTCTGGAAATTATTTGATGAAAGACTTGAGTTATGTTATGAAGCCTTAATGTGTAGGCACAAAGCATTAGAAGGAACTCTTTCTGATATAAGTCCTATTCACTGGCAATATGGAGCAATAGCAAGATTAAAAAAGGGTGAAAAAATAGATAAATTATTACATGGTGGATATTCTTCAATTTCTTTAGGATATATTGGTCTATATGAGCTTACAAAATTAATGAAAGGTGTATCACATACAGATCCTATAGGAAAAGAATTTGCATTAAGAGTTATGTATCATTTAAAGGAAAAAGTATTAGAATGGAAGGAAAAAACAGGGATTGGCTTTGCTTTATATGGAACCCCTGCAGAAAGCTTATGTTATAGATTTGCAAAAATTGATAAAGAAAAATTTGGAGATATTAAAGACATTACAGACAAAGGATATTATACCAATTCTTACCATGTAGATGTTAGAGAAAAAATTGATGCATTCTCTAAACTAAAATTTGAAAGTGAATTCCAGCCAATCTCTAGTGGTGGTGCAATATCTTATATTGAGGTTCCTAATATGCAGAATAATTTAAAAGCTTTAGAAGAAGTCGTTAAATTTATATATGATAATATTCAATATGCAGAATTTAATACGAAATCCGATTATTGTCAAAAATGTGGTTTTGATGGTGAAATAATTATAAATGAAGATAATGAATGGGAATGTCCAAATTGTGGAAATAAAGACCAATCTAAAATGAATGTAACAAGAAGAACTTGTGGTTACTTAGGTGAAAATTTTTGGAATGTTGGAAAAACAAAAGAAATAAAAGCAAGAGTAACACATCTATAAAAAAGTAAATGTAATATTTATACTCATTAGCAAATGTTACAATTCTCTATAATTATTTAGTATATAAAAAGAGAAGCCTAAAGCTTCTCTTTTTATATATAACATTTTTCTATAATGGCTTATATTTTTTTGTTTCTTTATATTTACCATATTCTTTTGGTATATAGTTTTCACTCCAATAATGTTTTTCTCCAATTTGATTATATTTTTTAGTTTTTGAGTTTTCCTTTTGTTGTTTATATTGAGTTTTTATCTTTTCAACCTTATTTTTTACTTTTACTTTATTTTTTCTTTCCAATTTTGGTACTTTAACATTTTTTAATACTTGCAAATATTCATTTAATATTTCTTTTAACTTTTTATCTTCTTCTTCCCTTTGCAAATATTCTATATGTGGAGTTCTAACATTTTCTTGTTTTTCATCTCTATTCCTTTTTTTCTCTGAATATTGATTAAACTTTTGCGGTTTTGCTTCTTTTTTATTTTTCGTTTTTTCTTTTTTTACATATTCAATCTTAGCATAATTGTTTTGTTTTTCTTGCTGTTTTAATCTCTTTTTTAATTCTTTTTGTTCCTTACTTCTATCTTTTAATTTATTAATATATTCATTATCTTTCTTACCAATTAATTTGTTTATATATCCATTTGAATATTCTCCTAAAGATTCTATATATACTCTATTTATTTTTTCATTACTTAATTTAGTAATTTTTCTTTTTGCATAAAATTTAAAAGTTAAAACATAAATTCCTGCTTCATTTATTTCAACCCTGACCTCCACAGGTTTATTAGAAATTTTACTAAATCCTTTTTTTAACTCTTCTATTTTTCTTTTTATATCTTCACCAGAATATATGTTAGAATCAAAACAGTATTCTACAGTTTTTTCTTCCATACTCAAATTACATCAACATCCTTTTCTCCATTTTTTATGTTAACATATTTTGAGTACTTTTTCAAGATATTTATTCTATCTTATAAAATTTGTTTTCTCTACTTTATTATTAGGTGCAACAACATTGCTATTTTTTCCTGCTTCTATACATTTTAAAAGCCATGCCATATTCTTACCTAAATTATACATTGTTTGCATACCTTCTAAATCTTGTTTTACTTCTTCTTTATTGTTTCCATGTACATTATTCCAATATGTAGAAGATACAATAGGCATTTGATTAATTGTAAAATATTTATTAAGGACATCAAAAGATGCTACAGTTCCACCTCTTCTAGCACTTATAATACTTGCTCCTGGTTTAAACTCAAAATTTTTCTTTCCTGCATAAAAAACTCTATCCAATACTGACAAAATTCTTCCAGAAGGATGTGCATAATATACAGGTGACCCAAATACAAAACCATCGCTTTCACCTGCTTTTTCTATTATAGTATTTACTATATCATCATTAAACACACATCTAGAATTTCCATTTTTACTACACATATTACATCCAATACAATCTCTTACTGGGTCAGCACCTAAATTTATAATCTCTGTTTCAATATTCTCTTCATTTAAAGCTTCTGCAACTTTAGATAGTGCTGTATATGTACATTCTTTTCTAGAACTTCCATTAATTAATAAAACTTTCATTTTTATTCCTCCTAACATTTACTTATAATATATTTAAAAATACAATTATTTATGCTTTCGTTTTCTGGATGAAATTGTACTCCAAATATTTTGTCACTATACTCTATTGCTTCTATTGTTCCATCATCTGCTGTTCCCATAATTTTTAAATCTTTAGTTACTTTTGGAATTCTATATCTATGAATACTTGGCATATTTAATGTATTAGTTTTATATAACTTATATAAAATACTATTTTCTTTTATTAATACTTTATGTTTTATTGTCTCTATATTATCTCTTTCTAATTCATCATTTCTATGCCCTTGTACAGGTTCTGTAAATTGATACTTTTCTTTTTTTAGTTCTTCAAACAAATCTATAATATTCCCTGAGTAATTTCTAGCTTCTTTTTCTTTGCACAATACAAAATATATAGCTAAAGTTTGCATCCCCATACATATTCCTAAAAATGGCTTATCATTTTTTACAGCATAATCTACGACTTGTAAATGATACGGATGTATTTTACCTCCTCCTTCCATTATAAATCCATCACATAGTTCTAATTCATATTCATCAACATAAGCATCTATTGGCAATATCCCGAACAGGTATTGCTCCTGATTCTTTAATTCTTTGATTATAATTATTTATAAAATTATATTTATCTTTATATACAAAATTCGTCATAAATAGCTCATTAGATGCAGGTACAACTCCAATTATTTTTTTCATAATGTCCTCCTAATTGTTCCTTTTAGCAATTATCCAAAAAACATGCCAATGTTTCATTTGGTGCATAGCAGTTTCTGAATCTTGTTCTATTTCTTTTATTTTTATAATATTAAAATCACTCAATATTTCCTTTATTTCTTCTTTTTCTAGAAATAAAATTTTATCATTTCCAAACCATTCATCATTTTTCCCGAAAAAATTACATAATAAATATCCATTATCATTCAATGAAACTTTTATTTTTTTTATTATACTATTTAATTCTTCTCTACTACAAAAAGGTAACGCTTCATATGAAATAATTAAATCTGCATTTGGTAATTCTACTTCAGAAAAATTAGATTGTATAAAAGTCAAATTCTCCATTTCATTTTTATCAAGATTTTTATATAGGAATTTCCTTACATCTACTCTATCTATAGCTATTACTTTTTTACTATTTTTTAATAAAAACTTTGTATCCCTACCAGCTCCACAACCTAAATCTATGGCTGTTTTTATGTTTGGAGTATTTTTTATGAAATCAACTAGTACTCTGTGTGGTTGTAATTTACTAATATTGTTATAAAAATCCATATTTATTCTCCTCTTTACCTTAATAAGTTTTCCAATACTATTGATTTTGATATTTCTAGTTCTGTTTCCATATACTCATGATATTTCTTTAATTTTTCATCTTCTTGTACCATTTCTCCTGTTTCTATTTTATACCAATTTTCATCATAGTAAAAATCTTCTGTAACAATTCTTTCATTATTTAAGCATATAAAATCTTTTTTTGCTAACATATTTGTTCCTAAAGATATTCCATCATTTAAATTACATAGATATGCAAGAGTTGGTTTTATATCTAATTTGCTTACTGGTTTATCTATTCTTAAATTACTAATTCCAGGGATTCTCATTCCTGCTAATACCCTTATATAGTTCAATTTTATGTCTACATCTGTAACATTATCATCCAATTCGCCAAGAAATTCTATCATTTCGTTATTATACATATCAAGTCCATTATGATCTCCATATAAAATTATAACCGTATCATCATATAAATCTGCCTTTTTTAATTCATCAATAAAAATACCAAAAGCATAGTCAGCATAATTTACAGATTCTAAATAATTTCCAAAGAAAGTATCTTTATATTTTCCAACATCTATATTTATTTTACTTCTATCTTGTAATCCATCTAAAGTAAATCCTGTATGAGAAGACGCAGATACTATAAAAGAGAAAAATGGCTTATCATAATTTTTTAATTTTTCTACAGCTTGCTTATATAATAATTCATCAGATAAATATCCCATTACATCTTCCGAAATATCTGCAAACCTATCCTTTAATTCTATATTATCTACTTTCATATTACTATATACATTAGTTCTATTCCAAAAATATCCATAATTTCCATGCATATATGAAGTTGTATAATTTGACTCCTTAAAAATTTTAAATATATCATCATAAGTATTTTTGTAATACCTACTATATGCCATTCCATTTTCCACAGGATATAATGAAGTAACGGATGAAAATTCCGAATCTGCTGTTGTAGAATAACTTTGCATAAACATATTTGAAATTCTAATATTCTCATCAATAAATTTATTTAAATTTGGGGTAATTTCTTTTCCATTAATTGTTTTATTCAATACAAATTCTTGTATTGACTCTAATTGTAAAACTATTACATTTTTTCCTGCCATACTTCCTTCTATATCTATATAACTTTCTCCATATTGTTCATTATAATCATCTTTTAAAGAATCATATACTTCCATCATTTCTTCTTTATTTTTAAATTTTGCCTGTTTAGATCCGTCTATTGCATTTATTATATCTGAAATATGATAGCCATAAATTGTTGCCTTTTTTATTTGTGTATCCCTGTTATAAGGATCTTCTGATACCCTTTCATTTGCTTCTATTGCTGTTGTAATTAAAATATAAATACTAAATATTCCTATTAATGTACGTAAAATTATATATTTTATTTGCCTTTTTTTGCCTCTCTCTAATTTTATTATTGAAGTAAGAAATAGAATAGCAAGTATTATTAAATCTATAAAATATAAAATTTGTTGAGGTTTTAATAACATTGGAAGAGTTGACATTATTTCTTCCCCATATTGCAAATTTGTTATTTGCAATACTGATAATACATTACTTGAATATGTATAATAAATATTATCTGCAAACAAAATAACACTTAATAATATATTTAATATTATTCCTGTAACATTTCTCGTTTTTTTAGGTAATATATATAATATTCCAAATAAAGAAGTTATAAAAATTATAGTATCCTTTATAGTCTTTATATCAATTTTTTCATTTATACATATTGTACTTTTATAAAATAATATTGTTTTTAAAACTATAAAAATTGCAATTATAATAATAAAAAAGAATGAATTTATAATCTTATTTAATATTTCTTTTGTTCTCTTTAACACTTTTTTCTCCTTTTTTCGACATTTATACAAATTAAATATATCATAATTTTTTATACATTTCTAGTTTTATATATCTAATTTTAAAAATTGAAAAAAATTTCTATTATTTTAAAAATCATTACAAACTCCTTTAAATTTGAACAATTAATGAAATTATGTTATAATTTAAATAGAAACTGTAAACTTTGCTTAAGTATCATCGTATCATAATTGATACTTTGCAAACCACAAGAAAGGAGCCCATATGGCTAAATTTATTTTAGGAAGTATAACCAAAAACAACAAAGAAACCACCAATGAGGAGAACATCCGGAACCAGACAGGATTAACTATCCCCAAGACACCGGTGAAGAAAAAAACTAGCAAAGAAATCCTGAAAGAATGGACTATACCACTCAAGAAATTTTGGGTAGAAACTCATTCCTTAGCAGATGGTTTTGCTTATGCACTTCGTGTAAACCTTATAATAGCACTGTTGTCATTGTTAGTTGTGCATTTCTGCCCAGGTGTGGAGGAAGAATTTCCGATATTATTCCAGTTCTTCGAGGGAATAATCATATTCTACGAGTTTTTACTGAAAACTGGATTCACGCTATTAGTTTTGTTCTTCAAGTTTTTCTCCTTCCAGTGGGGAGATATTCCGGCAAGTGTATACGCAATTTTTAGTACCGCAGGAGACTTGCTTTGGGAACTTATCCATTGGATTGAACAGATTTCATTCTGATGGATTCTGTTTAACCAATAGTTTTTATTAATACTTTCAACTCTTTTCTAGAATCCCCCTGTCGCTCTGCAACAGGGGGATTCCACATAATATAAAATTTTATTCTACACTCTTTAAACTACTAATCATATCAATTTTCTTTAATGCAAAATATGTAATTATATTTACAATAATAGTAAAAACGATTGTAATTAATATAGCATATAAGTAGCTTATTGGGTTTATTATTTTTGCAAATCTAAGCATATTTATCTCGCAAGTTCCTATTATAAAATAATTCAATAAATAACCTCCAACCAATCCTAAAGCAATTCCTATAATCGTTAAAAGTACAGTTTCTCTACTAACATATTTATAAACTTCTTTATCATAAAATCCTAACACCTTTATAGTAGCAAGTTCTTTTTGTCTCTCACTAATATTTATATTTGATAAGTTATAAAGAACAACAAATGCTAATAAACCAGCTGAAATAATTAATATTACTACAACATAATTTAAAGAACTAAGTGTATCATCTAATGATTCTTCTATTTTTGAATTTAATGTAACTGTAGATACTTTTCCTCCTTCTAACAATTTTTTAGAAAGTTCATCTTGTTCTTCTTCTGTCATATTATCTGCACCTACAAGTAATATATTAGTTTTGTAATCTTCTCCATATAAATCTTTATACATATCCTTTGTCATATAAATATAATGTGATATATAATTTTCTGTTATTTTAGAAACTTTTACTTCTTTATTCTCTGTAACAACTCCATCTAATGTTATCATGTCACCTTCTTTAACATCCAATAGTTGTGCAAGTTTATCTGTTAAGACCACACCATCTGTTGGCAATTCTATTGGTTCCTTTTTATTATTAATATCATTTAGGTTAATTGCATTTTTTAAATCATCTGCATTTTGTGGTACCACTATTTGCACATCTTCAGAAAGTTCGTTATGATCCGCTGTTTCTGCTACCATATATGTTTCTACGATATTATCTATTTTATTTGTACTATTTATTTCTGTAATAACATCTTGTTTTTGAGTATCGTCTATACTACTTTTTAAACTAACCTGAAAATCATACAAAAATACTTTTTCATATTGATTAGGTAAAATAACAGATATCGAATCTTTTATTCCAAATCCAGTTAAAATTAAAGAAGTACATCCAAATATTCCTATTATTGTCATTAAAAATCTCTTTTTATATCTAAATATATTTCTAATTGTAACCTTTTGAGAGAAATTTAATTTTTTCCATATAAATCCTATTCTTTCTAAAAGAACTCTCTTTCCTATTTTTGGAGCTTTTGGTCTTAATAGATTAGCTGGTTTTTCTTGCAAATCTCTAAATGAAGCATATATTGTGGCTCCTACAATACATATAAATATAAGTGCTAATCCTAAGATAGAATTTTCAAAATTAAGTCCTACTACAAAATCTGGTAATGTATACATCATACTATACATCATCCATATTACTCTAGGAATTAACTGTAATCCTATAGACAATCCTATTATTCCACCTATTAAACAAGCTAAACTAGAATAAAGTATATACTTAAACATTATTTGTGCCTTATTATAACCCAAGGATTTTAATGTTCCAAGCTCTGTTCTATCTTCTTCCACCATTCTTGTCATAGATGTTAATGATACTAATATTGCTATTGCAAAGAAAACTATTGGAAATACAATGCTTAGACTATCTACACTCTGAGTATCTTGTATAAAACTTGCATATCCACTATTTTGATTTCTATCTAATATATACCATTCTGGATTTTCTATTTCTTTTACTTTTTCCTTAGCATCTATTAATTCTTTTTCAGCATCAGCAATCTTTGTATTAAATTCTTCTTTTTGGGTATTTAGCTCAGCCTCTGCTTCCTCTATTTCTTTCCTTGAAGTTTCTAATTCTGCCTTTGCACTATTTATTTTGTCCAATGTTGTTTTTTTAGTATTAGCTAATTGTTTCTCTTGTTTGCTTATTTCTGCCTTTGCAGAATCAATTTGAGTCTGTGCTTGACTTAAAGTGGTATTTGCAGTATTTATCTGATTATCTATTTCTGTAATTCCTGCCTCTATCTGCTCCCTATTTTTTTCTAATTCTGTTTTCTGTGTTTCTAATGTGGTTTTTTGTATATTTAATTGTTGCTTTTCTTCATCACTTAAAGTTTCATCATTTAATTTATTCAATATTTCATTATAATTTTGTTCAAGTCCGTGTTAAGGTTGTATCAATAGTTTGTAAATTTGCATTTAGTTCTGTCTTTTGCTCTTCTGCCTCACTTAGTTTAGCAGTTACAGACTGTTTTTGTTCTTCTAACTTATCTTCATTTTCTTGTACTTCTACTTTTGCATTACTAATTTTTTTCTCAGCCTCAGCAAATTGTTTGTTTGCTGAAGTTTCATTAGTTTTTATTTCGTTTTCAGCATCTGTTAACTGATTTTTTCCATCTTGCAATTTAGTCTCTGCTTCTGCTATTTGTTTTTCTCCATCAGCTTTTTGTGTATTAAATTCATCTTCAGCTTTTGCAATTTCTTCGTTTGCTTCACCAATTAATTCGTCATATCTAGCTTGTTCTCTTTCTTCTTTTATTCCTTCTATTTTATCCTTTACTTCTTCTACATAATCTTCATACCTATTGGATCCTGTAGTATATTTATTTGATTCTTTAAGTGTAATATAAATTTCTGTATATATTTCTGATTCTATATTATCTCTAGAAATATAGATATAATTATTTATACTTCCTGTACCTAAGCTTGTAGTTCCTCTCTCTCTTGATATGTATAAAGGACTTTCTACAATTCCAACAATTTTTAAATTTAATTCTTTTATAATTTCATTTTCATCATTTGCTTCTAGAGTTATAGTATCTCCTATATTTTTGCCTGTACTTGTTAAGAAAGTTTTCTCCACTACACATTCATTTGAATTGGCTGGCATATTTCCTTCTATTAATCTAGGTTTATTTACATCATCTACTGTTAATACTTTAGATACTAATTCTTTATTATCTGTTTTTATTAATATATCTTCTGAATATGTACCATAAACGTTTTCTACGTCTTCTATTTCACTAATAGCTTCTACATCACTATCAGTTAAACCCAATGTAGACATTATTTGTATATCATATACATTTTGTTCTTTATAATATTTATCTATTGTATCTACCATATCTGGTGATGAAGCCCTTAACCCTGCAAAAAAGCCCACTCCTAATAGTGCAATTAGCAAAATAGAAATAAATCTTTTATATGAAGTTTTTATTTCTTTAAAACTATTTTTAAGCAGTGCTTTTTTCATTACTTCACCTCCTATATTACCACTCTATATCTTCTATTGGTTGTGGATTATCATTAATAATCATATCTTCAGCAGTTCCATTTTTAAATTTTATTATTTTATCTGCCATTGGTGCTATTGCTCCATTATGTGTAATTATAATTACTGTCATCTTTTCTTTTCTTGACATATCTTGTAATAATTTTAAAATTTGTTTTCCTGTTTTATAATCTAGTGCACCTGTTGGCTCATCACAAAGTAATAACTTTGGATTTTTAGCAATTGCTCTTGCTATTGCAACTCTTTGTTGTTCACCTCCAGATAATTGTGATGGAAAATTATTTTTTCTATCTGACAATCCTACTTTTTCCATTACATCACTTGGATTTAAAGATCTTTTGCATATTTGCGTTGCAAGTTCTACATTTTCTATTGCAGTTAAATTTTGTACTAAATTATAAAACTGAAATACAAAACCTATGTCTTCTCTTCTATATTTTATTAATTCTTTATTTTTTAATCTTGAAATTTCTTTATTATCAACTATTACTCTTCCAGATGTAACATTATCCATCCCACCCAATATGTTTAAAGCTGTTGTCTTTCCTGCACCACTAGGTCCTACTATTACTACTAATTCACCTTTTTCTACTTCAAAATTAGTATTAGTTAATGCATGGATAATAACTTCTCCCATCTGATAATCTTTGCATACATTTTTAAATTCTATATATGCCATAATAATCACTCCTTTATTAAGTAATTATATAAAGCTTCACAACCTTTTAGTATTTCATTATAAGTTCTTTTAAAATTTCCTGAATACCAAGGATCTATTATATCTTCTCTATTCTCTGTAAAATCTAATAATTTATATATTTTATTTTTTTCATCTTTTCCTACTATTGCCTTAATTCTTATTATATTACTATTTTCCATCCATATTATATAATCATATTTACTATAATCTTCTTTTTTTAATTGTCTAGCCTTATGTTTTTTAAATGGTATATTATGCTCAATTAATTGTTCTTTAGTTCCATAATGCATATCATTTCCTATCTCTTCTGTACTTGTTGCAGCAGAAGAAATATAAAAATTTTTTTCTTTCCCTTTTCTAGTGACTATATCTTTAAACACATATTCTGCCATAGGTGATCTACATATATTTCCGAGGCATACAAACAATATTTTATACATGTTATTCCTCCCATATTTTTATTTTACCATATGTTTGTGTCTTTTTGGTAAATTATTATAAATTTGTCAAATATTACATTCTTTGTATTTTTTTGTTACATTTTTTACATTTTTGTTACAAAAATGTTGACATTTTATTACAAATGTCATATAATGAACTTATATTAGGAAAGTACAAAGGATTTTTTTACAAAGATACGATAGATAAAAAGGAGAGAAATACAATGGAAAATTATAATAAAACTGATTGTTTAGCATTAACAATTAGAAAAGAACATAGATTAATAGTTATAAATAAAACAGTAAGAAAAACAATAATAATATCAGCGAAAGCAATATTCGCAGCAATATGCCTAACATTGTTAAACATTTTTGTTTAATATTTATTCAATACATTTAGACACTCTTATCAGAGTGTCTTTTTTTATTAATAATCACTAACATTCATAATTGCACAATCTTCCTATTTATTACATATCCTTACAAACATTTACCCATTTTGTGTAATTTGAAGTCTTCTCTAATTCATCAATTGTTAATTTTACTGCACTATTACTACTTCCACACGCTGGATATATTATATTAAATCTTTTTAAAGATTCATCTAAATATACTTTTACATTTTCATTTATTCCAAAAGGACAAACTCCACCTGCTTTATGACCTATGTATTTTTCTACATCTTCATATGGTATCATCTTTGCTTTTACATTAAACTCATTCTTAAATTTAGAATTATCTATTTTTTTATCTCCTGATACAACTATTAAAATAGGTTCATCATTTATAAAAAATGATAATGTTTTAGCAATTTCTTCTTCTTCACAGTTTAAAGCTTTTGCTGCTTCTACAACTGTTGCAGATGATGTGGTAAACTCCATAATTTTATCCTCTAAGTTAAATTTTTTTAAGTAATCTCTTGCTTTTTCCAATGACATTTTATTTTCTCCTATTTATTGTTATCTTTATACTCTTTTACAATATCTCTATATGGTTTTTCTTTTTCCTTTAATTTATTGCAATTCATCTTTTGGATAAACTCATCTAACTTTAATCTTAGTTTTTCCTTATCATAGTTTGCATCTGCTAAAATTTCTAATTCTATAAAATTACCTATTCCTCCTATATGATCTATCATAATATTATATTCTAATTCACTATCTCTTCTAGAATAGACATTTCTATATTTTTTAAACGAAACATATTCTATATACCCAAGTTGTTTTATAACATATTTTGTATCTTCATAATCTTTTGGATCCAATTTTAAATTAACTTCTCGTTTTCCATACTTTTCAGTTTCATCATTTGATTTAGGTTTATATGTAAGTTCTAAAAAATCTTCATTAGTTTTTCTTGTTCGTAAACAAATTCTATTTTTTACGAATTCTAAATCTTTATCTGTAAAATATGTATCCTCCTCAATACTATTTTCTGCTAATTTGAATCCTTCATTTTGTATTTGTTTTAATATGTTGTCATAATCTTCTCCCAGATGATAACTACTTTCTAATTCAATTCTACTAGACATCTTACTAACCTCCAATCTTTGCTTTTGGTATATTATCATACTTTTTAGATTTTATCAAAAAAAATGTAAGAATTACCAATAAATTCTTACATTTTCATATACAACAATCCGTGTATATGTAATTTAAAATCAATCTGTACATGTAAAAAAGCTACTTTTGCATTATTTTTCTTTAAAAATTTTTCTAAATATAAATCTTACAAATGGTCCTGCATAAAATAATTGCCAACATAAAGCCATAGGAAAATTTAATACTGCTATTTGAAGCCAATTAGCTATTATATTTTCCATTCCTTCATAATTAAATAATACACTACCAAAAAAGCTCATTATTGGACACATAAAGCAAACTATAACTGTTGAAATTGCCATCGTTATTAATATTACTGGCGTTTTTTTAGGATCAAATAATTTTAATGCTATTTTTTGAGCTAATTTTCCAATTAATAGAAATTCTAGTATAAAAGCTATTAATCCCATTGTTGGTAATTCTTGCAGAGCCATTATAAAAACTTGATTTGATAGCCCTCCCATGTTTATAGAAATATTATAGCAAACCATTGCATAAACCATTACTATTACCATTATTAATGTAAATACTACATCTTGAAATTTGTTTTTTGGCATAAAATTTTCTCCTTTCATTATTTAATAATACAAAAACAACACATATTTCTATGTGTTGTTCGTTAATCATTATATAAATAATGTACGTTTCCAATTTTATACCTATATATGTTATTTTTATTTAATTTATCGTCAAAAATTTTACTTTTTTGACAAATAAATTCAACAAAAAATATTATACAATATTTTTTATTTTATCGTCAAGTATTAGTTACTCCTTTTATGCATTTATTTTCTGCAATTTAAAAATTTGTCTACATTATTATATTACCAGATACCCGGGAATTTGACAGTTAATTAAATACAAAATCGATATAAGCATTGAAAGTGCTTAATTTTTTTGTCAAATTCTCCTT
>CALXYJ010000018.1 GCA_944392945.1 uncultured Clostridia bacterium | reverse complement strand
GTAAATCAAATGAAGAATATAAAAATAAATGAAAACGCTGAAACCATTGGCGTTGTACACACACACACACACACACACAAGTACGTTTAATGAAATAATGAGAGTAGCAAACGTAGCTACTCTATATTGCGTGGAAAACAGGATGACTGTAGCACTATACGATAAAAAATAGTGCAGGCAGTACATCCTGTTTTTTTGTGTGCAAATTTTTTAGATTAGTCAGTAAATTAAAAAGGAGGAATTTATAAATGAAAAACAAAAGAAAAATAATTGCAATAATAGCTAGTTTATTAATAATTGTGTTAATTGCAATATCATTACTTTATTTTAATACCCAAGAAAACAATGTAGAAATAAAGAGCTCACTTAAAGAATACAATGCAGAATTACAAGAAAATGAACATATTCATTTAGAAGAAGACGCAAATAGAGATAAAGTGCCTGTTCCAAATGGATATGTAGGAAGTAAAGCAACAGGAGAAAACGAAATAGATACGGGATATGTAATTTACGAAGGAACAGAAGAAGTAAATAATGGAAATGTGGAAGAAGCACAAAAAACAAGAAACCAATATGTGTGGATACCAGTACCAGATGCAAGCCAAATGTATGGAACAGATGAAAATGGCAAAAAATGGGGAAAACTTTATGAATTTACAACAGATACAGGAGAAAATATAGATCCAATAACAGGTGCAAAGCCACTAAATTGGAGTGAAAGTAATGGAAAATTTAATATAATAAATAAGAATTATGAGCAAGAACCATATATTTCATCTTATGATGGTGATTCATTAAGAATTAAATATTTAAATAGAAAAACAAAACACGAAATATTAATCCAATTAGAAAAAGAATTTAATGATATGATAGAAAGTGTAGAGAAATATGGTGGGTTTTATATAGCAAGATATGAAATCGGAAATATAAGTAATAGTATACCAGTAACGAAAAAAGGAAATAATGCTATTAATTATATGAATTGGTATAATTCATATGAAAAATGTAAAGAATTGAAAGGAAATAATACAAATATAGAAACAAATTTACCATGGAAAAGTCAGTATGACAGAATATTAATCTGGTTAATTGAAAGTGGAAATAAAACAAAAAATGAAATAATAAAAGATTCAACTAGTTGGGGAAATTTGGCTAATAGCACATTTGAATACATAGATAATAGCGGAAAATTAGTAACAAAAAAAGAAAACAGTATAATTAGAATACCGACAGGTAGTACAGAATATGCTAAATCAAATAATATATATGATTTAGCTGGAAATATGTCAGAATGGACAAATGGAGTGTTCAATAATTCTTTTAAAATAGTAATGACAAGTTCTTGTACAAAAAATGAAGAAGATGGGCAGATATCTAAATATAGTAAAAATAATTTCCCTTTTAATGGATATGACGAGACAGGTTGCCGAGCAATGTTATATATAAAATAGTAAGATAAAAAAGTAAATACTTAATAGCCATCAACAAAAAAGACTTGCAAAATAAAAAAAACATGGTATAATAGTTACATCATAAAAACGACAAAATAAGGACAACACAGTTATAAATTAGTCTTAAAGAGAGCTAGATGTATGCTGAAATTCTAGTAAGATAAAATATAATTGTTATCACCTTATATGTTGCATAGCTGAACTAATTATACATATTAAAGTAAGCTTTGCCGTAAATCTGCGTTAAAGAGAATTAAGAGAATAACAAAAGTTATTAAATTAGGTGGTACCGCGGAAATTATGCCCTTTTCGTCCTAAACAGGATGAAAAGGGCTTTTGTGATTGGTTTCATAATATAATCTTTAATAAACAATTTAGGTTAAGATGAAATCTATAATAATTTATTTTAGTCAAAATACATAATTTTTATTGCATGTATATTTAAAGAAAATATTAAAAAAGGAGGAATTGCAGTGTACAAAAAGGTAGAACTTAAAGACGGTTTTGTAGGAATGGAGAATGATATAGCAAAACTATGGAAAGAAAAAGACATTGTAAAGAAGAACTTTGCCATGAACGAAGGAAAAAGATACTTTACATTTTATGATGGACCTCCAACAGCAAATGGAAGACCACATGTTGGACATATCGAAACAAGAGTAATGAAAGATATTATACCAAGATACAAAGTAATGAAAGGTTACAAAGTATTAAGAAAAGCTGGTTGGGATACACATGGACTTCCAGTAGAATTAGAAATAGAAAAAGAATTAGGAATTTCAGGAAAACAACAAATAGAAGAATATGGTGTAGAAAAGTTCGTTAAAAAATGTAAAGAAAGTGTATTCTCATATGTTCATTTATGGGAAGAAATGACAAATAAATCAGGATTTTGGGTAGATATGGATAATCCATATGTAACATATCACAATGATTATATAGAGTCAGTATGGTGGGCTTTAAAAGAAATGTGGAAAAAAGGATTACTTTATCAAGGCCATAAAGTAATGCCATATTGCCCAAGATGTGGAACAGCACTTTCATCACATGAAGTGGCACAAGGATATAAAGATGTAAAAGATTTAACTTGTGTTGCTAAATTTAAAGTAAAAGATGAAGATAGATATATCTTAGCATGGACAACAACACCATGGACATTACCATCAAATTTAGCACTATGTGTTAATAAATCATATACGTATGCAGATGTAAAGGTAAATGTTGGAACAGCTGAAGAGCCAAAATATGAAGTATATGTTTTAGCTAAAGACTTAGTAGATACAGTTTTAAAAGATAAAGAATATGAAGTTTTAAAAGAATATAAAGGAACAGAATTATTAGGAACAAAATATGAGCAATTAATGCCATTTGCTAAAGTAGAAGGAAAAGCATTCGAGGTAATTCATGGTGATTACGTAACATTAACAGATGGTACAGGAATAGTTCATATTGCACCAGCATATGGTGAGGATGATAGCTTAGTTGCAAAACAAAATGGAATTACTTTTGTAAATTTAGTAGATAAAGAAGGAAAATTTGTTTCAGAGGTAGAACCTTGGGCTGGAAAATTTGTAAGAGACTGCAACGAAGATATTTGTAAGTGGCTTGCACAAGAAAATAAATTGTTTAAGAAAGAAAAAGTAGAACACTCTTATCCACATTGCTGGAGATGTGACACACCACTTTTATATTATCCAAAAGAAAGTTGGTTTGTTGCTATGAGCAAACTAAGAGACAAATTGTTAAAAAATAATGATACAATAAATTGGATGCCAGAAACAATAAAAACAGGAAGATTTGGAAAATTCTTAGAGAATGTTATAGATTGGGGAATATCAAGAGATAGATATTGGGGAACTCCACTTCCAATTTGGACATGTGAATGTGGACATCAAGAATGTATTGGAAGTATAGCAGAATTAAAAGAAAAAGGAATAGATGTACCAGAAGATATAGAACTTCATAAACCATATATAGATGATGTTCATTTAAAATGTCCACATTGTGGAAAAGAAATGAAGAGAGAAAAAGAAGTTATAGATTGTTGGTTCGATTCTGGTTCTATGCCTTTTGCACAATGGCATTATCCATTTGAAAACAAAGAGATATTTGAAGCAAACTTCCCAGCTCAATTCATTTCAGAAGCAATTGACCAAACAAGAGGATGGTTCTATACATTACTTGCAGTTTCAAC
Source organism: uncultured Clostridia bacterium (assembly GCA_944392945.1). Taxonomy (GTDB): domain Bacteria; phylum Bacillota; class Clostridia; order TANB77; family CAG-508; genus Merdicola. The sequence goes on along the minus strand of CALXYJ010000018.1, from coordinate 29,716 downwards.
ATGTTTATTTGATAAATCATCATATGAAAATTGTATAGTATTAGGGCATGTTTTAGATGACAAAGGACAAAAAATGTCTAAATCTAAAAAGAATGGTGTAGATCCATTTGAACTTCTAGATACAGTTGGAGCTGATGCTACAAGATGGCATTTCTATACATGTAGTGCTCCATGGATTCCAACAAGATTATCTGTAAAGAGTGTACAAGAAACACAAAGGAAGTTTTTAAGTACATTATGGAATGTATATTCATTCTATGTTTTATATGCTGAAATAGATCAATTTAATCCAATGCAATATAACGATTTTAAAGTTACAAATGTTATGGATAAATGGATAACTTCAAAAATGTATACTTTAATAAAAGAAGTTGACGAGAAATTAAATAAATATGATATAACAGGAGCAGCTTTATTAATAGAGGATTTTACAGATAGTTTATCTAATTGGTATGTTCGTAGAAATAGAGAAAGATTTTGGGCAAGTGGAATGGAAGACGATAAAATAGGTGCTTATATAACACTATATAGAGTATTAGTTAATTTAGTTAAAGTTTCAGCACCATTTGTACCATTTATAACTGAAGAAATTTATCAAAATTTAGTTGTAAATATTGATAAAACAGCTCCAGAAAGTGTGCACTTATGTTTATGGCCAGATGTATGCGAAGATCAAATTGATAAAAAATTAGAAAAAGAAATGGATTTAGCATATAGAATTGTAAAATTAGGTCGTAGTGCAAGAAATTCTGCAAATATAAAGAACAGACAACCTTTATCAGAAATGTTAATTTCTGCCAAGGAGTTGCCAGAATATTATGGAGATATAGTAAAAGATGAATTAAATGTAAAGGTTGTTGCTTTAAATGCAGATATGTCTAAATATGTTGATTTTGAAATAAAACCAAATTTACCTGTTTTAGGAAAAGAATATGGTAAATTAATTCCAAAGATTAAAGAGGCTATATCTAAATTAAATCAAATGGATCTAGCTAATAAAGTAAAAAATGGTGGAGTAGAATATATTGAGGTTGAAGATACACAAATACCTTTAGATGAGTCAAATTTACTAGTAACAATGCAAGGAAAAGAAGGATACGCATTTGCAGGTGAAGGAGAATTGGGTGTTGTTTTAGAAACCACAATTACACCAGAATTAAAAGAAGAAGGTTATTTAAGAGAAATTCTTTCAAAAGTTCAAAATATGAGAAAAGATAGAGGATTTGAAGTATTAGATAGAATTAACTTATATTTTGCAAATAATGATGAATTATATAAAGTAATCGAAAAATATAAGGATCAAATAATGAAAGATACTTTAGCAGACAATATTTTATACGGAGAAAAAAGAGATGGTTATGTAGAAACAAAAATAAATGACGAAAAAATAGACATCGATGTTGAAGTTGAACTTTAGGGACGTTCCTTAAAGTTCAAAACTATAAATATAACTACTTAATAAAACACGTTATAAATCAATATTATTTGCTAATTTAGATTTACGAAAAAACCAGCATTTGCTGGTTTTTTGTTATATGAAATTATTTATTAAGTAAATAAACACCAAGATTCAAATATATTGCAAATAATGTCCATAGTAGATAAGGAACTTGTAACCATCCTGCCATTTTGTGCTTTTCGTAAAATCTGGCTATCATAATGATTATTAAAATTGCAAGGATTATAATCCAGATAAATGCAAATAATCTTAATTTTAATAAAAAGAAAGCGATTGGCCAAAGAGAGTTAAAGAATAATTGCCAATAATATATGGATTTAATTTTGGAATCTACTAGTGAATTACTTTCTAATAATCCATACGAAATTCCCATTAAAATATATAATATTGTCCAAACTATCGGAAAGGTTATACTAGGAGGTGATAAAAAGGGTTTCTGTAAAGAATTATAGTCTATGCTAGAGGAGATTATAAAGCCAACAATACCACCAACAATAACTGGAATTAATATAGATTTTAAATAAATTTTAAATTTAGACATTATAAAACCTCCATATTACTAGTTTATTAAGAGATTAGGAAAATATACATAAGTTTAGAAACAAAATTATAAATTATGAACTTTAAGGAACGTCCCTAAAGTTCATCAAAAATTCTTGTAAAAAAATTATGGTTTTTATATAATAAAAATAATTTAGTAAGGGGGAAAAATAAAAAATGGCAAATTCAAAATTAATAGTAGTAGAAGGACCTCAAGGGGCAGGAAAAACAACGATTACAGATTATTTAAGATATTCAATTCCATACACTAATTTGTATAGGTTGTGTGGAACAGCTGATAGTTCACCTACAGGGAAGAAAAAGGCGGAAATCATGTATAGGGATTTATTGGAATATTTAAAAAAACTAGGTAATCAAAGTATTAATTTAGTATTTGATAGAACATTTTTTACAGAGGAGAATTATTGTAGGCTAAAATATAAAGAATATTCTTTTACAGATATATATAATGAATTATTAGAACAATTTAGTAAATTAGATTTTGAAATATACTATATAACATTATATTTAAAAGATGAAAATTTATATTCTGTAAGATTAAATAGAAAAGATAAAGCTGTAACCAAATATGCAGAATTTGAAGCTAAAAAAAGTATAATGCAACAAAAGGTATATTTAGAAATGTCAGATGAGATAGAAAATAAATATCCAAATATACATTGTTTAAAAATTGAAAATAGTAAAGATTTAGAATTAACAAAGCAAGAATTAAAAGACAAAATAGGTTTTTAATATTGTGTATACATAAAAAATAATGTATAATATAATCTGAAATTTTAGACAGATAGGAGATTTTTAAAGTGAATGTATCAGATTTTTATTATGACTTACCAGAAGAGTTAATAGCACAAACACCTATAGAAAAAAGAGATGAATCAAGACTTATGGTTTTAGATAGAGCAAAGCAAACCATTGAGCACAAAACATTTAAAGATATAATAGATTATTTAGAACCAGGGGATTGCTTAGTAAGGAATAATACTAAAGTAATACCTGCAAGACTATATGGTAAAAAATCAACAGGAGCAAAAATAGAATTTCTTTTATTAAATAGAATACAAGGAGATATATGGGAGTGTATTGTAAGACCAGGACACAAATTAAAACCAGGAACAGAAGTAGAATTTGGAGATGGAATTTTAAAGGCTACAGTACTAGATGTAATGGAAGGTGGAACAAGAAAAGTAGAATTTAAATATGAAGGAATATTTAATGAGATACTAGATAAAATTGGTTTAATGCCACTTCCTCCATATATTCATGAATCACTAAAAGATAATGATAGATATCAAACAGTATATGCAAAATACGAGGGTTCAGCAGCAGCTCCAACAGCAGGATTGCATTTTACTCCAGAATTATTTGAAAAAATAAAAGAAAAGGGAGTTGATGTTGCAAATGTTACATTACATGTTGGAATTGGAACTTTTAGACCAGTAAAAGTAGAAAATGTAGAAGAGCACCATATGCATTCAGAACATTTTTATATAAAACAAGAAGATGTAGATAAAATAAACAATGCTAAAAGAAACGGAAAGAGAGTTATAGCAGTAGGAACTACATCTTGTAGAGTATTAGAAACTATAGCAGATGAAGATGGAATGGTAAAACCTACAGAAGGTGATACACAAATATTCATATACCCAGGATATAAATTTAAATGTTTAGATGGATTAGTAACAAATTTTCATTTACCAGAATCAACATTAATAATGCTTGTTTCTGCACTAGCTGGAAGAGATTATATTATGAAAGCATATAACGAGGCTGTAAAAGAAAAATATAGATTTTTTAGCTTTGGAGATGCTATGCTTATTTTATAATAAGTAAGATTACTAATATATAGGAGAAGTTATGGTTATACATACAAAAAAGCCAGTAAAAACAAATACAATACATAAAAAAAGGAGGAATTATGAAACCAGCAATAACATATGAGTTAATACACAAATGTAAACAAACTGGAGCAAGAAGAGGTGTAATACACACTCCTCATGGTGATATACAAACACCAGTATTTATGCCAGTAGGAACACAGGCAACAGTAAAAAGTATGACGCCAGACGAACTAAAAAATGAAATAGATGCAAAAATAATTTTATCAAATACATATCATTTATATTTAAGACCAGGAGAAGAAATAATTAAAGAAGCAGGTGGGCTTCATAAATTCATGAATTGGGATAGAGCAATTTTAACAGATAGTGGAGGATTCCAAGTATTTAGTTTAAGTGGTCTTAGAAAGATAACTGAAGAGGGAGTAGAGTTTAGATCACATTTAGATGGAAGAAGAATAGTATTTACTCCAGAAAGCGTTATGCAAACAGAAAACATTTTAGGTTCTGATATAATGATGGCATTTGATGAATGTTGTCCATATCCATCAACATATGATTATACTAAAAAATCTATGGAAAGAACTACAAGATGGGCAATAAGATGCAAAGAAGCACATAAAAGACCAGAAGATCAAGGTTTGTTTGGAATTATACAAGGTGGTTTTTATAAAGATTTAAGAGAAAAATCAGCAAGAGATTTAGCAAAATTAGATTTACCAGGCTATGCAATAGGTGGAATAAGTGTAGGAGAACCAAAAGAAGAATTCCTAGATATTTTGAATTTTACAGCTCCACTTATGCCAGAAGACAAACCAAGATACCTAATGGGTGTAGGAAGTCCGGATTATTTAATTGAAGCAGCAATAGCTGGAATAGATATGTGTGATTGTGTATTGCCAACAAGAATTGCAAGAAATGGAACAGCAATGACATGGAATGGAAAAGCAGTAATAAGGAATGCAACATATGAAAAAGATTGGGGACCAATAGATAGTGAATGTGATTGCTATGCATGTAAAAATTACACAAGAGCATATATCCACCATTTAATAAAGGCTAAGGAAATTTTAGGAGTAAGATTACTTTCATTACATAATTTATACTTCTTGACTAAACTTATGGAAAGAGTTAGAATGGAAATAGAGAATGATAATTTAGGAAACTTTAGAAAAGAGTTTTATAAAAAGTACGGTTATGATACAAAAGAATAATATTATAAGGGGGTAATTATGGATTTATTCGATAGCGATGAATTATTACAACAACAAAAAAAGAAAACCAAAAGAAATAGTATAATAATAATTTCTTGTATAGCAGTAGCTATAATATTAATTATAGTGGTTGTTGTAGCAATGTCATATATCCAAAGTATGCAGTGGGGAATTACTGTAGATGGTGTTGGAATGGCAATAAATGATACAACTATTTTAACAGATCAGCAGACCGGAAAGATATTTTTATCTATATCAGATATTGCTCAAAAAGTAACAGGATATACATATTTAAATGGTGAATATGGTAAAAATTCTGAAGATAATAATTCCGGATTTGTACAATGTGCAGATGAGGTTGTGGAATTTACGGCAAATGAAAATAAAATTAATAAAATATTACTAAAAGAAGATACAAAAGATAATGAATATGGATATATGTATCTAACAGAAAGAATAAAATATGCTAATGGTAAATTATATGCATATATAGAAGATCTACAACCAATATTAAATGCAAAAATAGAATATAATCAAGCAACTAATAAAATTACAATAGCTGGAACAGAATATTTATATGAATATTATAGAACTCAAATAGCTACGCTTGGTGCAAGTCTAGGATATACTTCTATAGATTCAAATTTTGTTAATAAAAAAGCATTAGCTTCTGATATGATTGTGGCTCAAAAGTCAGGAGGATTGATGGGTATTATTAGACCAGATGGAACAGAAATAGCTGGTCCAAGATATACTAGTATAAGGTGGCTAGAAACTACAGAGGAATTTTTAGTTTCTAATAGTGATAAATATGGAATAATAAATGAACAAGGTGGAACAAAAATTTCTATGAATTATGATTCAATACAGCTATTAGATAAAGACTCTGGACTATATATAGTAGAAAATAATGATAAATATGGTGTTATAAACAAAAGTGAAAGACAAATATTATATATGGAATTTGATAGAATAGGTGTAGATAAAACAAGATTTCCAAGTTTAACAGAAGGAAAAGAATACTTATTTTATAATTCAGTAATACCTGTAGAAAGAGATGATAAATGGGGTCTATATAATATAAATGGTGAAGTTGTATTACCTGTTGAATATGATAGTATAGGTTGTATAGTATCATCTCAACAAAGTGGATCTACTAATAACGCAATTTTACTAGAAGATTATGAAGGTATAATTGTTGGTAGAAATATAGCTGAAAATAGTTCAACTAAAAAATATGCTGTATACAATCCTTTAGGAGAGCAACTAGTTGATTTCCAATTAGATAATATTTTCTATAGAACAGAAAATGGTCAAGATGTATATTATTTGGAAATAAATGGTCAACAAGGAAATTTAGATGAAGTATTTAAAGCTAATGGTATAAAGAAAGTAAATACAGAAATTAATGATTCAAATCTAGATAATAATATAAATATAAATAATGATATTTCTTATGAAAATGAATTAGTTAGAAATTAGAATCATAAAAGTTAACCTCCCTAAATATAATTTATTAGGGAGGATTATTTTATGGATGAAGGTATAGTAAAAAAGACAGGGGTAGCAATTTTCAAAGGAGAGATAATTTCTTTAATAATAAATTTTATAGGATTAATTATTTTATCATTAATAATGACATATTCTAATTTTTCTGATAATAATATATCAACTATTATAATTGCGATAAATACAATTGCAATATTAATAGGTAGTTCTTTGTCAACAATAAGGTTAGACAAAAATGGTATAATAAATGGATTAATAATAGGATTTTTATATATGATTATTTATTTATTAATAGCTTTAATTTTTAAAGGAACTATTAATTTTTCGACTAAAACTATTATACTATTTATTTTAGGAATAATAGCAGGTGGAATCGGAGGGATAATAGGAGTAAATCTTAACAAAAAGGCCAATTAATAAAAAACAAAAAATATAGAATTAAGTATGTCAATAAAATTCAACTATTTAAGAAAAAATAGTTGAATTTTTTTGTGTTTTAATATAGAATCTAACGAGACTATATTCAATGTTTTAACTAAGGAGGAGAAAAGGTGAACAAAGAGGAAAAACTAAAAAAAGAGAAAAGAGCAAAAGAAATTAATAAATTGAGAGGTTTAAGAGTAACTTTAATAATATTTATTACTATATTATTATCTTTAATATCTTTTGTTGGAATATATGTACAAGATAAAAATAAAATGTCAGATATTATTCCAGATTTTATATTAGGTTCAGATATAGAAGGTAGCAGAATAATTCAATTAAATGTAGAACAAGATCAAACAATAACATTAACAGATGCTGATGGGAAAGTTATTGCTACAGGAACAGAAGAGGAGCTTTCTAATCAAGGATATACAGAAGAGGTTATTAGTCAAAATGGGTATACTAAAACAGCTGAAGATACAAACAAACAAGAAGATTTAAATTCTGATAATTACGAAAAATCTAAGCAAATATTAGTAGATAGATTAAAAACATCTGGAATTACAGATTATAAAGTAAGACAAAATAAAGAAAACGGGAATATAGTAGTAGAGCTTAAAGAAGATACTTCAACTGATGATGTAGTATCTATATTATCAGAAGTAGGAAAATTTGAAATACAAGATTCAGATACAAAAGAAGTATTATTAAGTAATGAAGATGTAAAAGATGCTAGAGTTTTATATAATAATACTCAAGCTGGAGTTTATGTGTATTTAGAAATAGAATTTAATAGACAAGGAAAAGAAAAATTACAAGAAATATCAAAAACATATAATAGTAATGTAACAACCGAAGATACAACAAATACTGTAAGTAATAATACTGTAAATGAAATAACAGAAGAAAGTTTAGATGTTAATGAAGTATTAAATGATGCAGTAGATAATACTACATCAAATACAACAGAAGATACGGCAGCAACTTCTAAGAAAGTAGATATGATTATAGATGGTTCTACAATTGCACCAGAACAACAATTTTCAGAAGAAAATTCAACAGGAAAATTAGATTTACTAATAGGTAGTGGTAGTGCTTTAAATACAAATGATCAAAATAATAATTTATCTACATATATATTACAAGCACAATCTATGGCTTCATTAATTAAAAATGGAGCGATGCCAATTTCTTATACTATAGAAAGTAATAAATATATCGAATCACCTATAACTATGGAAGTTCTACAATATGTAATAATAGGAATTGCAATAGTAACAGTAATATTATTTATATTCTTAATATTTAAATTTAGACTAAATGGTATTTTAGCTACAATCTCTAATGTTGGATTTTTAGCATTGGTATTACTAATATTAAGACTTACAAATGTTGAAGTTGGTATTGGTGGAATTATAGGACTAGCATTAATACAATTAATGAATTATATTTTATTATATATGTTACTTAAAGGTATAAAAGGCAAAAAAGCAAATAATCAAATTATGAAGAGTGTAATAGTAAAATTCTGTATGATGTCAGTTCCTGCATATATAATTTCTATTGTATTTGCTTTCAATTCATATGTTCCAATCTACAGTTTTGGAATGGTGGTATTCTGGGGAATTACTATGGCAATTATATATAATTTAGTAATAACTAAGAATTTATTTATAAAAGCAGAAGAAAAATAATATGAGAGGGTGAAAAGATGGAAGGCAAAAAAACTAATAAGAAGAAAAAAATACTATATATTTTAATAGCAATTATTATAATTGCAGGAATAATAGTTGGTTGTACAGCAAAGTTTAAATTTAGTTTAGCATATGATGATTCAAACAGAATAGAAGTATATATTGGAAAAGATTATAATAAAGATGATATAAAAGCAATTGCTGAAGAAGTATTTGGTACAGACGATGTATTAATACAAAAGATTGAGTTCTTTAATGACTCTGTAGCAGTTACTGTAAGAAGTAGTAATGATGATCAATTAAATAATTTGGTAACAAAGATAAATGAAAAATATGAACAATCATTAACAAAGGATGATTTAACAGTTGTACAAATACCTCATTATAGAGGAAGAGATATAATGGCAAATTACATGTGGCCTATTGCTATCTCAGCAATATTAATAGTTGTATATTGTGCAATTAGATTTAGAAAATTAGGGGTAATTAAAGTTGTTTTAAAAACAATAATTTGGCCATTAGTAATAGAAGCATTATATTTAAGTGTATTAGCAATAGTAAGAATACCTATAAGTTATTACACATTACCTCTTGGAATTGTATTAGCAGTATTAACTTTAATTGTTATAACATATAAAAATGAAAAAGAATTAGTAGAATATAAAAGAGCAAATAAAAGATAAAAGTAAATGCAAGATTTTTATACATAAGCAAATGTTAAAAATCTTGCATTTGTCATTAAAAAATAAGAGAACTTCAAGTTCTCTTATTTTTGCAATTTATAATAAGATTTTTTTCCTTTTTTTAATATTGCAAAACCATCTTTAAAATCTTCATCAGAAATTATATAGTTTGTATCGGATATTTTTGTGTCATTTAAAGTGATTCCACCTTGTGTAATTAATTGACGAGCTTGGCCTTTTGATGGAGCAAATCCAACTTGGATTATAGCGTCTAATATAGATATATTATTTTCAACTTTAGCTGTTGGCATATTATCTAAACTTCCTTGTCCTTCAAATAATGCAGTTGAAGCTTCTTCTGCTTTTTTAGCTTCGTCTTCACCATGAATTAGTTTTGTTATCTCGAAAGCAGCAATTTTTTTAGCTTCATTTATTTTTTCATCTTTTAAACTAGAAAGTTCTTCTACTTTATCCATAGGTAAGAATGTAAGTAAACTTAATACAGTTTTTACGTCTGCATCATCAATATTTCTCCAATATTGATAAAATTCATATGGAGATGTTTTAGTTGGATCCAACCAAAGAGCACCTTTTTCTGTTTTTCCCATTTTCTTACCTTCTTTAGTTGTAAGAAGTTTAAATGTAAGACCATAAGAGTCTGAATGACCAATTCTTCTTATTAAATCTACACCACCTAAAATATTAGACCATTGGTCATTTCCTCCCATTTGTAGTTTACAGCCATATTTATCATGTAGATATAAAAAGTCATATGATTGCATTAACATATAACTAAGTTCAAAAAATGTTAGACCTCTTTCCATTCTTTGTTTATAACATTCTGCTGCAAGCATTTTATTAACAGAAAACAAAGAACCAATTTCTCTGGTAAATTTTATAAAATTTAAATCTAATAACCAATCTGCATTATTAACTATTATAGCAGCATTTTTTCCTTCAAAAGATAAAAATTTTGCAATTTGCTTTTTAAAACATTCTACATTATGATCAATTTCTTCTCTTGACATCATTCTTCTCATATCGGTTTTTCCAGAAGGATCACCAATTGTAGCAGTACCACCACCAATTAATATAATAGGTCTGTGACCTGCTTTTTGCATATGAGAAGCAACCATTAAAGAAATAAAATGTCCAACATGCAAACTATCTGCTGTTGGGTCGAAGCCTATGTAAAATGATATTGATTCATTATTTAATAGATTTTTTATTTCTTCTGGATGTGTTAATTGTTCTGTATAACCTCTTTGTGTTAAATCTTCAAAAATATTAGACATAAAACGTCCTCCTTATAAATTTATATCGATATTATTTTTTTCCTTTTTTACTTCTTTTAGAAAATCTTTATTACTCATAAACCTATTTATATTGGCTTCTTCGATTCCTGTGCCCTTACTTATTTCTGATACTGAAGCATCATCCACTTGTGATGTTAAAAAAGTTTTTAATTTTGACATCTCGAACATATCCTTTGGTGCACAGTTAGGACATATATCATCAACTGATGAAAAAAAACAGCCACAACGTAAACATTTTTTAAAATTCATAATAAATTTCATTCCTTTCTTACTTCTAAAGAAGATAATAATATATTTTTTGCTAGGGGTATTTTATCACAAAAATTATCAAAAAAAAACCAAATATTACAAAAATTATTAAAAAAACTGTTGACAAAAAATTATGATTATGAAATAATGATAATGGTTATCACTTAGGAGATATTATGGAAAGATATAGTAAACAAAGGGAATTAATTTTAAATGTATTAAAATCAAGAAATGATCATCCAACAGCAGAAATGTTATATAAGGATATATTAAAAATTATGCCTACAATAGGAATAGCAACAGTTTATAGAAATTTATCTGCTTTATGTGAAAGTGGTCAAATATTAAAAATAGAAACAAAGCAAGGAGAATCAGATAGGTTTGATGGTAATATAAAACCACATCTTCATTTTCAATGCTTAGAATGTAATGCAATACAAGATATCTTTTTAAATGACAAGGAAAATATAGAACTTAAGGATAAACTAAAAGAATTTGCTAATATTATCAATGCAGAAATTACAGATTCCAAAATATTGCTCAAAGGAAGATGTGAAAAATGCAAAGATAAAAAATAAATTTTTATAGGAGGTATTTAATATGAAAGCTTATGTATGTAAAGTATGTGGATATGTACATTTTGGAGATGAAGCTCCAGAAAAATGCCCACAATGTGGAGCAAGTAAAGACAAATTTGAATTAAAGGATATGAGTGGAGATAAAGATTATGCAGATGAACACAAAATTGGTGTAGCTCAAGGTTTAGATGAAGAAGTTGTTAAAGGATTAAAAGATAATTTTATGGGAGAATGTACAGAAGTTGGTATGTACATTGCAATGAGCCGTCAAGCTGATAGAGACGGATATCCAGAAATAGCTGAAGCTTTTAAAAGATATGCTTTAGAAGAAGCAGAACATGCTGCTAAATTCGCAGAATTATTAGGAGAAGTTGTTTATCCAGACACAAAGAAAAATCTAGAATTAAGAGCTGCTGCTGAGCAAGGTGCTTGTATGGGTAAAAAAGAATTAGCAACAAGAGCAAAACAATTAGGATATGATGCAATACATGATACAGTTCATGAAATGGCAAAAGACGAAGCACGTCATGGAAGAGGATTTGATGGACTATTAAAAAGATATTTTTTAGATAAATAATTAAATTAATTAAAAAGATACTATATTAATGTATAGTATCTTTTTTTGGTAAATTTTAGTTGGAGCTTTATTTACAAATAAAAATAATGTATGTTATAATTAAATAGACTAAAATTTAAGAAGGTGTAATATGGCAGTATTATTTTTTATAATATATATGCTAGTATTGGTAATATTTGGACTGATTGTCTTTGCTGTAATGCAAATTAGGATGGCTGGTTTAACAGTAAAAGATTTTTGGTCATTTATAGAAGCAAACCAAGAATTAGATAAATTAGATAAAATAGCAAAGAAATATGAAAAAATGACTACTCCTCAGCAAATTATGTTTTTAAAAGAAGCAGAAAAAATATTTAATGCTTTTGATAAAGTTCCTGCCTCTATTTGGGAAGAGGAAACAAATAAATATGAAAATGTATTGGAAGCCTATAAAGATATAAAAGTGATGAGATGGATAGAGAATGATAAAAGTAATATAAAAAAAGAAGAGGTCACAGATACCAAGTAAATCATAATTAAAATTGTAAGATTAAATATGTAAAATATAAATGATAAAAACAGAGAATATCAATATTCGGATTTTCTCTGTTTTTTTAGGTATTATTTAGTTAATACAATTTATTATATTGTAATTTGTATTATATTTCTACTGTAATATCTAGTAATACTAAATCTTTATTTGTATTATTATATATTTCATGTATACTTCCAAATGGACAATAATGTACTTCATCTTTATTTAATATTTCTTCTTTATCTTCCATAATAATTTTTGCTTGTCCTGATATTACATATATAAATTCATTATTCTTTTGGGTATGTTTTCCCATTGAGGCATTTGGCTCTAAAATGGCTTTTATAATTTTACACTTATTGTTTATAAACATTTTAGACTTTACTACGCCATTGCCACCGTTCATATTAGATATTTCAAATTATTTTAATTCATCAAAGTTTATCTTCATATTTCATTGCTCCTATCTAATTGACAAATTACAAGTTTCTACTAATAATTAAATTATAGTTAGAAAATGATGAAAATTTATACATATATTCTTAATTTTATATTCCTAACAATTGTTTTTTCTTTGCTTCAAATTCTTCTTTCGTTATAATTTCATTGTCTAATAATTCTTTATATTTCTTTATTTCTTCTACTGTTGACATACTTGATTTATTTTTGTTATATACATTATTTTTTAAATCTGTCAAAAGTTGTAAAATTGTAGAATATACTTCATCTACGTCTTTAGGATTAACATAAAAATCTACTTTTTCAGTTAAAAAGTCTATTGATATAATTCCTGTTGCACTAAAGCCTTTAGGATTTGTCTTCTTTATATCATTAAATTCGTTTGGCTTTATAGTAGTTAATGTTGTACCTTTCAACAACAAAGCAATTTTTTTAATTGCACAATATATTTTGTGATTTGATATTGCAATTACGCCTTTTCCCGCATTATTTACTGATGAGTTTGTACTAAGAAAAGTAGTTGCATATAAAAATTGTATATGTTCATCCTTTTCTAGAACATTTTCTATTATCTCCATCAACTCATTGTATTTTTCGATATCTTTGTTATTACCAAAAATAAAACCTTTATTTGTTATAAATTGTTTCATCTCCAAAACCGTTCTCATTATCCAAGACACCTCTTTTTTCCAATATTAAACATTTATATTTTTATTAATGTTTATCATTATATTTTATATCTTTATAACCAACATTATTTAATTTATAAAATTAATTAGATTATTCAAAAAAATTATTTAAATATTCATTAGCTACATATATAGCAAATTTTTTTAAATTTTCTACTGAAATATTTATAGCAAAATTATAATCTTTAGCATTAAATTTCTGAATATTTCTTGAATCCCTTAAAATTATATTTTGAATTTGCCCGTTATAAGAACTTTCTTCTAAACTAATATGTAAATGTGCTATTGCATTTCTAATGTGATTAAGTATATACTTGTCATTAGGATTAAATTTTTCTTCTTTATAACTATTCTTTAACTCACGTAACTTACTTTTGCAATTTTTTTGAAAATTTATGATTTTTATATCTGAGTTTCCATTCGCAGTTACTTTATTTCTCTCCAGTGGCAATGAAACTAATGCTAATAAACAATTTAATAATAATGTTACTTCATATTCTGTATTTTTATAGCAACTTAAGAGAACTTCTTCCGTTCTCTTTACAAAATCTTTATCAAAATTATATATCATTGCCATATTGTTCGCCTTCTCTTTTCCATAAATATTATTTCTATACAATTACTATTTGCTTTTATGATATCATATAAGTAGGAAATACACAATAATTTACATAGCATATAAATTACTTATTTTCTATTTTCTTTCATTAATATTTCTAACATCTATAATACTCGTAAAACACATTTTATAAAATTTTTTATTTAATATGTGAAAAATAGAAAGACAATAAATAAAGGCTAATAATTTAAAAAATAGATTGAATAATGAAAATAGCTAAAATGCAATCATATCAATAGTTTTAAATACTTTTGAGTAAAAATAAAAAAAGCTGAAATTGGTTAAAATTTCAACTTCTGGTGCAGATGGCCGGAATCGAACCGGCACGGTGTTTAACCACCGCAGGATTTTAAGTCCTGTGCGTCTGCCAGTTCCGCCACATCTGCATATATGTCTTGCAACTGACAATGCTTATTATAATACCTTGTTATATATTTTGTCAAGAAAATTTTTTAATTTTTTAAAATTTTTTAAATTTAATTTAGATCTATTTTAAATAATTCTACAATGAATTTAAAATATGTTACAATAGCTTATATAACGTGGATATTTCAAAAGCATAATATGAGATAAATCTTTATAATGAAGGAGAAAGTTAAATTTGTAAACGAATTATTATAATTAAAGCCAAACAATGCCAGTATGTGGTGATAGTTGAATGGATGGAAGATGGTTTGGAGATGTGTTTGAAAGAACCACAAAGAGTAAATTTTTTTATAATGAAAAAATATTTTATAGATATACATTTTATATAAAATATGATAAAAGTAATTAATAATAAATATAAAAAAGCAGATTGGAGGTAGTTATTTTGAAAATAACAGTATTAGGAACTGCCGCAGCAACAGGTATGCCATTAGCATTTTGTAATTGTGAAGTATGCAAAAATGCTAGAAAAAATGGAAAAAAAGATATAAGGAAAAGGTCTTCAATTTTAATTAATGGTGAGATGTTAATAGACTTAGGGCCAGATTCTATAAATGCTTGTAATATGTATAATGAAGATGCAGGAAAAATCAAATATTTATTACAAACACATTCTCATTCAGACCATTTTGATGGAGGACATTTTGTAACAAGATGGAGTGATTATGCTACAAAGAATTTAATTCACTTAGATATTTATTGTTCTAAGGGAACAGCGTTAGATATAAATCACTGGATTAAAGAAAATGAACCCTCATTAGATTTGTTTAATGAATCTTGTAAGAAAAATTTAAATTATGATGTTCATTTAGTAAAACATGGAGATAGTTTTAATGTTGATGATTACAAAATTATTGCACTAGACTCACAACATGATTCAAGAATAGAGTCACTTTTTTACATAATTTCATACAAAGGAAAGAACTTATTATATGCAACAGATGTACTAAAAATTACAGATGAAGCATGGAATATAATAAAAAAATATAAGTTAGATATAGTATTTTTAGATCAAACATATGGTGAAGGCTATAATAATGGAGGACATTTAGATTGTGGAGAAGTAAAAGAAATAGTAAAATATATGTATGAGGAAGAGATTGTAAATAATAATTCCAAGATATATGCAACACATATTTCGCATGAAGGAAATAATATTCACGAAATAATGGAAAAAGAAGCATCTTTATACGGATATCATATAGCTTATGATGGAATGCAAATAAATATATTTTAGATAATTATGCAAGAAAGGAGTATATATGATATATAATATTATTTTATCTTTAGTTTTTACAATATTTGTTGAATTAATAATATCTGTACTTTGCGGAATAAATAACAAAATTGATTTATTGCTTATAGTATTAATAAATATGTTAACAAATCCACCAACAGAGTTAATAAATTTAGTTGTTCAAAATACAAAATTGCATTATCCAATAATTATTGGTGTAGAGATAATAATTACAATAATTGAATATCTTTTTTATAAAAAATTTTTAAGGACAAAAAATGTTAACTTTTTATACTTGGCCATAATAAACAATATAAGTTCATATGGTATTGGACTAATATATAATTTACTAGTATAAATTACATTAAATATTAAGGGGAATATGGGGGAGTGTTTTTTATGAAAAAATCGATTAAAAAAATTATAGTATTATTGTTAATTTTTTCGACCATATTTTGTACAAAATCATATTGTAATATGTCAGTTGATGGAATAGAGAAATCTATGTATTTTTATGATAAAAATAGACTTCTTATTAACACTACAAGCATCATAAGTGAACTGCTTAAAATAATATTTATATTTTTTATTATAATAACACCATTTATAATTATTTATAAATATCGAAAATTAAAAAAAGCTAATGACGAACAAATGAGATATAAAATAAAAACATTAGTCATATCAGAAATATTATTTATAATTAATGGATTGCTTATATATATTGTAGATATTATAAAATTGGGAAGTAAAAGTGAGCTATTATTAAATTGTAATATTTTTATTATAATAATTTCATGTATTACGGCTTTTATTATAATGAAAAGATCATTAAAAAAAGAAAAATATATTATGGATAAAGGAGAAGAAAAATAAACTATAAACCACCAAGACAAATTTAAATTTGGTGGTTTAATTATTTTCTATTTAATATAATTAGAAGAATAAAGTTATAGATTTTAATTTAGTTTAAGGTAAATTTATGTTTAACTTTTCTTTTTTCAAATCACTTAGATTTGTATTTATACGTTTAGCAATATCAGAATTATAATCATGGTGTTTTTCTATAAGATTAATATAATAATTTAATTTATTTAAATATTCTTCAGAAAGATTATTTTTAATATATAATTCATAATAAATATAAATTAGCTCTTCAAGCGAATATACAAGACTCTCAGAAGATTCTTCAAGTAAAGAAATTGCTTTATTTATATCTTGTGGTATGCCAATTTCTAGACACCCATTTTTATAAAAATATTTTGCTAAATTATATTTTGACCAAGGGCAAAGAGTAAATCTAGGTGATTCACTAGACAATTTATAATATTTAAATGATTCTTTTAAATTAATAGTGTCGATTTTACCAAGTCTATAAAATTCACCAATCTTATTTTGAGCCCAGCTATCACCTAAATTAGCAGATTTCATATAATACTCAAAAGCAAGTTTTAATTTATTATTCTTTTCACAAATTTTACCTAAATTATTAAATGCATAAACATGTCCCATACTAGCAGAAATTTTAAACATTTTAACAGCTTTATTCTCATCTTTATTAATATGTGGAATATTACCACAAAGAAAAATATTACCAATACTAGTATATGCATTTGCACAATTTAATTTTCTAGCTTTATTAAAATATTTAAATGCCAGATACATATCATGTTTAGATTTATTACCAATATGACCCTCGTAATATAGATAGCCAATAGCCCAATTGGCAGTTGGATGATTTGCTTTTGCAGCAATTTTATAATAATTATAAGCTTTGTCATATCTAGGTTTGCCTGTTATTATTCCATAACATTCCATAGAAGCCATTTCAAAACAAGCAAAAGGATTTTCATGTTTTGCTAATTCGTAAATTCCTCTAATAGACCATATTCCAGAAGTTAATTGAATATTAATAAAATCTTCAATATCATTTACAGAAATATTTGTATCATATATTTTCTTTTCTATTATTCCATTTAAATTTTCATTAATAAAAATTGGTTGTTTTTTATCTAGAACAGTATAAAATAAAACTTCTGCCATAAAATTATATAAGTCATTATTATGCAATTTTTGGTATAAACTATTAGAAAGGTTAAAACTTACATCTGAATCATTTTTACTAATAGAATATAATTTATTACAAATATTATTAATAAGTTTATTATTGTTAAAAATATTCAATGTTATTTTTGATGGTGCGTTTATATCTATTAAATTTAGAATTTGACTAAACATAGGAAGCAAAATATCTGAATTAATAACAAAGTTATTTTTAATTTCTTTTATATAATTTTTGTATTTAATGTTTATAGATCTATAACCTGTACAGTAATTATTAACAGTACTATCTGCAATATTATATGTATTAAAAATTATTCCAAATAAATCTGATTGCCAAAAGGCATTAGAATTATTGCTTTCTTCTTTTATTATTCTAAGAAAATTACCAAAGGATAAATAGTTATCGTTAATATTTAATCTAATAAAATTTTTTTTCACTATAATAACCTCCTGTATTTATTATAATCAAAAAGAAGAAAGAATCAATAATAAATGTGAAATAAACGTGAAATGAATAGATAAACGTGAAATATACTAAGTTGATTGTAAGAAAATTTAAATATAAAATACCAAAAATGATAAATTAATAAGGAGTGATCTTTATAGAAGCTATAATTAAAGGTTTAAAGATAGAATATATTGTAAAAGGTGAAGGCCAAAATGTTTTACTTTTACCAGGTTGGGGAACAAATTACAATGTATATAAAAATTTAATAGAAGATATATCAAAGTATGCAAAAGTATATTATTTCGATATGCCAGGATTTGGAAAATCTGAAGAACCAAAAGACGCTTGGAATATAAATAATTTTGTAGAATTAGTAAAAGAATTTATACAACTAAATAATTTAGATGACTTAACTTTAATAGGTCATTCAAATGGTGGAAGAATAATTATAAAGATGCTAAGCACAGGAAATTTAGATTTTAAAGTAAAGAGAGTAATTTTAATAGGAAGTGCTGGAATTGTGCATAAAAAAACATTTAAACAAAGACTAAAATTAAATATAGTAAAATTGGGCAAGAAAATATTAAATATTCCTATTATAAAAAAGATATTTCCACATGCACTAGAAAATTTAAAGAATAAAATGGGATCTGCAGATTATAGAAATGCAACTCCAGTAATGAGAGATACATTAGTAAAATTAGTAAATGAGGACTTAAAGAATAACTTATCTAGCATAAATGTACCAACTTTGCTTTTATGGGGAGAAAATGATACAGAGACACCATTAGAAGATGCAAAAATTATGGAAAAAGAAATACCTGATGCAGGTTTAGTTTCTTTTAAAAATTGTTCACATTATGTATTTTTAGAAAGACCATTTGAGATATATACAATAATAAATAATTTTGTTAATGGAGGAAAAAACAAATGAAAATAATTCTTGTAATAGAACTTATTGTAAATTATATTCTGCTAATTCTGTTTAACATACATATGTTACAATTAAATTCATATTTTTTTACGAAACATTTAAAATGGATGAGAAAAAATTGTAAAAGAATATTTAGCAGAGTAGTAATTATAATTTTGGCTGGAATATTAATATATTTAAACAATGATATTTTAAATATAATTGCAATAATTATTTTGGGAATTTCGATTATACTTAATTTACCAAAAAGAAAATCGAAAATTTCATTAAAATTTACAAGTAGAGTGATAAGATTATTAATTACAATTTTATTGATTACAGTAATATGCTTATGCATTATGAGTATAAAAAAATATATTTTTGTAAAGTTGATATTACTAAATTTATTAGTAAGTCTAATAGTTGTTTTTTGTAATATTATAAATTTGCCAATAGAAAAACTAATTAGAAAAAAATATATAAATGAAGCTAAAAAAATTTTAAAGGAAATGCCTAATCTACTGGTCATAGGAATAACTGGAAGCTATGGAAAAACCAGTATGAAAAATTTCTTGTATAATATTTTAATAGAAAAGTATGAGGTATTAAAAACACCTAAAAATTATAATACAACAATGGGAGTAGTAAAAACAATAAGAGAAGAATTAAAGGCAACACATCAAATATTTTTGTGTGAAATGGGAGCAACAAATGTAGGAGATATAAAAGAAATATGTGATATTGTTAAACCTAAATTAGGAATTATAACATCAATTGGACCACAACATTTAGAAAGTTTTAAAACTATTGAAAATATTATTAAAACAAAATTTGAGCTAGCAGATAGTGTTAAAGAAAATAATGGTACGATATTTTTAAATTATGATAATGAATATATTAAAGATAAGCAAGTACAAATGAAAAAAATAACATATGGAATTAATAATGATAAATTAGATTATAATTCATATAATTTGGAGTCTTCTAGTAAGGGATTAAGATTTAAAATTAAAGATAGTGAATTTAGAACTAGATTAATAGGTAAGCATAATATAGAAAATATTACAGGGGCAATAGCTGTAGCGGATTATCTAAATGTTCCAATTAATAAAATAGCAGTAAGAATTAAAGAAATACAGAATGTAAAACATAGATTAGAACTAGTACAAAGAGGAAATTTTACAATAATAGATGATTCATATAATGCAAATCCGGTAAGTTCAAAATCAGCAGTGGAGACATTAGGAGAATTTAAAGGAATAAAAGTAATAGTGACTCCAGGTCTTATAGAACTTGGAAAAGAACAAGAAAAGTATAATTATGAATTTGGAAAATATATGACTAAATTTTGTGATTATATCTTCTTAGTTGGAACAGATAATTATAAATCAATGTTAAAAGGCATTGAAGAAAAAGCATTTCCAAAAGACAAAGTATTTAAGGTAGATTTACCACAGGAGGCTATAACAAAATTGTTGGAATGGAATTTGCAAGATAATGTAATAGTTTTATTAGAAAATGATTTGCCAGATAATTATAATTTATAGAAAAGAGGTAGAGGTTTATGAAAATTAAATTAGGTGTTTTTTTTGGAGGAAAAAGTGTAGAACATGAAGTATCTATAATAACAGCACTTCAAGCAATAGAAAATATGAATAAAGAAAAATACGAAATAATACCAATATATATTGCAAAAGATAATAAAATGTATTGTGGAGAATTTATTGGAGACATAAAACAATATACAAATATAGAAAATTTGATAAAAAGTAGTTCACAAATAACTTTGGCTCAAAAAGATAATAAAGTTGTTTTACTAAGAATAAATAAAAAATTTTATGAGAACGAAATATATGATTATATAGATATTGCGTTTCCAATAGTTCATGGTACAAATGTAGAAGATGGAACATTACAAGGATATTTAAAAATGTTTAATATACCATATGTTGGATGTGATGTAATTTCTTCAGCTGTTGGCATGGATAAATATGTTTCTAAAATATTATTAAAAGAAAATAATATTCCTGTTTTAGATTGCAAATGTTTTTATAAAAATGAAAATTTAAAAGATATTATAAAAAAAGTTGAAGATAATATGGAATATCCTGTTATAGTTAAGCCAATTAATTTGGGCTCTAGTATAGGAATTGTTGTCGCTAAAAATAGGGAAGAATTAGAAGAGGCAATAGATGAAGCTTTTACATATGCAAGGAAAAGCTTAATAGAAAAAGCAATAAAGAACTTAAAAGAAATAAATTGTTCTGTTTTAGGTGATTATGAAGAATGTGATGCATCAGAATGTGAGGAATTAGATAAAACATCTGATATTTTATCATATGAAGATAAATATATATCAGGAGGTAAGAAGACAGGTGGTGCAAAGCAATCTATGAATGCTGGAGTTTTAAGATTACCAGCTGATATAAGTGATGAGTTAAAAAATAAAATTCAAGATTTAGCAAAAAGAACTTTTAAAATATTAGGATGTACAGGTGTAATTCGTATAGATTTTTTAATTGATGAAGATACAAATAATATATTTGTAAATGAAGTAAATACAATACCTGGCTGTTTATCATTTCATTTATGGAGAGCTGCTGGAATAGATTATACTAAATTATTAGATAAAGAAATTGAGTTAGCTTTAAAAAGAAATCGTGAGGAAAATAATATGGTATTTTCTTTTGATACAAATGTATTAGAAGGATATGCGAATGGAAATTTAAATGGAGGAAAAAGTGCAAAAATATAATTAATTATTAGCTATAACTCCCACGTTGCTATGAAAGTAACGTGGGAGCTTGCTGTTTCAGAAAAAGACATATTTAAAGATGTTAGATTGTTTTTCAAAAGGTATGAAGTGAAATTTTTTAATACCGGTTTGTTTATTAAGATATTCCATATAATTAAAATCAGTTTTTATATCTGATAAATAAGAAGAATCTTGCTGGACTGCATTATGGTCATGCAAAATTTGGAATAAAGCTTTTAAAGCCTCATCATCAGTGAACCTTTTAATAAAACTTTGGCAGATTTTTTTAGGCATACCCGTGGTAGTCATAAGTAAATTTAATTTTCTACTATATTCTTCCTTGGATTTTGCTTTGTTATTCAAACTAAATTTTCTCTGCTGATTTTTATAACCTTCAATCCGAAGCTCCCAAATATTATCAATAGTATATACATAAAGCCGGTTTCCGCAATATTCAAGATGCACATTTTTATAATTTGTTCCAATTTGGCTTATTACATATTTTGTAGTCTCGATATCATGGATAAACAAATTGCTAAGCAGTGAGTGATTATCTTCAAGTTTTTCATCACGAATCGATTCTTTCAGAGTTTGTACATGTTTTGTTTGTAATGATTTGCAATGTTTATGAAAAGTAAGCAATTCTTTTGGAGGTTTAACTTCTTTACCTTTTTTTATGTTATTTGTTTTTGAGATTACATAAATATCATCTGGATTAAGAATATTTATAAGATAATAATAAAAAGTACCATCATCATCTACAATGTAAATATCTCCAGATACAAAACCTACATATTCTGTCCGTCCTTTTCCTAAAAATACTTTTTCCATATAAAGTCCTTTCTAATCATTTGATTCATAAGAAAATTAACAGTTGCTAAATTAATTTATAGATAGTATTATAATATGAAAATATTATTTTAGTAAAGAGGTAGAAAATGATTTTAAATGTAAGTGGAAGAACAGACATAGTAGCATTTTACACAGATTGGTTTATGAATAGATATAAGGAAGGTTTTTTTGATGTAAGGAATCCTTTTTATAAACAGCAAGTTAGCAGAATATTTCTAGATGATGTTGATGCAATTTTATTTTGTACTAAAAATCCAATGCCAATAATTCCATATTTAAAAGAAATAAATAAACCTATTTTATTTCATGTTACAGTAACTCCATATAAAAAAGATATAGAACCAGATGTTCCAGACAAAAGAAAGATAATAGAAGCAGTTAAGGAATTATCTAGAATAGTTGGAATAGATAATCTATATATAAGATATGATCCTATTTTTATAAGTGATAATTATAATATAGAATATCATATAAAGGCATTCAAACATTTATGTGAAATACTAAATGGTTATGTAAAACATTTTATAGTTTCATTCATTGATGATTATAAAAATGTTAGAAATAATTATAAATTTTTAAAATTAAAAGATTTTAAAGAAAGTGATTATGAGGCTATGGGAATAAATTTTAGTAGAATTGCAGAAACAAACGGAATGACAGTGCAAACATGTTTTGAAGAAAGAAATTTAGTTGAATATGGTTTTATTAAAGCAGATTGTATAGGAAAAGAATTAGCGCAAAGACTTACTGGCAAAACTAAGTTTAAAAAATGGAAAGCTCGATCAGGTGGAAAATGTAATTGTGTAGAAATGGTGGATGTTGGTGTATATAATACTTGTAGACATTTTTGCAAATATTGCTATGCAAATTACGATGAGAAAATAGTTAAAGATAATATAAAATTACATGACAAGAATTCTTCTTTATTAATAGGAAAGATTGGAGTAAATGATATTATAAAAATAAGAAAAAATTAAAAAATATGTAATGAAAAAAAATTATTTAGCACTAATAAAGTGAAAGGAGGAAAAAATGCAGGATATAGAAGGTATATATAATAAATATGCTCAAATAGTATATAAATACATATTCTGCTTAACTAATAATAGGGAATTAAGTGAAGACATAGTGCAAGAAACTTTTTTAGTTGCTGTTAAAGATATAAATAAATTTAGAGGAGAAAGTAAAATTTCTACATGGCTTTGTCAAATTGCTAAATTTATCTTATATAAAGATATAAAGAAAAGAGAAAAGCAAAAAAATATATCATTGGAAGATGTAGAAAATGAACTTATTATAGAAAATTCTTTAGAAGAAAATATTTTTTTACAAGAGGACAAACTAGATTTATTAAAAAAGATTCAAAAGTTAAATGAAGAAACTAAAAGCGTGATGTATTTAAAATTATTAGGTGGGCTAAAAATTGAAGAAATTGCAGAAATAATGAATAAAACACCAAATTGGGTAAGAGTTACATATTTTAGGGGAAAGCAAAAAATAAAGGAGGATAAAAATGAAAAATGAGTGTGACATTGTTCAAGATTTATTATTCAGTTATAAAGATGGATGCTTAAAGCCTGGATCAAAAGAATTTGTAGAAAAACATTTAAAAAGTTGTGATAAATGTTTAAAGATTTATGATGAAATGAATAAAGAGGAAGATGAGGAAATTTCAAATAATAATGAAGTTGATTATTTAAAAAAAATAAAAAAGAGAATGAAAAAGAAGACAAAAATTATTATAACAATTTCGATTCTATTATTTTTTATTATATTATTAAATATAGCTGTGTTTACAACTTATAGTGATAGAATGGAAATTTTCTTAGATGATTCTATAACAGAAGAGGAAAGACAGGAGATAGAGGAAGTAATAAAAGATATAAATATAAATGCAGAAATTGAATATATATCTAAAGAAGATAATTTGAATAATTTGAAGGAAAAATTCAAGGATAATCCAGATTTATTTGCTGGTTATGAGGAAAATAATATTTTTCCTGCTTCATATGAAGTAAAAACAGATAAAAATTCGATACTAGAAATAGAAGAAAAGTTAAAAAATAATGGTAAAATTATAAAAATTAATTCACATACAGATAACCCATATTTAGTATTTTTTATAAATAAAATATATGAGCCAATAAAAGAAATTTTTAATAAATAATATAAAGAGTAAAAGCCAATCTACATTAGAAAATTATTTATATGTAGATTGGCTTTTATAATTGAATATAGCTATGCAAAAAAGAAGTTATTAAATGGATCTCTTATTGTTTCTTGTAAACCTATAAGATCTAAGGTATTTCCATTTAAAGAATAGTACGAATCTAGTTTAACCTTTTCAGGGTCAAATATAATCTTTACAACTTTTTGTTTTTCTCTTTCTTCTTCGCTTAACTCTTCATAGATGTTTCGTTCTTCCAAATCATAACCATACCTTTCGATTTTGTGTAAGGAATGTTTTGCAATATATTCGGCATGATAATGTGATGCAAAGGTCCGTAACTGAACCTCAATGGTAAGCCCGCTCTTAGTGACAAATACCAGATGAAGTGCTTGGTATCCTCTCTTTTTAGGATTAATAAAATAATCTTTTACATAGCGAACGTATTCCGGATAAATTAGACTTTCGCTTGGAACATATATTTTTGGATATTTATTGTGGTCAAAACCAAGACCATTTGCTGGAGATGGAATTAACAATTGATATCCTTTATTTATGATGAAGAATGAGATTATTTTGTTAGCAACAAAATAGAGTTGCTTAATAGAGTCTTCGTCATCATATCGGCTAGTTCCAACTATTATTCTAAATCCTAATTCGTCGTTTATGGAGAATGGATCAAGACCATCATAAATGAAGGTTCTAACCTTTTCCACGAAAGCTATATAGTTTTTTAACCTTCCAGAAATACTACATGGAACCTTTAAAGCAAATAAAAATTTCTTTAACTCAATGATTTCTTGCTCAAGTTCGGCTAAAGAGTTATAGTTATAATACCGATTAAGGTAATTTTCTAACTTTGTGTGGTAAATATCCAAATAATTTGGAACGAAATTTTTACCACGTAATTTATTGGCTTCTATCATGGTTTCTTCGTTATGCATTTTCTGGAGAGTAACTAAACTACCTACTCCCATATATAGCAATTTCGTAATGTCTGGGAAAAAGATGTCTTTCTGTGCATTTGTTGCGTTGGACATATGTTGTCCTCCTTTCTTCAAATTGTAAGTTTAAATATTATATCATAATTATGTAAAATATAACAGTAGAAAAGTAAATAAATATAGACTATTGAAAAAAATTATGATAATATATGTGTGATAACTTGTAAAATTTACCAGAAAGAGAGGTAGATTATGAAATTTCGGGATCAAAAAAGCGAACAGCTATGGGGAAACTTGGATGATTGCAGGGTAAAAGAGTTTGCCGAAAAATGGGCGAACACAATGGAACAAATGTTAACTGAAGGAGTTTCTGTATCAGATGTGGCTTTAAAAGCATTTGAAGAGTCAGTCAAGGAGATTGATATCAATGGGATTCAGGAATATTTAATATTGAGTCTCTTGGATCAACACTGGTATTTAGGTAGAGAATTATACCATGTGTGGGTAGAAGAAGATTGAAACTAATAATTTAGCCAAAAGAAGGGGGGACATTCTTTTTAGGATGTGCCCCTTTCAAAAATGAATTAACAACATTGCACCTAGAATTAGTTATAGTATCAACAGATATTAGTATATACCCCTATATTGACGAATACCTATATAGGGTATATTATAAACAAGAGGTGATAAAATGAATAAAGAATGTTGTAAAAATAAAAAAACAATAAGAAGTGATGCAGAAAAGAAAACGATAAATAATAGATTAAATAGAATAGAAGGACAAATAAAAGGAATAAAAAACATGGTGGCAGAAGATAGATATTGTAATGACATTTTAATTCAACTTTCAGCTATAGAAAGTTCTATAAAGAGTTTATCAATGCATATTCTAGAAAATCACCTATATTCATGTATTACAGATAGTATAGAAAAAAATGATACAGAAGTAATAGATGAACTTATGAGTTTGTTTAAAAGATTTAATAAATAAATTTATGTAAGGAGGAATAAAAATGAATGAAATTATTTTAAATGTAGAAGGTATGATGTGTGGGGGATGTGAAAAAAGAATAGAGAATGCTTTAAATGAGATAAAAGAAATAAAAAAAGTAAAGGCAAATCATGAAGAGGGAACTGTTAAAATAGAAAGTAAAAAAGAAGTAAATATGGATAATGTAAAAGAAAAGATAGAAAATTTAGGATTTAAGGTAAAATAACGTCAAGTACTATAAAATTAAACTTTAAACTGTGCAAAATTTCTAGAGGAGTTTTAATATGAAAAAAATTGTTTTAAATATAGAGGGAATGACCTGTAGTGCTTGTTCAAACGGTTTAGAAAAATATTTAAATAAGCAAGAGGGAATAATTAATGCTTCTGTAAATTTAGTTTTGGCTACAGCTTTAATTGAGTATGAAGATAATTTAACATTAAAAGATTTGAATAGGTTTGTTAAAGAAGCAGGTTTTAAGAGTTTAGGAGAGAAAAAAGAAGAGAAGAAGAGTAATGAACTTACAAAACTCATTGTGTTTGTAATATTAGGAATTATCTTAATGTACATATCTATGGGGCAAATGATAAATTTACCAATTCCAGATATAATAGATATGATGAAAAATCCAAGAATATATTCTATAACTTTAATGGTTTTGTCTTTATTATTTATATTTTATGGTTTTGATATAATAAAAAATGGCATAAAAAATATTATACATAAAATGCCTAATATGGATTCATTAGTTGGTGTTGGGGTAATTGTAAATTTTGTATATAGTTTGTGGAATACTGTTCAAGTATTTTTAGGAAATACAAACATGGTACATCATTTATATTTTGAATCTTCAGCAATAATTATTTTATTTGTAAAACTAGGTAGATATATAGATAAGAAAAATAAGGATAAAGCGATAGATACTATAAAAAATTTAGTAACAATAACTCCTAAAAATGGTACAATTTTAAAAGATGGAAAAGAAGTTCAGGTTACAATAAATGAAATACAAAAGGGAGATACTGTTATAAGTAAGCCTGGAGAAAAGATTGCAGTAGATGGAACTGTAATAAGTGGTAAGACACATACAGATGAATCTTTTATAACAGGAGAAAGTAAGCCGGTTAGTAAAAATATTGGAGATACAGTAATTGCAGGAAGTATAAATTATGATGGTTATGTGGAATATAGGGCAGAAAAAATAGGTAGAGATTCTAGTATTTCTAATATAGTAAAGATGGTCGTAGAAGCTACAAATACAAAAGCTCCAATAGCAAGAATAGCAGATAAAATAAGTGGATATTTTGTTCCAGTAATATTTATAATTGCGGTAATTTCATTTATTCTAAACTTTGTAATAACAAAAGATATTAATCAATCAATTCTTGCATTAGTAAGTGTTTTAGTTGTAGCATGTCCATGTGCATTAGGATTAGCCACTCCACTAGCCATGGTAGTTGCAATAGGAAATTGTAGCAAAAATGGAATTTTAGTAAAATCAAGTGAAACATTAGAAGCAATAAATAAAGTAGATACAATTATATTTGATAAAACAGGTACATTAACTACAGGAAAGATGAGTATAGCTGATGGAGTATATAATGAGGTAACTTTGAAGATATTAAAAAGTCTAGAAAAAAATTCTAGTCATCCATTAGCTAAAAGTATTTATAATAATGAAAAGGATATTTTTGATGTTCAAGAATTTGAAGAAGTTCCAGGCTTAGGTGTTAAAGGTATTATAAATGGAAGACAATATTTTGCTGGAAATTATAAATTTGTAGAGAAGATGAAAGTAGAGAACAAATTAAAAAATGATGAAACAGTATTTGCAAGTAAAGGAGAGTGTATAGTATATTTATTTGACGAAAAAGAAACACTTTTACTTATAGGTTTGGCTGATACTATCAAGAAAGATATTATAGAAACAATAAAAAAATTAGAAGGATTGAATAAAAAGATAGTAATGCTTACAGGGGATAATGAAAAAACTGCAAGAGCAATTGCAAAACAAATAGGAATAGATTTTGTAATAAGTAATGTAAATCCAGAACAAAAATTAGATAAAATAAAAGAATTAAATAAAAATAATAATTGTGCAATGGTTGGAGATGGAATTAATGATAGCCCAAGTTTAAAATCTGCAACAGTTGGAATAAGTGTAGAAAATGGAACAGATATTAGTGCAGATTCTGCAGATGTTATATTACTTAATGAAAATATGAATAATATAGTAAAAATATTTGATATAGGAAAACGTACAATTAGAATTATAAAACAAAATTTATTTTGGGCATTATTTTATAATTTATGTATGATACCACTTGCAACAGGACTTTTACCAATTGCATTAAATCCAATGATTGCAAGTTTAGCAATGACATTGAGTAGTTTAACTGTTGTTCTAAATAGTTTAAGATTACTAAAAAATAAAAAAGGGTAGTTTTGCTATCCTTTTTTTATTTTGGTAGAAAATTAATTATAACAATGTTGTTTTTATATAATAATTGATATATAATTTTAATTTATAAGGGAGAAA
>CALXYJ010000017.1 GCA_944392945.1 uncultured Clostridia bacterium | reverse complement strand
CATTGCGAAAAATATACAGAAAATAAGCTTTAAAAACTTTAATTTTCTAAGAAAAAATTTTTTATTCGTTACCACTGTATATAAGTCAGTAAGTTTGACTAATTTAACATAATGTAGTATAATAAGATTTATAAAGAAATAGGAGGTCATATTATGGCAAGAAGAAGAATGCGGAGAAAGAGTGTAACAAAGTGGGTGGTAGTGGTCATTGCAATTTTGCTCTTCATCGTACTGATAGTCTCAGGAGCTGTCGAAATTAATATGCTTAAACTCTGGGACTGGCTGGGATCTGGTGCTAAAAGTGTGACAGGTGTGTTAAAACCAGGATGGCGTGATATTGCTTGGCTCCTGCTAGGTATCGTAATTGGTATCATTGCCAAAACAGCGTGGGGCAAACGACCGAGATATACCCGGACATGGGACGATGAAGATGAAGATGATTTTGAAGATCTTCCTCCTCGCAGGAGTAGCTCTAAAAATCCGTGAAATCTACAAAAAAGTAAATAAGTAACTTGTTAACATGACCGAAGAAGCGACGCATCCTGCGTCGCTTTTTCCATGTGTAAAATATGCTAAATAATTTAGAAATAATATAAGTAACATAAATTATTTATAAAAGCTATCAAGGAAAATGAATTTGTAGAAAAAAGAATTAAATGATGTCTAAAATATTGACATCATCATATTTTGATGATAAAATAGTTCACGCTAGTGTATTATGCACAAATAGGCTACATATAATAATAGGAGGTGAAATTTAAGTGCCAACAATTAATCAATTAGTAAGAAAAGGAAGAAAAACATCAATTACAAAATCAACAGCTCCAGCTTTGCAACATGGTTATAATTCTAAGAAAAATAGAACAACAAACCATAG
Organism: uncultured Clostridia bacterium; assembly: GCA_944392945.1. Lineage (GTDB taxonomy): Bacteria > Bacillota > Clostridia > TANB77 > CAG-508 > Merdicola. The sequence goes on along the minus strand of CALXYJ010000017.1, from coordinate 32,804 downwards.
AGCACCACAAAAAAGAGGAGTTTGTACAGTAGTTAAAACTGTAACACCAAAGAAACCTAATTCAGCATTAAGAAAAGTTGCCAGAGTTAGACTTTCTAATGGTTATGAAGTAACATCTTATATCCCAGGAATAGGACATAACTTACAAGAACATAGTGTTGTTCTAATAAGAGGAGGAAGAGTTAAAGACCTTCCAGGTGTTAGATATCATATTATTAGAGGAACATTAGATACAGCAGGTGTTAAAGACAGAATGCAAGGTAGATCAAAATACGGAGCAAAAAGACCTAAAAAATAAAATTAGGTAAAATTAAACTAGTGCTAATAATTACTAATTTAAGGTACTTAAATTTAGAATATATAGCACTATACGGAAAAGAAAAACTTTTCAGAGTACCTAGATACTAAATTAGTATCAAAATATATTTAAGGAGGGAAGAATAGTGCCAAGAAAAGGATTTATAGCAAAAAGAGAAGTTTTACCAGATCCAGTATATAATAGTAAAGTTGTTACAAAACTTGTAAATAATATTATGCTAAATGGTAAAAAATCAGTTGCTCAAAAAATAGTTTATGGTGCGTTTGATATCATAAAAGAAAAAGAGCAAAGAGATCCACTAGAAGTTTTTGAAGAAGCATTAAATAACATTATGCCTGTTCTTGAAGTTAAAGCTAGAAGAGTTGGTGGAGCTACATATCAAGTTCCACTAGAAATAAGACCAGAAAGAAGACAAACTTTAGGTTTAAGATGGTTAGTTAGATATGCAAGAACAAGACATGAAAAAACAATGGCAGAAAAATTAGCCGGAGAAATTATAGATGCTATAAACGGAAACGGTGGAGCATTTAAGAAGAAAGAAGATACACATAGAATGGCAGAAGCTAATAAAGCATTTGCACATTATAAATGGTAATACTATAAAATTGTATTAACATGAGAGGAGGAAATAAAGTTGGCAGGAAGAGCATATCCATTAGAGAGAACAAGAAATATAGGAATTATGGCTCACATTGATGCTGGTAAAACAACAACAACAGAGAGAATACTTTTCTATACAGGAAAAACTCATAAAATAGGAGAAGTTCATGAAGGTGCAGCAACAATGGACTGGATGGAGCAAGAACAAGAAAGAGGTATAACAATTACATCTGCTGCTACAACTTGTTTCTGGAACAATAACAGAATAAATATTATTGATACACCAGGACACGTTGACTTTACAGTAGAAGTTCAAAGATCTTTAAGAGTTTTAGATGGTGCAGTTACAGTACTTGCTGCAAAAGGTGGAGTTCAACCACAAACAGAAACAGTTTGGAGACAAGCTGATAAATATCAAGTACCAAGAATGGTATATGTTAATAAAATGGACATCACAGGAGCTAATTTTATGCTTTGTGTTGACCAATTAAAAAATAGATTAAAAGCAAATGCTGTTCCAATTCAATTACCAATTGGAGCAGAAGATCAATTCAAAGGTATAGTAGATTTAATAAAAATGAGAGCTTTCATTCATAAAGATGATTTAGGAAGAGAAATAGAAGAGACAGATATTCCTGAAGATATGAAAGATTTAGCTCAAGAATATCATGATAAAATGATAGAAGCAGTTGCTGAACAAGATGAAGAATTAATGATGAAATACCTAGATGGAGAAACATTAACAGATGAAGAAATCAAGAGAGGTTTACGTGCAGGAACAATTGCTAACACAATAGTTCCAGTAACATGTGGTTCTTCATATAAAAACAAAGGTGTTCAAGAATTATTAAATGCAATAGTTGATTATATGCCATCACCATTAGATATACCACACATTAAAGGTGTTGATTTAGATGGTAATGAAGTTGAAAGAAAAACTGATGATAATGAACCATTTGCAGCATTAGCATTCAAGATTGCTACAGACCCATTTGTTGGAAAATTATGTTTCTTCAGAGTATATTCTGGAACATTAGAGTCTGGTTCAACAGTTTTAAACTCAAATAAAGATAAGAAAGAAAGAATCGGAAGAATATTACAAATGCATTCTAATCACAGAGAAGATATAGATAAAGTATATGCTGGAGATATAGCAGCAGCAGTTGGATTAAAAGAAGTTACAACTGGAGATACTTTATGTGATATGGATCATCCAGTAATATTAGAATCAATGGAATTCCCAGAACCTGTTATAGATATTGCTATTGAACCAAAAGATAAAGTAGCACAAGAAAAAATGGGTATAGCATTATCAAAATTAGCAGAAGAAGATCCAACATTTAAGACATATACAAATCAAGAAACAGGACAAACAATTATCGCTGGTATGGGTGAATTACATCTTGAAATTATCGTAGATAGATTAAAAAGAGAATTTAAGGTTGAATGTAATGTAGGTAAACCACAAGTTGCTTACAAAGAAACAATTAAGAAAAAGGTTAGAGTTCAAGGTAAATTCATTCGTCAATCTGGTGGTAAAGGACAATATGGTGATGTTTGGTTTGAAATGGAACCATTAGAGCCAGGAAAAGGAATTGAATTTGAAAGCAAAATCGTTGGTGGTGTTGTTCCTAAGGAATATATCAAACCAATTGAACAAGGTCTAAGAGAAGCTGCAGAGGGCGGATATTTAGCTGGATACCCAGTTATAGACTTTAAAGCTACATTAGTAGATGGATCTTACCATGAAGTTGACTCTTCAGAAATGGCTTTCAAAATAGCAGCATCTATGGCATTTAAAGAAGGATGTAAACAATCAGGTGTTGTTATACTAGAACCTATAATGAAAGTAGAAATAACAGTTCCAGAAGAATATATGGGAGATGTTATAGGAGATGTAAACTCTAGACGTGGAAGAATGGAAGGAATGGAAGGAAATGATGGAATGCAAGAAATTCGTGCATTTATTCCATTATCAGAAATGTTTGGATACGCTACAGATTTACGTTCAAAAACACAAGGTAGAGGAACATATTCTATGGAACCATCACATTATGAAGAAGTACCAAAATCTGTATTAGAACAAATTGTAGCTACTAGAGGAAAGAAAAGCGAATAATATTTAGTTATATACTTGATTTTTTAAAGATTATAGTATAAAATGAAGACCGAAAATAAATGCGTCAAAAAGAAAATAAAATATAGAGATAACAGATCTCAAAAAAATTAAAGGAGGAATAAAAATGGCTAAAGAGAAATTTCAAAGAACAAAGCCACACGTTAACATTGGTACAATCGGACACGTTGACCATGGTAAAACAACAACAACAGCAGCTATTACAAAATATTTATCATTATTAGGAAGAGCTAACTATGAAGCATATGATGCTATCGATAGTGCTCCAGAAGAAAAAGCAAGAGGAATTACAATTAATACAGCTCACGTTGAATATGAAACAGAAAACAGACACTATGCACATGTTGACTGCCCAGGACACGCAGACTACGTAAAGAACATGATTACAGGTGCTGCTCAAATGGATGGTGCTATCTTAGTTGTTTCTGCAGCTGATGGACCAATGCCACAAACAAGAGAGCACATCTTACTTGCAAGACAAGTTGGTGTTAAATATATCGTTGTTTACTTAAATAAATGTGATATGGTAGATGACCCAGAATTATTAGATTTAGTAGAAATGGAAGTTAGAGATCTATTAACAGAATATGGTTTCCCAGGAGACGATGTTCCAGTTATAAAAGGATCATCTTTAAAAGTACTAGAAAGTACATCAAAAGATCCTAATGATCCAGTATATCAACCAATAAAAGAATTAATGGATGCTGTTGATAGCTATATCCCAACACCAGACAGACCAGTAGATCAACCATTCTTAATGCCAATAGAAGATATATTCTCTATTACTGGTAGAGGAACAGTTGCTACAGGTAGAGTAGAAAGAGGAGAAGTTAAAGTTTCTGACGAAGTTGAAATCGTTGGTTTATCAACAGAAAAGAAAAAATCAGTTGTTACTGGTGTAGAAATGTTCAGAAAATTATTAGACCAAGCAGAAGCTGGAGACAATATTGGTGTTCTTTTAAGAGGTATCCAAAGAACAGATATCGAAAGAGGACAAGTATTAGCTAAACCAGGAACAATTCATCCACATACAAAATTCACAGCACAAGTTTATGTATTAACAAAAGAAGAAGGTGGAAGACATACACCATTCTTCAATGGATATAGACCACAATTCTATTTCAGAACAACAGACGTTACAGGTGTTATCGAATTACCTGCTGGAACAGAAATGGTTATGCCAGGAGATAACGTAGATATGACAATCGAACTAATTACACCAATCGCTATGGAAGAAGGATTAAGATTCGCTATCCGTGAAGGTGGAAGAACAGTTGGTTCAGGAGTTGTAGCTAAAATAATCGAGTAATATTTTATAAAATGGTTAAACTATTATATAAAATTTATTGTGATAAAAATTCATTATTAAATTTTCACAATTATAATTGGTAAAACCAATAAAAAAGGAAGTGCTTAAGTTCAAAAAGCACTTCCTTTTTGAATATATAAAGAATTCATGAATAAGAATAGTATAAAACTAAACTATTTGGTCAAAAGGTATTGCTTTTTTAATAAAGAAATAATAAAATGAATAAGTCGAAATTCATAAATTGGAGGAAAGAAAGATGGTTATACTGCTAGATGCAATGGGCGGAGATAATGCACCAGATGCCAATATAAAAGGAGCTGTAAAAGCAGTTAATGAAATAGGTAAAACAACAGAAATATTATTAATTGGAAAAGAAGAAGTAATTAATAGTAGAGTAAAGGAATTATTTAATAAAGAAAAGATTTCTGATATTTCTCCAAAATTAAAAATTTATAATGCTACAGAAACAATAGAGATGGAAGATACTCCTACTCTTGCAATAAAGCATAAAAAAGATTCATCAATGGTAGTTGGCTTTAATTTATTAAAAGAAGGAAAAGGTGATGTATTTATTTCTGCAGGTAATTCTGGAGCTCTTCTAACAGGAGCAACTTTACTTGTAGGAAGAATAAAAGGAATAGATAGGCCAGCATTGGCAGGAATATTACCAGCACATAAAAGTCAATTATTATTAATGGATTGTGGTTCTAATACAAATTGTAAGCCAATAAATTTATTACAATTTGCCCAAATGGCAACAATATATTTACGCAATACTTTTGGAATAGAAAGACCAGCAATAGGCTTATTAAATATTGGAACAGAAGAGACAAAGGGAAATGAATTAACAAGAGAATCATATGAATTGTTAAAAGAAAAGTCAGAAGAATTAGGAATTAATTTTATAGGTAATATAGAAGGCAGGGATGCTTTTTCTGGTAAAGTTCATGCTATTATAACAGATGGATTTACAGGCAATATATTTTTAAAAACAACAGAAGGAGTTGGAAGACTAGTAAAAGTATCTTTAAGTGATAGTTTAAAACGTAATATATTATCAAAATTAGGAAGTATTACTTGTTTACCTGCTATAAATAGATTTGCTAAAACAATGGATTATAAAATATATGGAGGAGCATTGTTTTTAGGGGTAAAAAAACCTGTTGTTAAAGCACATGGAAGTAGTGATGAAAAATTATTTGAATATACAATAATACAAGCCGAAAAATTTGTTGAAAATAAGGCAGTTGAGAAGATGACAGAAGAATTTTTAAAACAAAAAGAAAATAATGCTTGACTTTTTTTTAGCAATATATTATTGTTTAGTCAATAGAAAAATAAATGTGAGAGGAGGTGTACATAGTTAAATGAACCAAGAAGAAATATTTGAAAAAGTAAAGAAAATAATAGTAGATCAATTAGGCGTTGCAGATACATCTGTAACAATGGAAGCATCTTTTATAGATGACTTAGGAGCAGATTCTTTAGATATAGTAGAATTAATTATGGCATTGGAGGAAGAATTCGATATGGAAATTCCTGATGAAGATGCTGAAAAAATCGTTACTGTAAGTGACGTTGTTGATTATATTAAAGATAATGCTTAATTTGGTATAGTCCAAATTGGTAAGGTTAAATTTTAAATTTAATCATTAATAAAAATATGTTGAAGATATCATATGAGATTATGGTATCTTTTTTTTGTAATAAAATTAAAATATAAATGTAATAATTATGATATGTACAATAAATTTAAATATAGTTATAATAAAATTAAAATATTATGTTAAAAGGGTGATTATAATGGAAGGAAAATTAGGTAGGATAGTACATGATGGAAAAATATATGATTTAGATGATATTAAAGAGAACGATAAATTAGAAAAATTATTAGAAAGCTTAGAAAGTGAAGAAAAAAGAATAAAAGACGAGATAGAGAAGAACATAAATGATGATTTAGAGGAAAAATAAAAGGAGGATATAATGATGGACGAAAGAGAAGATTTAAATCCAAAAGAAACAACAGAAAAAAATATAGCTGAACTATTAGGCGAGTTAGTCGCTGTACAGAGTAAAATTCAATTAATAAAAGCTGCTATATTTCTTAATAAACAGAGATCAGCAATTACTACAAAAGTGGGAGATTTAAAACAATATGCAGAAAATCAAGCAAAAATATATTCACAAAATGCACAAGAGGCTCATCAAGCAATAGAACAATATAAAGATGCTGTAGAAAATGCAATGCAGGAATATGAAGCTTCATATGAAGGTTTAGTTGATGATAGAAACGAATGGCAGTCCCTAGAAATGGAAAATATAACTAAAAGAAAGCTATTAGCTTCAAGAATTAAAGAAACAAGATCAACGCAAGAATATAAAGATTGGACGAGATCAGTAAAAGCTAAGGAAGATGAAATAAGAGCTAGTGCATCAGATCCAGATAAATTAACAAAATTAGCAGAGGAATTAAAAGAGTTAAAAAGTAAAGATCCAACATTACAAGATATGAAAGCTTTAGATGGAGCTATAGGAGATAAAAAAGAAATAAAAGAAGGCTTAAAACAAAATAGAGAAGAATTTAAAAAGTTAGAAGAGTCAAGAGATGATAAACTAGAAGAATTATTAGAAAGCAAAGAAACATCATTAGCAAAAATTAAAAAGCAAACAATTTGGCAAAAAATTGTTGCTAGATTTACTAATAAATCTAAGAAGTTTAAAACTGAAGTTGTAGATAAAATTGCAAGTAAAGCAGTTGATATTAAAGATAATAAAATACCAAATATAAAGACTGAATTAAGTAATAAAAGAAAAGAATATAGTCAAAAAATAAAAGCTAAAATAAAAGATACAAAAAGCACTGTTAAGGAAGCTAGAGATAGTGGAATAAAGGCAGCAATAGAGACAGGAACAAAACTAAAAAATGGAATTGTAGATATAGCAAAAGGAATTGGTTCTAAAGTATCAAATACAAAAGAAAATGTAAAACAAACATTAAAAACTACGATACAAGAAAGTGCAAAAAAATTAAATGATTTGCAAGATGCTGGAAGTAGATAAAAAAGAAATTCATATGAATTTCTTTTTTTGTTGTATAAAAAAAATTGAGATGTATTTGACTTGCAAAAAGTAAAAAATGTTATATAATAGATAATATCTAGGGGGAAAATTATGATAGAAGAATTTGAAAAAAATATAGGATATATATTTAAAAATAAAGAATTATTAAAAAGGGCATTGACACATACATCATATGCATATGAAAAAAAAGTACAGAGTAATGAAAAATTAGAATTTTTAGGTGATAGTATATTAGAATTTGTATCTAGTAATTATCTATATATTAATTATAATAATCTAAATGAAGGAGAAATGACAAAAGTTAGAGCAAGTGTGGTTTGCGAGAAGAGTTTATACAAAGTTGCATTAAAACATAAATTTGGAGAATTTTTATATTTAGGCAAAAGCGAACTATCAAATAACGGCAATAAGAATGAAGCTATATTAGCAGATAGTGTAGAAGCTGTTATTGCTGCTATATTTTTAGATGGAGGATTAGAGCCAGCAAAAGAATTTATAATTTCTAATTTAAAAGATGATATTAAGATTGCTAGCCAAAATGTTGGTCTAAAAGATTATAAAACAGTTTTGCAAGAAAAATTGCAACAAAAAGGAAATGTAAATATAGAGTATAATATTTTAAAGGAACATGGACCTGATCATAATAAGACTTTTGAGGCAGAAGTAAGATGTAATGGAAAACAGCTAGCAACAGGAGTAGGTACTTCCAAAAAGTCAGCAGAAATGGAAGCAGCAAAGAGAGCTATGGAACAATTATAATAGGAGGATTCTAATGAAAGAAAAAATATATATTCCTGTAAAAATAGAAGATAATAAAATTACAATAGATTCTGAAGCAACTAAGAAAATGAATAATAATAAAGGTAAAAAAATAATATTAAATATTTTAAGTCAAGACTTTACTTCTATGAATATAGATAAACAAAATGAAATTCTTTTAAAATTAAAAAGTGTTATAAAAAGATATAAAATATTTGGAATAAAGATAACTGCTAAACCAAGTAGTTTAAATAAAGAAAAATTTAAAGTTTTAAAGAAAAATAAAGTAAAAGAATTAGAAATATATATAGATTCATCAAATGATTATATTTTAAAAAATATAAAAGCTGACTATAATTTTGAAGAAGCAAAAAAAATAATTAAAAAAATTAAATCTTATAGATTCAATTTAAACATTAATATAGTTATTGGATTACCAGAAAGTACATTAGCAGATGATTTAAATACAGTTAGAGAATGTATAAAATTAAGACCTATACAAATAAGATTGATTCCATGTGTATACAATTATAATGAAGTATTAAATGAACTATATGAACATAATGAATTTGAGCCATTATCAGAAGTTCAATTAATAGAAAGAATAAAAGAAATTTTAAATTATATAGAACAAGCAAAAGTAGAAAATATTGTAATAGGCGAAGATGATCAGACAATATATGGAATGTCAGTTAATAAATTCAGAGATTTATTAGAAGGTGATATTTGGTATGAAAAAATTGTAGATGATATTAAATCATTTAATGTTAAGGTTAAAGAAGTCGAAATAGAAGCAAATCCAGAAGATACCAAAGCTATAAAAGGCGTTGAAGATAAAAATTTAATACAATTACGAGATGTATATGATGTAGAATTAAAAATCGTAAATAATGAAAAAATACATAAAGGTAATTATAAAATAAAAATCTTGAAAACGTATACAGACTTTTTAGATGATGAAGATAATTAGCATAAAATTAACCTATATTACAAATAATTGTAATATAGGTGATTTTATGCTAAAAAAATATTTAAAAAATCTAATTACAATTATTTTAGGATGTATAATTATGGCAATTGGAACATCTATGTTTCTATTGCCAAATAAATTGTCCACAGGTGGCTTTACTGGTATTGCAACTATTGTATATTATCTTTTTAAAATTCCATTAGGGACTTTTACTTTAATCATTAATATACCAATTTTAATATTTACTTTTTTTAGGCTTGGAAAAATGGTATTAATAAACTCAATTATTGGTTCTGTGGTATATTCAATATTTATTGATATATTAGATAGATTTCCTCCAGTAACAACTGATGGACTTTTAGCAAGTATTTATGGAGGTGTATTATTAGGAATAGGAACAGGGATTGTTTTAAATGCTAATGCAACAACAGGAGGAACAGAATTAGTTAGTAATTTAATAAAAACATATAACTTAAATTATAGAACTAGTAGTTTAATAATGATTATAGATTCATCAATAGTTTTGTTAAATGTAATTATTTTAAAAGAGATTGAAATTGGTTTATATTCTGCAATAGCAATTATATTAATGGGAAAAGTGCTAGATATTATTGTTGAAGGTACAAATTTTTCTAAATTAATATTTATAATATCAGAGAAAAATGATAAAATATCTAAAGAAATAGGCGAATATATAAAAAGAGGTTCTACAGGTTTGTATGGCAAGGGAATGTTTGAGGATAAAAATAGATTGATATTAATGTGTGCAGCAGGTAGAGGGGATCTTCTAAAGATAAAACAAATTGTTCAAGAAAATGATAAAAATGCTTTTATTATTATAACAAATGCAAGAGAAGTATTAGGAAAAGGATTTAATAAGGAGGAAATATGAGATATCAAGAATTTTTACTAGAAAAATATAATTCTTTTAACTTAAAAGATATTTTTGAGTGTGGGCAATGTTTTAGATGGAATGAAGAAATTGATAATAGTTATACAGGAGTTTTTGGACATAATGTTGTAAATGTTAGCAAAACAAAAAAAGGAATTTTTTTTAAAGGAATGTGTGAAAAAGATATTATAAATACTGTAATCAATTATTTCGATTTAGAAAGAGATTACAATCAGATAAAATTAAAGCTTTCTAAAATAGATGAAAATATGCAAGAAAGTATTAAATATGGTGAAGGGATAAGAATATTAAACCAAGATTTGTGGGAAACAATTATTTCATTTATAATTTCTGCCAATAATAATATTCCTAGAATTAAAGGAATTATAGAAAGAATTTCTAAGAATTATGGTCAAAAAATTTTATTTGATAATAAAGAATATTATACTTTCCCTACTGCAGAAGAATTAAAAGATGTTACAGTAGAAGATTATAGAAATTTAGGTTTGGGATTCAGAGATATAAGATTATATGAAACAACAAAGATGATACTCAATAAAGAAGTTGATATTGATAAATTAAATAGTATAAAAGATACAAATACAGTAAGAGATGAACTTTTAAAACTTTCTGGAGTTGGCCCAAAGGTTGCTGATTGTATATTATTATTTTCAACTTTAAAAAGATTTGATGTATTTCCAATAGATGTATGGGTTAGAAGAGTTATGAATGACTTATATATACATAAAAAAGATGAGAAAAAGGTAAGTAAAAAAGAGATACTAAGTTTAGCAAATAATAAATTTGGAAATTTAGAAGGTATTGCACAACAATATCTGTTTTATTGGAGAAGAGAGCTTGGATAAGCTCTTTTTTCTTATGATGTGGAATTGATAAATTTGCATAGAACAATAATATATTTTTATAATTACAGTTTAATTATATATAAATAAGTTAATATTATTGATTACAAGAGAAATGTCGAAAAAGGGAGAAAAAAGGAGAAAAATCAATGTAAACTAAAATATTCAAGGAAATTAAACAATATATATTTACAAACAGAGAATAATGTGTTATAAATAATACAGATTTATTCTAAATCGTTTTTTATCAAAGATAATTGTAGAATAATATTTTTCTACATGATTTAATTCAAAATTAAAAATCTAAAAATACCCTTAAATAAAAAAGTTAATAATAATCTAAGGAGGTGGTATGTATATAAATAAATAGCTCCAATTTATTATACATGTCTTGTTACGATTTAGAATAAATCAATTTTTAAATAGGAGATTTAAATTTGTTATCAATAATAAATACAATTGCTTTATTAGGAATAGATGGAACTGTAATAGAAGTACAAGTGGATGTATCACCAGGTATTCCTCATTGGGAAATGGTAGGAATGTTGGGAACTAGCATTAAAGAATCAAAAGAAAGAATAAGTATTGCTATTAAAAATAGTGGTATTAAATTAGTCGGTAAAAAAATTAGTGTAAATTTAGCACCAGCAGAAATAAGAAAAGAAGGTTCTTCTTTTGATCTAGCAATAACAGTAGGAATTTTAATAAATTTAGGAATTATTAAAAAAGATAATATACAGTCTTCAATATTCATTGGAGAAATATCATATAGTGGAAATATAAATTCTGTAAAAGGTGTATTACCAATGTGTTTAACAGCACAGTCTAAAGGATTTAAAAGAGTATATATACCGAGTCAAAATATGGAAGAAGCTAAATTAGTAAATGACTTAGAAATAGTTTCTGTTAATTCAATTAAAGATTTAATTCAAAAAATTAATTCTAATATATCAGTAGATAAAAATATAAATAAAATAGATGATTTTAAAGAGGAGTATAGTGTAGATTTTGAAGAGGTTTTTGGTCAGGAAAAAGTTAGAAGAGTAATGGAAATTGTAGCTGCTGGAAAACATAATTGTTTATTAATAGGTCCACCAGGTGTTGGTAAAACAATGATTGCCAAAAGATTAATCACAATATTTCCAAAGTTAACATATAAAGAGGTAATAGAAATAACGAAAATAAATAGTATTCTTGGAAATATAAGAGATGGAAATTTTATTACTAAAAGACCATTTGTAGAGGTAAATTCTAATATAACATTGGCTTCTTTTTTAGGAGGTGGAAGAAATCCAATGCCAGGGGCAATTACGATGGCTAATTTAGGTATATTATTTATGGATGAGTTTGCCGAATTTAGTTCTCAAAAATTAGAATCATTAAGGACAATTTTGGATAATAAGGAAATAAAATTAGATAGAGTTAAATCTACAGTAATATATCCGTGTAAATTTGTACTAGTTGCTGCAATGAATCCATGTCCATGTGGTTATTTCGGAGATGAGGATAGAAAATGTATATGTTCACAAAACAAGATAAAAAAATATATTTCTAAAATAAGTGGTCCAATAGTAGACAGAATGGACATACAGTTAGATGTAAAAAATATTAAATATTCGCAAATTTATTCTAGTAAGAAGATAGAGAAGAGTGCAGATATTAGAAAAAGAGTAGAAAAAGCGAGAAGGATACAGGAACTTCGTTTTAAGAAGGAAGAAATAGAAACAAATTCTGAAATGGATTCAAATCATATTAAAAAATATTGTAAGTTAGGTAATGATGAGAATAAATTTTTGGAAAAATTATATAATAAAATGAAATTTAACATAAGGACATATAATAATATACTAAAAATATCCAGGACTATTGCAGATTTAGAAGGAAAAGAAAAAATAGATGTATCATGTATTGCAGAGTCAGTTCAATATAAAATTGATAATAAATTTTATAAAAGGAAGTGTGAAAAATAATAAGAGTAAATTATGAAGATGATATATATCCTAAAAAATTATTAAAGATGGAAAATCCTCCACAAAATTTATATATAGAGGGAAATATCAATTTATTAAATAAATTGGGAATAGCAATAGTAGGATCAAGAAAATGTAGTGAATATGGTTGGAAGCAAGCTAAAAAATTTTCTCAAGCATTATCTGAAAACAATATTTGTATTATAAGTGGGTTAGCAATTGGTATAGATACAGCTGCTCATATTGGTGCAATGTCAGACATTGGTAATACAATTGCAGTTTTAGGGTCAGGTTTTAATAATATATATCCAAAGGAAAATAAAGAATTATATGAAAAAATTTTAGGAAATGATGGCTGTGTTATTTCTGAATATTCCCCAAATACAAAAGTAGATACGAAGAATTTTCCAGAAAGAAATAAAATAATAAGTGCATTATCTGAGGGGGTTCTAGTTGTAGAAGCCAAATATAGAAGTGGGAGTACGATTACTGCTAATTCAGCATTTAAGCAAGGGAAAAAAGTCTTTGCTATCCCTAGTAACATAGACAGTAAATTAGGTATAGGCACAAATAAATTAATACAGAAAGGAGCTAAACTAGTAACTAATATACAAGATATTTTGAAAGAATTAAATATAAATATTTGCAAAGATATTGAACAAAATTGGAAATATAAAGAGAGGGAAGTTCCTATAAAATACAAAATTGTATATGATATTATGGGAAATATGCCAATAGATATAAATACAATATGTAGCAAAACAGAATTACCCATACAAGATGTCAGTGAACAGCTGACAATGTTGGAATTAAATGAGTATATTAGATCATTGCCGGGAGATATGTTTATAAGAGTATGAATAATAAATTAGGTAAGATTGGAGAAGATACTGCAACAAAATATTTAGAAAAAATGAAATATAAAATATTAAAGAGAAATTATAGAAGTAGAAAAGGAGAAATAGATATAATAGCAAAATATGGAAATATACTTGTTATAATAGAAGTAAAATCTAGAAATAACAAAAATTATGGATATCCAATAGAAGCAGTAAATAAAATTAAAGCTGATAAAATAAAAAATTGTACAAAATATTTTTTATATAAGGAGAATATAAATTTTTCTGAAATTAGGTTTGATGTTATAGAAATTTATAAAATAAAAGAGCATTATGTAGTAAATCATATAAAAAATGCTTTTTAAAGTATTTGACAAAAAGATAAGAAAAGAATAAAGTAAAGTTAATGTATAACTTGTTTAAGATGTTCATTTCTTTATTTAGGAGAGGAGAGGTTTAATATGAAAGGTTTTTACCATGATATTAAAATTATTAAAGAAGGAAAAGAGGGAGAAACAGTTAAATTTATAGCCCGGATAAGTATGCTTATTTATGCTTGGATTGATCAAGTGAAAATTCATATAAACGGAGATACAAGTTGGGAAGAAGAATTGAACTATTCTAATAAGGATGAAAAATATGCTTATTTTGAAAAAAGTATATACCTTCCTAATAGAGCTATTTACAAGTATAATTTTTCTTTTTATTCAGAGTGGAGCAAATATTATACAACAGAAAATTACAAATTATCAGTCGGATTTAAAGTTCCAGATTGGGCAAAAGGTGCAGTTCAATACCAGATTTTTATCGATCGTTTTAACAGAAATCAAAGTGTAATAATTAAACCATTTGGCAGGCGGAAAATTCATGAAAAATGGGATGAACTTCCAATTTTAGGACCTGATGAAAATGGTGAGTGGAACACCGACTCTTTTGGAGGAAATTTAAAAGGAATTGAAGATAAGCTGGAATATTTAAAAAGCTTGGGTGTAGAAATTCTTTATATTAGCCCAATATCTGAGTCTGATTCAAATCATAAGTACGATGGAGAAGATCTAGAAAAAATCGACCGGTATTTTGGAGATAAAGAAGCTATCAAAAGTTTATGCACTTCAGCACATAAGTATGACATGAAAGTTATGGTTGATGTTGTCTTTAACCATGTAGGTAAAAACAGCAAATATTATAACGAAGGAGGTTTCTATAAAAATCTAGGAGCTTATCAAAGTACAGAATCACCATATATGAAATTCTTCAAAACCAGAGTTGAAAACGGAAAAATTGTTTTTGAGTTTTGGTGGAATATAAAAGACTTAGTAGTTTGTGACAAGATGTCGAAAGAATGGCAGGAATATATTTGTGGAGAAGGAGGTATTATAGATCTACTTTTTTCCTATGGAATTGATGCCATACGAGTTGATGTTGCAGACGAAATACCAGACATTTTCTTAGCCATGATGAGAGATGCGTGCCATAGAAATAAAAAAGATTCTTTTATCATGGGCGAGGTATGGAATAATCCGCTAAGAACAGGAAGAGGATATATTTCTAGTGGAAAGTGCCTTGATAGTGTTATGAATTATTATTTTATATCAAAATTATTAGATTATTTAAAGTTCCAAGATGATAAAGGATTGGAAGAGGCAATTACTGATATATCAGAAAACTATCCGGAAGATACAATATTCACATTAATGAACTTTACTTCAACACATGACATTAGTCGTATGTTAGATTTATTTACACCAGATAATATTTTTAAATTACCTGGAGAAGAAGGTAGGGAATGGTATTGGACTCTTAAGGACAGGTTTAAAGATAGGAAGTGGCAGTCTGAATACTTTTTATCAAAAGAGGCTTATAAATATGCCAAAAAAATGGCTAAATTATATATTTTTATATTAGTGTTATTGCCTGGAATAATTTCTATATACTATGGTGATGAAGTAGGAGTTCAGGGAGTAGGAGACTTAGCAAATAGAAAAACTTTCCCATGGGGAAAAGAAGATAAAGATATGCTTTCTTATGTAAGAAAAACTTTAAAGGTGCGTACAGATAATGATTTCCTGCGTACAGCTAAACCTGATCTTGTAGAAATTACACCTGATAAGTGGGTTTTTACTCGTAAAAACCAAGGCAAAAATTTAACAGTAATAATCAATAATGGGTATACTAATTTGGATGTAAAACAATATTGTGGTGATGTTATTGTGTCTTGTGATTATGACCAATATAAACATATTATACGTCCGAAAGGTGGAATCGCATTAATGAGCTAATTTCCTTTTATAAGCAGAAGTTGCAAGGCATTTTGTCTTGCAACTTCTGTTTATAAAGGCTTAATTTTATATAAAATATATAATATTAAAATTGACAATAATATATTATATTTATATAATTATTTCAATTATACAAAGGAAGGAGAAAATATAATGTTTAAAATAAATAATTTACAAGATAATGATGATATTCGTATTGCAGATGCAAAAGCTGGAATGAAAGTTATAGAATATATGTCTGATTTAAGTGTAATGCCATCAACAGCTATAACAGCTTATTATTGCTCAAGAATGAATGTAAGAAAAAGACAACTTCTTATAAATTTAGATAACAATGAATATACGATAAGTGCAGGTTCTATGCAATGGTCAGTTGGAAATGTTGAAGCTGTAGCAGATGTTAAGGGAGTAGGAGACTTCTTGGGAAAAGCTATAAAAGGAAGTGTTACTAAAGAAAGTGCTGTAAAACCAAAATATAAGGGTACAGGAACTTTAGTTTTAGAACCTACATATAAACATATTTTATTGGAAGATTTATCAGCATGGGATGGAGGAATAGTATTAGATGATGGGTTATTTCTAGCTTGCGAATCTAAAATAAAACAAAATGTTGTTATGCGTAGCAATTTATCTTCAGCAGTTTTAGGTAATGAAGGTCTATTTAATTTAAGTCTTTCCGGTAATGGATTTGTTGCTTTAGAATCACCTGTTCCAAGAGAGGAATTGGTAGAAATAGAATTACAGAATGATGTATTAAGAATAGATGGTAATTTCGCAGTTGCGTGGTCAAAAGGACTTGAATTTACTGTAGAAAAATCAACAAAAAGTTTAATTGGCTCAGCTGTTTCTGGTGAGGGATTTGTAAATGTATATAGAGGTACAGGAAAAGTTTTAATGGCACCAGTAAGAAATTTAACAAATGCATCAATTAGTTCAATCTCAAAATAAAACATAGATTATATATGAAGGTATAATAAATGAAAATTTTTAGAAGTAAAAAAAAGTTGGAAGTATAATAACTTCCAACTTTTTGCATAAAGGTCTATCTTTTTGAAAATTGTGGAGCTTTTCTAGCTTTCTTAAGACCATATTTCTTTCTTTCTTTCATACGAGGATCTCTTGTTAAGAAACCATTTGATTTTAAAACAGGTCTATATTCTGAATTTGCTTCATTTAAAGCTCTAGCGATACCATGTCTTATAGCACCTGCTTGACCTGTAAATCCTCCACCTTGAACTTTACAAATAACATCAAATTTGTCCAATGTATTTGTTACAGTTAATGGTTGTTTTACAATATATTTTAATGTTTCTAAACCAAAATATTCATCTAAATTTTTACCATTTACTGTTATATTTCCTTTTCCTTCTACTAATCTAACTCTAGCTATTGCATTTTTTCTTCTACCTGTTCCATAGAACATTATTTTTTCTCCTGCCTTTGCCATTTAAAAATTCCTCCTTAATTTTTAGGGATAATCCCATTCTATATATTAGAAATTCCATATTTCTGGTTTTTGTGCCATGTTTTCATGTTCACTACCAGCATAAACTCTTAATTTCTTTAACATTTTTCTTCCTAAAGAATTGTGTGGTAACATTCCTTTTATGGCAATCATCATTGCTCTTTCTGGTTTGTTTGCCATCATATTTCTTGCTGAAGTTTCTTTTAATCCTCCTGGATATCCAGAATGACGTCTATAGAATTTTTGATCTAATTTTTTACCTGTAAATGTTGCTTCCGAACAGTTTATTATAATTACATGATCACCAACATCTAAATTTGGTGTGTAAGTTGGTTTATGTTTTCCTCTTAATAATTTTGCAGCCTCTGTTGCAACTCTACCAACTGGTTTATTTGCTGCATCTAAAATATACCATTTACTTTCGATTTCATTTCCTTTTACACTATATGTAGTATTATTCATGGTAAAATTACCCTCCATTCAATTTTTTTTATTATTTTTAATAAGCTTTAAAAATATAAACTACCGGGGAGAGGCTTATATAATTATTACTTATTTATTAATTTATACTAAATCATAAATTTAGCATAATAATTTTAATACAAATAAAGCCAAAAGTCAATAATTTTTAAGAGAAAATCCAAAAAATTGGCATGAAATGGAAGTTATTTGGTTGAGATAATTATGTAAAAGGAGTATAATAGAGGTATAAAATGTTGAAGGGAGGATAAAGATGAAGAAGCGGGATGATTTACGAAAGCTTAAGCTCAATAAATTTGAGTTTCAGCAATTATGTAATGAAAACCAAGACTTCCTTGTTGTAAGTGGCAGAATCCGTGGTGATAAAGCTACTTATGAACTGGTTATTTCTGGAGGAGTGCCGAAGCTCCAAAGGAAAAAGGCAACTGGGCGAGAGAAAAATGTAGACAAGAAGGAAGTAGCAGAATTGCAGAAATTCAGTCTTCAGAAGGGGGAATTTTTGATCCTGACAGGAAAGAAAATGAAAGTAGGAGATTTCTTCTATGGCACTGGCTTGATAGATGGAGAAATCATTGATTTCGCTGTCAAGGTGAAAAATGTCAAGAATATGGATCTCTATCAGAAAATACTCGACGAAGACGGAAATGTAGGTTATAACATCTGAAACGGAAACTGGTGTCCTGCTAGGACGCCTTTTTCTTTTATATAAAGATATTATAAAATCATATTATGAACATTGTAATTTAAAATTAAATACTATATAATATAGTGGCAATAAGGAGAATTCAATGGATAAGAATATATTAATAACAGAAAAGCCTTCAGTAGCTATGCAAATGGCAAAGGCATTAAAAATAAATACAACAAGAAAAGATGGATATCTAGAGAGTAATGAATGGTTAGTAACTTGGTGCGTTGGACATCTTGTTACAATGAGTTATCCAGAAAAATATGATGAAAAACTAAAATTTTGGAGATTAGATACATTACCGTTCATACCTAAAAAATGGAAATATGAGATAATACCAAATGTAGAAAAACAGTTTAATGTGATAAAAACTCTTCTAAATAGGGAAGACGTAAAAACAATATATGTAAGTACTGACTCGGGACGAGAAGGAGAATATATATATCGTTTAGTAGATCAAATGATACACCCTGAAGGAAAAGTAAAGAAAAGAGTGTGGATTGATTCCCAAACAGAAGAAGAAGTATTAAAGGGAATAAAAAATGCAAAAGATTTGTCAGAATATGATAGTTTATCTGATGCAGCTTATTTAAGAGCACAAGAAGACTATTTGATAGGAATAAATTTTTCCAGATTGCTTTCTATAATTTATGGTAGAAAACTTGCTAAAGAATTAAATGAGGATAAAGCATCTATTTCTGTTGGTAGAGTTATGACTTGTGTTTTAGGAATGGTTGTTGCACGCGAAAGAGAGATTAGAGATTTTAAAAAGACCAAATATTTTAAGATTATTGGAAGGTTTGGAGATGAAAAATCTAATTTTGAGGCAGAATGGAAAGTAACAGAAAAGTCTAAGATGTATAATTCTAATAAATTATATAATGAAAATGGTTTTAAAAAATTAGAGGATGCAAAACAATTTATAATATCTTTAAAAGATAAAGATGCAATTGTAAAAGATGTAAAAAAGACCAAGCAAAAAGAAAATCCACCATTATTATTTAATCTAGCAGAAATACAAAATGAATGTACAAAGAGATTTAAAATTAAGCCAGATGAAACATTAGAGATTATTCAAAATCTATATGAAAACAAATTGGTAACATACCCAAGAACAGATGCAAGAGTACTTTCAACGGCTGTAGCAAAGGAAATAAGTAAAAATTTAAATGGACTTACTAAGGGATTTAAAAATGAAGAGGTACAAAAATATATAAAAAAAATGATTGATGAAAAATATTCAACAAATTTAATAAAAACTAAATATGTAAATGACAGTAAAATAACAGATCATTATGCAATAATTCCAACAGGACAAGGGTATGAAAATTATGATAAACTTCCGAAATTACAAAAAGATATTTATGAATTAATTGTAAAAAGATTTTTAGCAATTTTTTATCCAGCTGCAGAATACAGCAAAGTATCTGTTGTAATTGATGTAGATACAGAATCTTTTTTTGCAAATGGAAAAGTATGTACTAAAGAAGGATATCTAGAGATATTAAAACCAGCTAAAACTAAAAATTCGGATGAAACAGATATTTCTATTTTAGCTACTTTAAAGAAAAATACAAATATAAATATACAAAATTTTGAAACAAAAGATGCAGAAACATCACCACCTTCAAGATATAATTCTGGATCAATAATACTTGCAATGGAAAATGCAGGGAAGTTAATAGAAGATGAAGAGTTAAGAGAACAAATAAAAGGTGCAGGTATTGGTACAAGTGCAACAAGAGCAGAAATTATAAAAAAACTAGAAAAAATAAAATATATTGCAATAAATTCAAAAACACAGATTATAACACCAACTAATAAGGGAGAGGCAATATATGATATTGTAAATTATGCAATGCCAGATATGCTAAATCCTAAATTAACGGCAAGCTGGGAAAAAGGATTAGATATGGTTGCTAAAAAAGAGATTAAATCTGATGAATTTACAGTAAAGTTAGAAAAATACATAAAATCAAAATTTAATAGGTTAGTAATAAAAATGTAAATAACTAAGAAATGCTACAAAATATTGAAAATTTACAATGAATTTAATAAAATAGGAAAGATAAAAATGGTGGTGAGAATATGAATTTAGGATTAGCACTTTCTGGAGGAGGAATAAAAGGTGCTGCGCATATTGGGGTAATTCAAGCTTTACAAGAAGCAAATATAAATGCAAATTTTATAGGTGGAACAAGTATTGGTAGCATAGTTGCTGCTCTTTATGCTATGGAATATACGCCAGCAGAAATGCTTAAATTATTTAATTATTTTTCAAAAATGATATTCAAGAATAGTGCAATGTATACAGACCCTACAGGTAAAAAATTATTAAGTATTCAAGCTGGTGGTTTATATTCAGGAGAAAATATTGCGTTTGCAATTGAAGAAGCTGGAAAATATAAAAATATGAAGAAGATGAAAGATTTAAAAATTCCAATTGTAATTCCAGCAGTTGATATTAGAAATTCCGAAAAATATATATTTACAAATATGGAAAAAATAAATGATAAATATTTAAATAGAGCAGATATATCAATAGCTGTAAGAGCAAGTGCTTCATATCCAGCAGTTTTTGCACCATGCATATATAATAAACACAAATTTGTTGATGGGGGAATTTTAGATAATATACCTGTAGAAGAAGTAAAAAAAATTGGTGCAGAAAAAGTTATTGCAGTCAGATTCAAGTTAAATAAGGAAACTAGGACAGTTGGGTTAAGATCTGTTTTAAATAAATCTATAGATATTATGTTTAACAAAATAGAAGGACAGGAAGTAAAAAAAGCTGATTATGTAATAGAAGTTGATACAAAAGACGTAAATCCATTTGATTTTAAGCAATCAAATAAATGCTATAAATATGGATATTTACAAGCCAAAAAGGAAATAGATAATATTAAAAAAATTATTAATGAGGAGGTTTAAAATGGCAAAAACAATAAATGAATATGTAAAATGGGTAGGTAAGACAGATTGGGAATTAAAAAAATTTCATGGTGACGAATATAATACAATAAATGGATCTTCATATAATAGTTATTTAATAGAAGACGAAAAAGTTGTTTTAATAGATACTGCATGGAAACCTTTTGATGAAGAATTTGTAAATAATCTAAAAAAAGAGATTGATTTAAATAAAATAGATTATATTATCGCAAATCATGGAGAGGTAGATCATAGTGGAAGTTTACCTAAACTTATGAAGGAAATTCCTAATATACCAATTTATTGTACTGCTAATGGAGTAAAATCTATAAAAGGACAATATCACGAGAACTGGAATTTTGTAACAGTAAAAACAGGAGATACTCTAAATATTGGAAAGCATACATTAACATTTATAGAAGCACCGATGCTTCACTGGCCAGATACAATGTTTACTTATATGGATAAAGAAAATATTTTATTTAGTAATGATGCATTTGGACAACATATGGCTTCAGAATTTTTATATGCGGACGAAGTTGATAAATGTGCATTATATACAGAAGCTATAAAATATTATGCAAATATTGTTGCACCATTTAGCCCAATGGTAAAAAATAAAATTAATGAAGTATTAAAGATGAATATTCCTATAGATATGATATGTCCAAGCCATGGACTTATTTGGAGAGATAAACCAGAAGAGATTATAAATAAATATTATATGTGGGCAGATAATTATTCAGAAAATCAAATTACAATTTTATATGATACTATGTGGAATGATACAAGAAAAATGGCAGAAGCAATAGCAAAAGGAATAAAAGAAGAGGATAAGGATGTTTTAGTAAAAATAATAAATACTGCTAAGTCTGATAAAACAGAAATTTTAGCAGAAGTATTTAAATCAAAGGCTATACTAGTTGGTTCACCAACAGTAAATAATGGATATTTATATTCAATTGCTGGTATAATGGAAATGATAAAAGGGCTAAAATTAAAAACTAAAAAAGCAGCAGCTTTTGGAAGTTATGGTTGGAGTGGAGAAGCTGTAAAATTGTTGAATGAAGAATTAAAGAAATCAGGTTTTACACTTTTAAATGAAGGATTAAGATGTATGTGGACTCCAACAGAAGAAAATATTAAGGAATGTTTAGAGTTTGGAAAAGAAATTGCAAAAGAATGTAAGTAATATTATTAAAAATTTCGACACTAATTTAGAATAAATTAAGAAAATTTACAATATACACCTTTTATAATCGGAAAACATAATATATATCAAAAGCATTATGAAAGGTGGTATATATTATGCAAAGTTACATAATAAAAGGTGGAGAAAAATTAGAAGGAGAAGTAGAAGCTTCAGGCTCAAAAAATTCTTCACTACCGATTTTAGCAGCAGCAATATTAAATAGGGGAAAAACTATTTTAGAAAATGTTCCAAATATTCATGACACCAAAATCATGCTAGATATCATAAAATTGCTTGGTTGTGAAATAGAAGAGGACGGAAATAGAGTTATAATAGATTCAAGCTCAATAGAAAATTATGAAATACCGGATGAGTTAATGAGACAGATGAGATCTTCGGTTATTTTAGCGGGTGCTATATTAGCAAGATGTAAAAAAGCTACATTTTCTTATCCAGGAGGATGTGATATTGGTGCAAGACCAATAGACTTACATTTAAAATCTTTTAAAACTCTAGGAATAAATATTTTAGAAGAAAATGGAGAAATATTCTGTGATTCGGAAAATATGACTGATGGAGTTGTAACACTTGATTTTCCAAGTGTAGGAGCAACAGAAAATATTATTTTGGCAGCAACATTATCAGGAAAGACAATATATATAAGAAATGCAGCAATGGAACCTGAAATTGTAGATTTACAAAATTTTATAAATAAATTAGGTGGTAATGTTTTGGGTGCAGGTACTAAAGATATAAAAATTGTCGGAACTAAAAGTTTACAGAAGAATATAGAATATAAAATAATGCCAGATAGAATAGAAATAGGAACATTAATGTGTGCATCAGCTATTACTAAAGGAAACATAAAAATAAAGAATGTAAAAATAGAGCATATACTTCCAATCGTATATAAGTTAGAAGAAATGGGTTGTGAAATTACACTAAAAGATGATGATATTACAGTAATTGCAAAAAATAGAATGAAAGCATGCAATATAAAGACAATGCCATATCCAGGATTTCCAACAGATATGCAACCAATTATAGCTACTGTGTTGGGAGTATCAAAAGGTACATCTATAATTGTAGAAAATATTTTTGAGAATAGATATAAATATTTAGCAGAACTAAAAAGAATGGGAGCAAAAGTTACCATAGAAGGAAGAACAGCTATTATTAAGGGAATAAAAAAATATAATTCTGCAAAAGTAGAAGCAACAGATTTGCGTGGAGGTGCAGCATTAATATTAGCTGGATTAAATGCAAGTGGAAAAACTATTATTTCAAATATAGGATATATTTTACGTGGATATGAAAATATAGATAAAAAAATAAGAAAATTAGGTGGTAATATATACACAAGAGAAGGTGAGTAGTGTGAAAAAGAAGAAAAAAGAAGATTTGGATTTCTATTATTTAAGTAAAGATAATAAAGATAAAAGGGTGCAAAATAAAAAAAAGCACCCTAAAAAGAAAATAAAAAAGGTAAATCCTGAACCAATAAATGATGATATGTTTAATATAGATAATGAAATAGTTATAGGAGTTACAGTATTACCAAAAACAGAAAACAAAAATGGAAAAAAACAGGTTAGTAAAAACAAAAAAAGGACGACCAAGAAAAGAGAAGTAAAATATGATAATAGAAATAAATTTGACGTAACAGATTATGATATAAGAAATTCACAACCACCTAAAAAAGGACAACCTTCCAAAAAAAATGTAAAACGTATATCATATGAAGAAGAAAGAAAAAGGAAGCAAAGACGAGAAAGAAGATTTAAAATAGTTAAATTTTTCTTAAAGATCTTATTGCTTATTGCGATAATTGTTGGAGTATTCTTATTTTTATTTATTTCACCAGTATTTAACATAAAAGAAGTAAGTGTACAAGGAAATAATAAAATAAATTCAGAAGAAATAAAAAGTTTGTCACAATTAACTATAGATGAAAATATATTTCGTTTTTCTTCTAAAGAAGTTGAAGAAAATGTAAAAGAAAATGCTTATGTTGATACTGTGAATATAAAAAGAAAACTTCCAAATACAGTAGAAATAACAATAACAGAAAGAGAGACAAAATATCAATTGGAATATGGAAATGCATATATATATATAGATAAAGATGGATATATTCTGGAAATTTCAGATGTAAATGCTAATTTACCAATAATAAGAAGATATGGAACATTACAAGAAAATTTACAGCCAGGAAATAAATTAACAGACGAAGATTGTGAAAAATTAATTACAGTGGAAAAATTTTTAAGAGCAGCACAGAATAATGGTATTTATGATATAATTACATATGTAGATATTTCAGATAGCAAAGATTATAAAATAGAAATGCCAACAAAAGGCAAAATAGCATACTTAGGTGATGATACAAATATAAATGATAAAATGTTAATTTTAAAAGAGATACTAACAAGAGAAGAAGGAAAAAATGGAGAAGTATTTATTAATGATTTAAATAAAATGTTTTTCAGAGAAAAAGTATAAAGGAGGAGTATTTTGAAAATTAAATATAACAAGAAGAATATAAGCATTAGTGTAGTAATCGGAATATTATGTGTATTACTAACGTTTGGGATTGTTCTTCAAATAAGAACAGTGCAAAACAATGTTAATATTTCTGATCCTAGCTATGCAGATAATGCTTTAAGAGATGAAGTATTAAAAAGTAAAGAAAAATATGATAATGCTTTTGAGGAGTTAGAAAAAGTAAATAAAGAGCTAGAAAAATATAGATCTAAAGTAACAGAAAATGATAGTACAGCAGGCCAAAAAGAAGAAGAGTTAAAAAAGGATAATGCAATATTAGGTTTAAATGAAGTTACAGGAAATGGTGTAGTAATCACCATGAGAGATAATCAAAATGCAAGTGTTTCTTCAATAGGAGTAGGAGAAAATATTAGTGATTACTTAGTTCATGAAATAGATTTATTAGATATAGTTAATGAACTAAAAAATGCTGGAGCTATAGCAATTTCAATTAATGGGCAAAGACTTATACCTACAACCTCAATAAATTGTGCAGGAAATATTACAAGAGTAAATGGAGAAATCGTAGGAACACCTTTTATAATTAAAGCTGTAGGAGGAAGTTTTGAAACTTTAGAAAGACCAGGTGGATACATAGATTATTTAAGAAATGAGTATGGTTTGGATATTACAGTAAAACCTCAAAGTAATTTAACTGTAGAAAAATACAATGGAGCTATTAGTTTTAAATATGCACAAGAATCTAAATAGGAGGTGAAAATAATCTTGAAAGAAATAAAAAAAGGTAAAATTACAATGACTATAACGATTGGTATAATGTGTTTTATATTAATTTATATAATGTTTATGCAATTTAAAGTTGTTAATGAGACTGATATTACATCATTAAGAACTAAAAGAGAAAGCGAATTAAGAGAAGAATTAAATAATTGGCAGAGTAGATATGAAGATACAGCAAATCAACTTTCACAAGCACAAGCTAATTTAGAAGAATACAAAAATAAAATTAATGATACTCAAGCATCTTCAGAATTAATTGATAAGGAATTACAGCAGGCAGAACTATATTTAGGAAAAACAGATGTTGAAGGTGCAGGAATTATAATTAATTTATCTGATGGAGAAAATGCTGTTGTTGCAGAAGATTTAATTAATTTAATGAATGAATTAAAAACTGCTGAAGCAGAAGCAATTTCGGTAAATGGACAAAGAGTAACTAATCTAACAGAATTTGCAGATGTTGATTCATATATTGTAGTAAATGGCACAAGATTATCTTCACCATTTACAATTAAAGTAATCGGAAATCAAAAATATTTAGAGAGTGGTATAACTGCTAAGGGCGGTTTTGCAGATGATATGAACACAAAAGGAAAATCAATTTCAATTACAGAAGAAAACGAAATTAAAATATTAAAATATGATGGTGATTTTGAAATAAGTGAAGATATTAATATAGAATAGAAGAGGAGGTATTAAATTGGTTTTAATAGCTATTTTAATTGGATGTATAATAGGTGCGATATTAGGTTTAAATTCGCCATTAATACCATATTCAATGTCAGGATATTTAGCAATTGGAATAATGGCTGCATTAGATTCAGTTTTTGGAGGAATAAAATCTGTAGTGCAAAAAAATTTTGATATGAAAGTATTTGTATCAGGATTTTTTATAAATAGTATTACTGCAGTTTTGCTAACATTTTTAGGAAATAAATTAAATGTAGATATAGCGCTTGCAGCTATAGTGGTTTTTGTGGGAAGAATATTTATTGATTTAGCCATAATACGTAGATATTACATAGAAAAATGGACTAATTGGGTTGAAAAAAAGAAAAAGGAAAAAGAAATAAAAAATGTATAAATTAGAAAAAAGCCTAATTTATAGAAGGAGAACTGAAAAATAAATAGAATATTAATAAAAGGACATTAGTCCTTTTATTAATTATTATTTATGGCGAAAAATGTCTTAAAAAGTAAAAATATATTATTACACCTTTATTACAAAAAGGTTACAAAAATATAACAACAACTCTTGACATTTTATTTAAAATATAATATTCTATCACTAGTTAAAAGAGATAGATAAATTGGAGGAGACCTAACTTGGCAATAGGAGATATAATCGTTGGAATAGATATTGGAACTTCAAAAATTGCAGCGGTTGTGGGTGAAGTAAATAATTTCAATCAAATAGAAATTATTTGTAGTAGTTCACAAAAATGTTCGGGGATTAAAAAAACAAAAATAATCAATGAGGAAGAAGTTTCAAATAGCTTAATAAAAATAATAGATAAAATAGAAGATGAATCTGGATTAAGAGTAAATTCAGCATATGTTACAATTCCTGGTAAATATGCAACAATTGTACAAAATAGTATTACAAAAGAGGCTAGAGACAAATATTCAGGAATATCATTAAGAGATGTTCAAACAGCAATAATGCAAGCTAAAGATATAGATATTCCAGAAGGAAAAGTATCAATAGATATTGTGCCAGATAAATTTATATTAGATAATGGAAAAGTTACAGAGGATCCTGTAGGAAGTTTAAGTTCAACATTTACACTAAAAGCTCAAATTATATTAGCAGATAAAGAATATGTAAGACAAATTTCATCTATATTTAAAAAAGCTGGAATAGATGTTGATGGATTAGTACCAACAACATTAGCTCAAAGAAATTTAGTTTTAGATAATAATGAATTACATGATAATGTTATGATATTAGACATGGGGGCAGGAAGCACAGATATTGGAGTTTTTGAAGGTTCTTCGTATATTTATACAAATACTGTACCATTAGGAGGTAATAGTATAACAAATGATATAGCATTAGTACTAAATATTTCAGAAGAAGAAGCTGATAAGTTAAAAAAGCAATATGGTTTGGCATTAAAATCATTTATAGATAATGATAATGATATTTTATTAAATACTTTTAAAGGTGAAAATAGAAATAAAACTATTAAAAGTTCTGAACTTATTGAGATTATAGAAGCAAGAATTGAAGAAATTTTTTCTTTAGTAAATAAAGATATTACAAATCAAGGAATTAAATCTAGAATAAATAATGTGGTATTAACAGGACAAGGAATTACAAATATAAATAAATGTGATGTAGCAGGAAAGATAAATTTAAATATACCAGTGAAGATTGCTACAGGAAGATTAATAAGTACAGTAAAGCCAACATTTAGAGTTGCTTATGCATTAGTTAGATATATAGCATCAAGACCATTTACAAAAACTGTTTCAAGTAGTATAGATGCTAAATCAGAAGAAGGATTTTTTAGAACTTTATTAGAAAGAATAAAGGAATTTTTCTATTCTTAATATAGTGATTAATAATAAAAATAAAAAGATTGGGAGGAAAGAACTTTATGATGGACTTTGACGAAAATGAAAAAATGTTAGATGGAACAGCTACTATTAAGGTAATAGGTGTAGGTGGAGCTGGAAATAATGCTGTCAATAGAATGGTTGATTGTGGAATTAGAGGAGTAGAATTTATATCTGTTAACACAGATAGACAAGCTCTTCAAATGTCAAAAGCAGGAACTAAGATTCAAATCGGAGAAAAAATTACAAGAGGTTTAGGAGCAGGAGCTAATCCAGATATTGGAGCACAATCAGCAGAAGAAAGTAAATCAGAGATATCAGAAGCTTTAAGAGGAGCAGATATGGTTTTTGTTACAGCAGGAATGGGTGGAGGAACTGGAACAGGTGCAGCACCTATAGTTGCTGGAATCGCAAAAGAAATGGGAATTTTAACAATTGGTGTTGTTACAAAACCATTTACTTTTGAAGGTAAAAAAAGATTATCTCAAGCAGATAGAGGAATAGAGAGCTTAAAAAGTAAAGTAGATACATTGGTAGTTATACCAAATGATAAATTATTACAAATAATAGATAGAAAAACATCTATAGTAGAAGCTTTTAGAATGGCTGATGAAATATTAAGACAAGGTGTTCAAGGTATTTCTGATCTAATTGCTGTTCCAGGACTTGTTAACTTGGATTTTGCAGATGTAAAGACAATTATGTTAAATACAGGAATGGCACATATGGGAATTGGTAGAGCATCTGGAGAAAATAGAGCAGAAGATGCCGCAAAACAAGCTACAGAAAGTCCATTATTAGAGACATCAATAGAAGGAGCAAGAGGTGTTATTATTAACATTACAGGTGGACCAGATTTAGGTTTACATGAAGTTAATACAGCTGCAGAATTAGTACAAAGAAGTGTTGATCCAGAAGCTAATATTATATTTGGTGCTGTAATCGATCCAGATATGAAAGATGAGATTACAATTACAGTTATTGCTACAGAATTTGAAAAAGATAAAAATATGCCTAATATGAATGTAGACAATTTAGTATCTAAAGCATGGGATAAGAAAATTAGCTCAATTCCAACAAGTTCTGACAATAGTTCAAATTCAAATGATTTAGATATACCATCTTTCTTAAGAAAGAAACAAAAATAGATAAATCAGTGTCAAAATAGAATATTATTAAATATTAAAAAAGAGAAATAATCGAATGTAGTAGATTATTTCTTTTTTTCTGCACTAAGAAATGACATACTTTTAACACAAAAAGTAATAGAATGTTATTCGAGGTGGACATATTGATTGTATATGCAGATGTAGTATTTATAGAAAATTTAATTATTAATTCTGTAATCTTATATGTAACTCTTTTAATAAGAAAGGTAAAAATCTCAATTGTTAGAATTTTAATTTCTAGTGCCCTAGGAAGTTTATATGCTGTAATATCAATAAAAATAAATAATAATTTTATAATGAAAATAATTTTATCTGTGTTAATGATTGCCATTATTTATCCTACTAAAAATAAAAAAAGATTTTTAGAAACAATAATATTATTTTATTTAATTTCTATTACTGCAGGAGGAAGTGCGATAGCAATTTCATATTTAATACAAGACTATAAAATTAGCGAGTTAAATAACTTACCAATAATAAGTTTTCCAATTTTGATTTCTGGACTTGGGACTGTTGTTGGAATAATACTTATAATGGCCACTATAAATAATTTGAAAAATAGAATATCTAAAAAAGATATATTTTTTGATGTGGAAATTTATATAGAAGATAAAAAAGAAAAGCTAAAAGCATTATTAGATACGGGAAATATGTTGAAAGATCCATTAAGCAATAAACCAGTTATGATTGCAACAAAAAGGAGCTTAAAAAGCATAATTCCTGAAGAAATACTAGATAATATAAATTTGATTTTAGGAGGTGATAAAATTGGAAAACTAATAACTAAAAGGATAAAACTAATTCCATTTAATTCATTAGGGAATGAACATGGAATTTTAATAGGTATAAAGTCGGATAAAATTGTTATAAATAATAATGAGATAA
Organism: uncultured Clostridia bacterium; assembly: GCA_944392945.1. Classification (GTDB taxonomy): domain Bacteria; phylum Bacillota; class Clostridia; order TANB77; family CAG-508; genus Merdicola. Next base: position 2,129 of record CALXYJ010000017.1, on the reverse strand, counting down.
AAGATGTAATTATTGGGATATATGAGAAGGAATTTTCAAAAACAAGAAGATATGATGCACTAATCGGAATAGATTTACTATATGAGGAGGAGTGTAATTATGAATCTAATAGAAAGATTAAAAAATAGTATAAGTACAATTTATGCTAAATACATAAATCAAAGTGAAGAAATTGAAAATCTACCAATTTTTTATATAGGAGGTAGCCAAACTTTACCACCACCATTAACACCAGAAGAAGAGCAAGATGTTTTAGAGAGAATAGAAAAAGGAGAAAAAGAAGCAAGAAAGATACTAGTTGAAAGAAATTTAAGACTTGTTGTATATATTGCTAAAAAGTTTGAAAATACTGGAGTGGGCTTAGAAGATTTAATTTCAATAGGAACGATTGGACTTATGAAAGGTGTTAATACTTTTAAAGTAGATAAAAAAATTAAACTAGCTACATATGCATCAAGGTGTATAGAAAACGAAATTTTAATGCATTTAAGAAGGAGTAATAAAATAAAAAGTGAAATATCTATTGATGAACCATTAAATCAAGATGGAGATGGAAATGAACTTTTACTTTCTGATATATTGGGAACAGAAAATGATGTAACTTCAAGGAGAATAGAAGATGAAATAGATAGAAAACTTTTAAGGGAGTCTATAGAAAAATTAAATAAAAGAGAAAAAAGTATAATGGAACTTAGATTTGGGTTCACTACAGGAGACGAGAAGACTCAAAAGGAAGTTGCTGATATGCTTGGAATATCTCAAAGTTATATATCAAGATTAGAAAAAAAGATAATTGGAAAAATGAAGAAAGAGATTTCTAGCAAGATCGGATAATTATAAAACGCATAAAAAAACCAAATTTGGAAATACTTAAGATAAAGTAATTTCAAAGGAGGTTTTTATTTGATTAATAAGGTTGAGATATGTGGAGTTAATACTACGAAATTACCTATATTGTCAAATGAAGAAAAGAATGAACTACTGATAAAAATAAAAAATGGTGATAAGGATGCACGAGAAAAATTTATTAATGGCAATTTAAGATTAGTATTGAGTGTAGTACAAAGATTTTCGGGAAGAGCAGAGAGTGCAGATGATTTATTTCAAATAGGTTGCATAGGTTTAATAAAGGCTATTGATAATTTTGACATTACTTTAAATGTGCAATTTAGTACGTATGCGGTTCCAATGATAATAGGAGAGATAAGAAGATATTTAAGAGATAATAATTCAATTAGAGTAAGTAGATCAATAAAAGATTTAGCATATAAAAGCATTGCATTTAAAAATAAATTTTTAAAGGAGAATAATAGAGAACCAACAATAGAAGAGATAGCTAAAGAATTAGAAGCGGAACCAGAAGAAATATCATTGAGTTTAGGTGCGATTCAGGATCCTCTTTCCTTACAAGAACCTGTATTTAATGATGGAACAGAAAATATTTTTATAATTGATCAAGTAAGCGATAATAAAAATACTGATGAAAAATGGACAGAAAGTATAACGATATCAGAATTAATGAAAAAGTTAAGTGATAAAGAAAAAATGATAATAGATAAAAGATTTTTTGACGGAAGAACTCAAATGGAGGTGGCTGAAGAGATAGGCATATCGCAAGCTCAAGTTTCTAGATTAGAAAAAAGTGCAATAAGTCATATTAAAAGATTATATAATTAATGAATAATAAAATTAATAGTTATTATATAGGTTAAATTTTCATATATATAAGAAAAGAGTACCTATATATTTTTTATGTAGGAGAATAAATTTCAGAGGTGGAAGAATATGAAGAAAAAAGGATTGGATTTTAAACATAAAGAAGTTATAAATATAAATGATGGTAAAAGATTAGGATTCGTACAAGATGTATGTGCTGAATTAGATAGCGGAAATATTACATCAATTATTGTACCTGGTAATAATAAGATTATAAATATATTTTCTGCTGGAAATGAACTCGTAATCCCATGGAATAAAGTTAAATGTATAGGAGAGGATGTTATTCTAGTTGAGATATAAAATAGATAGTAAAATTTACTAAAGAAAAAAGTCAAAAAAAATGAAAAAATATGTTGACAATAAAAAGGTGATGTGTTAATATAATTAAAGACCGAGTAACAAGAGAAAAA
>CALXYJ010000016.1 GCA_944392945.1 uncultured Clostridia bacterium | reverse complement strand
TCCACGCAATATAAAGTAGCCTTGCTTGCTACTTTCTTTATTTTATTAAACGTACTTGTGTGTGTGTGTGTGTGTGTGTACAACGCCAATGGTTTCGGCGTTTCTATCTATTTTTAACTTCATTTTAGTTCTCCTATATTTTTCATTTATATTATTATAATTTATAAAATTTTATTTGTAAATAAAATTTTTGTTGGAATGTAATTCCAATATATAAAGAAAACGCCATCTTTTTGATGACGTTTTACTTTATTTGAATTAAATCTTTTATCTGCATAAATTTTGATAACTATTGCATTGAACTAAAATTTACTTATTATTTTTTCTCTTTTGTTTTTTTGCTAAAATTCCAGCATATCTTAATGTTACTGCCTCTAATACTACCATAGCAATTAATACTATTAATAATACAGTTGGGAAATTTCCAGTCTCTACTCCTACTACAACATTAGTGGTATCAGAATTATCTTCTTGCGTGTTTTCTATAAATCCCGGTATATTTTCTGCTTTAGCAATTTTTACTACACCTAATTTTTCTCCCGTATTATTTTCACTTTGTTCTAAATTTAACAACATTGTATATTCTTTAGTTTCCCCTACCTTTATATCTGGGATTATCTTTCTTAGTACTGTACCATTTCCATCTTCTGTTTCGGAATCAACTTCCTCCCAATCTTCTATGTTACTAGCTATAGTCATACCTTCTGGTATGTCCTCTTCTAATATAACTCTTCCATCTATTTCTCCATTATTTATTACACTTATTTTATATTCTATTTGTACATTTTTACTTTTAGCATTTTTTGTATAACTTTCAACTCTTTCAAGTTTTCCATTTGTTACTTCCTTTTTTACTCCATCTACAACTATCCCTGTAATCTCTTTTTCTACTCCGATATTAAATGATTTTTGTTCATAATAATATGTTAGTTCAATTGTATTGTTAACTTTCATATTTCCTGCTTCATCCTTGGTTATTTCTACTTTCATATTTCCCTGTTCTTCTGTTGGTTTTTCTACCAAAGTATAGTAAGTAAAGTCCTTTTTCTGTGTTTCATAAGTATCTGAATTAACTCCATTTATAATAACGGTAGAATTTTGAGGTTCTCCTGTCTCACTATTTGGTTCTTCTATCTCTTTTCCAGTTTCCTTATCTACATAATGTACTATTACTTTTGCCGGTTGATTATAATAATAATTAACTACTATTTTTTGTGCAGTCATTTTTCCAGTTCTATTTTCCGGCATTAAATTATTTCCATCTTTATCCTGCGATGCCACCTCATAACCTAAAAATTCTTTTGATGGTATGTCATATTCATCTCCTACATGTCCATTATGTATGGTCACCCTTTCTAATTCTTTTCCTGTTGATACATCTATATGATGCTCTTCAACAGTTGCTTTCCTTGAATAATAATATGTTACAACTGTTTTATTATTTGCTATATTACCATTTGCATCAACTTCAACTTCCAATGTTCCATTTGCATTTTCGGGAGTTTCTACTAAATCATATCCTGATAAAGTTTTAGCACTTGTAGTATATGTATCTCCTTCATGTTTGATTCTATCCACTGTTTGTTCTGATATAGTCTCATTTGTTAAAATATCCACATAATTTACTTCTAATACTGCTTTCTTTTCATAATAATAGTTTACAGTAACCATACCATCACCCATTATGCCACTACTATTGGATGGAAGCTTGTCTTCTACTAAATCATATCCAATAAATTCTCTTTTTGATATATTGTAATCTCTTCCTTCCTGTACATTATGAACTTCTGTATTTAAAACGTTTCCTGTAATATTATCTATATGGTTCTCTACCAAACCACTATCAATTGGTTCATAATAATAAGTTAAAGTTTGTTCTTCTTTTGTCATTTTTATTTTATTATTACCTGGTTTTTCTACTAATTCATATCCTAAAAATGCCTTTTCCGCTGTAACAAAGTCATCTCCAACTAAACCTTCTTCTGTTCTTGAATTTTCTAAATTTCTTATTATTGTATGTGTATTAGCATCTCTTGCAACATATCTTACTGTAGCTTTTGTATTTTGCAAATAATAATATGTAACATTTGCACTTTCTGTTGTCATTTGTCCTTCTGTATTTCCACTATCCTCTACTAATGTATATGTTTTTCCATCCTTTGTTATTGTTTCTTTTTTGTAATCTGTATTTGTGTTGTAATTGTCATCTACATGCCCTTTTATATTTTCATCTGCACTTAGAATTTGATTATTACTACTATCTGTATCAGAATCTTTTTCTAAATAATGTATCACCACTTCAGATTCTTTTAATCTATAATAATAAATTATTTCCTGTGGGGTTTCTTCATTATATTTTTGTAAATTACCTTCTTCTTGTCCAACTACTTCTACTAATTCGTATTTATCCGAAATATTTTCTGCTCCTGTTGTTTTATATTGATCTCCTTCTTTTCCTTCTATTACTATATCTTGTATTTCTTCTCCGTTCGCATTTTTTACTCTATTTGTTGTTTTAGTTCCGTCTGGATTTTGTATATAATAATGTACTGTTAGTTTTCCGTATTTATTTGTATTTGTTATTATTTTATTTTCATTGTCAACTGTTGCAGTATAATAAGTAAAATCTCCGGATAATTCTGTTAAAGAATATTCTATTTTTTGGTTATCTTTATCATATTTTGGAAGATCCTCGAATATATCGTTCCATCTATTTGAGTTTTCACTATCCTGTGTTGTTGTACTACCTAATGTTCCAGGCTTTGCTAATTCCTTAATATATTCTCTGCCATCACTTCCCGTTAGTTTTACAACAACTCTATTGGGTCTTTGATTTAATTTATTGTCTTCATCTTCCCAAATTTTACTTACAGGTATATTTACTAAAAATTCTGTTGTTGTATTAAATTCTGAAACTACTTCATCAGATTCTTTTACCGGTGTTTTTGTACTTATTTTTCCTCTTACTATATTTTCTATATTTGTAGTGTTCTGATCTATTCCTGTATATACTAGCTTTATAGTTTTATTTATTTCTATACTTCCACTTTCAGGATTTGTATATGTATTTATATTATTTATTGTCTCAGTCCATGTAATAGTTCTACTGTTAGCATCATATATACCACCACCTAGATCTTCTTCCACATTTATTATATTTGTATCTATTGCATAAGGAAGAGTATCTACTAATGTTATTTCTGATTCTCCTATATAATCTTCTATTTTTACTTTATACAAAATATTATATGTTATTTCATCAGTTAGATTTTCTATTTGTTCTGTTCCACTTTTATTTATTTCTTGATCCTTTATAGTTGGAGTTTTTATTTTGTAGTAATATGTTATATCTACTATATTATTTGTCATTATGCCTTCTGCATTTCCTACTACTTCTACAAATTCGTAATTATCTGGAATGTCTTTAGCCTGCTCGGTTTTGTATGTATCTCCAGGTAATCCTTGTATTTCCACATCTTCACTTAATTTATTTGTTCTTCCTTCTTCATAATGATGTACTCTTATTAATGTTTCCATTTTTTGAAAGCTAACTATTATCTCTTTATTTTCTTGCATATTAGTAAATTTACTTAGTATTACACTATTGTTTTCTTCTTTTTCAAAATCTATCTCCTGTCCATTTACTAATATTCTTACTACTCTATACCCTGTTAATGGAATTGCTATTATATCTTTTTGGCTATCTGCTCCTTTATTAACGGTTTCGTATATATCTAGCCCTTCTCCACTTATTGTTCCACCTTCTCCATCTACCTTTGTTCTTATTGTGTATTGTTCTACTGGTATTTCTGAATTTATTGTGTTTTCTAAAGTGTTTTCTGCTGATTCCGTTACTATATTTTCATCTATAACATTATTATCATCATCTACAATATTTTCGCTTATTTCTCTATCTTCTATCCCAAATTCTTGGTTAGTAATTTTTTGTTCTTCTTTGTGATATATATTATAAAAAGATAATGAAACAACTAACACAAGAGCAAGAAGAATAATAAATAATAATACTATCTTCTTACCACTTATTTCTATTTTTTTGGTATTTTGTTCTACTTTATTTTGATTTATATCTTTTTTCATTCAATACACCTACTTTTGCTATTTCCTGATATATTTATTTTAATTATTTTTCTTTTATAAGTAAATAGAGAAATGTTAACTTTTTTTAACATTTCTCTATTTATGTACAGACTGTTATTAAAACATTATTTTATTTTTTTGTTACATTTATCATTTATCTAAATAATCTTAAATTTATATCCCTAATATTTGTTTTGCTCTTTTTACCTCATCATTTGTTGGGACCCTTACATTTTCAAATTCATATGGTACATGTAGTTCTTCCCATTTAAATTTTCCTAAATTATGATATGGTAAAATCTCTACTTTTGTAACAGTTTTTAGTGAATCTATAAATTTCTTTAATTCTAATAAATCCTCCTCTTTATCTGTAAAACCAGGAATTAAAACTTGCCTTATCCACATTTCTTTCCCATTATCACTTAAATATTTAGCAAATTCTAATTCATATTTATTAGAAAAACCTACTAAATCCTTACAAATTTTATCATTAATACATTTAATATCTAATAAGAATAAATCTGTAAGTTCAATAACTTCTTTAATTTTATCTGTAATAGGTAAATTTCCAGAAGTATCCACTGCTACTTTTATGTTTCTTTTTTTCATTTCTTTAAATAAAGTTATTAGTGCATCAGGTTGCAAAAGTGGCTCTCCTCCACTTACTGTTATACCTCCACCATTTTGAATATATGCTGTATATCGTTCAATTTTTTTTACAACGTCCTTTATATCATAAATTGTTCCAGATCTTCCATCCCAAGTATCACGATTTTGGCAATATTTGCATCTTAAATTACATCCTTGTGTAAATATTACAAACCTAATACCTGGTCCATCAACTGCTCCCAATGTTTCAAAGGAGTGTATTCTCATCTGATTCTTTACGTCTATCATATTTCCTCCGAATTAAATTCTTTCATGTATAGTTCTGTTAATTACATCTAATTGTTGTTCTCTTGTAAGTTTTATAAAGTTAACTGCATATCCAGAAACACGAACTGTTAATTGAGGATATTTTTCTGGGTGTTCCATAGCATCTTCTAATAATGCTCTATCAAAGACATTTACATTTATATGATGTCCTGTTTTTATAAAATATCCTTGTAACATATTTACCATATTAGTAATTTGTGTTTCTTTGTCTTTTCCAAGAGTTCCAGGTGTTATTGCAAATGTATAAGAAATTCCATCTTCTGAATATTCATAAGGCAATTTTGCAATTGTATTCATAGAAGCTAATGCTCCGTTACAATCTCTACCATGTAATGGGTTTGCTCCTGGTCCAAATGGTTCTCCTGCTCTTCTTCCATCAGGTGTATTTCCTGTAGCTTTTCCATAAACAACATTTGATGTAATTGTTAAAATTGATAAAGTATGTTTAGAATGTCTATATGTTATATGTTTTTGTAATTTTCTTAAGAATGTTTTTACTAATTCTACTGCTATGTCATCTACTCTATCATCATCATTTCCGTATTTAGGGAAATCCCCTTCTACTTCGTAATCAACAGCTAATCCTGTTTCATCTCTTATTACTTTTACTTTAGCATATTTTATAGCAGAAAGTGAATCTGCAACTACTGATAAACCAGCTATTCCACAAGCCATAGTTCTTAAAATATCTTCTTCTCTATCATGTAAAGCCATCTCTAATGCTTCATAAGAATATTTATCATGCATATAGTGAATTGCATTTAATGCTTTAATATATATTTTTGCTACATAATCCATCATTTGATCAAATTTTTCCATTACTTCATCATAATCTAGGTATTCTGAAGTAATTGGTGCAAACTTAGGTGTAATTTGTTTTCCAGATTTTTCATCTCTACCACCATTTATTGCATATAATAATGTTTTTGCTAAATTAGCTCTTGCTCCAAAGAATTGCATTTGCTTTCCAATCTTCATAGCAGAAACACAACAAGCTATTCCATAATCATCCCCAAGTGTAATTCTCATTAAGTCATCATTTTCATATTGTATTGAAGATGTATCTATAGATATTTTTGCACAATATCTTTTAAATGGTTCTGGTAAATTTTTTGACCATAAAACTGTTAAATTTGGTTCAGGAGCAGATCCTAAGTTTTCTAATGTATGCAATACTCTATATGAATTCTTTGTAACAAGTGTTCTTCCGTCAATTCCCATTCCTCCGATGCTTTCTGTTACCCAAACAGGATCTCCACTGAATAATTCGTTATATTCTGGAGCTCTTAAAAATCTAACTAATCTTAATTTTATTATAAATTGATCCATTAATGATTGTGCTTCTTCTTCTGTTAAAACTCCATTATCCAAATCTCTTTGTATATATATATCTAAAAATGTAGAAGTTCTTCCTAAACTCATGGCTGCTCCATTTTGATCCTTAATTGCTGCTAAATATGCAAAATATAACCATTGTATAGCTTCTTTTGCATTAGAAGCTGGCATAGAAATATCAAATCCATAAGTATTAGCCATTTCTTTTAATTGCTTTAATGCATTTATTTGGTCTGCTACTTCTTCTCTTTCTCTTATTATTTCTTCTGTAAATTCATCTGTATTTAAAGATGTATCTAATAATAGTTGTTTATCTGCAATTAATGCATCTACACCATATAAAGCAACTCTTCTATAATCTCCTATAATTCTTCCTCTTCCATATCCATCAGGAAGACCTGTAAGTAAGTGTGAACTTCTTGCGGCTCTGATATCTTTTGTATAAACCTCGAATACACCATCATTATGTGTTTTTCTTAAATTGTGATAAATATATTCAACTTCATCATCTACTTTAAATCCGTAGCTTTCTGCTGACTTCTCTACAATTCTAATACCTCCATTTGGCATTATTGCTCTTTTTAATGGAGCATCTGTTTGAAGACCAACAATCTCTTCTAAGTCTTTATCTATATATCCTGGTGCATACGCATTTATTCTTGAAGGTGTTTTACAATCTGCATCTAAAACTCCCTTTTCTCTTTCTTCTTTGTATAATTCTAATACCTTGTCCCACAATTTTTTAGATTTATCAGAAACTCCCTTTAAAAAGCTTTCATCTCCTTCATATGGAGTGTAGTTTGCTTGAATAAATCCTCTTACATCTATTTCTTTTGTCCATTCTCCATCTTCTTTAAATCCTTCCCATTGTTTGAATTTCATTATTATACCTCCCAATAGATTTTTTGCCTTTACAGGCTCCTATACCATCATACCATAAGTGATAATAGGTATCAATAACTTTTTTTAAAATTTAAGAATAAATTATTAACATTCTTGGAAAAATATCAGTAACTTATTAGTTAATATTTATCATATAGTTTCTTCTAGCAATTTTATTTAAATGCTATATTTTATTTACTATGTGATTGGGAGGAAGACTATGGCTTTAGATTATTCTATAATTGGAGAAAGATTAAAAAGAGCAAGACTTGCAAAAAATATGACTCAAGAAAACTTAGCAGAAAAAATTGATGTTTCTGTTGCTTTCTTAAGTAGAGTTGAACGTGGTCATTCTCATTTAAATCTAAATAGATTATCTCAAGTTTGCGAATTGCTAGATGTTTCAGAAGGATATATTTTATCTGGAAGTTCAGAAAATTCTAGTTCATACTTAGAAGAAGATTTTAAGAAATTATTGGCAAAATGTTCTCCAGAAAAACAAAGACTTATTTATAATATTGCCAAAACAATAGCCGAAGATGAGAATTAATTATAATAATTCTATCATCTCCGGCATATTTTTACCTTGCGTTTTTGGAATTTCTATAATCCTAAATTTTGATACTTTCTCTCCAAATTTTATTTCTACTATATCTCCTATTTTTACTTCATAACTTGGTTTAACTTGTTTATCATTTACAAAGATTCTACCTTTGTCCGCCATTTCATTTGCTATTGTTCTTCTTTTTATAACTCTTGCTACTTTTAAAAACTTATCTATTCTCATTTTAATCTCCCGTCTATCTTCTTCTAAAACATCCACAAAATGTTCCAGTATTATTTATATTATTTGCATTATTTGTTTGGTTATTACAATTGTTATTCGAATCTAATAATCTTACTCTTCCATTTACCGTTATTGTATTTCCATTATTTGATTCATCACAATTTTCATTATTACAAGTATTACAATTTCTTATATTTCTTATAAATCTACAAATATATTTACTAATCCATGCTGCTAAAAATGCTAATATAGTATATATAACTGCTAGAATAAAAAATATACTACTAGATAATAATATTGCAATTATTAATAATATAGAAAAAATCACTGACGCAACCAAAATTGGGCAATCTAAAAGTTTTTCTAGTGCTATAGAAATTACTATTACAGCAAATGGTATTGCAAAAAATACTAATAAAACATTCATAATAATTTCATTCCTTTCTTGCTATTCCTTGGAAGGCATACTAGGCATGAATATATCGTTTATTGGGAAACCCAATTATTCTCTCCCTATTTAGCTTTATAATATATTATGAATGTTTATATTTTTTGGTTACTATTTATAGTTAACTTCTACAAGATATAATCCGTATGGTGGTAATGTTTTTCCTGCATTTTGCCTATTTTTAGATTGTATTATTTCTGGAATTTGTTCCGGCTTTATTTTTCCTAATCCTACTTCTACTAAAGTTCCAGAAATTATTCTTACCATATTATATAAAAAACCATTCCCCGTAAGCTCAATAATTATTCTTTCTCCTTCTTTTTCTACTTTTGCAGAATATATTGTTCTTACACTACTTTTACTGCTTGTTCCACTTGCTTTAAATGCAGAAAAATCATGCTCTCCTACAAAATATTTAGATGCTTCTTGCATTTTTTCTACATCTAAATGATTTTTTATATTATATTCTAAATTTCTATATATAGCACTTCCCGTTTCCGAATTATTAATAATATATCTATATGTTTTTTGCTTACAATTGTATCTACTATGGAATCTTTCATCAACTTCTTCTGCTTTTTTTATAACTATTGACTTTTTTAGTCTTGAATTAATTGCTATTGCAAATTTTTCGATTGGAATAGTAGAGTTAGTTTTAAAATTTGCCACTTGCCCTAAAGCATGTACTCCTGCATCAGTTCTCCCAGACCCAATTATTTCAATCTCTTCTTTTGTAATATCAGAAATTACTTTTTCTATATTTCCTTGAATATTTAATTTATTTGGCTGTTTTTGCCACCCATTAAATTCTCTGCCATCATATTCTATGGTTAATTTAATATTTCTCATATTTCCATACGTCCTTCTAATGCCTGTAATAAAGTAATTTCATCAGTATACTCTAGATCTCCACCAATTGGAATACCTCTTGCAATTCTTGTTACTTTAATTCCCAACGGTTTAATTATTTTAGATAAATACATTGCTGTAGCTTCTCCTTCTACTCTTGGGTTTGTAGCTAAAATTACTTCCTTTACATCTCCACTTTGCAATCTTTTTAATAGTTCTTTTATTTTTATATCATCTGGTCCTACACCATTCATTGGTGATATTGATCCATGTAACACATGGTAAACTCCTTTATATTCGTGTGTCTTTTCCATTGCGATTATATCTTTTACATCTTCTACTACGCATATAGTTGATTTATCTCTTTTAGGATTTGCACAAATTAAACATGGATCAGTATCTGATATGTTAAAACATATTGAACAATATTTTAAATTTTTTCTAGCATCTTCTATTGATTTAACAAATTCTTCTGCTGTTTCATCATTACAATTTAACATATAAAAAGCAAGTCTTGTAGCTGTTTTGTGACCAATACTTGGTAATTTTTCAAAATTCTCTATTAATTTTTCTATTGATGGTGAATATATAGACATTTTATGCTCCTTACATTAATCCTGGTATATTAAATTTTCCCATTTGTTGTTCTGTTGCACTATCTACTTTACCTAAGGCATCATTAACACAAGTAATTATTAAATCTTGTAACATTTCTACATCATCTGGGTCTACAATATCTTTATTTAACTTTATTTCTTTTATTAATTTCTTTCCACTTACTTTTACTGTTATTGCTCCTCCACCAGCTGTACTTTCAAATTCCTTAGAAGCTATTTCTGTTTGTGCTTTTTCTATATCTGTTTGCATCTTTTTAGCTTCCTTCATTAAATTATTTAGATTCATTCCTCCGAATCCTCCCATTCCTCCTGGGAATCCTCCACGTCTTGACATAATTTTTACCTCCTATTATTCTTCTATAATATCTATTGGGATATCTAAACCTTGCACTAAATTTTCTAATTCAGTCTTTTCTGGCTTTTTATCTACTTTATTATCTATTAATTTTACTTTCATTTCTTTTCCAAAAGCTATTGATATTTCTTTTGAAATCTCACTTATATTTTCTGGCTTTTCTAATATTCCTTTTGCTAACGGTTTTAAGCCATTAGCAAAATTAATTCCAACTGTCATATCATTTATTTCTGTAATATTAGTATTTAATAAATTTGTATATAATCCCATTTTTCCTTCAGTTTTAAATTTTACAACAATATCTTTCCAAAAGGCATTATTTTTTAATTCTTCTGGACTTAGCGGTTTTCTTTCTATCTTTTTTTCTTCAGATTTTGGCTGTTGTTTTATATTATTTGTTAAACTTTCTGTTTTAGACCTACTAATCTGACTTAAAAAATTTTCTATTTTAAATATTCTCCTTTGTAATTCCTGTAATTCTTGATTGTTTACACTAGAAGCTGTTGGTATGTTTACAGGAATCTCCATTTTAGCTTTAACACTAGTATCACATAATCTTATAAATCCTGCTTCTAACATTATTGTTTTTTGTGATGACCATTTCATATCATTCTCTAGATCTGATAATTCATATATTAAATGAACTAATTCTTCTTTAGTTGATTTTTCTGCAAACTCTTTTAACTTTTCTTGTTCTGTTTGACTATAAATTCCTGTTTCACCAGTTACTTTATATAATAATACATCTTTTACATATTTTATTACTTCCCACAAAAAATTATTTTGGTCTTTTCCATCTTCCATAATTGCCTTTAATGTTTCTAAACACTTACTTATATCTTTTTCCAAAACGCTTCCTACTATTTCCTCTATATAGCTTAATTTTGGAATTCCAACTAATTCTTTTACTTTTTCTTCACTTATTTTATTTTCTCCATCTTGAACACATCTTTCTAATATACTTAATGCATCCCTTAGAGCTCCTTCAGATAAAGATGCTATAATTCTTAAAGCATTTTCGTCTGCATCTAATTTACTAGATTCGCAAACTATTTTTAATCTTTTTACAATATCTTCTGGAGATATCTTTTTAAAGTCAAATCTTTGGCATCTTGATAAGATGGTTGCTGGTAATTTTTGTGGTTCTGTAGTCGCTAATATAAATTTTACATGTGCAGGTGGTTCTTCCAATGTTTTTAGCAAAGCATTAAACGCACCTTGTGATAACATATGTACCTCATCTATTATGTATACTCTATATTTTGCAAGTGTTGGTAAAAAATTAACTTCATCCCTTATTAATCTTATATCTTCAACACTATTATTTGATGCTGCATCCATTTCTACAATATCCATTAATGATCCAGAAATAGCAGCTTTACAAATCTCGCATTCATTACATGGCTCCCCATCTTTAGGGTTTAAACAATTTATTGCTCTTGCTAGAATTTTAGCTGCTGAGGTTTTACCTGTTCCTCTACATCCATTAAATAAATACGCATGTCCAACTCTTCCTGCTATTAATTGATTTTTTAATGTTCTAGTAATATGATCCTGTCCCACAATTTCGCTAAAAGTTAAAGGTCTGAATTTTCTATATAAAGCTGTATAAGCCATTTTATCACTTCCCATTTAACTAAAAGTTACCAATTTAAGTTTAGCCTCTCTATGGAAAGCAAGTACTCCACATAAATGCACTACTTATTGCTGCTTCCTTCCGGACCTGACAAGGTTCATAGCTTTTTATTGGAGCTTACTTTCCATACAAAGGCTAAACTTCTAAATTATATAATTTTTGGTACGTTGATATTATATACGTTTTTTTTACTTTTAGCAAGACATTTTACATTCTTTTAAAAATTACATCACTAAAATCTGTTTTTTCCAATCGTCCTTTTCCTTCTGTTTCTATATCTCCCATAGGTAGCTGTATAGATACAGTTCCTTTATATTTTATATTTCTGTTTGTTTCTATTATAATATCAAAACTTAATGTATATTCTAAATCTTCTGGAACAACATTTCCTTTTGCAAGCAAGGTTCCATCATGTATTATTGATTCATCATTATTTCTTACTTCACATACATTTTGATTAACAGATCTTATTAAAATTATACTTCCTTGGTTAGAGATTTTTAATTCATCTAAATTTGTTTCTTTTTCACCCTCGTAATTTAACGAATTATTTATTAGATGAGTTTCGTCTTCTACTATTTTACCTTCGGAATTTGCTCTATATAATTTTATATTTTCTGCTCCATTTGCTTTATCTATATAAAAATTCTCGAATGTAATATTTTTTATACTTGTGCTTTTTTTATATTCTTCGTTTTTTCCTATTTCTAAATAAATATCATTATTTTGGTTTACGCTAAAATTCCACCTATTGTCATCTACGGCATCTATTTCATTTCCTTCTGCCGTACTTACAATAATCATTTTAGAAAGCTCAAAAGGTAGATTAGTTTCTCCTTCTACCTGATACCTTAGCATAATTATACCAGCTATGATTAAAATAAGAACTATTATTCCTAGTATTATGCATATATGCACAATTTTCTTATTTTTTAATTCACTAATTTTCAATATTCGCACCTCTATCTTTTTTCTTTTTGACACGTAATTCTTTAAAAAAGTTTTGTAAAACTTCCTTACATTCTTCCTCTAATAAATTTTTTTCATATTCTGGTATATGATTAAATTTATATTTTGTTAAATCCACTACTGATCCACAGGCCCCTGCTTTATAATCTTCAACACCATAGTATATTTTTCGGATTCTTGAATTAATTATTGCTCCCATACACATAGGACATGGTTCCATTGTTACATATATATCACAATCTTCTAATCTCCATGCATCAATTTTTTTGCTTGCTTTTTCTATCGCTATAATTTCCGCATGTTTTACTGTATCTTTTTTTGTCTCTTTTAAATTATGTCCTCTTGCAATAATTTTTCCATCTTTAACAATTACTGCCCCTATTGGTACTTCATCCTTGCTGTATGCTTTTTTAGCTTCTTTTATTGCTTCTTTCATAAAAAATTCTTTATCTTCCATTTAAACCTCTATTGGTGCACTTAGCTGGATTCGAACCAGCGACCTCTCCCTTAGGAGGGGAGCGCTCTATCCACCTGAGCTATAAGTGCGTCTTTTTACGATAGATATTATACCACATAATTTTATTTTTTCAAGCCAAGATATTTAAATTAATAGCTTAAAGCTAAAAGGTAAAAGTATTGAAATTTGTCAGTTTTTTCGATATAATTAGATTGTCGTCAGAATTTTTGTTCTTCTACGACAACTATAATTGGGCATAGCTAATTAAACTGTGTTCTAGTTTTTTATTTTCACGGTATAATCTAGACCAATTAAGAAAGGATTTTAATTATGCAAAAAATACTTGGTTCAATGAGAAAAGCAATAGAAGAATTTCATATGATAGATGAAGGAGATAAAATAGCTGTAGCTTTATCCGGAGGTAAGGATTCAATAACTTTACTACTTGCTCTTAAAAATTTACAAAGATTTTATCCAAAAAAGTTTGAGTTAATTGCAATAACAGTAAATCCTGGCTTTGAATTTTTTGATGTTAATATATTATATGATATTTGTAAAAAGATTGATGTAGATTTATTTATTGTAAACAGTTATATAAAAGAAATCGTATTTGATATCAGGAAAGAAAAAAATCCTTGTTCACTTTGTGCAAATTTACGACGAGGAATTTTAAATACTACTGCAATTGAACATGGATGCAATAAAATTGCTTTAGGTCACAATGAAGATGATGTTTTAGAAACATTTCTTATGAATATTTTGTATACAGGCAATATTTCTACCTTTGCTCCCCTAACATACATGGATAGATCTAAAATGACTTTAATTAGACCTCTAATATATGTTAGTGAAAAACAAACTCGTAGCTTTATAAAAAATAATAATATCAACATTATGCCCAAAGCTTGTCCTATGGATGGCAAATCAAAGCGTGAAGAAATAAAAGCTTTGTTATATAATCTTAGTAAAGAAATTCCACATGTTAGGGCAAATATATATGGTGCTATTAAACGAAGTAAAATTAAAGGTTGGAATATTTAATTTTAATTATAGTTTAATTTAAATGTTGTTTTTTAATATTTAGTTCATTAAATTATTCTTAAAGTGCTGTTATACTTAATATAAATTTTTTAGGAGGATAGCACATGGATTTAAAAGAAGCAAATAAAATTATTGGTAACACTTATAAACAAATCAGAAAAAATAAAAAATTTACTCAAGAAGAAGTCGCTGAAAAAAGTGATTTAACACCTGAATATTTATCAAAGTTTGAAAATGGAAAATATAATGCTAGTATCTATAATATCATTTTACTTTGTAAAGCCATAAATACAAACCCAACTCAATTATTTAATCAGTTTTTTGAAAAAGATTCAGATGCTATTATCACAACCATAACAGATGAATTAAAAGATATGACACTTGAAGATCAAAACATGATTTTGGATTTAATAAAAAGGATTAAAAAATAAAGCCAATATTTATATATTGACTTTATTTTATTGGCTTTGCTCAATTATAATTTTTAGATTCATTTTATTTACATTGTTTCAATTAATGCTTTTATATCATCTTTTAATTGTTTTACTTTATCCTCTGCGTCTTCAATATTATTTCCTCTTATTCCAACATAAAATTTTATTTTTGGTTCAGTTCCTGATGGTCTAACACATACCCATGAATCATTTTCTAGATCAAAATAAATTACATTTGATATTGGTAAATTTGTGCTCGTTTCCTCTTTTATTTCTATGTCTTTTATTTTGCCAGTTTTATAATCTCTAAATTTCTCTACTTTATATGACCCTATTTTTGCTGGTACATTATTCCTTAATTTTTCCATCATTTGTTTTATTTTATTTGCTCCATCAATTCCTTCCAATGTTATTGAAAGCAAATCTTCTTTGAAATATCCATATTTTTCGTATATTTTAATCATTTGATCCCACAAAGTTAAATTATGTTCTTTATAATATGCTGCTGCTTCACATAACACCATTACGGCAGCTATACCATCTTTATCCCTAGCATGTGTTCCTATTAAACAACCATAGCTCTCTTCAAATCCAAATAGATATGTATTTTTCTTTGTTTGCTCAAATATTTTTATTTGTTCACCTATATATTTAAATCCTGTTAAAACTTCTTTTAATTCAATATTATAATATTTAGCAATACTATCTGCTAATTTTGAAGAAACAATAGTCTTTATTAAAACTCCATTATCAGGAATCATGTTTCTTTCTTTTTTCTGAGAAAGTTCATATTCAGCAAGTAGTAGACCTGACATGTTTCCAGTAAAAGATTTATATTCTCCTGTTTTTGAATCTTTAGCATATACCCCTAATCTATCGGCATCTGGGTCTGTAGCTAAAACAATGTCTGCATCCTTCTGTTTTGCTAATTCCAATGCTAACTTAAATGCTTTTGGATCTTCTGGGTTTGGATAATCTACTGTTGGAAAATCTCCATCTGGTAATTCTTGCTCTTTTACAATATAAACATTTTCAAATCCTAGTCTTTTTAATATTGTTCTAACTGGTATATTTCCTGTTCCGTGTAATGGTGTATATACTATCTTTAGATCTTTTTGCTTTTTAATAATATCAGGATTTAAAATAAGCTTTTCTAATATTTCCATATATTTTTCATCTATATCTTTACCAATTACATTATATAATTTCTGACTTTCTGCTTCTTCTTGTGTTATTTTTTTAATTTCTGAGTAATCTTGTATATTTTTTACTTCTTCTATAATCTCTTTATCTATTGGTGGAACTATCTGTGCTCCATCTTCCCAATACACTTTATATCCATTATATTTTGGTGGATTGTGACTTGCAGTTATCATAACCCCTGCAATACAATTTAACTGTCTTACCGCAAATGACAATTCAGGTACTGGTCTTAAAGAATCAAATAAATATGTTTTTATTCCATTTGCATTTAATATTAATGCTGTTTCTTTACTAAATTCAGGAGACATATGTCTTGAGTCATAAGAAATTGCAACACCTCTGTCTTCTCCATGTTTTTTTATTATGTAGTTTGCTAATCCCTGTGTTGCCTTACCTACCGTATATTTATTCATTCTATTTGTTCCAGCACCAATAACACCTCTTAATCCAGCTGTTCCAAATTCCAATTCTTTATAAAATCTATCTTCTATTTCCTTTTGATTATCCTTTATATTAATTAATTCTTCTCTTGTTTCTTCGTCAAATGTATCACTTGTACACCATTTTTTATATTCATTTAAATATTCCATATTTCCTCCTTTGATTATTCTTCCTATATAATAACAAAAATGGGCTCTTAGCCCATTTCTTGTGTCCTTACTTTTTCTAATTTCTTATGGAAATTAATATATAACTCTCTGGCTGTCTCTGGGCTATCTACACCTTCTGCATTTTTTACAGGTGCAAATTCTTCTTCTCTTTTTACTCTCATCACTGCCATACTTTCCATACTTTGAAATGCATCAAATATAAAAGCTTCAAATTTATACGCATTTGGTTTGTCTGCAATCACTAAATTACCATTCTTATCTATATAATTTGCTTTTTTAAATGCTTCATGATATGGCAATTTATTTGCTGCAATTTCATTAATTCTATCTATATTAAATAAATTACAATTTATATGAGATTCACCGAAAACTAATTCTCCGTTAGCATCTCTTTTATTGCTCATTTCTTCAGAGATTTCTGTATATTCTACAACACTTGGCTTTGAATTTCTTTTGCAAAATACTCCAACTCTTTCTTCTGGTCTAGCTTTAACAACAGACTTTCCTGCTGCCATACATTTTTTTGTTTCTGCTACTCCTATAAAAATTGGATCAACCATATTTACTAATGGATTGTCAACAGGTCCTATAAATACCCATTTTATTTTTTTATCATTCATATCTTTTAATGCTCCGCTTTTTAGCATAGATTCAAAAACTCCTCCATGTCCATCAGCAGCTAATTTTAGAAATCCTTGCTCATTTACTAATATTTTTCCTTCTTTATCTAACATAGGTAATTCACCTTGAATAAAAAATATTATATCTTGCTTTGGATATCCAAAATAATTATTTTTTTCAAAAAATTCAACGGTTTCTTTATTGTTTTCATTACTTGTCATAATATACCAAGGAATCGTTATTCCATATTTTTTATTTGCATTTTTTATAGGTTTACAGATTAGCTCGAATAAAGATTCATGTGTATCTAAACCAATATCAAAAGTTCCTTTTGGCCCATTATATCCAAGTCTTGTTCCTTGTCCTCCTGCCATTGTTAATACAGCAAGCTTACCTTCCTTAATAGCATCTTCTCCAATTTGTTTTAATTTTTTGTATTCTTCTTTAGACAATTTACTTTTATCAACGTATTCGATTGGTTCTATTTTATCTTCTCCTACGTCTACTGGCTTTTTAGTATTTTCAAATAATTTATTGATTAGATCAAAATCTACATTTAAAATTTGATCTAATAATTTTTCTTTTCCTTGATCATCTAGCTTATCATAACAAACTAGCAATTGTTCTTGATTGTTTTTCTTTAGTATTTCTTTAACTTTTTCATATTTTTCCATAGCTCTGCCTCTCTTAATTTTATATTATTATAAATGACAATTAATATATTATAATATAAAATTTTTTTAGTCAATATCTACGGATTTATATTTTTAAGCTTTCTTTTTTTGTTTTATATACTCTGGAAATATCTCTTCTATCTCGTGTTCCCCAGAAGTATTAAGTATCATATCTGTATTATCAAGTATACTTTTTATATTTTTGTTAAACTCAACTATATTATAACAATTTATTATTACTATTTTTTCTTTACTAATTTTATCTAGTTTTTGAATATTTTTGTTTACTTCTTTTATATATTTATCATTTCCACTTACTATTATAAATTTTTGTATATTATTTTGTTGATTTATTGATAAATTTTTACTTTCTACTAATTGTTTTTCTTTCCAATCAATCTTGTTTATTTTTTCTTTTAAATCTTCTTTTAAATTTAGTCTTGATAACAACATTTTTACGGTTTTTTCCAAATCATTTTGTAAATATGTATAGATTTCGCTTTCTTCCTGTAATTTTCTTTCTATGAATGGAAATAACATTGTAATTAAATGTACTTCATTTACATAGAAACTAGACATCCTTTTAAAATCTTTTTCATTATACATAGTATCCCTCCAATATTTTTGGCTACTTACAAATTTTACCATTAGCATTTTTTGTTGTCAATATTTTCCATTTTGTTTTTTTATATTTCATCGACAAATAATTTACTTTCTTATGTATATTTTTTATTTTTTTGTTCATATTCCTAATATATGAATTTAGGAGGTTACTATGAAAAAAAATTTATATTTTATCTTCATTATAACAATATTATTATTTTTGTATATATTTTTACTTTCGTTAAATTATGTTGAATCAGTTTCTTATAATTTATCCGAAAATGTTTTTAGATTACATATTATCGCAAACAGTGATTCTGAAGAAGATCAATCTTTAAAACTAAAAGTTAGAGACAACATAGTAAATTATATGAATCAATTATCAAATAATTGTTCTAATAAAAATGATGTTTTAACTTTAGTAAAAAATAATGTAAACAATTTTAAAGAAATTGCTTTAAATACAATTAAAGAAAATGGATATGATTATGACGTCAACATAGAGATTGGTAATTTTTATTTTCCTACAAAAACTTATGGAGATATTTCTTTTCCATCTGGAAATTATGATGCCTTAAAAATAGAAATAGGTAATGCCATTGGGCAAAATTGGTGGTGTGTTTTGTTTCCTCCTCTTTGTTTTGTTAACGCTTCTTCTGGAATAGTACCAGAAGAGTCTAAAAACTGTTTAAAAGATAATATGGATTCAGAAGGTTATAAAATTATTAGTGAAGGGAATAGCCAAACATCTGATGAGTCCAATATAAAAATAAAATTTAAGCTTATAGAATTTTTTAATAATTTGGGAAAATAAGAAATATTTACTATAATTAGTTGTCAATATTTTCGTTTTATGTTATATTTGTTTAGGTATAGAGTGTATAACACTCTATTTTTTATCGCATAGTAAAATTTAAAATTTTTCAATAACACAAAAGTTAAGTTATATTGGCCTGTACAATTACAAGCAAGATTCATAAATGCCAAAGTCAACTTTTCTTATATAAAAAATTACTCATTAATAATAATTGGAGGTAATTAATTTGGATAAATTAATAATAACAGGTGGAACACCTTTAAAAGGTGAAGTTACAATTAGCGGTGCAAAAAATGCCGCAATAGCTATTTTACCAGCAACACTTTTAATTAACGGAACTTGTACTCTTGAAAATGTTCCTAATATTAGCGATGTAAAATTGTCTTGTAGAATATTAGAAGAATTGGGTGCAAAAATTAAGTGGATAGATGATAACACATTAGAGATTGATACTACAAATATTACTTCTACACATGCGCCTTTAGATCTTACAAGAAAATTTAGAGCATCTTATTATTTAATTGGTGCTTTACTTGGAAGATGTAAAAATGTTGAGGTTGGATTACCAGGTGGATGCAATTTAGGACCTAGACCAATTGATCAACATATAAAAGGTTTTGAAGCTTTAGGTGCTAAAGTAGATGTTGCCCAAGGAAAAATACAAGCAAAAGCTAAAAAACTTATCGGAAATTCAGTTTATTTAGATGTTGTATCTGTTGGAGCTACAATAAATGTTATGCTTTCTGCAGTTCTTGCAGAAGGAACAACTACAATAGACAATGCCGCAAAAGAACCTCATGTTGTTGATGTCGCTAACTTTTTAAATACTATGGGAGCAGACATCCGTGGCGCAGGAACAGATGTTATTAAAATTAATGGTGTACAACATTTGCACGGTAATGCTACATATTCCGTAGTTCCAGATCAAATAGAAGCAGGAACTTTTATGTTAGCAGCAATAGCTTCTAAAGGTGATATTATTATAAAAAATTGTATAACAAAACATTTAGAATGTGTAACAGCTAAAATATTAGAAATTGGTGGTCATGTTGAAGATATTGATGGTGATACTTTAAGAGTTTGGACAAATAAAAGACCTTCTAAGGCTACAATAAAAACAGCACCTTACCCTGGATTCCCTACAGATTTACAACCCCAAATAGGAGTTGTTCTATCAATAGCTAATGGAACAAGTATTATTAATGAAAGCATTTGGGATTCTAGATTCCAATATACTGCTGAATTAAATAAAATGGGAGCTAATATAACTGCTTCTGGTAAATCTGCTGTTTTCCAAGGGGTTCCTGAATTATCTTCTGCTCCTGTTTATTCTACAGATTTACGTGCTGGAGCTGCTTTAATTATTGCAGGTATAATTGCAAAAGGTAAAACAGAAGTTTATAATTTGGAACATATTGATAGAGGTTATGAAAATATAGAAAATAAATTCAGGAACTTAGGAGCAAAGATAGAAAGAGTTTCTGAATAAGCAAAGGATGAATTTATAATGTTAAATTTTAGAAGTTTATATAGTGGCAGTACTGGAAATAGTCTTTTCGTAGAAAGTGAAAACACCAAAATATTAATAGATAGTGGAATTAGCTTAAAGAAATTAACTACTGCTTTATCAGATAATAATATTTCCATTAATGATATTGATGCAGTTCTTGTTACTCATGAACATTCTGATCATGTACAAAGTTTAGGAATGTTATCTTCTAAATACGATATACCAGTATATGCAAATGAAAAAACATGGGATGCTATGCCAAAGCAAAAAGATAGAATCGCTAACGTAAATCAAAAACTTTTTAAATCCTATGAGAAATTTGAAATTGGTGATTTAATAATAGATCCTTTTTCTATTCCTCATGATGCTGCTGATCCTTGTGGTTTTAATATTATAAATAATGATGATAAAATTAGTATAGCTACAGATATAGGACATATGACTAATTCTATTATTAATAAATTAGATGGTAGTTCTTTTATTTTACTAGAATCTAATTATGATCCAGAAATTCTAAAAACAGGAAAATATCCTTATTATTTAAAAACTAGAATTTTAGGACCTAATGGTCATCTTCCAAATGAAATGGCTGGAAAGACTATAGCTTACTTATTAAAAGGATCATTAAAAGAAGTAATGTTAGGACATTTAAGTAAGGAAAATAATTTCCCAGAATTGGCATACCAAACAGTTATAGAAGAATTAATTCGTAGCAATTTTGACGAAAATACTATTAAAGTTTCTGTAGCAAGTAGAAATGAACCTAGCAAAATTGTTACGGTTTCTTAATAAAAAAATTATTATGGAGAGTTTGCTATGTTATCTATTAATATTTTATGTATTGGAAAAATTAAAGAAACTTTTTTTAAAGATGCAATTAATGAATATTCAAAAAGATTGTCTAAATATTGTAATTTAAAAATATTAGAGCTTTCAGATGAAAAAATACCTTCAAAAATAAATGAAAAAATTGCGAATAATATAAAAGATATTGAAGGAAAAAGAATGTTAGCTAATATAAAAAAGGATTCCTACATAATATGTTTAGATTTACGTGGCAAAGAATTTTCTTCTGAAGAATTTTCCGAAAAGCTTGATTCCATTGCTTTAAATTATAATAGTTCCATTACATTTATTATTGGTGGAACCTTAGGAATATCTAACGAAATTCTTAATTTAGCTAATGAAAAAATATGCTTTTCAAAAATGACATTTCCCCACCAATTAATTCGTGTATTTTTATTAGAACAGCTTTTTAGAGCTTTTAAAATTTCTAATCATGAAACTTATCATTGGTAATTTATGGGGGCTACAGAAGGAACATTGAATTATTTTTTACATAAATTACATTACTGGGGGGAGCTATAATAATTATACAAACATAAAAAATTGCTCCTTCTGTAAGACTAATAACTATATTTTAATTTTTTCCTTGATTTTTTTAGAAATAAATCTTTGAATTAATCTTTTCACAAAAAAATAAATTGAAATAAAAATTAATAATTTAAAAAACATTTTTCCTCTTGAAATAAATAATTTAATTTTTATTTATATTACTCTCATTTTTTCTATTTGTCAACAAAAACTCATCGACAAATTTCTACATATTATTAAACATTATAATAACAGTAATAACTCCAACAATGTTAGCTATTAATGATGATATTAAAGTAAATCTGGTTTTTTTTATTCCAATTGAACTTGTATATAATGCAATCGTATAAAAAGTGGTTTCTGTAGCTCCCATTATTGTAGCAGATATTAACCCAACTTTACTATCTACTCCATTTGCTTCCATTATACTTGTAGCAATTCCCATAGAAGCGCTGCCTGATATTGGTCTTAAAATTGCTAATGGCATTATTTCGATTGGTATATTAAATGTTTTTAAAATTGGTGACATTAAATTAGTAATAAAATTTATAACTCCAGAACTGCTAAGCATATTTATCGCTAAAAAGATTGCTAATAATGTTGGAAAAATCTTTATAACTATTTTTATTCCTTTTTTAGCTCCCTGCATAAATATATCATATACATTTTTCTTTTCTGAAAGTCCATAACCTATTACAAAAACAATTACAAATGGAATTATAATTGTTGAAATATAATTTATAAAATTCATTTATTTCTCCTTCTTGAAAAAATTTTAACAGATCCAATTCCTGCTATTCCCGCAACAATACTTGCTATCCAAACAGGTAAAATTATATTAGATGGATTATTTGAGCCGAAGCGAACTTCTGATAGCAATTACGGTTGTTGGAATCACTTGAATCGATATTGTATTTAAAACTATAAACATTATCATTGAATCCGATAATTCCTCTTTATTTTTATTTTCGTCTTGCATTGATTTAATAGCTTTTAATCCTAACGGAGTAGATGCATTTCCTAACCCCAATGCATTTGCAACTATATTCATAGAAATTTCATTATAGGCTTTTGAGTCCTTTTTTATATCAGGAAACAAAAATTTCATTACTGGAGATAAACATTTTGTAATTTTTTTTATAAGTGTTGTTTGTTGTATAATCTCCATAATCCCATTCCACATACACATAATTCCCATAAAACTTAATATCATTTTTATTGTTTGCTCACATGATTCAAATATGGAATCATTTAATTCATTCATATTAAAATTAATTATTGAATAAATAAAAGAAATTATTATAAACGCTGGCCATAGTTTATTTAACATTTTGCTTCCTCCATATTTCATTTTATTAATTAATAAAATTTTTTATTCTTTTTATTTTCCAAAAATAGGAAACTAATTATTCTTAAACAGTTGACCAAAAAGATTTTATATGATATTATTGTAGTATAATTTGTCGTTTATTCTGATTGGGGAGGATTGAACATGAAATCAACAGGAATTGTAAGAAGAGTAGATGAATTAGGAAGAGTTGTTATTCCTATAGAATTAAGAAATAAATTTGATATTAAAGAAAAAGATCCTATAGAAATTTATGTTGATGGTACATCCATCGTTCTAAAAAAATACGAACCTAATTGCATCTTCTGTGGTAATACAAAGAAACTAATAACATACAAAGATAAGTTAGTTTGTCCTAAATGTATAGAGAATTTATCAAAAACAGAAGAAAAATAAAATTATCTAATATTCAGCTATATAATAGCAATATTTATACAATTAAAAAAGAGAGAAGTCATTCTCTCTTTTATTTGTTTAAAAATTGTTGATATATTTCATTCCTATTTACATTTCGATCTTTTGCAATTTTTTTAATAATTTCTTTTTTATTCAGTCCTAATTTTTCATAATAATTATAATGTTCATCTAAACTCAAGCTATTTAATTTATTTTCTTCTTGTTCATTTATCTCAGTATTTTCATCAATTATTATTACATATTCACCTTTTGGAGAATTAATTTTATCCTTTACTTCTCCTATACTTCCGCGTATAAATTCTTCATGAATTTTAGTTAACTCTCTTGCCAAAACAACTTTTCTTTTTCCAATATAATTTTCTAAATCATTTAATGTATTAATTAATTTATGAGGTGCTTCGTATAAAATAATAGTATTTTTATTATTTTTTATTTCTTCTAATTCTTTTTCTCGAATTTTTTTATTTATAGACAAAAATCCGTAAAAAGTAAATTTTCTTGTATTTACTCCTGCTCCCATTAATGCTGTTATAATAGCACATGCTCCAGGTATTGGAACAACTTCTATATTTCTTTCCAATGCTCTTTTTACTATTATTTCTCCGGGATCAGAAATAACTGGTGTTCCTGCATCAGATATTAATGCAATATTATTTCCTTCTTCTATTTTATTTAATATACTCTCTGTCTTTTCTTCCTCATTATGCCTATGATAACTAATTAATGGTTTTGATATTTCTAAGTGATTAAGTAATTTTAAAGAATGTCTAGTATCTTCTGCAATAATGATATCCACATTTTTTAAAGTATTTATTGCTCTTAATGTTATATCTTCCAAATTACCAATTGGTGTTGCAACTATATATAATTTTCCTTTCATTTTTCCTCCTGATTTTTATTATATATTTTTAATATTTCTGGCGTATATGTATTATCATCATTATAAACAATTAACGGTTCATCTATTTCTAAAAAAGGTTTTGCATTTTTTATTCCTTTTATTAAAATTAAATTTGGCTTACTATTTATCTTTGGAAAAACTAATCTTAATTTTTTTGGCTCTATTTTATATTTATTAAATAAATTAATTATTTCTGCTAATCTTTCTGGTCTATTTACCATATAAAAACAACCTTTATCTTTTAAAACTCTACTTGCATTACTAATAAAATCTTCTAAATTTGCTGTAATCTCATGTCTTGAAATTAATTTATTTATATTTTCATTTTTTATTCCAGCATTTTCTTTCTTATATGGAGGATTTGTTACTACTACATCTATAGAATTATTATTTATATATTTTTCAATATTTTTTATATTATCATTTATAATTTCTATTTTATTTTCTAATTTATTTATTTTTACGCTTCTTGTAGCCATCTCTGCAATTTCATCCTGAATTTCTATTCCATATATTTTTTTACTTTCAGTTTTTTTAGATAATAATATACTAATAATTCCTGTTCCAGTTCCAATATCTAATACTAAGCTATTTTTTTTAATATCTTTTGCAAAATCACTTAATAAAATACTATCCATTCCAAAACAGAAATATTTTTCATTTTGTATTATTTTTAATCCTTTATATTGTAAATCATCTATTCTTTCATTTTCTTTTAAATCCATATTAATTCCTCAACATAATAAATTTCGTTTCATATTATATAATATATTATTAATTTTTTCAAATTGGAGGTTTATTATGAGTATTGATAAGGATTTATTTAAAAATAAAAAAAATAATTTTATTTGTTCCCTTTACCAGGTTGAACATTTTTTAAATAATTTTGCTATATTAATAAAAACCAAAAATTTTATTGATATATTTAAATAATTAATAATTATTTCTTGAAAAATTATCTTCAAAATTTATAGCACCATCTTTAAATTCTCTATTTTCCTCTCCATTTATTAAAATTCTTACAGAATTAACTTCATTTAATTCTGTAACTGTTTTTACTATTGTCTCTATAATTTTATTTTCATTTTCTTCACCTTCTTGTGCATTATCAATAAATTCTTGAGAAAAATCTATATATAATACATCTCCCTTTAATTCAATATTATTTATTTTTGTACCCTCTGGAATGCCTTTTTCTAATTTTTCATTCTTTGGTCCTTCAATTAATAAGTCTATTAAATATTTATATGGATTATCAATTAATAAATTAATATTTACTGTTCTTGCTTCTAGATTTATTTCTTTACTTTCCTTATTAATAAAATATAAAGAAATTATAGTGTTTCTTAATTGTTCATCACTTATTTCTTCTTCCGGTGTATATTCTTCTATAATTTCATTATTTTCTGTCTTATTTTTATTAGTAAAATAAATTATTGCTCCTAAAATTATTACTATTAAAATTAAAAAAATAACTATAAAAATTCCTTCCTTTTTTTTCATTTTATCCCTCCTTTTTTCTTGATTAATTATTATGAAAGACAAGTATAAAATAGAACAATATTCATTATTATTTCCTTTTCTTACAAGTTGACAAAAATGCTTTTTCCGTATAAAATTAGCTTGTGAGATTATGCTTTTTTACAAAAGTTATGAAAGGAGAAACATATGGAAAATATACTTCATGTTGGTCTTGATGTAGGATCAACAACAGTAAAAATTGTAGTTATAGATTCTAATAAAAAAGAAATATATTCAGATTATACAAGACATTTTTCTGATACAAAAAATACAGTTTGCAAGGTTTTGGAATCTTTACCTAAAAAATTTCCAAATAGTAAATTTACAATAGCTCTTACCGGTTCTGGTGCTATGTCAGCTGCAACTTTTTTAGGGCTACCATTTATTCAAGAAGTTGTCGCTTGTAAAAGAGCTGTCGAAAAATTTATACCTCAAACAGATGTAGTAATAGAATTAGGTGGAGAAGATGCTAAGATCATTTATTTTGACCAATCTATAGAACAAAGAATGAATGGAACTTGTGCTGGTGGTACAGGTGCTTTCCTTGATCAAATGGCATCTTTATTAGATACAGATACAGCTGGTCTTAATGAACTTGCAAAAAACTATACAACTATATATCCAATAGCTTCACGTTGTGGAGTTTTTGCAAAAACTGATGTCCAACCATTAATAAACGAAGGAGCAGAAAAATCAGATATAGCTGCTTCAATATTCCAAGCTGTAGTTAATCAAACTATTAGCGGACTTGCTTGTGGTAGACCAATAAGAGGAACCGTAGCCTTTTTAGGTGGTCCTTTAAATTATTTACCAGAACTAAGAAAAAGATTTATAGAAACTCTTCATTTAAAACCTGAAGAAATAGTAGTTCCAGAAGAAGCTCATCTTTTAGTTGCTAAAGGTGCTTGCCTAGATGCTATAGATAACATACCTATCTCTATAGAAGAATTAGAACAAAAAATACATAATTTAAGAGTTTCTCATGATAATACTTCTCATCCAGTAGATCCTCTTTTTAATTCTATGGATGAATACGAAGAATTTAAGAAAAGACATGAAAAAGCCAAAGTTCCTAGAAAAGATTTAAAAGATTTTGAAGGAGATTGCTTTATAGGAATTGACGCTGGTTCTACTACCACAAAATTAGTTTTAACAGATAATGAAGATAATCTTTTATATTCTCTTTACGCAAATAATGAGGGAAATCCTTTAAAAAGTGTTATGAAGATGTTAAAAGAGCTTTATTCCGTAATTCCTGAAAAGGCAAAAATAAGATTTAGCGGTGTTACTGGATATGGAGAAAAATTAATTCAAACGGCCCTAAACGTTGATTTAAATGAAATAGAAACAATAGCACATTATACAGCTGCAAAAAAATTTCAACCTAATGTTACTAGTATTGTAGATATTGGTGGACAGGATATGAAATACATTAGACTAAAAAATGGTGCTATTGATAACATAATGCTTAATGAAGCTTGTTCATCAGGATGTGGTTCTTTTATAGAAACCTTTGCAAAAAGTTTAAATCTATCAATTGAGAATTTTGTTAAAGAAGCAATTGTTTCTAAAAGACCTGTTGATTTAGGATCTAGATGTACAGTATTTATGAATTCTAAAATAAAGCAAGCTCAAAAAGAAGGTTATAGTGTAGGAGATATTTCAGCTGGACTTTCTTATTCAGTTATTAAAAATGCTATACAAAAGGTTATGAAGGTTAGGGATGTAAGCACATTAGGAGATCATATAGTTGTTCAAGGTGGTACTTTTTATAATGACGCTGTATTAAGAGCATTTGAAAAAATAGTTGGAAAAGAAGTAATAAGACCAGATATTTCAGGACTAATGGGGGCTTATGGTGTTGCTATTTTGGCAAGACAACAATATGAATCAAATTTAGATATGGAATATTATTCTACGATTTCTAAAAATGATGAAATAGATAAATTACAAATAAAAGTGTCTCATGCACGTTGTAATAAATGTGAAAATCATTGCTTATTAACAATTAATACTTTTAGTAATGGACATAAACATATATCTGGAAATCGTTGTGAAAAAGGTGCTGGAATTGTTACAGGAAACAGCGAATTACCTAATTTAATAAAATTTAAACAAGAAAGATTATTTGATTATTATAAACCATTAGAGGAAAAAGATGCTCCTAGAGGTACTATCGGAATTCCTAGAGTTTTAAATATGTATGAAGATTATCCTTTCTGGTTTACATTCTTTACATCTTTAGGTTTTAGAGTAATAATTTCAGAAAAAAGTAATAGAAAAACTTATGAAAAGGGAATGGAATCTATGCCATCTGAGTCTGTTTGCTATCCTGCTAAACTTTCTCATGGACATATAATAAGTTTAATCCAAAGTGGAATAAAAACAATATTCTATCCTTGTATGCCTTATTCAAGAAAAGAATATGAAAAAGCAGATAATCATTATAACTGTCCTATTGTTATATCATATTCTGAAGTTTTAAAAAATAATGTAGAAGAACTTAAAAATCCTGACATAAAATTCTTAAATCCATTTTTGCCTTTTGACGCAAAAAATCTTACAAAAAGAATTTTAGAATTGGATGAATTTAAAGAATATAATTTTAATAAAAAAGAATTAATGGAAGCTGCAAAAAAAGCAGAAGAAGAATATCAAAACTTTAAACATGATATTTTTGAAAAAGGAAAAGAAGCAGTTGAATACATAGATAAGAATAATTTAAAAGGAATTGTTCTTGCTGGTCGTCCTTATCATTCTGACCCAGAAATAAATCATGGTA
This sequence comes from uncultured Clostridia bacterium, assembly GCA_944392945.1. Lineage (GTDB taxonomy): Bacteria > Bacillota > Clostridia > TANB77 > CAG-508 > Merdicola. The sequence continues at coordinate 4,606 of CALXYJ010000016.1, read as the reverse complement.
TCGATACTTTAATTACAAGCCTTGGTTTATGTGTTCTAACTGAAGATAGTGTTGCAAATCAAGTAGAAGCAAAACGTCCTTTAAGAGTTGTTGATCAATGGGTATTCCATGCAAGATTGTATGCTGCTGCTGAATTTGTAGGACATCATGATAATCTAGAGCTAATTCAATTAAACTCTTTTGGCTGTGGAGTAGATGCTGTTACAACCGATCAAGTAGAAGAAATATTATCTAGCTATGGAAAAATGTATACTCTAATAAAAATTGATGAAGTAAATAATTTAGGAGCTGTTAGAATTCGTATACGTTCATTATTAGCAAGTATGAATAAAAGATTAGCTGCAAAAAATGATGAATCTAATAATGGAGATTATGGAATAAATAAAAAAATCTTTACAAAAGGCATGAGAAAAGATTATACAATCCTTTGTCCTCAAATGGCTCCAATACATTTTGAATTACTTGAAACAGCTATGCAAACAGCAGGATATAAATTAGTATTATTAAGAGAATGTACTCAAAAAACTGTTGAAACAGGTTTAAAATATGTTAATAATGATGCATGTTATCCTTCAATATTAGTTACAGGACAAATGATTGAGGCTCTTCAATCAGGTAAATATGATCCAGACAAAACAGCTTTAATTATGTCTCAAACTGGTGGTGGATGTAGAGCAACAAATTATATTGGTTTTATAAGAAAAGCTCTTAAAGATGCTGGTTTTCCTAATATTCCTGTTATATCTTTTAATGTTGTTGGAATGGAAAAAGTACCAGGATTTAAATTAACATTACCTTTATTAGAAAATTTATTAAAGTGTGTTATATATGCTGATCTATTACAAAAAATGCTTACAAAAAATAGAGCTTACGAAAAAAATAAAGGAGAAACTCAGGCTTTATTTGATAAATGGATGTTGAAATGTAAAGAATTAATAAAGAAATCTAATAGTAAACAATTTAAACAAAGTATATATGATATTGTTGATGATTTTGAGAAAATCGAATTAGATACATCTATAGTAAAACCTAAAGTTGGAATTGTTGGAGAAGTTTTAATAAAATATCATCCTTTTGGAAATAATTTTGTTGCTGATCTTTTAGAAAAAGAAGGTGCAGAAGTTGTATTACCAGATTTTATGGGATTCATTAAGTTTATGGCAACACATAAAGTTACTTTTAATACATTATTAAAAACCAATCCAACTGTAGCTAAAATATCTAAGGCTGCTATAAATTTAATAGACTTATTAGAAAAAGATTCTAAAGAAGCATTAGCAAAATCAAAGAAAAACTATTTACCTCCATGTAATATATGGCATTTAGAAAATACAGTAAAAGATATATTATCTATTGGTAATCAAACTGGAGAAGGTTGGTTCTTAACTGCAGAAATGATAGAATATATTGAACATGGAATCCCTAATATAGTTTGTGTACAACCTTTTGCTTGTCTACCAAATCATGTTGTTGGAAAAGGTGTAATAAAAACTATTAGAGAAAAATATCCTAATGCTAACATTTCTCCTGTAGATTATGATCCAGGAGCAAGTGAATCTAATCAAACTAACAGAATTAAGTTATTAATGACAGTAGCTAAGGACAATTTAAAAAATGAATTACGTGGGAAAAAAGCTATTGAGAAAGAAAATAAAACCAAAGAGAAAATTACTACTACTATAAATGAGTAATTTAATATTAAATATTATAGGGTCGAATAAAATTCGATCCTATTTTTTTAATTAAAAAATAATGCAAAATCTTTAATCAAAAAAATAATTGATACTATTAAATAAAAATAGTACCAATTATCTATAAAGCTAAAATTACTCTTGCTCATACCAATATAAATAATATTTTAACCTATTAAATATTGCTATTTAAGTAAGCTTAATACCACCAATATCAATAATTCACTCGAATATGAAAACACCCTTACTAACTATCTTCTTCCCAAAGGGATTACAAATAACCATTCAGATATCAACATATTCTTATCTTGAATATAATACCTATAATTTAACCTTTCAGCTTACATACAAATATTATACTCTTAATGCCAGCATATTATAACCAATAAATTAGCTATAATACACCTAACACTCGAATACAAAAAACCATATATAATAGCTCTTTATACTCTTCGATTAAATAATATTAACCTTATACTATTATTATGTACTTATTTATTTTTTTTATTCATATAAAATAAAAAATTTATTTTTTTATAATTGCACTTGATTTTAATAACTTAATACACTTTTTATAAATTTATTATTATAATTAATTTATATTTAGGAATATATTAATTTTAAATTAATTTGATTAATATATTAAAAAAATAATTATAATAAAAAATCAAATAATCAAATTATTTTATTCTTTAATTTATAATAATTTATTATATAATTTAATTAATTTATTTTTCTGAATATTTTTTTGTTTTTTATTATTTATTTTTAATATTTAATTTATATTTATAAATTAAAATATTTTATTATCTTATATAATTTCTTTTATATTTAATTCCATATTTATTAATATTTGTTAATTAATATATTTTATATAATTAATTTATTTATTTTTTGTACTATTTTTTTATACTTTAAATTTTATTATTATTTTTTATTTGTTTTTTAATTTATTTAAAATTATTTATTCTTTATTTTTTCATTATTTATTTTATATTTAATTCTATATTTATTAATTAATATTCTTCATTTTTTGATAAATTTAATTTATTTGTTTTTTGTCCTATTTCTTTATACTTTAAATTTTATTAATTATTTTTTTATTATTTGTTTTTTAATTTATTTAAAATTATTTATTCTTTATTTTTTCATTATTTATTTTATATTTAATTCTATATTTATTAATTAATATTCTTCATTTTTTGATAAATTTAATTTATTTGTTCTTAATTTTTTCTTTTTATTTTCTAATTATATTAATTATTATTTTTCCATTTTAATTTTTTTTAATTTCTAAATTATTCATTATTCATTTTTTCATTATTTATTCTATATTTAATAATTAATGTTTTTTATTTTTTAATAAAATTAATTAATTTATTTTTAATCTTATTTTTTTATACTCTGAATTTTATTAGTATTTTTTATTTGTTTTTATAATTTATTTAAAATTATTTTTTGTTTATTTTTCCATTATTTATTCTATTATTTTAATTTTTTATATTTATTTAATCAATTAAGTATTCATTTTACTTTTAATTTTATATTATTAATTAATATTCTTTATTTTTTAATAAATTTAATTTATTTATTTTTAATCCTATTTTTTTATATTTTGAATTTTATTAGTATTTTTTATTTGTTTTTATAATTTATTTAAAATTATTTTTTGTTTATTTTTCCATTATTTATTTTAATTTTATATTTATTTAATTAATTAAGATTTATTTTACTTTTAATTTTATATTATTAATTAATATTCTTCATTTTTTAATAGATTTAATTTATTTATTTTTGATCATATTTCTTTATGCATTAAATTTTATTAATTATTTTTTTATTATTTGTTTTTTAATTTATTTAAAATTATTTATTGTTTATTTTTCCATTATTTATTTTAATTTTATATTTATTTAATTAATTAAGATTTATTTTACTTTTAATTTTATATTATTAATTAATATTCTTCATTTTTTAATAGATTTAATTTATTTATTTTTGATCATATTTCTTTATGCATTAAATTTTATTAATTATTTTTTTATTATTTGTTTTTTAATTTATTTAAAATTATTTATTGTTTATTTTTCCATTATTTATTTTATATTTAATTTTTTATATTTATTTAATTAATTAAATATTTATTTTATTTTTAATTTTATATTATTAATTAATATTCTTCATTTTTTGATAAATTTAATTTATTTGTTTTTAATTTTTTCTTTTTATTTTCTAATTCTATTAATTATTATTTTGCGATTTTATTTATTATTTATTTTTTTACATTTAATTACTATGATCTACTTGATTATATAATTATTTATTATTTTGATTTATTATATTTTATTTAATTAAGCATTTATTTTATATTCATTTTATATTTAATAATTAATAATTAATACTTTTTTTATTTAAATTAATTGATTTTATTTCTTATATTTTCTAATTTTATTAAGTATTATCTTTTCATTTACTTTTTTAATTTAAATAATTTATTTAAATTTATCCATTGTCTATTTTTCCATTATTTATTTTGTTATTTTAATTATTTTAATTAATTAATTATTTATTTATTTTATATTTACAAATTAATACTTTTTATTTTTTAATAAAATTTATTTATTTATTTTTAATCAATTTTTTTATATTTTTAGTTTTAATAATTTATTTAAAATTATTTATTGTTTATTTTTCCGTTATTTATTTTATTATTTTAATTTTTTATATTTATTTAATTAATTAAGTATTTATTTTATTTTTAATTTTATATTTATTAATTAATACTCTTTATTTTTTATAAATTTGATTTATTTATTTTTGATCATATTTCTTTATACGTTAAATTTTATTAATTATTTTTTTATTATTTGTTTTTTAATTTATTTAAAATTATTTATTGTTTATTTTTCCATTAT
>CALXYJ010000015.1 GCA_944392945.1 uncultured Clostridia bacterium | reverse complement strand
ATTATTTTAACACAATTTTGAGTGGGTATCTTATTTTTTTTATTCTAAATTTTCCCCGAATTTATTTTACACTAACTATTTTATAAAAATAAAATATATTACTAAAACTATTTCTGTTATTAATATTGTTGGAAAACCTATTGTAAATCTTAATTTTTTTGTTTTGTGTCTAAAAGTATACATTCCAGCAATTCCACCAATTCCACCACCAAGTAAAACTAATGTAAATAAGCCAGCTTCACTAATTCTCCATTCTCCCTTTTGAGCTCTTCTTTTATCCCACCACATAGCCAAAAAAGCCATCAAATTTATTACAACTAAATATATTAAAATATTCTTTGGTGTAAATATTGCTTGTAATAATAATTTATAATCTATCATTTTATTCTCCTATATCATTTATAATTTCTTTTATATAATCAAAGTTTAAACTATAATTCAAATTTAAATCTTCTATTATATTATTTGTATATTTTTTATTTACATCTAAAACTATTGCATAAGCAATATGTTTTTCTAAGATAACTACACTTTCAATTGGCTTATCTTTAATTAAAGTATAATCTTTTAAGAAATCTTTATATGCTTTCCATCTTCTCATTTCTTTTATCCCTGAAGCAGTATATATTCCTGAAAAATATTCTCCTTTTCTTAAATACTTTATTATAATTCTCATTATCGGTTCTATAAAAGCTAACTCGAAAGCAACAAAAAATGTTATAAATATTATATTAAAATTTTCATTCGCTATTTTAAAATTTGGATTTATTTGAATAATTATACTTATTCCTATAATTATTGCAAAATATAAAATTAAAAATACAGAATATAGATTAATTTTATTTTTCCTTACAAATTTATACTTTTTAAATTCTTCTTGTACTAATTTTATCCACCTATCTATATTGATTTTTTCTCCTTTTGATAATTTTTCATATAAATATTTTTCATCTGACTTTAGATTATCAATTTTCATATTTTTTCCTAATTTTAATATATATTTATTTTCATTTTGTTTTTCTATATATAAATATTTTTTAGCACATAAATCTAATATTGAGGCTATTATATCTTTTTTAGGCTCTGTTCTTTGATTTTCTAAATAAGATAGTATTGCTGGACTATAATCTACCTCCATATCTCTTATATATATACCTTCATCTTTAGCTATACTAATTTTAATTCTATTATATATCTCTGTTCCTATTATTATAATTATATATCCAATTACAATTGATAATATCAAAAATATTATTCCTGTATCTTTATATATATTCTGTATTAAAAAAATAGGTATACCTATAAAAGGGAAATAAATTAATATTGCTATTAAATTTAAGTATTTTCTTTCTTTGCTAATAATTATATAAAATACTCCTAATGTCCCTATTAGCAATATCCATATAGTAAAAAATATCATAATCTTCCCCTTTTTAAAATAGGAACACTCAATTAGATCTAAGTGTTCCTTTATTTTTATTATGAACTTTAAGGAACGTCCGTAAAGTTCCTTTATGCAAATAAACTCATCTGGTTGCTTTCTGGCATACCTTTTAAACATCCAGCATTTCTTAATAATTCTATAACAGAACTTCCAACTTTTGCTCTCATTCTTAAATCGTCAACACACATGAATTCTCCTTCTTCTTTTGCTGCACAAATTCCCTCTGCTGCAACAGAACCTAGGCCAGGAATACTATTTAGTGGTGGTCGAATTCCATCTTTTTCTGCTATAAATTTTGTACTATGTGATTTATATAAATCAATTGGTAGGAATTTTATTCCTCTTTCATACATTTCTAATACTAGTTCTAGTATTGCATACATATTCTTATCTTTTGTTGATGCATTATTTCCAGCTAAATCTATTTCTTTCATTTTGTTTAAAACTTTTTCTTTTCCATGGCACATAATATCACTATCAAACTCATCTGCTCTTATAGTAAAATATGCTGTATAATAAGCTTCTGGCTCGTGAACTTTAAACCAAGCTATTCTAAAAGCATTTGTTACATATGCAGCAGCATGTGCTTTTGGGAACATATATTTTATTTTTTCACAAGATTTTATATACCAATCTGGTACATTATGTTCTTTCATCATTGCCACATATTCAGCCCATTTTGCTGGGTCTTTTAAAGCTTTACCTTTACGTACTGTCTCCATTATTTTAAAAGCATGGTTTGGTGGTAAACCTTGTTTTATTAAATATATCATTATATCATCACGACAACATATAGCTTCTGTAAGTGTTACTGTTCCTTCTTCTATTAATGTTTGAGCATTTCCAAGCCACACATCAGTACCATGTGATAAACCAGAAATACGAATTAATTCATCAAAAGTTGTAGGTTTTGTATCTACTAACATTCCGTCTAACAAATTTTGTTCCAAATTCTGGTATTCCATAACTACCAACCTCTGAATGAATTTGTTCAGGTGTTACTCCCAATGCTTTTGTAGAACTAAAAATTGACATTGTCTCTTTATCATCTAAAGGAACTTTAGTTGGATCTTTTCCTGTAATATCAAATAACATTCTTATCATAGTAGGATCATCATGACCAAGTATATCTAATTTTAATAGGTTTTGATCTATTGAATGATAGTCAAAATGTGTTGTTATTATATCAGAATTTGGATCATCAGCAGGATGCTGTACTGGTGTAAATTCATATATTTCTCTTCCTTTTGGAACAACTATAATTCCACCTGGATGTTGACCTGTTGTTCTCTTTATTCCTGTACATCCTTGTGCAATTCTAGCAACTTCTGCGTTAGCAACTGGTATATTTCTTTCTTCATAATATTTTTTTACATATCCAAATGCTGTTTTATCTGCTACTGTACCTACTGTACCTGCTTTAAAAGTTGTACCTTTTCCAAATATAACTTCTGTATATTTATGTGCTTTTGCTTGGTATTCACCAGAGAAATTTAAGTCTATATCTGGCTCTTTATCACCATTAAATCCTAAGAAAGTCTCGAAAGGTATATCCATTCCATCTTTTAATAATTTAGTACCACATTTTGGACAATTTTTATCTGGAAGGTCAAATCCATTTTTTACACCATAATCTGTAAAATCTGAATATTTACAATTAGGACATCTATAATGTGCTGGAAGAGAATTAACTTCCGTAATACCTGTCATATTAGCTGCAAAAGATGAACCAACAGATCCTCTAGATCCTACAATATATCCATCTTCATTAGATTTCCAAACTAATTTTTGAGCAATTATGTACATAACAGAAAATCCATTTTTTATAATTGATGTTAATTCTTTATCCAATCTTTCCTCTACTATTGCTGGAAGTGGATCTCCATATAATTCGTGTGCTTTTGAATATGCAATCTCTTTAATTGTTGTTTCACATCCTGGTATATGTGGTGGACATTTTTCTGGCGAAATTGGGCTTATCCATTCACACATATCTGCAATTTTATTTGTATTTGTTACAACAACTTCATATGCTTTTTCTTTACCTAAATATTCAAATTCTTTAAGCATTTCTTCTGTTGTTCTTAAATATAATGGTGCTTGTTCATCTGCATCATCATATCCTTGTCCTGCTTGTAACATTCTTCTATATATTTCATCTTCTGGATCCATAAAATGTACATCACATGTTGCAACTACTAATTTATTAAGTTTTTCACCTATTTCTACTATTTTTCTATTTATATTTTTTAAGCCCTCTTCATCTGCTACTGTTCCATTTCTAACTAAGAATTCATTATTTCCCAAAGGTTGAATTTCTAGATAATCATAATCCCTTGCAATATCTTCTATTTCTTCATCAGTCTTTCCCATCTCTATTGCTTGATACAACTCTCCTGCTTCACAGGCACTTCCCATTATTAAACCTTCTGAATATTTTTTATAAATTGATTTTAAAATTCTTGGTTTTTTATAAAAATAATCTAAATGAGAAATTGAAATTAGTTTATATAAATTTTTTAATCCAACATAATTTGTTGCTAATATTATTGCATGATAAGTAGGTAATTTCTTATAATCAGCTTCTCCTGCAATCTTCTTGGTCATGTCATCCAATGTTTCTATTCCTTTGTCTTTTAACATTTTAAGCATAACATTTAAAACTTTTACTGTTGTATCAACATCATCTAATGCTCTATGTGCTACTTCTACTTTTATCCCTAAATTTTCTGCTATTATTCCTAATTTGTATTTTTTGAAATTTGGGAATAAATCTTTTGCAAGTCTAAGAGTATCTAAGTATGTATTTTCCAAACTTAATCCTAAGATATTTGCATTATATTTTAAAAATCCTATATCAAAATCTGCATTATGAGCAACTAAAACAGAATCCCCTATAAAATCTAATATTTTTGGCATTACTTTATCTATTGTTTCTGCATCTTTTACCATATCGTCTGTTATATTAGTTACTTCTACAACCCTTGGTGGTATTGGCTTTTCTGGATTTACAAAACAAGAAAATTCATCAATTACTTCTCCATTTTGTACTTTCATAATTCCAACTTCTGTTATTTTTTCTGTTCTAAAAGAAAAACCTGTTGTTTCTAAGTCTAGTACGCAATAGGTTGTATCTATACTTTGTCCTTTCGAGAAAGAAACTGGCGATACTTTATCTGGTGCTAAATATGCTTCTACACCATAAATTATTTTTATATCATGATTATCAAATCCTAATAATTTATGAGCTTCTGGAAAAGCTTGTACAACTCCATGATCTGTTATTGCAATAGATTTCATTCCCCATTTCATTGCTCTTTTTATTAAATCTTTAGCAGAAGTCATTCCATCCATTTGGCTCATCTTAGTATGCATATGTAACTCTACTCTTTTTTCTTCGCTATTATCCATTCTTATCTCTTTTTTAGGTGGCTCTATTTCTAAAATTGTATATGCCATAACCGTAAGTTCATGAGAAAATGAATCCATCTGTGCACTTCCTGCTATTTTTATAGCTTTTGCACTTTTTACCCTTCCCATAATTTTTTTAGCATTTTTCTTATCTAAGAAAGCTTTACATGTTAGAGTACTTGTTCCATCATATAAATCAAAACTGAATAAAACTCTTCCGGATTTTAATTCCCTATCTTCTGAATTTATTACTTCACCTTCTAATGAAACTTTTGAGTCATCTACTCCTAAATTCTCAATTTTTACTAATGGTTCACTTATATTCATAGAAGTACCCATTATTAAAGGTGAAGTATTATCATCTTCTGGTATTTCTGGAACTTCTGCATCTGTTTCTATTACCGAATTAGCAATTATATTAACATCTCCCATATATGTATCTAAACTTGCTTTTCCTATAATTTTTATGGCTTTTACTTTTCCTAATTTTTCTAAAATATCATTTGCTTCTTCCATTGTGGTAAAAGACTTACATGTCATTATTCCTGTACCATCATATACTTCCATTATTATTATTTTTTTACCAGATTTAGTATCTCTTGAATCTAGTTCTGTAATTCTTCCCTCTATTGTTACCTTTCCGGAGTTGGCATCTATATCTTTTATTTTTACAAAATTCTCTTTTGCTTTTGAAGGCTTTCCTATAATATATTGAATATTATTATTTTCTGGTAATTCTGGTACTGGTAAATCTCCTAATTCTTCCATTGGTGGCATGTCTTCATCTGTAGGCATTGGAATATATGGCACCTCTTGAATTGAAGCTTTTTCTTGTTCATATTTTTTAATTTCTTCAATTCTATTATTTATTAATTTTTCTTCTAAAAGTCTATTATTTTCTTCTAATCTTTCTAAATCCTCTTTACTTATTTGCTCTTCTAATCTTACTTTATAATCTTTTCCGAGTAAATTCTTTATTGTTATTTCAACTTGTTTATCTGTTTTTCTACTTCTTAAAAAATCTGCTCCTTTAATATGCATTTTTACATCTATAATATTATCATGAACTTCAATAGTACTTTTCATGAGTAAGATAGGTTTCATTAAAGGATGTTTATGGGCCATATAGCAAATTATATTTTTCCATTCATCTTTTACATCAGGAATTTTTGTATTTTCTTCATATTCAAAAATCATTACTATATCTTTAATTTTGAATCTTTCCATTAGATATTTTTCAAAATCCCACATATCCTTTATTTGTACAAATTTATCTGTTTTTAGTACTATCATTAATCTATTAGTTTTTTTATATATTTCTATCTTACTTATATAACATTCTTGCATTTGTGTATTATTTGTATAGTCACTAAATATATCTTTAATTTTCTTTAAATTTTCCAATTTAGCATCTCCTATTTGTTTTCAGTAGTTCCATCTATTATATTTATAAGTTTTTCATATATCATTTTTACATCTTTTACACCATTAATAAATATCCATTTTCTAGATATTTTTTTATCATTTGTATATATCATTATGGTACCTATTTTAAATACTGCTTGTAAAAATGTTTGCCCATATCGTACTTGAGTTATTTCTTTATAATTAATTGTTATTAAGTCTTTATCTCTGAACTTATTATTGTATTCTAATCTATTAGCATAAAAATTAAAAACAGTATTTTTTGCTTTTATTTTATTATAAATTGTATTTGCTATTAAATATAAAACATATATAACCAGAATTGCTACACCATATTCTACCAATTCATTTTGTGCTATTAATACTATTAAAATTAATAGCACAATAACAAAGGTAGCTGCATGTTTATATAAAAAGTTAAATAATATATTATATTTTGGTTGTAAAGTTAATTTTATTTCTTCTTTTTTATCCATTCTAGTACCTCTTTTTAAAAAATTCTTAAAATATCTTTATATGATATAAATATTGATAATGATATTAAAATTAAAAATCCTGCCATTTGTATTCCTATTTCTAGTTCTTCTTTTAAAGGCTTCCTTCTTATTGCTTCTATTAATAAAATTAATAATTTTCCACCATCTAATGCAGGTATTGGTAATAAATTAGTTATTCCAAGAGATATTGAAATTATCGCTAGCATATAAATAAAATCCACTATTCCTGTAGTTTGTGAAACAACACTAGAAATTCCAACAGGTCCCATCATTTGATCAATTCCAACCTTTCCGGTAAATAACATCTTTATATTATCTAAAATGGATGCTAGAAAATCTCCTGTTTTATAAAAAGCATAATAAACATTATTTTGGAAATTGTTTTCTGCCATTTTAAAATTAATTCCCAAATAATATGTTGGTACTAAGTCTAATTCTAATTGTACTGTAATTATTTCATTATTTCTTTCTAGTTCAACATCCACAGTATTTGATTCACAATTTTGTATCGCTGTAACTAATTTTTCTGTACTTCCAGATACATCTTCCCCATTAAATTTCTTTATAATATCGTTTACCTCTATCCCAGCTTTTTCTGCTGAACTTCCAGATTCTATTTGTATTACTTGTGTTGCCTTTTCACCGTTAACGTTACTTGCAACATAAATTCCTGTACTTTTTGATTGCTTCTCTGTCGGTTTTAATGTTATTTCTTTTTCTTCATTTTCTCTTTCTATTTGTAAAGTTATTTCTTCGCCTTTAGATGCTTGAATTATTTCATCTATATCTGTTTTGGTATTTATTTTTTTTCCATTTATTTTTTCTATTTTATCACCTGCATATATACCAGCTTGTTCTGCAGCAAAACCATCTATTGTAGAATCAACCACTGTAGAAACATTATTTCCCATAGAAGCCATTATTATAAAATATACTAATATACCAAAAATAATATTTACTGTTGCTCCAGCAGCAACAATAGCCATTCTTTTTGGTATACTAGCATTATTAAAAGCTCTTTCATCTTCTGATCTAGTGTCTTCACCTTCTAACCTTACAAAACCTCCAAGAGGTATAAGCCTTAGTTCATATTTTGTTTCTTTTCCTTGCTTTGACAAAATCTTTGGTCCAAACCCTATAGCAAATTCATGTACCTTTACTTTAAAAAATTTTGCTACGAAAAAATGACCTGATTCATGAATTAATATTAAAAAACCTAACAAAAATATTATCTTTATAGCATTTATTAAAAAACTTATCAAATAGAAACCTCCCAATTTAAATTAGCATTAATAAAAAATATGCAAATGGGGCAATAAATATTATACTATCTATTCTGTCCAGCATTCCTCCATGTCCTGGCAATAAATTACTAAAATCTTTTATTCCTGTAAATCTCTTTATAGAAGATGCAGCAAAATCTCCCATTTGACTTAACAAACTTAATACTAATCCTACTAATGCTATGGAAATATAATTAATATTTATTCCACATAAATTATTAATTATTAATGTATATACTAATATAATTGCAACAGCTCCTACTGTACCACCAATACAACCTTCTATAGTTTTGTTTGGGCTTACTTTACTAAATTTATGTTTTCCAATTAATTTTCCAAAAGTATATGCAAAAATATCTGTTCCCCATGATGCAAACATTACATACCATATTAAAAATATTCCATTTTCTTCGGCCCTAATTATTGGCATAAACATTAAAAATATTACTATATAGCATATTCCAAATAAAGTAACTGCTGCATCTATTATTGTAGTTTTCATTTTTGTTATTAATATTTGTGCAAAAGATAATAATACAGCAATTGGAACAATTGCCCCTATTATTAAAATTAGATATTGGCTTGGAATAAAATGCATTAATGCAATTAGGATACATGATAAATATCCTAACCATGTTAAAGGATTAGCTTTATTAGTAATCCTAAAAGCATGTGCATATTCATGAAAACTCATTGCAGCAATAACTGCAAAAGCTATATCTATTAATATTTGATTTCCAAAAATTAGGACTAAGGCTACTATAGGTAAACCTATTACACCTGTAATTACTCTAGTTATACTCATTATTTTCCTCCAAATTTTCTATTTCTCTTTTGATATTCCAAAATCGCATTATCCAAATCATCTTCAGTAAAATCTGGCCATAATTTATCAGAAAATAGAAATTCCGAGTACACTATTTGCCATGGTAAGAAATTACTCGTACGCAATTCTCCACTAGTCCTTATTACTAAATCTGGATCGGGTTCTCCTTTAGTGTATAAATTATTAGAAATTGTTTCTTCTGTAATGTCTTCTACAGTCATTTTACCGTTCTTTATCTGTTCTGCTATAATTTTAACTGCATTTACAATTTCATTTCTTCCCCCATAATTTAATGCAATATTAAAAGTTACTCCTGTATTATCCTTTGTTCTTTGTTCACATTTAGCTATACTTTGTTGCATATTTTTTGAAAGAACTGTTACATCTCCTAATATTTTTACTTTAATATTTTCTGTATCTGCTCTTTTACTATAATCATCTAAATAATTTTGAAGAAGTAGCATCAAGCTACTTACTTCATCCTCTGTTCTCTTCCAATTTTCTGTAGAAAATGCATAAACTGTAATATATTCAAGTCCTATTTTGTTTGCATATCTAACAATTTTCTCTAATGTTTTTGCTCCTTCTTTATGTCCTAACTTAGCAGGAAGCCCCCTTTTTTTAGCCCATCTTCTATTCCCATCCATTATTATCGCTATATGTCTTGGGAAATTTTCTTTTTCAAAATTCATAATATTCTCCTTTTATACTGTCATAATTTCTTTTTCTTTTGCTTCTGTCAATTTGTCTATTTCGCTTATATTTTTATCTGTAATTTTTTGAACATTATCTTCTGCCATTTTTAATTCATCTTCTGTAATTTCTGAATTCTTTTGCATAACTTTAAACTCATCTAATCCATCTCTTCTTATAGAACGTATTGCTACTTTTGCTTCTTCTCCCATTTTTTTAACTTCTTTAACTAATTCCTTTCTTCTTTCTTCATTTAATTCTGGGAAATTTAATCTAATTAACTTTCCATCATTATTTGGATTTATTCCTAAATCTGATGTTAATATTGCTTTTTCTATTTCTTTTAATGCATTTGCATCCCAAGGTTGAATTACTATTAATCTTGCTTCTGGAACTGAAATTCCAGCAATTTGATTAATTGGTGTTGGAGTTCCATAATAATCTATTTTTATCTTATTTAAAACTGCTGGATTTGCTCTTCCAGCTCTAATCTCTGCTAAATTTTCTTTATAAACACTTATTGTTTTATTCATTTTTTCTTCAATTTTACTATAATCCATTTTTATCTCTCCTTTTTATCTTCTTTGAACTTTAGGGACGTTCCTTAAAGTTCAAATTTATATTTACTAATGAAATTTAATGAACGTTCCCAAAGTTCATTATTTAACTATTGTTCCTATTTTCTCACCTTTTGCGGCTCTTACTATATTTTTTGGATCATCTATTCCAAATACTATTAAAGGAATATGATTATCTCTACATAATGATGTAGCAGTAGAATCCATTACTTTTAAGTCTTTGTTTAATATATCTAAATAAGATATCTTTTCATATTTTACAGCTGTTTTGTCTATTTCTGGATCTGCTGAATATACTGCATCTATTGATTTTCCTAGTAATATTACATCTGCATCTATTTCTGCTGCTCTTAATGCTGCTGCAGTATCTGTTGTAAAATATGGATTTCCAGTTCCACATGCAAATATAACAATTCTTCCTTTTTCTAAATGTTTAATTGCTTTTCTTTTTATATAAGGTTCAGCTATTTCTCTCATTTCTATAGCTGTTTGTACTCTTGTAAATACTCCTCTAGCCTCTAAAGCATCTTGAAGTGCTAAGCCATTCATTGCTGTTGCTAACATTCCCATATAGTCTGCTGTAGTTCTTTCCATTTGATGTCCATATCTTCCTCTCCAAAAGTTTCCTCCACCTACAACAATTGCTATTTGTATTCCTAATTCTGAAATTTCTTTTATTGCATCACATAAATTACCTAACACATTAGCATCTATACCTGTTTTCTTTTCTCCCGCAAGAACTTCTCCACTTAACTTTAGTAACACTCTTTTATATGGCTTACTACTTTCCAATTTTATACACTCTCCTTTGACGTTTTAATATAGCAAGCTTATTCTATCATATAATTTTGTGAATTTGTATAATTTTTTAATATTTTCTTAATTTTTATAAATTCTATTCTAATCATTATATTTTTATATCAAAATTTGTATTTTTATGTAACTGACTAACTATTATTATATCTTGCTTATTTTTTTCAATTGTAATATCATTACATATATAAATGGGAGGTATATATGGGAAGAAAAAATTTAGCTGAAAAATTAAAGAAAAAATATCATAAAGCTTTAGAAGTTACTGATTTAAAAGATTTGTTATACAAATCTGCAACTAGATATGCCAGAAGATCTGCTTTTAAATTAAAAGATAAAGTTGGAAATATATATAAAGTAACATACGAAAAATTTAAAGAAGATGTTATGGCCTTAGGTACAACATTAATTAATCTTGGTTTAAAAGATGAATATATAGCTGTTATAGGAAAAAACAGTTATAATTGGGCTGTTTCTTACTTAGCTGCTACGATTGTTGGTATTGTTGTTCCAATAGACAAAGAATTAAAATCTGAAGATATTATAAATTTCTTAAATGTATCTTCTTCTAAAGCAATTCTTGGTGATGATAAATATATAAGTGATTTGATATCTAAAAAATCAGAAATAAATAATCAAAATATTTTATTTATAAATTTCAATTCAGAAAAAGATACTAGTTCATATATGTCATATCCTTTACTATTAGAATCAGGATATAATCAATTAGAAGAAGGCAGTAAAGATTTTGAAAATATAACGATAGATCCTAATGCCATGAAAATTCTTATTTTTACTTCAGGAACTACAGGAAATGCAAAAGGTGTTTGTCTTTCTCATAAAAATATTGTATCTAATATAATGTCAACTTTTGGCATTGTTAAAGTAAAGAGAAATGATCAAGTACTTTCTATTCTACCATTACATCATACTTATGAGTGCACTTTAGGTTTTCTACTTGTTATTTATAGTGGTGGATGTATCAGTTACTGCGAAGGACTTCGTCATATTACTAATAATATTCTAGAATTTAAGCCCACAGTAATTTTATGCGTTCCTCTTCTTTTAGAAAAAATGTATAAAAAAATAGAAGATACTGTTAGAAAATCCTTACCAGAAAAATATTCTAAATTAGAAGGAGATGTGATTGCAAACCTACCTTTTATTATAAAAAATATTGTAAAAACAAAGGTTAAAAATTCTCTTGGAGGTAGATTAAGGGCTTTTATTGTTGGAGCTGCTCCTTTAAGCCCTGATGTAATTACTTCTTTTAAAAATTTAAATATAAAATCTATACAAGGATATGGACTTACAGAATGTTCTCCATTAGTTGCTGGTAATAATGATTTTTATATAAAACCTGATGCTGTTGGGCTTCCTATTCCAAATGTTTCTTACAAAATTGATAATCCAGATAGTTCTGGAGTTGGAGAAATTTTAGTAAAAGGTCCTAATGTAATGCTTGGTTATTATAAAGATGAAGAAAGTACCGCAAAAGCTTTAAGAGATGGATGGTTCCATACGGGTGATTTAGGGAAAGTCGATGACGATGGTTGGCTTTATATTACAGGTAGATTAAAAACAGTTATTGTAACTCAAAATGGAAAAAATATTTATCCAGAGGAAATTGAACACTATTTAAACGAAAATCCATTAATCTCAGAATCTTTAGTAACAGGTCTTTCAGATTCAAATAATGATGATGTATATGTTAATGCACAAATATTTCCAAATATCGATGCTATAAAAGAATACTTAAAAGTTTCTATTCCTCAAAAAGAAGAAATTTTTGCAGTAATCAAAGATATTGTTTCAAGTGTAAACAAAAAATTACCTAATTATAAACATATAAAATCTTTTATTATAAAAGACGAAGAATTTGAAAAAACCACAACTCAAAAAATTAAAAGATTTGGAAAAAATGTAGATAATGATAAAAATAAATAGTTTTTGTAATTTTCTATTTAGTCATAATATTAAAATTATAACTACGTGTAAAATATGTAAGTTGGACAAGCTCTACAATAGGCTATAAATATTGCCAGCGTTAAAATAGTAAACGCTGGCTTTTAATTTGTTTTATTATCTAAAAAATACTAATTTCATAACTTATTAGTGATTTATACAAGATGAACTTTAAGGAACGTCTCTAAAGTTCATTTAACTTTTCCGAATTTATCAAATGGCCAAAATCTAAACAATACTATACTTTCTATTTTTTCTTGTGGAATACATCCAAAAGCTCTACAATCATGACTATTTTCCCTATTATCTCCCATTGCAAAAACAGCTCCATCTGGTACAGTAAAATCTACTAAAACTCCACCTTCTGAATATGTTTTTACACTATCTGACAAATAGTCTTCCTCTAGCTCTTCTCCATTGATATATACTTTTCCATCTTGTATTTTTACATGTTCCCCTGGTAAGGCAATTACTCTTTTTATATAACTTATCTTTCCTATTTCTAAAACATTATGTACAAATTTATCAAAACCTCCACTTACTTCTTCATATCTTGCAATTGGAGATTCTTTTAAATCACTTTCTGTTAAATATTCCTGTGTTGGAGCCTCAAAAGTGATAATATCTCCTCTTTCTGGAAGTTTCTTACTTAATCTAATTGTTCTATTCAAAATCAATCTTTGACCTTGCACCAATGTTGGTTCCATTGATACAGACTTTACCTGTGTTGGTGTCATAATGTAATATCGTATCCATAGTCCCAATATTACTGCTATTATAATACATACTATCCATTCAAGAATATTCTTTAGTTCTTCATTGATATTCATATTTATATAATTGCCTCCCTAGTTAATACTAGAATTGCAATGTCTCTTTTATTCTTCTCATTGCTTCTTCTGTATTTTCTCTTTCCCCAAATGCTGTTAATCTAAAATATCCTTCACCACTTGGTCCAAATCCAACTCCTGGTGTTCCTACAACATTTGCTTTTTCTAATAATAAATCAAAGAAATCCCAAGATTTCATATTATTTGGTACTTTAAGCCATACATATGGAGAATTTATTCCACCATAATATTTTATACCAGCTTCATCTAAACCTTCTCTTATTATTTTAGCATTGTCCAAATAATATTTAATATTTTCTTTTATTTCTTTTTGTCCTTCTTCTGTATAAACAGCTTCTGCACCTCTTTGTGTTATATATGATACTCCATTAAATTTTGTACATTGTCTCCTATTCCATAATTTATTTAAACTAACTTTTTCTCCATTACTTGATTCTATAATTAACTCTTTTGGAACAACTGTATATGCACATCTTATTCCTGTAAAACCAGCAGTTTTAGAAAAACTTCTAAATTCTATTGCAACTTCTTTAGCTCCTTCAATTTCATAAATTGTATGAGGAATGTCTTTTTCTGTTATAAAAGCTTCATATGCTGAATCAAACAAAATAATAGACTTATTTTCTTTAGCATATTTTACCCATTTAGCTAGTTCTTCTTTTTTTAAAACTGTTCCTGTAGGATTATTTGGAAAACATAAATATATCATATCTGGAACTTCTTTTGGAAGCTCTGGCACAAAATTATTTTCCGCTGTACATGGTATGTATATCATACCTTCATATTTACCTGTTTTTTCATTATATTTTCCTGTTCTTCCTGACATTATATTTGTATCTAAATAAACTGGATATACTGGATCTGTAATTGCAACTTTATTGTCCACACCAAATAAATCTACAATATTTCCGCAATCACACTTTGCTCCATCAGATACAAATACTTCGTCTGAATCTATATTTACTCCTCTTGTTTTATAATCATATTTTACTATCGCATCTCTTAAAAAATCATATCCTTGCTCTGGACCATATCCCCTAAATGTACTGCTATTTCCTACTTCATCCACAGCCTTTTTCATTTGTTCTAATACTTTTGGAACTATTGGTCTTGTTACATCACCAATTCCTAATTTTATTACCCTTTTGTCTGGATTTTCCTCCTGATATTTTGCTACTTTTTTAGCAATTGTTGAAAATAAATAACTGTCCTGCATTTTTAAAAAATTTTCGTTAATTTTAATCATTTTTTGCCTCCTAAGAGTCTTAAATTACAGAATTTCTAATTAGAAATTTCCCTTATTATTTTATATTATTTATATGTTTTATTGTCAATAGTATGTACAAAAAAAATAAAAGAGTATATAATGCTTACAGAGGTGAAACAAATGAAAATTAAAGATATTTTTGATAATGTAAACATAATAGAATCTGTTGGTGACTTAGAAAAAGAAATTAACAATATTTCTTCAGATTCAAGAATAATAAAAAAAGATGATATGTTTTTTGCAATAAAAGGATATGACTTGGATGGTACAAAATTTATAGATAGTGCAATAAAAAACGGTGCCTCTGCCATAGTTATAGATGAAACTTGTAATATTTCTGATTATAAAGTTCCAAAAGAAGTTACAATTATAAAAATAAATAATATTCGATATAATCTTGCTATAGCTAGTTGCAATTTATATGATAATCCTTCTAAAAAACTAAAATTAATAGGAGTTACTGGAACAAAAGGTAAAACAACTTCTACATATATGATTAAGTCTATTTTACAAAAACATGGGTATAAAGTTGGTTTAATCGGTAGTATTGCAATATATATAAATGACGAGAAAATAGAAGAATGTGATAGAACTACTGCTGAAAGTTATAAAATCCAAAAAACTCTGGATATGATGGTTAAAGAAAATGTTGATATTGCTATTTTAGAGGTTTCTTCTCAAGCTATGAAATTAGATAGAGTTGTTGGCTGTAATTTTGATGCAGTATTATTTACAAATCTTTCTGAAGATCATATTAGCCCAAAAGAACATAAAGATATGGAAGACTACTTTGAAGCTAAGCTTTCTTTAGTTAAAATGGCACCTTTTGTAGTATTTAACTTAGATAATGAATATACAGCAAGAATTCCAAACCTTTTAAAAGATAAGACTTTAAGAAGTTTTGCAATGGACACTACAGCAGATATTATGGCAAAAGATTTAAATTTAAGTAATACAGGTGTAGATTTTACTCTATGTATGAATAATAAGGAATTTCCTGTAAGAGTGTCTATTCCAGGAAGATACATGGTATATAATTGCCTTGGAGCAATTGGTATTGCTACTTATTTTGGAGCAGATATAAAAAATATTCAAGACGCTTTAAAAAATATAAAAGTATTCGGTAGAAGTGAAGTTGTACCTAATAAACTAGGTCTAAAGATATTAATAGATTATGCACATACACCATCTAGTTTGCAATCAATTCTCGAAACAGTAAAGCCATATACAAAAGGTAGAGTAATTTGTACTTGGGGCGTTGGTGGTGATAGAGATTCTAAGAAACGTCCTATAATGGGAGAAATTTCTGGTAATTTAGCTGATTTAACTATTTTAACTTCTGATCAAGTTCGTACAGAAGATCCAAATAAAATTCTAGATGATATAGAAGTAGGACTTAAAAAATCTGGTGGAAAATATGTACGTATTTTGAATAGAACAGAAGCTATAAAATATGCTCTATCAATTGCAACTCCAGATGATATTATAGTATTACCTGGTCTTGGTAGCGATTTATATATTGAATATATGCATGTTAAATATCCTTATGATGAAAGAGTAGTAATTCATGATGCAATAGAAGAAATGATTGCTTCTGGTGAAAGAAAACCTGTAGAATAATTTTATATAAAGCTGCACTTTAGTGCAGCTTATTTTCTTTTATATATTTAATTACATCTCCATAAATGTAAAAACTTCCAACAATAAATATAGTATAATCCATATATTTTTTAGTAATTAAATTTATTGCATCTTCTAATTCTATAGCAAATATATCTTTGTTTTTTTTCTTTTTAGCTTCTTCTTTTAAAATATTACTATCCCAATATCTCTCTTTACTATTTCCATTTGTAAATAAATATATATTTTTATCATTTTGAACTAATAAATCTATAATAGTTTTATAATCTTTTGATTTTAATATTGAAATAATATATAATTTTTTATCTTCTTTATAATACATATCCACAGAATTCTTAAAATTTCTAATCGCAAGTTCATTATGTCCACCATCATAAATAATAGTAGGTTTATTACAAATTTTCTCGAATCTTGCTCTATGCACAACTTTTTTTAGAGATTCTCTTACCTTATATTCTGGCAATTTATATATACTTTTTAAAATATCTACACATTCCAAACATATACTCGCATTATATATTTGTGATTTTCCTTTAAGATTTATTTTAATTTTTTCATATTTCTTAAAATCAAAATATTGAAATTCTTTATCATATGAATAATTATTTATATCTCTCTTTTTTATCATATGTAATTCATTATTTTCTTTATTACATTTTTGTATTATAATACTATCTATTTTTGAATTTTGACTAATATATACAGTTTTTGATTTTGGCTTTATTATTCCTGCCTTTTGGAAAGCGATCTCTTCCAAAGTGTTCCCTAAAATATTCATATGGTCAAACCCTATAGAAGTTATTATTGAAATTTCTGGATAGACAATATTTGTACAATCATATAAACCACCTAATCCAACTTCCATAATCACGATATCACATTTATTTTCTTTAAAATATAATATTGCCATTGTCGTTATTAGTTCAAAAAGAGAGATATTGGTATCTGCACTTTCATTATATTCTTTTATTAATGGTTCTAACTTTAATATGAGTCTTTCCATATCCTCATCTGTAATATTTATATTATTAATACTTATTCTTTCATTATATTTTATCAAATGTGGAGAAATAAATTTTCCTACTTTATATCCACATTCTATAAAAATATTTGTCAAAATTTCTGTACAGCTACCTTTTCCGTTCGTTCCAGCTATATGTATTACTTTTAGACTTTTCTCTGGATGATTAAGTTTATGCATAAAAAAATTAATTGCTTTTAATGATGGTTCTTTTGATCCTTTAAAAAATCTTTGCAAATATTTTTCTACATTCATTTTATTCTCCTAGTTTTAACATTTTTGATTTTAAATTAGATTTTACTTTAATTACAGTTCTACCATATTTTATTACTTTTGTATAGTTATATAATTATATTACCATCATATACTTTTGTTGCAATACCACTCATGATAATATGACCATTTTGTTTATTATAATTTAATTTTAGCTCTCCACCTTTTAATATAGCTTTTACATAACTAGAACATATACCTTTATAATAAGCTATGCAAAATGAAGCGCATGAACCGGTTCCACAGGCATAAGTCTCTCCTACACCCCTTTCCCATGTTCTAATCTTTAAAGTATTCCTTCCTAAACTTTGAACAAATTCTACATTTATTTTGTTTGGAAAACACTTCATATTTTCAATTGTCGATCCATATTTTTCTATATCAATGTTTTCTACATTATTTACAAAAATAACTAAATGTGGATTTCCCATAGATACATAATTTCCTATAAATCTAGTGTCCTCTATTTTAATATTAACTGATATTGGAATTCTATAATTATTTTGAACATTTATATTTTTTGTGTCATCAAAAATAGGTTTTCTCATATCTACTTCTACTTCTTGTACTTCCCCATTTAATATTTTTAATTTTACAAACTTTATGCCTGCTTTTGTCTCTACTGTTATATTCTGCTTATCGATTATTTTATTATCATAAATATATTTGGCAAAACATCTTATACCATTCCCACACATCTCTGCTTCGCTTCCATCTTTATTAAAAATTCTCATTTTTATATCTGCAATAGTACTTTCTTGTACTAAAATAAGCCCATCTGCTCCAACGCCAAAGTTTCTGTTGCACATGTATCTAGCTAATTGTGGAAATTTATTTTCTGCTAATACATTTTTCAAGCAATTTATACATATGTAATCATTACCTAATCCGTGCATTTTAGTAAAAGTAACCATATTTACACCTCCATATATTATACATATGTATTTATACGAAATATGGTTACTTTTATATTAGCATTTTTACATTTGTCTATGAATTTACCAAAAAATAATATATGGGTATTTATATGGGTAAAATTTTTTTCATCTTAATAATTTTTAGAAAACGAAAATCGCTATATATATTAATATAGCGATTTTTTAAGTGGTGCCTCGAACGGGAATCGAACCAGTGACACAGGGATTTTCAGTCCCTTGCTCTACCAACTGAGCTATCGAGGCATATTCAATTGTTGAAAGTTACTGTTATTTTGTAAGATTTCCACACCATTTTTATGTAATAAAAAAATGGCGACCCGGAACGGGCTCGAACCGTCGACCTCTAGCGTGACAGGCTAGCGTTCTAACCAACTGAACTACCGGGCCGTAAGAATAAGTGGTGGTCGCAATAGGGCTCGAACCTATGACCCCCTGCTTGTAAGGCAGATGCTCTCCCAGCTGAGCTATGCGACCGTTTTCTTTCGACGAGATTTAGTATACTATGTTTTTAATTCTATGTCAATACTTTTTTTGATTTTTTTTATTTTTTTCTTTAATTAATATTTTTAATTCTATATAATACAGATTTCTCTAAGTAAAAATTCATTTAGCTTATAGAAAAAATAAAGAAGGTACAAACCCTCTCATACCTTCCTTACCAAAAAGTTTTAAAACTTTTTAATATGAATTCATATTTTAATATATAAAAATTCAAACTAGTAATTATTTTTTATTTACTAAATCTTTTAAAGCTTTACCAGCTTTGAATACTGGAGCTTTTGATGCAGGTATTTTGATTTCTTCTTTAGTTTGAGGATTTCTTCCTTTTCTAGCAGCTCTTTTTCTTACTTCAAAAGATCCAAATCCAACTAATTGAACTTTATCACCTTTTACTAAAGCTTCTGTAATTACATCTACGAATGCATTTACTGATGCTTCAGCACTTTTTTTTGTTTCTCCTGTTTTTGCAGCGATTGCTGCGATTAAATCAGCTTTGTTCATTTAAATTACCTCCTAAATAATTTGTGTTTATGTAGTGCTTTAAAATGCCTACTAAATCTTATATTCGCCAATTTTTACTAAAATCCTTCTTTTTTTTATTATTTTTTTGTTCAAACCTAATTCTCTCTAAGAAAAGCTGGTTTTTTTTACCAGTACTTTTAAATTTGTATATTAATTTTCTCTATATATACCAAGCTTTTCAAGGAATTTATATATCTTTTGTCCATATGGTATCATCAAAAATTCCTCTTTAGATAAAATTTTTAAAACTACAACTGAAATTGCATAAATTATAACAGCAAATATAATTGATACTATTGTTGCCAAAGCTTGTGAAATTATACCTGCAAGTACATTATACAAGAATAATGAACAAATTGACATTATAACTGTTGCAATTATAGGTTTTATTAAAAAATTACTTACTTTTAAATTTAATTTAACATTTTTTCTAAGTGTAGTAAAAGCTATTGAAAAAGCTACCATATGGCATACAACAGAACCTATTGCTGCTCCATTTGCACCAAACATTGGGTTTGAAACTAATAGTAAATTAATAACTAATTTAGCAAGCATTCCACATCCTAATGAAATTGCTGGTACCATAACTTTTCCAATTCCTTGTAAAGTTCCATTTATTGTTTGATCCAATATTGTAAAAATTATTGTAAGTGAAGAAATTTGTAATATTAAAGCACCATCTGGTTGTGCTGGATACAATAAATGTAATATTTGATCTGCAAAAACAATCATTCCTATTGTACATGGAAGTCCAATTAACATACTAGCCATTAATGAAAATGATACTCTTTTAGTCGTTGTTTCTTTATCCCCACTAGCTATTGCTCTAGAAATAGTTGGCACTAGTGCTGTTGCAAAAGCAATATTAATTGATAGAGGTAAAGAAGTTAATGTATCTACTTTTCCTCCTAAAATTCCATATTGTGCTTTTGCATCTGTTTCCGTCATAAACTTTTTAAGTCCACTAACAACCGTAAATGAATCAATATTTTTATTAAATGATGACATTATTGAACTTAATGACATAGGTATTGATACACTTAATATTTTTTTTACAATTGTTTTTATATTTTGATATTTATAATTAACTGTTTCTCTTAATTCTTTTTTTCTTTCATTTCTTGTTAGTCTATAAAATCTTACTAGATATAAGAAACTCATTAAAATTGATAATGTTGTTGCAACATTTGCTGCTGCTGCCATCCACATTGTATTTCCATTTGTAACTTTAGCTACAATCTCTACTATTATTATTACTAATACTGTTTTAAATACTTGCTCTAAAGTTTGTGATCTTGCTGTTACTCTCATTGCTTGCTTTCCATTACAATAACCTCTAAGTACTGCTGCTACAGTTACGAAGAACACTGCTGGTGATAATGTAACTAAGGTATATTTTGCCTCTGGAATATTAAGCCAATATGTAGCAATAAATTCTGCTCCAAAAAATAGAAGCAAAGTTCCTATAAGTCCAATTATTGCAAAAGTTGCCAAAGCTACCTTAAAGATTCTTATAGCTCCTTTATGATCACCTTTAGCAGATCTTTCCGCTACCAATTTTGATATAGCATTTGGTACCCCTATTGATGATAATGTTAATAATAATGCATATATTTGGTAAGATCCTGAATATATTGCATTTCCTTGATCCCCAAAGCCTTCTTTGTTTGTAAGATATAGATTATATACTAATCCTAATAATTTTATAAGAACTTGAGAAAACATAAGAGAAAGTACTGCTTGCATAAATCCTTCTTTCAGTACTTTATTTTTTTGTTTTTTCATATTTTATTCCTTTCTTCTTTTCTATTGTATTAAGTTAAATCATATTATATTAATAAATTCTTATACAATCAAGTGTTATATATTACTTTTTTTTAATAAAATAGCTTAAAAATCTTGTTTTTTTCCCCATTTTATAGGATAATATATATGTATATTTAAAGAATGAAAGCGGTGGAATGTTTTGAAACTTTTTGATAAATTTTTAAAGAAATTAAAAACTAATAGAAATACATTTTTAACATATATATTAACTCTTATTTCTATATATATTTTAGTAGATAGAGTTGTAGAATTATTATTCCTGTTCTTTAGCGGAATATCGTTATCATATTGGGGACCAATTCAATATACATTAGCAATTGCTTGTCCTATTTTTGCCTTTTTATTTTCTGGTTCCTCTTCTTTTACGAAATCAGATAAAGTAAAGTTATCATTTATGTATACATATATAGTTGTGTTATATACAATTGTAATTTCTATGATTGTTCAGTGGTTAAATGAATTTTTGTGGATTGCATTAATGTCAGTACCAAATTATGTAGATATAATTATGACATCATCAGAATTAATAAAACCTGCATTTACAGCTATCGCATTATATATACCATTAACTACTTTCTTTATGATATTTAAATTCATTTACACTAAAGTAAATGATAATTTAGATATGAAAGATTCTATATTAGATTATAATGGTATAGATTTATCTCCAGCACCAAAAAATGTAGGACCATATACTTGTGAAAATATACTTTGTATGGATTCAGAGCTTGGTAAACCCGTTGTTATTGCAGAAGATAAAAGATTTGAATCTACATTAGTTGTAGGACCTTCTGGAACAGGTAAAACAACTATGGTATTTGAACCTATGATAGCAAGAGATATAGAAAAGAAATTATTTTTTGAAGAAACTGCAAAAGAGATGGGATTTACTGCATTAAAGACAGGTCTTGCAACACTTTCAGCACCATATAATAATGATTATTTAAATAAATATTTCAATTTAAATATGTTAAAACCAGTAGACAGTAAATTAAAACTTTATAAAGCATATATGAAGAAAATGATTATAGATTCTTCTTCAGATGATATCAAATATAAAAATCTTGGAATTACAGCAATTTCACCAGACTTTTCTTCTATAGAAAATATGATGAAAATAGCAGATAATTTTAATATTCCATATAATTTAATAGATCCAGACAATTCTGATTCAATTGGTATAAACCCATTTATATTTGATGATCCATTAAAAACAGCTATTGCTATTTCTTCTGTTTTAAGAAGTATGTACTACACTACTCATACAGATGTAGAAGAAGCTTTTCGTGATAATGTTACAAGTCAAGCAATAGAAAATTTATCTATATTATTAAAAGTAATGTATCCAAAATTAAATGATGGTGATTTACCTACTCTAACAGATATGTTAGAAATGCTTACAGATTTCGATTTAGTAGAAGATATGTGTAAGAAAATGGAATATGATGAAGAATTATCTACAAAATACAAAATGCAAATAGCATATTTTAAAAAGAATTTTTATAAAACAGGATCTGGTAGACCAGATACTGAAAAATTTGTATATTCAGCAGTTACACAATTAGACAATCTTTTAAGAACAGAAGGAGTTAGAAATATTCTTTGTAATCGTACAAATAATATAAACTTTGATAAAGCTTTAGAAAATGGTGAAGTTACATTTGTATGTACTCGTAGAGGAGATTTAGGGGCTGCAACACATAAAGCTTTCGGTTTATTCTTTATAATTTTAATGCAATATTCTGTACTTAGAAGACCTGGAAATGAGAAAAATAGAGTTCCTCATTTCTTATATATAGATGAATTTCCTGATTTCTTATGCAAAGATATTGATGCAATATTTACTTTATATAGAAAATATCGTATTGGTACTATTATTGCAGCTCAAAACTTAGAGCAACTAGGAAGTAAAGTTTATTCTAAATATAGACAAACTATTCTTGCAAATTGTAGCAACAAATTATTATTTGGTGGCGCTACTCCTGAAGATAGAGAATGGTGGTCTAAAGAATTTGGAAACAAGAGAAAATGGAAATATAAAAACGATTATAATACTGCAAAAGGAACTTATGATCAAAAATATGGTGGCATCGAATATGGATGGACAGAATATTTTAAAGCTGACAAACTTGGTTCACTAAAAGCAAAACAATGTGCCTACAAAATTATAAATCCTAAAGGTGGAAAGCAAGTTGGTAAAGGAAAAGTTGATCGTGTAAGTTCAAAATATAAAGAAAAACAAAAAGTTAAATTCTTTAATTTTGAAAAATTCACTAATGGTATTTCTGATGAAGTTTCAGAATCAAAAATTAGAAGAAAACCTAAATTTAATTATAGTAATGTAGATTTTACTGATAAAAATAATTCTTCAGAGATAGACCCTATAAAAACAGATACTTCAGATTCAAATTTCTTATTTGATAATGATGATGCTATTATAGTAGATTTAAAAAGAGGAAATTCTAATAAATAGAATTTCCCCTTTCTTTTTTATTGATATATTTTACAAACTATTTATATCGATTATATCGATTAAATTGTGAAACAATCTGCACAATGTAACAAAAATACTTTTCTTATTCTTCTAATAATTTTAGTTCTACATTTGCTACTTTATATTTGTTTGTATTTTCATCCAATTTAAATTCAATTAATGTATCTTCCAAAGATTCTTTATTTTGTCTTAAGTCAGTTGTAAAATATAATTTTATTTTAGGTATTTGTAATCCTTTGGTTACTATTACTTTAAATGTTTCTGCTGCATGCTTTTCATCTTCACATACAAAAATTAATTGTGGCATTAATGGAAAACCTGAATCCCCTGGAACAAAATTATCATAAAAATCTTGATATAATTTCATTTTATCTACTAATTTATTTTCCCAATCTTCTTCTCTTCTAACTACTTCAAATAGGAATGAAATTGATTTATTATTTTTAGTTAATTTAACACTTCCACCTGAAGCCTTAAAAATTTTTCCTATTGTTTTTGCTGTAAGATGAGGCTTTACTACATAAGAATCAAAAGCTTTAACTTTTCTTAAATATGCAAGTATTGTTTGATTTCCTGCAAGTCTTTTCTTTATTAGTGCTACAGGCTTTACATTATCTGTAGGTTGCCACTTACATTCAATATCTCTTGATCCTAATAGGTATTTTCCCATTTTCTCTAAACAATATATTCTATATATTCCCTTTCCATCTTCTGAATGGAAATAATATCTTGTTAGAATTTTAGATTTTATTAATTGTTCTAACTTCTTATTTAATTTGTCTTGAGATTTAACCTCTATTCCTTTTATCTGTAAAAGTTGATAAATTTGTCTTGACGTTATAAATTCAAATTCATTTACAATCTCTAAAATTTGAAAATGAATATCTGTTATATGTCCTAAATTTATCTTGTTAATGATTTGATTCATTGAAACATAACCATCTTTTCCGTCAAATACTTTTATTTCACCTTCTCTTATTGCAAATGGTGATACTTCTGCTTTTATTTGACTATCTTCTACCATTAAAAACTCCTCCTTAACATATTATTAATTTTATTTTCTTTTTTTCTGGAATGATTTTTTTAATAAAAACATCTACTTGTTTTCCATATTCTATTCCCTCTTGGTATTCTGCCATTCCTACTAAATTGGGTTTTAATTCTATAAAAATACCATTTTTATTTGCTTCTGTATTCCTTATAATTCCTTTTACTTTTGTTCCTTCTTTAAATAATTTGGCATTTTCTTCCCATGTTCCTAGCAATTCCTTATAAGTAAACATTATTCTATTATTTTCTTTATCTATACTTTTTATTTTTACTTTTACTTCTTGTCCTATAGAAAATCTATCGAACGGACTTTTTATTCTTGCTACTGACATGTCTTCAATATGTAGTAATCCTACTACTCCATTTTTTAATTCTATAAAAGCTCCATATGGTTGAATACTTTTTACTTTTCCATCTACAATCATATTTTCTTTTAAAGAATCATCAAATGGAATATATTTTTTGTAGCTCATTTTCTATCTCCTTTATCTTATGTATATTCTTTTATTATTATATATTTTTATTTTAATATAATCAATATTTATTTTATTAAATCTTCTATTTCTTTGTTGGTTAAAAATCTATACTCGCCTAATTTTAAGTCTTTTACATTTATTTTTCCTATTGCTGATCTATGAAGAGCTAATACTGGCTTATTAATCGCTTTGCACATCTTCCTAATCTGCCTATTTTTACCTTCATGAATTGTGATCTGAAATCTTGAAATTTTCTTTGATCCATCTATTTTTAAAATCTTTGTTTTTGCAGGCTTTGTAATATAATTTCCTATATCGACACCATTTTCTAATTTTTTCATATCTTCTTTTGTTACTTCACCTTTAACAGTAACATTATATGTTTTTTCGATCTCATGGCTTGGGTGTGTTACTTTATTAACAAACTCTCCATCATTTGATAAAATAAGAGCCCCAGAAGTATACATATCAAGTCTTCCAACTGGAACAACTCTTAATTTTATATTTTTTAATAAATCCATAACCGTATCTCTTTTAAACTGATCTTTTACTGTTGTTACATATCCAATTGGTTTATTTAATAAAATATATACTTTTTCATCCTGCCTTTTTAAAATTTTTCCATCAACTTCTACAAAATCCTCGTATGGATTTATTTTGGTTCCTAGTTTCGTAATAAGTTTTTCATTAACTTTTACTCTACCTTCTAGAATAATTTCTTCACACTTTCTTCTAGAAGCTACTCCACTATCTGCCAAAAATTTTTGCAGTCTAACCTCATTATTTTTTTCTTCCATATTTTTTCCCCTTTTATGCATAATTTATTTTTTATTGCATATTATAATAGTATAAATTATGTTTTTAAATTTCTTTTTATTCTGTTTTTAATGGAATAAAAAGATTTATATAGATCCTCCAGTACTGTTCTAGTACTGGACCTTTTTATTTTAACTTAAATATCAATCTTTCTATTTTCTAGTTTTCTTAAAACCTCATTAAAATACTCTGGCAATGGTGCTGTTATTTTCATTTTTTCTCCAGTTATTGGATGTAGAAATTCTATACAATAGGCATGCAACATTTGCCCTTCTACATTAAACTCATTTTTACCATTAGAATATACTTCATCCCCAACAATTGGATAACCTATCGTAGATAAATGTACTCTAATTTGATGTGTTCTCCCTGTTTCTATATTTACTTTTAATAAAGTATATCCTTGATATCTTTGCATAACTATAAAATGTGTTATTGCATTTTTACCATTTTTGTCTATGTCCATCTTTTTTCTATCTTTCTTGCTTCTTCCTATTGGCATGTCAATAGTAGCTTCATTATCTTTAACTATCCCTTTAACCAATGCTATATATGTCTTTTTTACTTTATGTGATTTTATTTGTTCCGATATATTTAAATGTGCTTTATCACATTTGGCAACAATTAAAACTCCTGATGTATCTTTGTCCAATCTATGCACTATTCCTGGTCTTTTTTCCCCACCAATACCAGATAAAGAATCCTTACATCTATATAGCAATGCATTTACTAATGTTCCTGTATAATTTCCATTTGCTGGATGAACAACCATTCCCTTTGCTTTATTTACGACAATAATATATTCATCTTCATATAAAATATCTAATTTTATATTTTCCGGAATAATTTCAGTATCTTTTACTTCTGGAATTTCTACAGATATTATATCATCTAATTTAACTTTATATGATGACTTTACTTTTTTATCATTTACAAGTATTTTTCCTTCTTCTAATAATTTTTGTGTTGTCACTCGTGTTATTTCACTATTTAAAATAGGTACTACTTTGTCAATTCTATAATCAACATTTTCTTCCCCTATTTTATATCTCTTCAATTTTATCATCCTTTTCTTTTTTTATTTTTCCCATTCTTACATTATTGGCATATATTGCAAAAAATAAAGCTAATGAAATCCATCCTAAAACTATAAAAATATCTGCTAAATTAAAATTTGGAAAATTTATTAATTCAGATATATCTATAAAATCTACAACAAATCCTCTAAATAATCTATCAACTAAATTACTAAATCCACCTGCTAAAACCATACCTAAGGCAATTCCTGTTTTCTTATCTATTTGATTTGCTTGTATTGATATAAATTTTATTATAATGCCTAAAACAATGATATTAGCTACTATAAAAGAAAAAGTACTATTCTGACCTATTCCAAAGGCTCCACCTCTATTTTGCACAGTGTGGAATTTTAAAATACCTTGAATAATAGATATATCTTTATTTATAAAAAGAATTTTCGTTACTTGATCACATAATAACAATATAATTACTATTAAAAAAATTCTTTTCATAACTTTTTTCTTAGCTTGTTTTTCTTTTTTTTCTCTTTCCTCTATCTTTTCTTTTAGAGTTTTATTATTAACATTTTCCTCCATATACTCCCCCCTATACTTTATCTCTTTCGTATATTACAAATCTATCATCAGAATATAATTCTTTATATTCGTAATTTCGTGATAAAAACATATTTAACTTTGCATTTTTATAGCATATTACATGTGTTATATCATATTCATCAAATTTATTCTCATAATATGTACCAATATTTGATATGTTTAAGAAATCATCAAATACATTACAACCTGGATTAAACTCTGGAGTATATAAATCTGCTCTTGAATCTATAAAAACAGGTATACCTCTAAAAAGCATATAACTTCCGTAATTATATTCATTATAAATTCTTATATTGCTAACATCTAATTCTTCTAATATATAATCACAAGCTTTTACTGGATATGTAGATTCATCAACATAAGTGTCATCAATTTTAGGTCTATATATATTAGTACTTATTATTATAATAATACATAACGTAATACCAAATCCGTAAAAACCTGTCATCCCTTTAAAAAGAACTTTTAAATCATTCATACAATTGTATTTTCTAAAAAATGCTAATACTATTTTTCCTATTATTGTTGAACCTATTAATACTAACATTGAAATTTGTCTTCTTGACATTAAAGCAAGTATTATTAATCCGCCTAACATAAATAAATCTCTTAACTTAATTTTTACTTTTGTTAACATCAAAATAGCTATTATTACTATTAATAGTCCTAAAATATCCTTTTGATTTATTAATGTTAAAGGTAAATGTTCATTTATATTTTGTGTTGTATCTCCTTGCATTGTGTCTATTAAATATGTATAAGGAGTTTGGCCTAATGGAGTACACAATCCTAATAAAACTGAAATTAGCATTATTAAAATTAAATATTTTACATTTTTATTTTTTTCTACTACTATTTTATATGGATTTTTTCTATTTTCTTCTCTCTTTTTCTTTGTAATTATAGCTTTTTCTTCTTCTTTTTCTATTTTTTCTTCTAGAATTTTTACTTTATCTTGATTTTTAACAAATATCCTTTTTTGAATTTTGTAAATAAGTTTCATAATCTTTGATGGTAAGCTTAAATCTAAAATTACACATATTAGATATTCTGCAATATATGGCAAAAATAGTACAAAGAAAAAAGGCCAAACCGCTACATGCAGATTAGCTATAAGTATACATATAACAAAAAGCCCCAAAGCATAACCAAATTTTCTATTTTTCATAAATTTTTCTATAAAAAGAATTTCTAAAACAAATAAAATAAATGTTACTAGTTGTGCTCTTGCAGCTACATATGATCTTATTAAAGCCATTGCACCTATAGTTATAATAAATGGAACTATATGATTTTTACAAACTTTTACATTTGTAATATACAGGATTATTCCCAATATACAAGCAAATATAATTGTTGAAATATATATTCCAGTCCAGCCACCAATATAATATATAGAATACATCATTACATCATATAACCAATGCGGATATTCATAATTTAAGTCTTCATGCCATGAAAAATGATCTTTGCCATCTATGCCATTTTCTAGTATGGATTCACCTATTTTTACAGTATAATATGTATCATTTTGCATCGTAACTGGTGAAATTGCTGTGCAAAATAAAATTATACAAATAATGGCTAATATATTAAATACTATTTTTCTATTGCTTTGATTTATTTTTTTTATCTTATTTTTCATTTGCTTTATTCTCCTTAATTTAAGATATTGCCATTATAACAAAAAAAGACTAAAAATAATAGTCTTTTTAGTCTTTATTATTTATTTTTATATTACTTCTTTATCTTCTTCTTCATTAACTATTTCTAAACTACTTATTGAAACTTCATATGCTGTTCTAGTTTCTGATGTTCCATCTTCAAATTTCTTTTCATAATTTCTTGATTGAACTCTTCCTGATATTTTTACTTTTGTTCCCACCTCTATATTTTGGCAGAATCTTGCATTTCTTCCCCATGCAATTGCTGGAATGTAATCTGATTTATTGTATGCTCTGTTTACTGCTAATAAAATATCAGATATTTCTCTTCCAAATGGTGTTTGACGATATATTGGTTTTTTACAAATATATCCTACTAATGTAACTTCGTTTGAAACCTTTTCACTTGAATTTTCTTCTTCATCTTGTGATAAATATTTAATATCTTTTGCAAACACTGTTAAGATCAATCTGTTTTTTTCATTTTCATAACTATTGTATGATCTAAATTGTCCTTCAATTTCTACTTTATCACCTATCTCTAGTTCTTTTTCTAATATTAGTCTTTCTGAAATTGTAATTGGGATAATATCTGAATTTCCGCTTAAACGAGCTACCTCTAAATCAAATATGTAAAAGCTTTCTCCATAAATTTCGTGACTAAATTTTTTTTCGCTAGTAACCTTTCCAACCAATACTAAATGGTTATTTTCTAAATAATTTGTATTCAATTTTTTTCCTCCTATACTAATTATATTTTATCTATTGTTTCCCTTTTATGTTTCTTCCTGCTTTTAACATCCCGATATACTTATTATACTACTTTTTTTTGGTTTTGTCTACATAAAAAGTTATTTTTTGGATATTTATGTTTATTTATCTAATTTTATTGCATTTTCTACTGTATTATTTACTATAATATTTGCAGTTGGAATTACCTCTTTATAATCATATGTAGCTGCTACAAAATATAGTACTACAATGGTAAATACTGTTACTATATATGCAATTATTTTTTCTTTATTTATTACATAAAACATAATAAATCCTCCTAATGTTTTTATAAATTTATATGTTGAGAAACTATTTTTTATACTTATATATTAATAATATGATTCAACATTTTTCTACAAAAAACATAATATATACAAGTAGAGTACCAATTCTACTTAAGAATTATAATTAAGAAAGGATGAATAATTATGGATTATGATAAAAATATATGTCCAATTGTTGATGTAGAAGGAGTTATAGAAAATGGTAAACAATATGATATAGAGATTACTTTACCAGAAGATAATAGAAATGTTATTTTCGGTATTGTAAAAGATTGTTATAAAGAGCCTGTACCAAATGCCGTAGTTAAATTAATAGAAATTGTATGTGATAAGGGCCATGAAGAAAAACGCCCTGTATCTCATACTTTTACAGATTGTGATGGTGAATTTGTTTTTGGTCCATTATGCCATAATAAAATGTATGAAATTCAAATATGGGTTGACAATGTAAAACATGTAAATATTTGTGCTAAATGTGACGCAAGAGATGGAGATTGCTTAAAAGGTGTAGATTTAGATTGTTGCAAAGAAATGACTCCTGTTTGTTGCGACAAATGTGATAAAGAAAAGCATTAATTTTAAAATGGGAATGTATTACCACATTCCCATTTTTTTTGCAAATTGTTTTCCTTTTTTTATCATTTTCTTTTTTGATGTTTCATTTTCATTCATCATATACATAACTCCTGCTGAAATTAAAGTTCCAACAAGTATTCCCTTCATAAATTTCATAATATCCCTCTTTTCGATTATATTTTACTTAATATTATTATTTCTTGTTTTTTTTGTAATATACAATTTTATATATGAATATATTTCATGTATAGCAATTATTACCAAAAAAATTCCGAATATTTTCTTTAAATTGTTAGAATCTAATCTATTAGAAATTACTGATCCTAATATTGCTCCAAAACTACCAGAGATACCTATAATTAATCCAGTTTTTACATCTAATAATTTCTGTTTTTTATTAATAAATATCGCAATAATTGCTGTTGGAATAAAAAATATTAAATTAATTGATTGTGCAATGTGTTGCTCTACATTTAAGAATACTGTAAATATTAAAATAAGTATGGTTCCTCCTCCCATACCTAATCCACTTACAATTCCTGCAATAATACTTGTAAAAAACTCAATCATATTCCACCCTAAAAAAATAATAATCTAATAGCTGAATATACTAAAAATATAATAAACATTAATTTTAATATTTTTGGAGATATCTTTTTTAATAATTTTGCCCCTATTGCTCCACCTATTATTCCTCCAAATGAGCAAATTATGGCTAAAGTCCAATTTATATTATTAAATTTAAAATAAAAAACACTACTTACTATTACCATTGGTAATATGGATAGTATTGAAGTTGCTCTTGCCCTTTCTTCAGACATTTTTATTATATATACATATGCTGGAACTAAAATTAACCCTCCACCTGATGCAAATAATCCACTAATTATTCCTGCCAAAAATCCAATCAATATTTTCACTATCATATTATTATTTTTCCATCTTAGGAAAAAAATATTCTATTTTAAAATTTTTTCTTCAGCACATTTTGTTAATTCCATATCACATCTTAACATTTGCGAAACAATCGCATTTTTTAAACCTTCGTCTTTTATTTGCTCTGCTAAATCCATAAACTTGGTTACTTCCCTCATATAGTTTTTATCTTCATATTTCCAATTATGTTGCATTTTTATATTTACTCTATTCTTCATTTCTTTAATCCTTCAATCAATAATAATTTATGAGTTAATATTATCAAAAAAATTAAACTGCTGTCAAATTTTTTATAGCAGTTTTTGATTTTTTGATAAATTTGATTAATCATAACCAAAGATTATACTTAATTTTAACATTATTCAATATTCTCATCTTTTATATAATATTTAGTTCCTAACATTTTATCAGGTAAATATTGTTGTTCCACATAATGTCCAGGAAAATTATGTGGATATAAGTAACCTTCATGATATCCCAATGCTTCCATCCCATCTACTGGAGCATTTCTAATATGCATTGGTATTTCTCCAGTATCTTTATTGGCAACATCATCTAAAGCTTTATTTATCGCTAAATATGAAGCATTAGATTTTTTAGAAGTAGCAACATATACTGCTGCCTCTGCCAAAATTATTCTTGCCTCCGGCATTCCAATCATATGAACAGCTTGCATTGCAGACGTTGCAACTACTAAGGCATTAGGATTTGCCATTCCAACATCTTCTGAAGCAGCTATAACAATTCTTCTAGCCAAAAATACTGGATCTTCTCCACCATTTAAAGCTCTTGCTAAATAAAAAATAGCAGCATCAGGATCTGAGCCCCTCATTGATTTTATAAAAGCACTTATATTGTCATAATGGCTATCTCCTTTTTTATCAAAAATTGCTTTTCTTGATTGAACACATTCTTTTGCGATCTCATTTGTTATATGAATATATCCATCTGATGATATTTCAGTTGTTAATACAGCTACCTCTAGACCATTTAAAGCTGTTCTTACATCACCATTAGCAACATCTGCTATCTTTTCTATTGTTTCATCTTCAATTTTTATATCATAGCTTTTTAAGCCATCTTCCCTTTCTAATGACATTTTTAATACTTTTATTATATCTTCTTTAGTTAATGGATTTAATTTAAATACCATAGATCTTGAAATTAAAGCTTTGTTTACTTCAAAATAAGGATTCTCCGTTGTCGCTCCTATTAATATGATTGTTCCATCTTCTACATATGGCAATAATGCATCCTGTTGTAGTTTGTTAAATCTATGAATTTCATCTATAAATAATATACTTTTTCCTTGTGGATTTAACATCATATTTTTGGTTTCTTCTATTACTCTTTTTATATCTGCTACTCCAGATGTAACAGCATTTATTTTATAAAATTTATATTTTGTTGTTTCACTTATTACTCTTGCAAGAGAAGTTTTTCCACATCCAGGTGGACCAAATAAAATTATGCTTGATAATCTATCTGCTTTTATTGTTCTATATAATATTTTATCTTTACCTAAAATATGATCTTGTCCAACATACTCATCCAATGTTTTTGGTCTCATTCTATATGCTAATGGCTTACTAAAATCCATCATTCTCACCCTACATTCCTAAAAAACTTAATGCTTTTCTAATTATATCTTCTACAGTTAGAGAATTTATGTCTATTTTAGACAATACACTCTCTATTTCTTGCCTTGTATATCCTAATACTTTTAGTGCTTGTACTGCCTCTTCTAGTTTATTACTTTCTACAATCTTTGTTGCAACCTCTACATCATTTGTTTGTACAGCATCTTCTGTCTTTAATTTATCTTTTAGTTCTAATATTATTCTTTGTGCTGATTTTGTTCCTATTCCTGGTACTTTGGTGAGTGTCTTTACGTCATTTGAAATTACTGCCAATGCAAACTTTGATGGTGTAATTGAGGATAACATTGTTATCGCGGATTTTGCTCCAACTCCACTTACTCCTATTAATAATTCAAACATTCTCAATTCTTCATTTGTTATAAATCCATATAAACTTAGTTCATCTTCTTTTACATTCATATATGTATATATTTTTACAATCTTACCTGTTTCTTCTAATCTCTGTATTGCTGATTGTGACATAAATATTTTAAATCCTATTCCATTTACATCTACAACTATATAATTTAATGATTTTACTTCTAAAGTTCCTTTTATATATGAAAACATATCTTCTCCTTTGCAAACAAATTTTCTACTTGGTCATTATATCATATTTTTCCTTTTTTGCAATAATTATTCATCTTTTTTGTATTCTAAGATATCTCCTGGTTCACAATTTAATACTTCACATAATTTATTTAATGTTGAAAATCTTATCGCCTTCCCTTTATTGGTCTTTAATATTGATAAATTAGCTGGAGTAATTCCTATTTTTTCTGCAAGTTCATTTGATGGCATTTTTCTTTTTGCCATAACTACGTCTAAATTCACTATTATAGACATCTTATCACCGTCCTTTTATATTGTTAAATCATTTTCTTCTTTATGTCTAATTGCTTCTTTATAAATTTCTAAAAGCATGATAATACCTATTCCTAATACAACAAATATTAAACCAATAAAAGCTATAAACATGCTAGAAATCTGTGCATATGTCCTTATATATAAATCTTCTAATAAATCATTCCCTATTAAAAATTTAAATAATATTGATATTACAATAAATAGAATTCCTGCAATTATAAATGAAGCCCATATAATTTTTAATCTTTTAATGTTTTTTCTATTAAAAGCGTCCTCTTCTTCAAAAGTTTTAAATATTTTTATAAAATTATATACCACAATAACAGCTGGTATAGCTGTTATCATAAATAAATATAAGATTATATTTTTTGGTTCTTCTATAATATTTGCTTTTGTAATAATTGAAAATACAATTAAAGCAATTTCTAAAATTATAACAATAGCTAAAATAACTTTTAGCCCTATTCTTACTCCTGATGACAAACTATTTTTTCCTAATATTTTCATAATTATTCCTCCTTGCTAAATATTATATTTATGGCTTTTTTGTTTGTCAATATTTAGTTTCTGTTACTCAATAAAATAATAACCTTTATTTTTTACAAACATATTATAGTATTAGGTGATATTATGGTTGATTATTTGTATCTAAAAAATTCGATTCATACATTTAAACAAAACTATGATTTTTTAAAAATCTTTTCGATTGGAAAAAGTGTTTTAAAAAATGAAATATATTGTTTAAAATTTGGAGTTGGTAAAAAAGAAATATTATATACCGCTGGCATACACGCAAATGAATGGATAACTTCTGTTTTATTAATTAAATTTATACAAGACTTATGTAATGCATTCGTTTCTGAAACAAAAATTTATGGATATGATGCAAAGTTTTTATATAATAATTGCTCTTTATATATAATTTCTATGATTAATCCTGATGGCATTAATTTAGTTAATAATTTTTATCCTAAAGATTCCGAAATTTACATTTCTGCCCTTAGTATTGCAAAAAATTTTCCAGATATTTCTTTTCCATCAGGTTGGAAAGCTAATATTAATGGTGTAGATTTTAAAAACTACCAACCAATTTACAAAGTCTTGTAACTATTGGAATTACATAGCTTTGCATTTTTGTTTGTCTTCATTTATTAATTCTTCAATTTTAACAAATTCATCTAGATTTTCATTAATAGAATCTAATTTTG